>DASRXW010000040.1:0-244092 GCA_035654055.1 Conexibacter sp.
CGCCTGATGCTCGGGCGACAGCGCGTACGGCTTGCGCGCCTGGCACGGCAGCAGCAGCAGGATCGCCTGCTCGCCGACGTCCGCCGGCTCGTGCTCCTCGCGCACCCACTGGTGAAACGCGCGCACGAGCGGCAGCGAGAGTCCTTCGAGGTTTAGCTCGACGTGGCGACGATGGCAAGCCCGCTGTCAGCCATCGCTCGTCGTCGCCGAACGGACATTGAGATCCTCGCCGACCGATGCTGTCGTCGTCCTCACCCAATCAACGTCGCCGCCTGGCCATGCGACACGCCTGTTGCGCTTCACGACCGCTTCCGCGCGCTGAGCCTGCGCGTGATCTGCACACGCTGTTCGGCAGTGACCTCGCCGAGACTCCGCTGCTGCATTCGGGCCTGCTTTCGATGCTGTCGATGACAGCGGGGACGGGCCTGACGCTTCCGGCGACGCGATTCGTTCCTCCGGGCCGAGGGAGGTGGCGACGTTTCGTTCACGATCGTCAGGCGGTGGACGCTCTGTTAGCGGTCTTGGAATGCTGTGCGGGGTGGGCCGCGTGCGGCTTTGTTGCTGGCGATGGCGGCGGTGGTGAAGGCGGTGGCGGCGAGGACGAGGTAGGCGATCTGCGTCAGACGTGAGGCCCTGCCGGGCTGTCTCGCGTTGGCGTCGCTCGCGCTCGCCAGCAGTCTCGACGTTGAGTCCGGATCCCGCGACGAGCGTCTGCTTGAGCAGCTGCATGCCGCGCAACGGATCCGTTCCGGGCGCGAGGTCGATGCGCAGCGCGCTCGCGTCGCTGCTCTGCCAGGCGTCGCGGTAGTCGTCGGCGTTGATGACGAGGCGCTGGCGCGACAGGCGGGCATCACCGCTACCCAGGCTGCGGTCAGGCCCCGACCCCGCCACACACAGCGGGTTGAGCATCACCGGCCCCGTTGGTAGCGTCGTAGCGCGGCGCGGAACGCTGCCGGCCAGAGGCCGGGCGCCCACGCCGGACGGTTGCAAAACAGATCGTGCCGTGCCCGGCGAGATCCGCAACCGTGTCGATTCCCCGGCGAATCGGCCCATAGAAAAGCCCCGCCGGGGCGGGGCTTTTCCGTAGCAGGCCGGTAAGCGGGATTCTGTCGTGAGCAGCCATCCATCTGTGCGGCCGACCTGGACCTCGGCGGGCAGCCTGCGAACGGTCCGGCTTGGCCTTGCATCGGGTGGGGTTTGCCTGGCCGCCGCGTCACCGCGGCGCCGGTGCGCTCTTACCGCACCATTTCACCCTTGCCGGTCCGCGTGAGCGGACGTAGGCGGTGTCTTTCTGTGGCACTGTCCCGCGGGTTTCCCCGGGTCGGCGTTACCGACCACCCTGCCCTGTGATGTCCCGACTTTCCTCGAAGGCGGACCTCCGCGACTGCTTGGCCTGCAACGAGCAGCCTAGCTTGCGGCCCGCCGGGCGCAAGCGCTGCACCGGAAGCTGCCGTCAGCTCAGCGTCGTGCCGCAGTCGCCGCAGCGGCCGGCGACATCGACCGCGGCGTGAGGCCGCATCCCTCCGCCGCACAACGGGCACGCCACGACGGCCTGCGCGGAAAGGCCCTCCCACGCGCCGACGATCGCGTCGTCAAGCGTCAGCCCGCCACCCAGGCCGCGGCCACGCTCGCGTCCGGCCGCAACCACGGCGACCGCCGGCTGCGCCGGTCCCGAGCCGAAGAGGGACGCCGGCCGCTCGACGCGCTCGGCCATCAGCATGGCCATCACATGCTCCGCATGAGGCCGATCACTCTGCCGAGGATGCGCACCTCGCGGGTGCGGATCGGCTCCATCGCCGCGTTCTCCGGCTGGAGCCGTATGTGGTCGGGCTCTCTGAAGAAGCGCTTGACGGTCGCCTCCTCCCCCACGAGCGCGACGACGATCTCGCCGTCATGCGCCGTGTCCTGCGGCGAGACGACCACCAGATCCCCTTCGAGGATCCCGGCGTCCTTCATCGATTCGCCGCGCACGCGCAGCAGGTACTCGCCGTGCTCGCCGCCGACGATCCCCGGCGTCTGCACGTACTCCTCGACGTTCTCCTCCGCGAGGATCGGCTGCCCGGCGGCGACCTGGCCGACGAGCGGCAGCCCAGCGGGCCGCACGATGTCGCGCACGCCTGCCACAGCACGGTCGAGCAGCTCGATCGCACGCGGCTTCGTCGGATCGCGGCGCAGCAGCCCGACCTTCTCGAGGTTCGCGAGATGAGCATGGACCGTCGACGACGAGGCGAGCCCGACCGCCTTGCCGATGTCGCGCACCGTCGGCGGATACCCATGGCGCGCCGAGTAGCGCTTGATGAACTCGAAGATCTCCTGCTGGCGCTTCGTGAGGTCGACCATCGCGCAACGCGCTCCTAGGGCGGGTTCCAAGACGAACGTGTGTTCGACCACTATACAGGCAGGTATGTCGGCAAAGCACGTAGAACCCGTGTTCGCCTCGAAATCGCTTATGTGACGGGAGATTTCGACTAGGCTCGAATAACCGCCCGGCATGACGGAGGAGATGGCCGTGCGGCTCGCACGGCACGGAATCTAGCTACTACACACAGGTACGTGTGTCTGGTATCATGCGTGCATGGCTCGGTCCCGTGATTCCGTCGATCCCTCGCCGTCGAGCGAGAGCACGTTCACGTACAACCAGTTCCTGGAGACGTTCCCGGACAACGAAGCGTGTCTGGCCTACCTCAAGGAGCAGTTCTACGCGGATGGCACGGAGTGCCCGAAGTGCGGGAAGGCGAGCAAGTTCCACCGCATCAAGGGCCGCTCCGCGTACTCCTGCCAGTACTGCGGCTACCACGCCTATCCGACCGCCGGCACGATCTTCCACAAGAGCAGCGTCAGCCTTCAGCTCTGGTTCTTCGCCGTGTACCTGATGTCCTCGACGCGCTGCGGGATCTCAGCGAAGCAGCTCGAGCGCGAGATCGGCGTCACGTACAAGACCGCCCACCGCATGTTCAAGATGATCCGGACGCTGCTCTCAGACGAAGGCGAGCCGCCGCTGTCCGGCGACGTGGAGGTAGACGAGTCCGGCTACGGCGGCAAGCCGCGCGCCTACGAGAAGCGCAACAAGCTCGGGAAGCTCCGCGAGTCCTTCCGACCCACCATGCTCGCGATGGTCGAACGCAGAGGCCGCGTGCGTCCGCGCGTCATCGACGGCCGCACGACGCCAGCGATCCACTCGACCGTCAAGGAACACGTCCTGCCCGACTCGATGCTGTTCACGGACGAGTACAGAACGTACGTCAAGCTCGGCGAGCAGTACCGGGGCCACAAGCGCATCAAGCACATCGCCCGCGTCTACGTCGACGGCGACACCCACACGCAGACGGTCGAGGGCTTCTTCGGCCTGTTCAAGAATGGCGTCCGAGGCGTCTACCACTCGATCAGCGGCGAGTACCTCCAGAACTACCTGGACGAGTACGCCTTCCGCTACAACCGCCGGCACTCGCGGGTGCCAATGTTCTTCGCGATGCTCAGCCGCGTCCAGACGACCGTGCCGGCCGGACCGGCAACGGCTTAGCTCTGTTCGAAGACGCGCGTCTGAGGTCCCGCAGGAAGTCCGCTTTCGAGAATCCGGGGGCCTGCTTCTCCGTCACGTCGCGCTCAGGCGGTGTCGGGGCGGTCTTCACGGGACGTTTGCGGATCGGGCTCACGGGATCTCAGTGTCGAAGGCCAGCGGCGGCTCTGGCGCCGATGCCATCTGCGCTGTCGTACGCAGCTACGGTCACCGTCAGCTCGCGGAAGGCCTTTTGTGCCTCTGAAAACGCGTGGCGATCAGGACGATCCGGTGGGATGTAGACGACCGCAATATCGAGATCTGCCGGTACCTCAAGCTCACCGTCGCTCGTGAGGCAGCCGCCTCTGTCCCGGATGTGTCTGGTGACCCAGGCCCAGGACTTCACCTGATCTGCCAACTCCGTCTGGTTCGGGAGTTGGAACGACCAGCATTGGACGAGCTGGACCGCGCGCCCGTTGTGAACAGCAAAGTCAAAGTCCGCGTCGAAGCCAGCGCTTGTCACCTTCACGCGCTCCTTGACCGCATCGTGCGGCACGCCGTGGGCGGTATAGGCAGCCTTCGTGGCCGCTTGCGCTTGGTGCTTCTTCTTGAAGCGGTAGGTCGGTCTAGCAGGGTCCACCAAGAGGCGGTCGAAGATGCGGTCCAGGGCCGCCTCGGCTGAATCTGCAACCACCGGCGCTGGCTCGGTGAGCTGCACGAGGTTGTTCATGTCCGTAGCAAGCTCGGTGAGCCAGGCGACCGAGGGAGGCTCGGTGCCCAGCGTCGGACGATCGAGATCGGCGAGGCGCTCGTCCAGCACGCCCGAAAAGGCCTTGGCTGCGGGGAACAGGCCATCAAAGTCGAGCGCGTTGGCGCGCTTGTAGTTCGAGATCCAGCGGATCGCCCAGTCATCGGAACCCTCGTCGCCTGCGATGGCGCCGATGTTCACGAACTCCCCACGGGCGGGGTCCGGGACGAAGCGGATCAAGGAGAACTTGTAAGCCATCTCGGTCCTATGGTAGGAGGGCGCGCAAACGAGCCGCGACCGGAGCCCGCCGCGCCTCAAGGAAGTCGCTCAGGGCTGCCAGGTCATCGTCCGCAACGAGCCATTCGAGGGGAATCTTCGACATCACCCCGTCGATCTCATCCTTTGTGACTGCCTCGATCGCATCGGCCAGGCGAGCAACTTCGTCAGGGTCAAGCCCCGTTGCAGGCACACCGAGACCATGCTCGCCTGTCCCCGTTGATGCCAGCGACGCGGGCGTCCAATCCGGCCCGCCGGGAAAGAAATGGCCGTGGTCGTGGCTGAAGTAGGCGTTCTCCGCTGGTGCGGAATAGAGCCACTGCGGATCCCCGCCGGCGAGCCAATCCATGAGCCCATAGAAGCCTGCGTGGCGCACTCTGTTGTCGTCGTCACTGCGATGCCCGAGAACACGGGTCTCAAGCGCTCCAGCGACCGCGGCACAACCGTGCGCCCATCCGGCCTCCACGACATGCCCGCGGCGGAACTCCCAGCCAGCAATGCCGTCGAGCTTGACCAGCACAGGATCGGGGACACAGATCCCGATCATCTGCCCGAGTCGTGCCACCACCTGCTCGTTGACCGGGATCCGAGGCGAGACCGGGTTGTTCGTCGCCTTGCACCAGTAGTCGGCGCCGTCATCCGCCTGCACCAAGAAGCTGGCAGAGACGCCGCCGGGGCTTTGTTGCATCGGCAGGACGGCGAGGACCCCTTCACCTGCGGTTCGGACGATCGGCACGGCCGGGCACCTTATCTACCCGTGCTGAGCAATAAGGCCGGTCCCTGGAGCTTCGGGCAGCGCCTCGCCGACGTTTCGCTCGTAGATCGTCACGACGGCCGACAGCGCCAGCTCCAGCCCGTGCGCCACGCGCATGAGCGTCGCGAATGTCGGGTTCGTCTCCCCGCGCTCCAGCGCCCCGACGTAGTTCCTGTGCAACCCGGCGCGGAAGCCGAGCGCTTCTTGGCTCAGCCCACGCCGGGCTCGCGACTCGCGCACCGCCCGTCCAAGGGCGTGATGCGCAGGAGAAATCGCCCGCGACGGCGTACTCTGGTCCGGCATCGGAAGGCCACATCCTTTCGGTGCAGGCCCCGGTGTCGGCTGCAACCGCGCCGGGGCCGATCTTGTTCGACACCGGAAACGCTAGGCGTGACGGGCCATTCGGCGGTACGTGTCACGCGTACACAGTTGCCACTATACAACGGCACCGGACAGACCCGCGGAGAGCGCGCCTGTCTATACTCACCGCCCACGCTCGCGCTCGTGGCGGAATTGGTAGACGCGCAAGGTTGAGGGCCTTGTGGGGGGCTTCCCCCGTGGTGGTTCGAGTCCACTCGAGCGCATTTCGCAGGGGTTGCTGGGCCTTACGCAAACCGGCCCCGGCAGCCTTCCCGGTGTTCGCAGAGGGCCGTCGCTGCGAGCCCCGGTCACTCGACGGTGTCGAGGACGCTGCCCGCCCAGGCGATTGTCTGCTCCGCCCACGCAAGCGCAGTCGCCCGTGCGACAGGCACCAGGTCGTCCAATGCGCCGTACCGCAGACTCACCCCGAAGGGTGTGAGCTGATCGATCTCCGAGAGCTCCGACGGTAGCGCAGCGCCCGCATTCGCCGACAGCTCGGCGAGCGCACCAAGGTCGTGCGTGAACGGAAACTCGACGTCGTGCACGGCGAGGACGGCTTCAGCGCCTTCTCCACAGCCTGCTGCGCGTGGAAGCCGACGATCCGGTCGGTCACGACGCCGACGTCGAGCAACGCCCGCGCCGCGGCCTCGTCATCACGAGCGAGGGTGAGCAACTCCTCGGCGAGATCGCGTCGGCTCGCCATCAAGCGACGAGGACGCGTCCGTCGGCAAGCGCCGCATGGACGAGGCTGCCGCGCACGTCGCGCCACTCCTCGACATCACGCTCGCGGACGACGACCACATCCGCCGCGATTCCGAGGCCCCGGAGCGCACGACCCAGCCGCACCGACTCCACGGCCGCGTTCTCGACCTCGGGCTCCACGACGAGGAAGTCCAAGTCGCTCCGCGGCCCGGCGTCGCCCCGCGCGTGCGAACCGAACAGTACGACACGCGCACCCGGCGCCGCCTCCGAGAGCCGACGCCCCGCCTCGATGATGGTCGCGTCGTCGATCACGCGGGTCACGCTAGCTCATCGTGGAGGAATCGGCCACACCTTCGACATGGCTTTCAGCCACGTCATCGGCCAACTCGAACCAGGTTCGGACGCGCGAGGGAAGGAGATCATGACACTCCCCTACGAAGGCAAGCAGCTCGCTGGCGTCGATGATCTCTGTCACGAGACCTGGGTCGCCGACGTAGTCTCCACAGGTCGCGAACGCGAACGTATCGATCGGATCGCCGCCCGCAGCGCGGGCAAGGTCTGCGAGCACGACCGGCACCGACCCTGTCTTGACCTGTGCGATCGCCCGGCGCCGCGTCGCCCGATCGATCATCGTCCACTCGTAGGCCGGCGTGTCCCGCTGCCGAGCACGCGGCAAGGCCACGTAGCCCCGCGCCACCTGCAACCAAACGTAGACCAGATCCTCGACGTCATAGGGATCGAGCTGGCTCGCGAGCACCTGCCCTGGCGTGATGGACAGCTTCGGAAGGGGACGGCCGTGCAGCTTCTCCCACAGCCAGCCTGTGAGCAGCCGTGCGCCCTCATCGTGGATGCGACTGAAGCTCGACCCCGTGCCCACGAAACACCGGATGACCGCACCCGGCACGTCGAGATCGTTCAGCGCCCGCTGGGCCCACTCCACAGCTCGCACTTGGTGGACGTCAACCGCTCTTGCCGCCTCGCTGATGTCGTAGCGGTAGGGACCGCTGATGCGAGCGAGCAGATAGCGCCCCGACGTATCCCGGGTCCATACGAAGTCGCCGATCTCGGCCTGTGCCCCGAACCGATGCACTGTCTGCGCAGCCGTCCTCCCCCAGCCGGCCTCCGACTTCGCCCCGATCGTCGCAACCATGACGTCGAGCGAGGTCCCGGAAGCCAGCTCGTCGAGGCGCCAGCCGATTCCGATCAGCCCGCCCTCCACGCAATGCGCGACCTGTGCAGTGTGATCCACGCCCGGGACTGTCGAACGCAGCTTCGTCCGCCACACCGTTGGCAGTTCAACTGCATCTGACTCTTTCATCGCACCACTATCGCGTGTTTTGACGCAGTGGGCCTCCAGTCGCATCCAGCGCCCGCCGTCGCGCCTCCCGTCCCACCCGGTTTGTGAGAAGTCCAACCAGTTGCATTTCTCGGGGGCCGCTGGGCGACGTGCAAACCGCCCGGGAGCCCCCAGTCGTCCTCACTCGTGGAGGTGCCCGTGCCCGCGGAGACCGGCGCTCACGCCGGCAACGGGCAGCCCCGTCCGAGACAGCGGCGTTGGTCGCACAGCCGGCACGCTCGGTCGATGTCGGTCTGGTCGCCGGCAAGGCTGCGCGCGGCTCTCGACAGCAGGTCGATCAGGGTCTCGCGCTCCTCGGCCGAGAAGCCGGCGGTCGCTCGTTCGAGGACGCGCGCTCGGCGCGCCATCGTCTGCCGGGCGCGCCGCCGCCCGAGGGAGGTCGTGGCGAGCGGCACGGTGCGCCCCGGTCCGGGCATGCCGCGCGTGAGGAGGCCGTGCGCCCCGAGCCGGTCGACGACCCTCACCGTTGCGCTGTGACTCAGTCCCAGGATGCGTGCCAGCGCGCCGATCGAGATGCCCGGATGCGCCATCACCACGTTCAATGCCGCGCCGTCCGACCGCTCGGGGGGAAACGCAGCCCAGACCGATTCGCTGATCGCCAGCGCCGCGGCGCCGACGAGGTCGAGCGCGGGATCGGGCGCGGACACCTGCCCGGACATGCGGGGGCTCCCTTGACGCTGATGTGCACGGTGCATATCGTCGCACGGGATGCTGCCACGTCGGATCCTGCATGTCGAGACGAACCTCGGACTGCGCCCTGGGGGCGTCGAGCGGCTGGGGGCTGTCCTGCTCGAGCTGGGGCTGGCAGAGCGGATAGGCGCGCGGGTCGCCGACGGTCTCCGCGCTCCGGCGTTCGTCGACGGGCGCGATCCGCTGCTCGGAGCGCGCAACGTGCCGGCGGTCGCCACACTGGCGATCGAGCAGGCCGACCGCGTCGGCGAGATCCTCGACGAGGGTGGGTTCCCGGTGGTGCTGGGCGGGGATGACAGCGTCCTGCTGGGATGCCTGCTCGCGCTGCGGCGGCGCGGCTCAGCCGGGCTGGTGCTGCTCGATGGCCACACCGACTTCTGGGACCTGCCCGACGGCACGGGCGAGCTGTCCGACAGCGACCTGTGGATCGCCACCGGCCACGGCCCCGACGTCATCGCCGACCTGGAAGGGCGGCGACCGCTCGTCTCACCGGAGGCGTGCGTCGTCTACGGGCACCGCGACCGGGCGCTGCAGCTGCGGGACGGCAGCCGGGACGTCTACCGCGAGCCCATGCTCGTCCGCAACCTGGGCGAGATCCGCGCGGCGGGCGTCGAGGATGCCGCCAACCATGCAGCGGCCTTCCTGGCCGCCGAGCGCCTCGACCGGGTGTGGCTCCACCTCGACGCCGACTGCCTCGATGACGCGGTGATGCCGGCGGTCGACTGGCGCGTGCAGGGCGGCCTGACGCCGGGCGAGGTGGTCAGCCTGGCGCGCCCGCTCGTGAGCAGCGGGCTGATCGCGGGAATGGACGTCACGATCTACAACCCGGTCTTGGACACGGAGGAGCTCGCCGCCGGTCGGGTGCTGCTCGACGTCGTCGCATCGATCCTCACGTGACCATCCCGTCCGCGAGACGACCGCCCAGCGAGCGCGCCCACTCCGAGCACGGGCCAAACACCCTCCCGCCTCTACCGCGCACACACAGTGCGATCGGCGGCTGTCGATCACTCGCGGCCGAGCACCAGGTCTATGCCGTCGAGCACGAGTCGCAGGTCGCCTGCGGGCAGGCGCCCGACGCGGTCAGTGAGCAGCGAGCGATCGACGCTGAGGATCTGCGAGACGTTGGCGACGGAGTCCTTCGGCAGCCCGGTGCGTGCAGCGTCGAGCACGACGTTGCCGGGAGCTGCGGCCAGGCGCAGATTGCTTGTCAGCGGGACGACCACGGTGGTCGCGATGCGACTGGCGTTTTGAAGCTGTCACCGAAGAGTATGACCACGCCCGAGAGTCGGGTACGCAAGCTGGGCGACCGCTCGGCTGCAGACGCGTCTCGCGAAGCGCGGTGCGAGCCACCGCCGAGTTCCGCGTGACGAGTCCGTACGCCAGACGGTTGGTGTCGTGCCACCGTGGCGGATTCAGCAGGCCGGCCTCGTCCGCGGGCGGACGTACCAGAGCGTCTGATGCTGTCGATCGGGCGCGCGGTACTCGGCGCCGCAGCGCTGGAGACGGTGCTCTCGTCGTCCACTCGAGCGCATTCCTTGGGCCGCTTGCCGCGGCAACGCCCCCGCATCGCCAACTCAGGTCGCGCCGAAGGCCGCCCGCGCGGCCTGAGCGCCGAGCGCGAGGTGCTCCCAATAGCCGCAGGTCCCCTGCTCGCGCAGCTCGCGCGCCGCCTCGACGACCGCGCCGAGCGCAGCGAACGCAAACCCGCCGCCGACCGAGACGCGGCTCACGCCGATCGCTGCGAGCTCCGAGACGGATGGGACGCCGGGGCGCATGAGCACGTTCACGGGCCGGTCCACGGAGTCCACGACCGCGCGGATCTGCTCCATCGTGGTCAATCCCGGGGCGAACAGCACGTCGGCGCCCGCCTCCTGGAACGCCTGCAGCCGCGCGACCGTGTCGGCGAGGTCGTCGAGCCCGCGCACATGGTTCTCGGCGCGCGCCGTCAGCACGAGACGCGTGCTTCCGGCGTGCGCCGCCTCCGCCGCTGCGGCGACCCGCTCGGTCGCGAGCCCGCGGTCGTAGATCGTCCGCTCCCCGCGACCGCCGTAGTCCTCGATCGAACAGCCCGCGAGCCCGGCCTCGCGCGCAAGCGACACCGTCTCGGCGACCTCGGCGGGCGCCGCGCCGAAGCCGTCCTCCAGGTCCGCGGAAACCGGCAGCGTGGTCGCCGCGACGATCTCGGCAGCGTGCGCGAGCGCCTCGTCCCGGTCCACCGCCCCGTCGAGGCGGCCGAGCGTCGCGGCGAATCCGCTGCTCGTCGTCGCGAGCGCCTCGAAGCCCAGCGAGGCGAGCAACCTCGCCGAGCCGACGTCCCACGGGTTCGGCAGCAGCAGTGGCGCCCCGCGGCGATGCAGCTCGAGAAAGCGCTCCGCCCGCTGTGCCTGCCCGGAGGTCACCGCTCGGCTGCTTCCTCGGCGCCGCCGTCGAACGCCGGTCCCGCGAGCACGTCGGCGCGGCTGTAGTGCCCCACCGCGTCGAACCAGCGCTTCGCGTGCAGCCCGGTGCGCAGGTCGCAGTCGGCGATCACGACGCCCTCCTCGCCGTAGAGCGGCCCGGCGATCACCTCGCCCCAGGTCGGCTCGACGATTGCGGCGCCGCCGCGCCCGAGCACGTCCTTGCCCTCCGGCAGCGGCAGCGGGAAGTCAGCTGGGAACGCGCTCGCGGGGATGTACTGCGGAGCGGAGACGACGAACGCCCCGGACTCGATCGCGATGTGGCGCATGCTCGCGAGCCAGCCGTCGCTGTCGTCGGCGGTCGGCGCGACCCAGATCTGGGGGCCGCCCTGGTAGACCGCCCAGCGCGCCAGCGGCATGCGGTTCTCCCAGCAGATCAGCCCGCCGATGCGGCCGAGCGGCGTCTCCACGGGATCGAGGTCGTCGCCCGCGCCGACACCGTGGAAGAGCCGCTCCTGCATCGTCGGCATCAGCTTGCGATGGCGCCGCAGCAGGCCGCCCGGGCCGAGCAGGAGCAGTGTGTTGTAGAGCGACCCCGGCCGTTGCGTCTCGCGCTCGTTGACGCCGATCGCCAGGTGGATCCCCCGCCGCGCGCAGACGGCCGCCAGCTCGTCGACGAGCGGCCCGGGCACGTCGACCGAGCTCGCCCACAGCCGCTCCCACAGCTCGTCGAGGCCGCCGAACGACGCCGCGACTCTCGCCCACGCGTTCGACGGATAGAGCGACACGAACGTCTCGGGAATGACGACGAGCTGTGCTCCGTCGTCCGCCGCCCGCTCGGCCAGCGCGATCGCCTTCGCGACGCTCGCCTCGGCATCGAGCACCACCGGCGTCGCCTGGACGGCGGCGACGCGCACGGTCGGGAAGTCGGCCACGGGGCGAGCATAGTCGCGGGACGCGCCTGCTGCGCCCGATCGGAAGCGCTGAGCCCGTCGCCCGGCGGCGATCGCGACCCCGCTGCCGTCGAGACAGGAACCGCATCCCGCGCGTGGAACTCCACAGCTCCATGGGTTCCCACGTCGACGGCGCCGACGGACCGGCCAAGTAGGCTCAGAGCATGTCGGAGATCGAGGATCTGCGGGAGGAGCTGGCTCGCCTGCAGGCGAGCCTCGCCGCGCGCGACCGCGAGGCGCAGCAGCGCGAGCTGCAGCTGCGCGCCTCCTGCGAGGCGACCGTGCGCGCGCTCGCCGACGCCGTGGAGGCGCGCGACGCCTACACCGCGCGCCACGCCGAGCGCGTGTCCGCCTACGGGATCGAGATCGCCCGTGCATGTGGGATGGACACGGGCGAGGACCCCGACCTCGAGTTCGGCTTCCTGCTGCACGACATCGGCAAGATCGCGATCTCCGACGCGATCCTCTACAAGCCGGGCCGCCTGACCGACGACGAGCGCGACGCGATGCGCCGTCATCCGGTGATCGGCGAGGAGATCGTGCGCGGCATCGACTTCCTCGCCGGCGCGCGCCAGGTCGTGCGCTCGCACCACGAGCGCTGGGACGGCGCCGGCTACCCCGACTGCCTCGCCGGCGAGCAGATCCCGCTCGCGGCGCGCGTGTTCGCCGTCGCCGACACGTTCGACGCCCTCACGAGCGACCGTCCGTACCGCGCAGCCGCATCGTTCCGCGACGCCCGACGCGTGATCGCAGCCGCCACCGGCACCCAGTTCGACCCGACCGTCGCCGACGCGTTCGACGACATCGCCGACGTGCGCTTCGACGAGATCCGCGTCTCGCTGGCCTGAGGATCGACGGCGCTGGGGCGCGTGACGCGCTTTCTTGGCGGATGCCGGGGCGCGCTGAGCAAGGAAGCAGCCGGTGTAGCGTGCTCTGCACGTGAACCGGCGATGACGCCGCTCAGCGCGATGCCGGCGCCGCCAGGAAAGCGCGTCAGATCTTGAGGAGGATGATCGTGTTCAACCCGAACAGGACCGCAAAGAAGACGGTCCAGCGGTTCAGGTTGCGCTCGACGAGCGATCCGCCGCCGAAGGGACCCTGGCCGGAGCCGACGCCGAAGGCGCCCGACAGACCCGTGTCTCTCCCCGAGTGCATGAGGATCAGCAGGATCAGGACGACGGCGATGACGACCTGGATGACGCCGAGGATCGTGTACATGCTCGGACGATCTTAGCCGACCGTGCCGGAGCGGGCGCGGACTCCGTCGATCCGCCGCAGCAGCTCGATCGCCTCGGCGCGCAGCTCGGCGTCGAGCATCCGATGGTCCTGCTCGGACAGCTTGCCGGTGCGCTGGTCGAGCTCCGCGTCGCGGATCTCGCGGTACTTCGCCTCCTTCGCGGCCTCGAGGTCGGCCAGCTCTGCACGCTCGGCCACCTCGGGATCGAGCCCGCGCGCGCGGCCGCGCAGCGGCGCGCCGACGACGGCCACGACCGCCAGCACGACCCCGAAGACGATCAGCAGGTCCACGGTCAGCCGCCTAGGGCGCCGAGCGGGCGAGCTCGCGCGCGACGCGCGCGGCGTAGCCGGCGGTCACACGGCGCCGCGCGGTCGCCGGGGCCGGCCACAGCGCGAGCAGGCCGCCGAGGAACGTGATGATCGCGCCGATCCAGATCCACGTCGCGAGCGGCGAGACGATGAAGCGGAACTGCGCCGGCCACGGTCTGGTCACGAAGCGCTGTGCGACCGCGACGACCGCCGCGTCGCGCAGCGCATAGAGCTGCGCGAGCGTGCGCGGGCTGTCGCCCTTGCTCATGACGGCGACCATCGCTGTGCGGAAGGTGCGGTTGCCCTGGTCGATGATCGGCGCCAGCGGCTCGAGGTTCGGGTTGATGACGGCCCAGATGTCGCGCCCGAGGCCGGCCCGCAGCCCGACCTCGCTCTCCGACTCGCCACCGAAGAAGCGCCCGACGATCCCCTGGCTGACGTCCTGCGACGGGTAGAAGCCGCGCGTCGTGCGCAACGTCGCGACGTGGCGGCCGCCCTTCGAGACGTCGAGCACCGCGCCGAGCGAGATCTTCTCCGCTCCGGCTCTCGCCGTCGCCCGCACGTAGCGGACGTCGAAGCCGTCGACGCGCGCCGACTGACCCGGGCGCAGCGAGACGTCCTTCGCATGCTGGAAGGAGGACGAGATCGCGACGCCGAGCAGCAGCACGGCGAAGCCGGCGTGCACGACGTAGCCGCCGTAGCGGCGCCGATTGCGGCTCACGACGCCGGCGAGGGCCACAGGCGCCGGCTCGCGCGCCGACGCCTGGCGCGCGCGCATGCCGCGCCACAGCTCCTGGCCGACGCTCGTGAGCACGAACGCGACGATGCCGGCGAACGCGGCCGCCTTCGGCTGCTGCCAGGCACCTGGGACGAGCACGAGCGCGAGCACGGTGACGAGCGCGGCGGCGAGCGGCAGCAGGAAGCCGCGCCGCACGCTCGCGACCGTCAGGCGTCGCCAGGGCACGAGCGGCCCGACGCCGGACAGCGCGACGAGCACGAACGCGAGCGGGACCGTGTACTTGTCGAACCACGGTGGCCCGACGGACGCGCGCGTCCCGGTGACGGCCTCGGAGATCAGCGGGAAGAACGTCCCCCAGAAGATCACGAAGCAGAGCGCGACGAGGATCACGTTCTGCAGCAGGAAGACCGACTCGCGCGAGAGCAGCGAATCGAGCTGGTGCTCGGATCTGAGGTCGGCGCGCCGCCATGCGACGAGGCCCACCGAGCCGAGCACCATCGCACCGATCAGGATCAGGAACGGCACGCCCAGCGTCGAGGCGCCGAACGCGTGGATCGAGTCGAGGATCCCCGAGCGCACGAGGAACGTGCCGAGGATCGCGAGCGTGCCGGTCGCGAGCACGAGCGAGGCGTTCCACACCTTCAGCATCCCGCGTCGCTCCTGGATCATGATCGAGTGGATGAACGCGGTGCCGGTCAGCCACGGCATCAGCGACGCGTTCTCGACCGGGTCCCAGGCCCAGTAGCCGCCCCAGCCGAGCTCGGTGTAGGACCAGCGCGCGCCGAGCACGATCCCGATCCCGAGGCACAGCCAGGCGGCGAGCGCGAAGCGGCGCGTCGAGACGATCCACTCGGCGTTCAGGCGCCGCGTCACGAGCGCGCCGATCGCGAACGCGAAGGGGATCGAGAAGAGCGTGTACCCCGAGTAGAGCATCGGGGGGTGGAACATCATCGCCGGGTGGCGCAGCAGCGGGTTGAGGCCGGTGCCCTCGATCGGCGGCTGGGCGAGCGTCGCGAACGGGCTCGCGTAGAAGATCGTCAGCAGCAGGAAGAACGACGCGAACGTCATCAGCACCGCGGTCGCGACGGGCGCGACCTCGCGCACGCGGCGGCGTGTCAGCGCGAGCGCGAGGCTCGACCAGATCGACAGCAGCCACACCCACAGCAGCAGCGAGCCCTCCTGCGAGGACCATGCGGCGGTCGCCTTGTAGAACGTCGGCGTCGTCGTGCTCGAGTGCGTCGCGACGACGCTGAAGGAGAAGTCCGAGCGCAGGAACGCGGCCTCCATGATCGCGAAGGCGAGCGTCAGCACGCCCGCGAGCGCGTAGACCGCACGGCGGCCCGAGTCGACCCACGCGCGCCCGCCGCGCAGCGCGCCGTAGAGCGAGGCGCCGATGCCGTACAGCGCGACGGCGAACGCGACGATCAGCAGGGCGCGTCCGACGGTCGCCATCGGCTCAGGCGAGGCTCGAGCCGGCGCTCGGTCTGGGCGGAGCGACCTGGAACTTCGACGGGCACTTCGTCACCATCGTGTCCTTCTCGCCGATGAACGTGTCGCCGCGGCGCTGCACCTTCACCATCACGCCCCGGCCTTCACGGAACGGGTCGGGAACGAGGCCGGTGTAGCGCACTCTGGCGGCGACCGGACGTCTCGGGTCGCGCACGCTGAACCACAGCACGCCCCCCGCGCGCCGGACCGACCCCTGCGCCACCGTGCCCGCGAGCGTGTACGTCTTGCCGGGGACGGCGCCGTCGAGCAGCTGCCCTGCGGTGCGCTCGTCGCTGCCGGCGCTGAAGCTCGTGTAGACGAGCGCGCTCGCAGCCAGCAGCGCTGCCGTGAGCGCGACGACGAGGCGGATCCTGCGCTTGCGAGACGGGTTCATCCAGGGCCGATTATCACAGACCGCTCGCCGTGCCGGACGGGTCTACCGACACGAACGGGTGGGCTTCGCCAGGAATCGCGGCCCGGGCGGCGAAACCTTCACCCGATCGTTGCGTTGAAGCTGATGACCGTGCGCACTCGTCCCCTTCGCTCTCGCACTCGCCCGCGCATCGGGGGCCGGGCGACGCGTCGCACGACGGACGCCGCAGCGGACGTCCCTCAACCTTCGCCCGAGGCCCGCGAGCGCGCCGCGGGCGGCCCGCAGGACCATGCCGCCTACCGCTGCTCGTGCGGCTACGTGTTCGACGCGCCGGTCTCGACGACCGTCGGCTGCCCGCACTGCGGCGGCACGCAGGCCTGGTAGCCGCTCAGGCGCTGGCTGCGTCGTGCGCGCGGGCGCGCTCGATCGCCGGCCACACGAGCGCGACCGTCCGTTCGACGAGGTCGTCGCGCGCGGCCTCCGAATGCCGGTACCACCAGGCCGCGAGTCCGAGCACGGCCGACTTCAGCAGCTCGGCGAGGATCGTGAGCTGCAGCTCGCGATTCGGGTGGTCGTCGAACAGCCGGCGATCAGTGCCAAGCGTCGTTGCGACTGCCACCGACATGCGTTGCTCGAGCTCACGTCCGATCGACGAGACGTTCGCCCCCTGCAGCTCGAGCACGAGCAGGCGGCACGCCTCGGGGTGCTCCTCGACGTAACGGTAGATCGCCTTCGCAGCAGCCTGCACGCGCTGCTCGCCATCCACCCCGGGCGGGCGCAGCGCCTCCTCTACGGTGCGCTGGATCTGATCGCTGATCGCATGCAGCAGTTGCGTGTAGAGGTCGCGCTTGGAGGCGACGTGGTCGTACACGACGGCCTTCGAGACGCCTGCTGCCGCGGCGATCTCGTCCATCGCCGCGCCTTCGTACCCGTTCGCCGCGAAGGTCCGCAGTGCAGCGTCCAGGATCAGCACCCGGCGCTCGGACGCGGGCAAGCGCCGGCGCGCCGGCTCGCGGTTCGGGACACTGGCTGGTGAGGAGCCTGTCGACACCATCAGCGGAGTCCTACCATTTACTGGAGTGTAGAGATGCGCCGGGGCATCAGGCGCGTCTCGGCGCCTCTCCTGCGACCTCTCGCCAAACCGTGGTTGCGTTCTGGTGCAAGCGGGTACGGACGGTCCCTATGAGCCACGGAGCCGGGAGCGCGCCCAGGTTGGAGCTGCTGCACGGGGGCGCGTCCAACGCGACGTTGCGGACGCGGGCGCTCGCCACGCGTGCACGCCGGGGCGATCGTCAGGCACGCGAGACGCTGATCGCCGAGCACCTTCCGCTCGCACGCGCGCTGGCGCGCCGCTACCGCCGCGGCAGCGAGCCACTCGACGATCTCGTGCAGGTCGCGTCGCTCGGCCTGATCAAGGCCGTCGACCGCTTCGACCCCGATCGCGGCCACAGCTTCTCGACGTTCGCTCAGCCGACGATCGTCGGCGAGCTGCTGCGCCATTTCCGCGACACCGGGTGGGGCGTGCACGTCGCGCGCGGCACGCAGGAGCTCGCGCTGAGAGTCCGCTCGACGGCCGAAGCGATCGAGACGGAAACCGGCAGAGCGCCCACGCCGCGCCAGCTCGCCGAACGCACCGGCGCGAGCCTCGAGGCCGTCGTCGAGGCGCTCGGTGCGCTCTCGAACCGCACCGCGCTCTCGCTCGCCGCGCCGACCGGCGGCCACGACGACGGCGGCAGCGACACGACGATCGCCGACACCCTCGGCAGGACCGACGAGGGCTACGAGCGCGCCGAGGCGCGCGCGCTGCTCGGCTCGGCGGTGCGATGTCTGCCCGTGCGCGAGCAGCAGATCCTGCGACTGCGCTTCGTCGAGGACAGAACGCAGAGCGAGATCGCGGCCGAGATCGGCGTCTCGCAGATGCAGATCTCGCGGCTGCTGCGCCAGTCGCTCGAGCGGCTCGCGCAGATCACGCGCGCTCGCCCGAGCTGATCCGGCGTCAGCCGAACCCCCGCTGACGGCACAGCTCAGCCGAACTTGCCCCTGACCGGGCGCGTTCGGCTAGCGGAACTTCCCGCTGACGGGCAATTCGGCTCAGCCGAACTTGCCGGTCACGTACTCCTCGGTGCGAGCGTCGTCCGGGTTCGTGAAGATCTTCTCGGTCGGCCCCACCTCGACCAGCTCGCCGTCGAGCATGAAGGCCGTCTGGTCGGCGACGCGCGCGGCCTGCTGCATGTTGTGCGTGACGATCGCGATCGTCACGCGCCCCTTCAGCTCCTCGACGAGCTCCTCGATCTTCAGCGTCGAGATCGGGTCGAGCGCCGAGGCCGGCTCGTCCATCAGCAGGACGTCCGGTTCGACCGCGAGCGCGCGGGCGATGCAGAGGCGCTGCTGCTGGCCTCCGGACAAGCCGATGCCGGGCTTCTGCAGGCGATCCTTGACCTCCTCCCACAGCCCGGCGCCGCGCAGCGCCGTCTCGACCTGCTCGTGGCTCGCGCGGCGCGCCGTCAGCCGCAGGCCGGCCGCGACGTTGTCGAAGATCGACATCGTCGGGAAGGGGTTCGGCTTCTGGAAGACCATCCCGATCGAGCGGCGCACGGCGACGACGTCGATGCTCGTGTCGTAGACATCGACGTCGTCGAGCATGATGCGCCCGCTCGCACGTGCGCCGGGGATCTCCTCGTGCATGCGGTTGATGCAGCGCACGACGGTCGACTTGCCAGAGCCGGAGGGGCCGATCAGCGCCGTCGCCTTGTTCGGCGCGAACGACAGCGTCAGGTCCTTGATCGAGTGGTGGTCGCCGTACCAGGCGTTCAGCCCTTCGACCGTGACCGAGCAGGCGACCTGCTTCGGCTTCGCCGCCTCGCCCATCCGCGGCAGGGGCCGCGCCGGGGCGATCGGCGACTCGTGGGACGGCATCGGATCCACCGGTGGCACCTCGCGACGCACGGCGTGGGGGACGGGATCGCTCACGACAGACGGCTCCTTCTCTGGATCAGACGTGCGAGCAAGGTCAGCATGAGGATCATCGCGACGAGCGTCAAGGCCGCCCCCCAGGCGATCGTCACCAGACGGTCCTGCGCCTGACCGACGTTCTGGAAGATCAGCACCGGCAGCGAGTTCATGCGGTCGTTGTAGTTGAACGCAGTCGCGTTCACGACGGCGGCCGTGAAGAGCAGCGGCGCCGTCTCGCCGGCGGCCCGCGCGACGGCGAGCAGCACGCCGGTGACGATTCCCGGCAGCGCCGTCGGCAGGACGATCCTGAAGACGACCTTCCAGCGCGGCGCGCCGAGCGCGTAGGCAGCCTCGCGCAGCGGGTTGGGCACGAGCAGCAGCACGACCTCGGCCGAACGCGTGACGATCGGCAGCATCAGCAGCGCGAGCGCGGTCGAGCCCTTCCAGCCGGCGAACGACGAGCCGCCGACACCGGCGATCACGAGCGTGATGTAGACGAACAGGCCGAAGACGATCGACGGCACGCCCGTCATCACGTCGATGAAGTAGCGCACCGCGTGCGCGAGCTTCGACTCGCGGCCGAACTCGACGAGCCAGATCGCGACGCCGACGCCGACCGGGACCGCGACGACCGAGGCCAATCCGACCATCAGGATCGTGCCGACGATCGCGCTCTTGATGCCGCCCGGGTCGCCGAGGAACGAGCCGCTCGGGTCGGTCGTGAAGAAGTCGAGCGAGATTGCCCCGATGCCCTGCTTGACGAGGTAGTAGAGGACCAGCACGAGCGGCAGGAGCGCCACTGCGGTGAGCAGCGCGACGAGCCCGCGCGCGAGCTTGTCGACGCGGCGGCGGCGGGCGCTGATCGGCACGAACGCGACGGTGCTCATCCGGCCATCCCCGCGCCCGGCGTGCGCGCCGCGCGCTGGCCGCGCTCCGCGCGCACGACGAACGTGCGCGCGACGGCGTTCACGCCCAGCGTCAGGACGAACAGCACCAGCCCGGCGGCGATCAGCGCCGCGCGGTGCAGCGGATCGGAGGCGGCCTCGCCGAACTCGTTCGCGATCACCGCCGCGAGCGTGTAGCCCTGCTGGAAGATCGAGCCGCCGATCACCGGCGCGTTGCCGATCACGAGCGTGACGGCGATCGTCTCGCCGATCGCGCGGCCGAGGCCGAGCATCGCGCCGCCGGCGATCCCGCCGCGCGCGTAGGGCAGCACGGCCATGCGGATCATCTCCCAGCGCGTCGCGCCGAGCGCGAGCGCCGCCTCCTTGTGCTCGCGCGGGACCGTCGAGATCACCTCGCGCGAGATCGCGGAGGCGATCGGCAGGATCATGATCGCCAGGATCAGGCCCGCGACGAAGTAGTTCGGGCCCGTGACCGTGCCGCCGACGAACGGGACGAACGAGAAGGTGCTGGCGAACCACTCCTCAGCCGGCTTGAGCTTCGGGATCAGGAAGAAGAAGCCCCACAGGCCGTAGACGACCGACGGCACCGCCGCCAGCAGGTCGACGACGATCGTGAGCGGGCCGCGGATCCGGCGCGGCGACAGCTCGGTGATGTAGAGCGCCGTCGCGACGGCGACGGGGATCCCGATCAGCAGCGCGATCGCCGACGTGATGAGCGTGCCGGCGAGCAGCGGCAGCGCGCCGTAGAGCGGCTTCGACGGGACCCAGTCCGCCGAGAAGAGGAAGTGGACGACGCCGACCTGCTTGAAGACCGGCGCGGACTCGACGACGAGGCGGACGAAGAAGTACGCGATCAGGACGATGACGCCGATCGACAGCGCCGTCAGCCCCCACTTGAGGATCCGATCGGGAAGCCGGGCCGCCGGCGAGCGCTGCAGCGTGCTGCCGCGCTCACCGGCGGGAGTGATCGTCCCGGCCCCCATCAGGTGCCTACTTGGCAGCCGCGATCGGCTGACCGTTGCAGACGAGTGCGTCGACTCTCGCCTGCGCTCTGCTCTGGATGGCAGTGGGCAGCGCCGCGTACTGGAGCTGCGGCGCGACCTTCTGTCCGTCGCCCAGGATGTACGTGAGCCATGCCTTCAGGCTGCCGGCGACGGCCTTGGAGATGCCGGCCTTGCACGAGTCCTGCCACACGATCTGGAACGTGACGGCGGTGATCGGGTAGCTTCTCGCGCCGTCGGCGTTGATCGTCGAGAACTCGAGGTTCGCGGGCGGGTTCGCGCCCTCGCCGGCGGCCGACGTGGCGGCGAGGCTCGGCTCGACCCACGCGCCCGTCTTGTTCTTCACGGCCGCGGTCGTGAAGTTGTTCTGCAGCGCGTACGCCTGCTCGACGTACCCGACCGCGCCCGGGGTCTGCTTCACGCAGCCGGCGACGCCGTCGTTGCCTCTCGCACCGGTGCCGGTCGGCCACTGGACGCTCTTGTCCGAGCCCGGGCCAGCCGCCCACGCTCTCGAGTAGTCGACCAGGAACGCGGTGAAGTTCTTCGTCGTGCCGGACGCGTCCGAACGGTGGCAGACCGTGATGTTCGTGGACGGCAGGCTGACGCCAGGGTTGAGCGAGGCGATCGCCTGGTCGTTCCACTTCTTGACTCTGCCGAGGAAGATGTCGGCGATCGTCGGCCCGTCGAGTCTCAGACCGCTTCTGACGCCGCTGAGGTTGTAGGAGACGGTGACGGCGCCGAGCGCGATCGGGACGTGGACGGGCGTGCCCTTGGACTTGCCTGCGGCGACCTCTGCGGGCTTCATGACGGCGTCGCTGCCGGCGAAGGCGACGGTGCCGGCCGTGAGCTGCGCGATGCCCGCGCCCGAGCCGACGGGCTGGTAGTTGACGGTGGTGCCGCTGCTCGTCTTGAAGCGGTTCGCCCACTCGCTCACGAGCGGCGCCTGGAACGTCGAGCCGGCGCCATTGAGCGTCGCCGACGATGAGCTCGATCCCCCGGTCGAACTGCTGTTGCTGCTGCTGTTGTTGCTGCTGCTGCCGCACGCGGCGACGCCCATGGCGATGGCGGCGGCCGAACCGAGCGCGAGGGCCTTCGAGTACCTCATCTGCATCCTTTCTCCTTGCGACTGTGCTCGGCAGCGTCACAGGGCACAGGCCCGATTCTGTTATCGCGCTGTGGCCGATCTGTTTAAAGGCTGTGAAACCGGATCGAAGCGATAGCCGAAGCCGGGGTGCGTGTGGATGAAGGCCGTCTCGGGCAATGCGCGTTCGAGCTTCGTGCGCAGCTTGTGCACGTAGACGTCGACGGAGCGGTCGCCGGCGCGCAGCGTTCCCCCCCACGCAAGGCGGTAGATCTCCTCGCGGGACACGATCCGCCCCCAGCGGTCGACGAGCGCGACGAGCAGGCGCAGTTCGCGCACGGATGTCTGCACGACCTGGCCGCCGGCGAGCACCAGTCCGTCGGACCTGCGAAGCTCAAGGCCCCCGGCGCGGATCGTCTCGTCGTGGGGTGCAGCCTCCATGGCCGCCGAGGATCCCTCAGCTTGCGCGGTTCCCTGTTATCAGACGGTGAAGCGGATGCACCAAGCGCCTCGTCTTCCCCGTCCGTTCACGACACATTCACGAGTCGGTAACACCCCTGCAACCGGTGTGCGAGGATGCTTCGTCTCATGGCGCCATCCGAATCCGACCGCGAGCTCCGCGTCCGCTTCCAGGAGGAGCTCGCCAACATCGAGCACACGGCGCTCGGCGGGCTCGACATGGTTCGCGAACAGCTGCGTCGCGTGCTGGAGGCGGTCGAGCACCAGGACGTCGCGCTCGCGAGCGAGGTGGTCGGCGGGGACGACGCGCTCGACCAGCTCTACCGCGACCTGCACGAACGAATCCTCGCGCTGCTCGCGCTGCAGGCGCCCGTCGCCGGCGACCTGCGCCTCGCGGCCGCGCTGCTGCACGTGATCCGCTCGGTCGAGCGGATGGGCGACCAGTGCGTGAACGTCGCGAAGCTGATCCCGCTCGACGGCCACCACCCGCCGACGCACCCCGTGCTGCTGGAGGAGCTGGGCGTGATGGGGCGGCTCGTCAGCCAGGAGATCGAGCAGGCGAAGCGCGCCTTCGCCGAGCGCGACATCGCGCTCGCGCGCGACCTGATCCACCAGGACCGCGACGTCAACGAGCTCAACCGCCGCGTCTTCCAGTTCGCGTGGGAGAGCGGCGACGACCCCGACGCGCGCGAGTGGGCGATGCACATGATCCTGGCCGCTCGTGCGGTGGAGCGCATGGGCGATCTGGCCGTCGACGTCGGCGAGCAGCTCGGCTTCGTGCTGACGGGGCAGTTCGAGGAGTTCCGGGACGCCTCGCACCCGTCGCCCAGCGACGCGGCGCCTTCGGTCTAGGCCCTTTCCGGGCGCAGCGCGCTTGCCGTGGCGGGCGGACGGGCTACGGGGTCCGGGCTCTGCCCCCCGAGAGGATCTGCTCGATCGTCATGGCTGCCAGAAGGGGAGCGTGTGGCGCGACTCCAGCGCCCAGCCGAGCGCCAGCAGGGCGACCAGCCCGATCGCGACCCACGCGCCGAGCGGAACGTGGAGCGGGCCGTCGGACGCCGCGCGGTGCGCCGCCGCTGCGGCCGCCTCCCCGCCGTTCACAGGAGCCGCTGCGGCACCGGCCGCGGCGACCAGGGTACCGCTGACGAGTTGGTCCTGAGATGTGGGGGGTGGCGCGTGCGGGTGTCGTACGGGCGCAGGGCGCGTGGGCGTGGGCGGTGGCGGGGCCGCCGGACCAGCCTGAACGTGCGCCGCGGCGCCGGCCGTCGCGCCCGCGCCGCCCGCGCCGGAGCCCGAGCCGGCGCCCGTGCCGGAGCCGGAGCCGGCGCCGCTGCCGGAGCCCGCGCCACCGCTCGGCGGCGACTCGCCCGACCCGTGGGCGGCGCGCGGCTTCTCGGCTCTTCGCGCTGCGGCGGCGATGCGAACGTTCACCGCGTCGGACAGGCCGATCGCGTCCACGCCGCCGCGCATGACGTTGAGCACCACGACATACGTTCCCGGCCGCGGAAATCGGTGCGCCACGCTCGCGCCGAGGACCAGGCCGCTGCCGTCGCCGAAGTACCACCCGTACTGCCAGCCAGGGCGCAGCGCGCCGGCGGCGAGCGAGGCGCTGAAATCCACCCGCTCGCCGGGACGGGCGCGCAGCGTCGAGACGGAGGCCTGCGGCCTGACCGGCGTGCCGCTTCTCAGCTCGAGCGCGAGCGTCCCCTCGGGCATGGTCACGAAGTCGCCGGCGTTGGCGTCGCCCCGGCCGGCGCTCGGACGCAGGAAGTGGACGCCCTGCACGTCGTTCCAGACCACCGGCGGTCCCTCGGCGGTGCCGGCGAGGTCGTCGGCCAGCAGCAGCGCGCTCGAGCCGTCCGGCCGTGCGATCACCCCGTAGGTGAACGCGTCCTGCGCGATTCCGGCGGCATGCAGCAGCGCCGTGAGCGAGATGCCGGCGGCGACGGTCACGCTGCTCGTCGTGCCGTCGGCCGCGCGCAGCGTGTAGTGGGCGTCGCGAACGTCCGGCTGCGGCGCGAAGTCGGCAAGCACCAGCGTTCTCGCCGCGCCACCGTCGGCGGGCGCGATCGTCACGCTCGCCGCGGGCGCCGTGCCGTCCGCGCGGGCGAGCTGCGCGCAGGGCACCGCGAGCACGGCCAGCGCGAGCGCGAGCAGCGGGATTCGGAGCACGCGGTGAGCCTACGCGTAGACGGCGAGGCGCACGGTGTCGAACGCGAGCACGTCGCTCGGGTGCTCGCGCGGCGTGTGCGCGGCAACCGTTACGTTGACGACCTCGGCGCCCGCCGACGATCGACATCCCGGTGCGACTATTTGACCGCCTTGCGGTCGATCGCAAGCCCGTTCGTCGCGGCTGAAGCCGGATCAGGTGCTTCGGCGCGGTCGCGGACCTCCGCCGGAAGCAGCGTCTCGACGAGCGCACGCGCCTTGAGCCGCACCTCGCGCAGCTCCTCCCGCGGGTCCGACAGCGAGACGATCGCGCCGCCGGCGCCGAAGCTCGCGCCCTGCTCGGTCACGACGATCGTGCGGATCACGATCGACAGGTCGGCCGCGCCGCCGAGCGCGAACCAGCCGAGCGCGCCGGAGTAGACGCCCCGCGGGCCCGCCTCCAGCTCGTCGACGATCTCCATCGTGCGGCGCTTCGGCGCGCCCGTCATCGAACCGCCGGGGAAGGCCGCGCGCACGACGTCGAGCGCCGAGGCGCCGCGGCCGATCCTTCCGCGGATCGTCGAGACGAGCTGATGGACCGTCGCGAACGACTCGACGCCGAACAGCACCGGCACGTGCACGCTGCCGACCTCGCAGACGGCGCCGAGGTCGTTGCGCAGCAGGTCGACGATCATCAGGTTCTCGGCGCGGTCCTTCTCGCTGACGCGCAGGCGCTCGCGGATCGCGAGATCCTGCTCGACCGTCGCCCCACGCGGCGCCGTGCCCTTGATCGGCTTCGCCTCGACCGCGCCGTCGGCCTCGACGCGCAGGAAGCGCTCCGGCGAGGCGCTCAGCACGCTCACCTCCGGAAAGCGGAGGAACGCGGCGAACGGCGCAGGATTGACGCGCCGCAGGCGCCGGTAAACGCGCCACGGGTCGATCGCGCCCTCGACCGCAACCGCGTTCGTGAGGCAGACCTCGTACGTCTCCCCCGCCGTGATCGCCTCCTGGCAGCGCTCGACCAGCGCGAGGTAGGCGTCGTCGTCGTGGCGCGGCGCGCAGCCGGCCGGCCAGGCGCTTTCGACCTCCACCGCCCGGCCGCCGTCCGCGTGAGCCGGCACGCGCACGCGGCCGTCCCCCGCCGCACCGTCGGAGTTTCCGTTGCCGCCACTCGCCAGCTGCGTCAGGCGCGCGCTCATCTCGTCGAGCCACGGCGCCGCGGGCGCGTCGTGCGCCTCGAGCGCGACGAGCCACACGTCGCCTGCCTCGTGATCGAACGCGAGGAAGCGGTCGGCGAGCACGAACGCGGCGTCGGGCGCGTCGGCACGATGCGCCGCCTCGCCGCCGCACTCGGCCTTCAGCTCGTAGCCGAGGTAGCCGACGTAGCCGCCGTTGAAGGCGAACGGCAGCGCCGACGTCGTCGTGCGCCGCGCGCGAACCTGGTCGTCGAGGTAGCCGAGCAGCGGCCCGTCGGCCTGCTCGACGCCGCTCGCGGTGCGTATCGTCACGCGTCTGCTCGCGACGTCGTACGTCAGCACCTCCGCGAGCGGGCCGCGGTCGTCGCCCATGAACGAGAAGCGCGCATTCTTGTCCCCGTCGCCCGGCGCGCTGCTGTCGAGCCAGAAGGCGACCTCGCGCTCGCCGTACAGCGCGGCGAACGCCGCCTCCGGGTCGAGCGCGAGCGCGAGCGTGCGGTAGCGCACGATCGGCTGGCGGCGCACGAGCCGCTGCTCGTCGCCGCGCAGGCGCGCGCGGCTGCGCGTCGAGGCCGCCAGCGCGAGGTCGCGGAAGTTGCGCAGCAGCCGCGCGCCGTGCTCGGAGCAGATCGACTCCGGATGGAACTGCACGCCCCACTGCGGCGCCTCGAGGTGGCGCACGCCCATCAGCACGCCGTCCTCCGACCACGCGAGCGCGTGCAGGCCGGCGGGCAGCTCCCCGACGACGAGCGAGTGGTAGCGCACGACCTCGAACGGCGACGGGATCCCCTCGAACAGGTCGATCTGCGCGTGGTGGACGGTGCTCGTGCGCCCGTGCATCGGCTCCGGCGCGGGGAGGATCGGCGCGCCGTGCAGGTGGCAGAGGCCCTGGTGGCCGAGGCAGACGCCGAGCACCGCCATCCCGCTGTCGCGGATCGCCGAGGCGCTGATGCCGAAGTCGCGCGGGCGTTCGGGCCGCCCGGGGCCCGGCGAGATCACGATCGCCCCGTAGCCCTGCGCCCGCAGCGCCGGCCACGAGACGGGGTCGTCGTTGCGCAGCACGAGCGGCGGCTCGCCGTTGAGGTCGGCCAGCAGCTGGAAGAGGTTGAACGTGAACGAGTCGTAGTTGTCGACCAGCACGAACCTCATGGCATTCCCCCGCTTGCGCTCGCACCCACGCTCGCGAGCGCGTCGCAGGCCCCGGCGACGGCCGCCGCCGCCGCCGCGATCGCCGCCCGCTCGTCCGGCGCGACATCCCACGCCAGCACGCGCGGCGCGCGCCCCGGCTCCAGCAGCGCCGGCGCGGTCAGGCAGGTGCCCTCGACGCCCCAGGCACCGCCGAGCAGCGTCGAGACCGGCCACGGCCGCGAATCCCCGCACAGCAGCGCACGCACGACCGCGGCGACGCCCCAGCCCGAGGACCACTGCGTCGTGCGGCCGGTGCCGAGCTGCTGCCAGCGCTCGTACCAGCCGCCGACCTCCGCGCGCACGCGCGCCTGCTCGTCGGCGGACAGCGTCGCCGGCGCGCCGCGCACGCGCACGCGGCTCAGCAGCGGGACGGCATGCGGGCCGTGCTCGCCGACGCTCCACGCCTCGACCTCCGACGGCGCGCAGCCGCGGCAGCGGGCGATCGCGACGCGCAGGCGCAGCGTGTCGTTGAGCGTGTGCCCGACGACGTGCGCGCGCTCACCGAGCCGCCGCTGCAGCAGTGTCGCGAGCGCGTCGACCGGGTTGGTGACGAGCACGACGGCCCGGCGACGACCGGCGCCGTCGCTCTGGGCATGATCGATGGCGTCGGCGAGCGGTGCGAGGATCGCCACGTTCTCGGCGAGGAACGCAGCGCGCGGCGCGCCATCGCGGTGTGGCACGCCGGCGCAGGCGACGACGACGTCGCAGCGTGCGAGCGCATCGAGGTCGCCGATCGCCACGTCGAGCCCCGGCAGGACGGCCGCGAGCGCCTCGAGGTCGAGCCGCTGCGCCGCCAGCCGCTGCGCAGCGGCGTCGGCGTCGGCGAGCACGAGTTGCTCGGCGCCGCCGAGCGCGAGCGCGAACGCCGCCGCCGAGCCGACGGCGCCCGCGGCGCCGAGGATGCCGACGCTCGCGCCGCGCATGGTCGTTCGTCGTCCGTTCGTCCCGCGACCCCTAGAAGACGTTCTCGCGCTCCATCGCCTCGAACAGCTCCTGCACGTTGCGGGGGTCGAAGCCGTCGTTCTCCGCGCGCGCGATGATCTCCAGCTGGATGCCGGACGTCGGCTCGCGCTTCGTGAAGATCTGGTCGAGCCCGGGACCGTGGATGATCCCGGTGAGCAGGTCGCAGCCGCGCGCTCGCAGGTCGTCGAACGCCTCCTGCGGATCGGGGACCTCGATCGCGACGTGCTGCACGCCCGGTCCGTACGCCTCGATGTAGCGCGAGACGTTCGACTCCGGCGAGTCTCCCTGCACGAGCACGAACTTCACGCCGCCGGCCTCCATCACCGCCGAGTCCATCCCGCTGATGCGCCCGCTGATCTGGCGCCGCTCGCGCAGCTCGAACCCGAGCACGCCGCCGTAGTAGGCGATCGCCGCGTCGAGGTCGCACACGGCGATCGCGACGTGGTCGATCGCGATCGCCGATCTGGCGAGCACGCTCCCGGCGGAGTCGGGCCGGCCGTTCTCGCCGTCACCGATGATCGCGTCCTCCACGCGACAGCCCTCGCCGATCACGGCGCTCGCGAGCGAGCGTGCGAAGTCCGCGTCGAGGCCGCGCTCGGCGGCCAGCTCGGCCCAGCGTTCTTCGACGGCCGCCACGCGATCGGGCTGCATCATTGGAATCCCGCAGTCGCGCTTGTACTCGGCGACCTCGCGGCAGATCGCGATGCGCTCCGCGAGCGCACCCAGCAGCTGCTCGTCGACGCGGTCGATGCGCTCCCGGAATGACGCGAGCGCAGCCGTCTGCGTGCTCGTGCTCATGGCGAGGTCCCCCTCCTCGTTTTGGTGCGTCGTTACACCTGTTATTGGAGCTTAACGCCTCTGCGCACCCGGAGGTGGATTCGTTCTGCGAACATCGGCCGCGACGTGGACTCGACCGCAGACGCAGCGCACGCGCGGGTCGGCGACCTCGCGCGCTGCGCGCTGGTCGGCGGCAACGGCGCCGTCGGCCGGCTGTTCGCCGGCGCGCTCGCGGGCGCCCGCTGCGAGATCACGATCGTCGACGCCGCGCCGACGCCCCACCCCGAGGTCCGCGAGCTGGGTCCGTACGTCGCGCTCGACGTGCGGCGCCCCTCGCCGGCGCTGCGCGACGCATTCGCCGGCACTGACTGCGTCGTGCTCGCGCTGCCCGAGGCGGCCGCGCTCGACGCCCTCCCCCACCTGCTCGCGGCGCTGCCGGCGGACGCGCTGCTCGCCGACACGCTGTCGGTCAAGACCCCGTTCGCGCAGGCGGCGCTCGCCGCCTCCGCCTCCCGCGAGCTGCTCTCGCTCAACCCGATGTTCGCGCCGGCACTCGGCTTCGCGGGACACGCCGTGCTCGCCGTCGAGCTGATGCCCGGTCCACGCTCGCGCGCGCTGCTCGCGCTGCTGAGCGAGCGGGCTGCGATCGTGACCCTCCCCGACGCGGCCACGCACGACCGCATGACCGCGGCACTGCAGGTCGCCGCTCACGCCGGCCTGCTCGCCTTCGGGCTCGGCCTCGCGCAATTGGGCACGGACCTCGACGCGCTGCTGCCCGCCGCGCCGCCGCCGTTCCTCGCGCTGCTCGCGCTGCTCGCGCGGATCGCGAGCGGCAGCCCCGAGACGTACGGCGACATCCAGCGCGCGAACCCGTTCGCGGCCGAGGCGCGCGCGGCGCTCGCAGCCGGCCTCGCGCAGCTGGACACGGCCGCGCTCGACGCCGACCCGCAGCGTGTCGAGGCGCTCGTCGCGGAGGCCGGCGCGCTGCTCGGCCCGCACCGCGAGGGACTCGCCGCCCAGGCGGCCGCGCTGCTCGCACGGCTCGAGCCGCCGCGCTGAGCAGCACGCCCTCACGCGTGCGTCGCCACGTCGAACTCAGCACGGACGCGGCGGTAGAGCGGATGCTCGGCCGTCGAGAAGCGCGCCGTGTCGATCGCCGACAAGGGCCGCAGCTCGAGCATCGTCGAGGCGAGGAAGGCGCCTTCGCAGCAGCCCAGCTCGCCGGGATCGACCGGCCGCTCGACGGCCTCCACGCCGAGCCGCGCGGCGATCTCCAGCACGCTGCGGCGCGTGATGCCCGGGAACACGTCGGACTCGGCCGACGGCGTCACGAGCGCTTCGTCGCAGATCAGGAAGAGGTTCGAGGTGCTCGCCTCGGCCAGCCGCCCGGCGCCGTCGAGCAGCACGCCGACGTCGGCGCCGCGCTCGAACGCGCGGCGCTGCGCGAGGAAGCTGTTCGCGTACGTGCCGCAGACCTTCCACGACACGGGGATCGCGCGGCTCGACACGCGCTCGACGGGCACGATCGTCCCGCGCATCGGATCGGGCACGTCGCGCTCCGCCTCGACCGCGAAGATGCAGGCGTTGACGTTCAGCTCTCTGCTCGCGACGAGCATGATCTCGGGCGCGCCGCGGAAGGCGATCGGGCGGATGTAGTGCGTCCGCTGGGGGCAGGTGTCGAGCAGCGCGCGGATCCCCGCCTCCAGCTCCTCCGGCTCCCATGGGAACGGCAGGTCCATGCGCGCCGCGCCGGTCTTGAAGCGCACGAGGTGCTCGTGCACGCGGTGGAGGTGGAAGTGGTCGTCGTTCCAGTAGGCCATGATCCCGTCGAACACGCCCGTGCCCATGTGGAAGGTGCTCGAGGCGAGCGAAGGCGCGCCCTGCTCGCGCGGCACGAGCGCGCCGTCGACCCACGCCAGCTCGCTCACGGCGGGCATGCGCCCACCTCCTCGGGCGTTGCGACCGGCGCGTCCGTCGCGACGGACGGATCGGCGAGCCCGAGCGCCACGAGTCCCTCGCCGAGCACGGCGCGCATCGCGCGTGCGATCCGCGCGGTCGTCGGCACGCCGGCGAACCAGCGCGTCAGGTGATAGTGGAAGCGCACGAACGGCAGCAGGTCGAGCTCGTCGGCCTGCTTCGCGAGCAGGCGCCGGTGGCGCTGGGACTGCACGAGCACGAAGCGATACCCGGGGTCGGCGGGATCGGGATCGGGCGCACCGTCGTGGCGCGGGTCGCAGGCGCGCGCCCACGCCTGCGCGAGCGACCAGCCGACGTTGCGGCGTGGGTCGAGCAGCTCGTCGAGCGCGAGCGGGATGCGCTGCTGGAGCGGGCGCCCGAGGAACCAGCCGAGCAGCACGATGCGGGCGAGCTGCTCGACGTCGCGGCGCCCGTGGCGCTGTGCGAGCCCGACCACCGGTCCGGCCGCCATCACCTGCTCGAACAGCTGATCCGCGAGCAGCGCACCGCCCTTGCTCGACTTCACGACGTCGCCGCCGTCGCCGAGCACCATCTCGTGCATGAGGTTGTCCGTCGGGTGGACCTCCTCGCCGGGACGCAGCCGGCGCAGCAGCGCCTCGCAGGCGCGTATGAGCCCGCGCCACTCACTCCCGAAGACGGCTATCGAGCGCGCGCCGGCGAGCAGCGGGCGCGTCGCGTCGTACGTCGCGACGTAGCGCAGGTGCTGCGTCGGGAACCCGTCGCGCCGCTGCAGCAGCAGCTGCGGATACGACGGCTCGCCCGTCGGGTACATCGTCGCGCCGCTCGCGACGCGCTCGATCACGCCCGCGTCGAGCGCGCGCCGCGCAAGCGCCTCGCCGTGCGCGAGGTAGTCGGACTCGTACAGCGTCCGGTCGACGCGCACGCCGAGCCGCGCGTACGTCTCGTCGTGTCCGTCGGTGACCCAGCGACGCACGTGCTCGAACAGGCGCGTCGCCGCTGGATCGCCTTGCCGCCAGCGCTCGAGCAGCTCCTCTGCCGCGTCGCCGCGCACGACGCGCTCGCGCGAGAGCGCGGCGTCGCCGTCCTCGGCGCTCCCCTCCCGGCCCGCCCTCGTGGCGACGCGCGCCGGCAGGGCCCGCACGTAGCGCAGGTAGCACTCGCCGATCAGCCGGTCGCCCTTCACGCCCGCCTGCGTCGGCGTGCGGCCCGCACCATGCGCGAGGTAGCCGGCCATCGCCTCGCCCATGCTGCGGCCGAAGTCGCCGACGCGGCTCTGGCGCACGACGTCGATCCCGAGCGCTTCGGCCGCGCTCGCGACGGCGTTGCCGATCGCGACGTTGCGCAGGTGGCCGACGTGCAGCGCCTTCGTCGTGTTGGGATCGCCGAAGTTGACGACCCAGCGGCGGGCGGGTGCGACGACGCGCGTCGCAAGCGGGTCGGGCTCGCCGCGCTCGAGCGCGGCGCCGAGCGCGGCAAGCGACTCGTCCGCGAAGCGGACGATGTGCCATCCGTTCGTTCGTTGCAGCGAGGCGAGCACGGCTCGACCGGCCGGCGAGGCGGCCCACGCGGGGTCGCGCACCTCGAGGCGGACGTCCGCCGGCGCGGGACGGAACGGCACGATCGGAAGCAGCGCACCCTGCGCGCCGTCGGCGGCGAGGCGCGCGTCCAGCCGGTCGAGCAGGTTCGTCGACGGATCGCTGAAGCCCGTAAGACGCATGCATGCACCAGGCGGGGCTCGAACCCGCATCAACGGCTTTTAAGGCCGGTCCTTTAACCCATTAAGGTACTGGTGCTCGTGATGTGTTTCGCGCAGGACGACGCGCGCGCATCCGTCCCCCAGTAACGCACCAACTTATGGGAGATTAGCGTCCGGTCGGCGGTGCGACAACCGCTCGCGGACAAGGGCTCGTCGTCGCGGCCCAATGCCGCGTGCCGTCCGCGAACGCGACGCGAGCGCGGAAGCGGAAGCCGTGCGCCGGACAGTGAGCCGGAAGCGCCACCCCGGCCGGTCGGTAGGCGACCACGCGTCCGCGGCGACGTTCGTAGTAGCGGATGGCCGGCGAGCCGATCACGATGCGGAGCTCGACGAGCGACACGACTGCGACGTCTTCGAGCCCCGGGATCACCGGCATGCGCATCGCGAGCGTGCCGCCGTAAGGCGCCGCGGCGCCGCGCACCTCGCCCGCGAACGCGAGCTTCGCGCCGAACGGGCGCTCGCCGTCGACGAACACCACCAGCCCGAGCCGACCGTGCACGAGCGGCCCCGACAGCAACGTGACCGTCGCGTACTCCGGGATCACCTGTCCGTCGCCGACGAGGCGGACCAGGGCGCGCGCGGTGCCGTACCCCATCACCGCGTTCGGCGGACAGCCGCCGAGTCTCGGGCCTGTGATCAGCACCTGCGCGAAGTCGCTCGCCGGACGCGTGCAGACGGCGAGGCCCAGGCCGCTCGAGACGAGGCCGAGGCTCTGCGGGTACTCCAGCTCCACGCTGGTCAGCGGCGCCATGGGCAGGCGGCGCGGATCGAGCTGCAGGTCCACGTCGAGCGCCGTCGTGCCGCCGAGCGACGCGGCGCGGTCGAATGCCGCCGTCACGCGAACCGGGCCGGCTTTCGGGCGCGCAGCTGCCGTCGCGCTCGCCGCCGGCAGGCCACCGAACGCGACGAGCACGACGAGCGCCGCGGCAAGGCGCGACCGGCGGAGCATCGAGTCGACCGGCCTAGTAGGTCAGCGTCGCGTTCGCGCGGACGGTGATCGCCCATGTCCTGCGGTTGGCAGTGCCGGTGAACGTTCCGCTTCCCAGCGCCCTGGCGTAGCGGCCGGTCCCGCTGCGCACCGCGAGGTTCCCGCCGAAGCGCGCGATCGTGCCGGCCGACCGCGGGTAGCCGACCGCCGTCACCGTCAACGAGCCACCGCTGTTCGGATAGAACGTCACGCTTCCCGTCACCTTCGCAAGGCTGGTGACGAAGCGGGCGGACACCCTTCCCGGAAGCGTGCCCGTCGCGCTCCCGCTCTCGTACAGCACGGAGCCCGACTTCCTTACGAGGTGGAAGTAGGCCGTGCCCGAGAGCCGGTGCGCCCTGCGCTTCGCCGCGTGCGCGGAATGATCGGCGGCGCTGACGCCGCCCGACATCAGGCCGAGCACGAGTGCGACGACGACGGCGACGCCGGTGATGCTCCTTCGGCGTCGCAGGATATGCCACTTCATGAGTGCTCCTTCCGTTCCCCGACACGCACGACAGACGTCACCCTACACCTATCGACGGTGTTCGTACACAGCCCTGTTTCCTGCGCGGAAAGGCCGCGCTTCCAGGAAGCCTTCGCCGTCGCCTCAGCGGTCGTTCACCGCGTCGATCGAAGCCACCCGGTCAGCGTCGGCGCTCCAATCGGGAACGATCCGGCCCTCAGTCCCTCGTTTGCCGTATCCAGAGGAGGAACCGGAGCGCGATGTGCGGTATCTGCCATAGCGGCAGCGGTTCCAACTACGGTGATGCATCTGATGCGCTATGGTGAACATCATGCGCACCACGCTGTCGATCTCCGATGAGCTGCTCGCAGCGGCCAAGCGCCGTGCACGGGAGCGCGGACAGACACTCGGAGCATTCGTCGACGGAGCCCTGCAGCGAGAGCTCAGCGACGCCCACCCGCCCGGAAAGGCGCCTCCCGTCCCGGTGTTCCGCGGCGGAACGGGTCCGCGACCCGGCATCGACCTCAGCTCGAACCGCGCCCTCCTCGAGGCGCTCGACGACGGCATCGAGCTCGACGACCGGCACTGACCGGGTGCTCCTGCTCGACGTCAACGTCGTCCTCGCCGCCCACCGCGAGGACCACCCCCACCACGCATCGGTTCGCGGCTGGTTCGACAGGATGCTCACCGGCGAGGAGCGCTTCGCAGTCCCCGCGCTCGTGTGGAGCTCCTTCCTGCGCCTCACCACCAACCGCAGGATCTTCGAAGTGCCGACGCCTCGCCCCGAAGCCTTCGCGTTCGTGGAGGCCACGTGCGCCCAGCCACTCCACCTTCCGGTCGGACCGGGCCCGCGCCACCTCACGCTGTTGCGCCGGCTCTGCGAGGAAGCTGACGCACTCGGCGACCTGATCGCAGACGCGACGATCGCCGCGGTCGCCGCCGAGCACGGCTGCGAGATCGTCACGCTCGACCGCGACTTCGCGCGCTTTGAGTCGGTGCGCCACCGCCGCCCGACAGCAACCTGACCGTCACTCGGCACTCGCCCGCACCCTTACCCGCCCCGACTTCATCGGCCCCGGCGAGCACGTCTCCTGCAACCGCTTCGGAGGCCGCCTCGACGCCTCCGCACTGCGCCGCCGCTACAAGCGCGCCTGCACCGCCGCAGGCTTCGCCCGGTCAGGCTTCATGGCCTGCGCGACGCGAACGCCTCCACCCTCCCCTCGTCGCCGTCCGCGACATCCTCGGCCACGCCAAGCTCGCCGCCACCAACGCTATCTCCACAGCAAGTCCGACACCACCGCCATCGCCGCCATCAACGCCGCCTTCGACGCCAGCACCACCCCGGCCGAACAACCGCCCTGTCTCGGCGTCCTCGTCACCTACCCAACCGCGTGGCCTTGCAGCGTTGCAGGCCACGATCGAGCGCCGCTACGGCGACCTGCAGCGCGGAGGCGATCGTTACCGGCAACCGCGACCTGCTCGACCACGCCGGCCTGCACCCGCCGGCGATCGACGCACGCGCCGCCTGCGAGCTGCTCGGCCTCCCCGCGTAGACCCGAGCCGGTGCTGTGCGCGGAGCGCGAGGATGATCGGCGCGGCCGTCGGGCCGAGTGCTGCGAGGAGGCTCGGCGCGAGCTGCGCGGCGAGGCTGTCGCGCGTCGCGGAGGCGGCGTAGTAACCGGCGACGCCGCAGACGATCATCGTGTGGACGTGGCTGTGGCGCAGCGACTTGGTCGCGGCGAGCGAGCGTGTCGTCGCTCGGATCAGACCGCGTTGCACCGCCGCGTGATCGGGGTAGTGCGAGACGAACGAGAAGTTGCCGCTCGTCGCGTCGCGCTCGTAGTCGACGAGGCTGTCGAACAGCGTCGACATCACGCACACGTGAGGCCAATACGACGAGGCGATCGCCGCGGCGTCGTGGCGAGTCGTCAGGGGATCGGCTGCGGCGACAAGCAGCGCGAGGATCGCGAGGTTGGAGTTGCTGCCCGCGGCGGTCTCCCACCACGAGTAGGGGACCGCTCCTTCCTGTGTCATCGCCCAGTCGCGAAGCTTGGCGATCGTGCCGTGATGCGCAGCCGTGTGGGTGTGGGCGAGGCCGTGGGCGCAGCGGACGGCGGCGGCCTCGGCCGGCTGCTCGATGACCGCTGCCGAGGGGAGCTGCCAGAGTCGGTTGCGGCAGGCCGTGACGAGTCCGACGAGGTAACCGCCGTCGTCGCCGAGCGGGTCGAGGTCGAGAGGCGACGCAGGCCTGGCGACCGCGGCTGCCAAGGCCTTGCCGATCGCTAGGCCGCGCAGGAGCTGGTCGGAGCAGATCCTCTCGCCGAGCACGTCCACGTAGTCAAGGAGGATCTGCTGGGCGACGAGCAGCTCGACCGTGGCGCGACGCTGGCGCCGCGGGACAATGGCCGCGAAGACGGCGGCGGCTTCCGCGTTGCTCGCGTCGACAGCGATGGCGTCCGTCGCGTGGGTGCGCAGCGTCGGGTCGGGAATCGCTGAGGCGGCGAGCGCCCATCTGCGGATCTCTCGGCGCGCACGGGGCACGATGGCGACCCCGTAGTCGGTCAGTGTCTGGAGCGTCGCGAGCATCGGGCGATGATCTCCGATCGCCCTGCGCCGACCGCGGGAGTCGGTGGGTCAGTATCGATCGACGGCGAGCCGTCCGCGGGGCTGGGCCGCGAAGTAGCCGGGCACGGCGGTGACGAGGAGCGCGACGCCGGCGAGCAGCGCGCACACCGGCAGCACCGCCCCCAGCGACCACGACCACGGCGCGGGGAACGATGTCGTCTGCTCGAGCCAGCGACCGAGGAGGCGGTGCCCGTAGGTTCCGGCCACGGCGCCTGCGAGGCACCCGGCGAACAGGACCAGCGCCGTCTCCACCATGAGTGCGCGCCAGAGCGCGGCGCGGCTCCAGCCCTCGATCGCGTAGGCGGCGAGCTGCGGTCGGCGATCGCGGATGGTCGCGATCATGGCGACGGCGATCGCGACCGCTGCCGCGATCAGGAGCAGCGTCGAGATCTGCTGGAGTCGGGCCAGGCCGTCACGCACGATGCCGTGAGCGTCCGCGACAGCTTGCGGGGTCGTCTTGACCTGGAGGCCGGTCGCCGGTCCGAGCGCGGTGCGGATCTCGTCAGCCACCCGGATGGGGGAGGCGCCGGGCTTGACGTCGACCTCGAGGGCGGTCGGCGTGCTGCTCGCCCAATCGCGGCGGTAGTCGTCTGCGCTCATCGCGATCGCGCCGGGTCCCCACCCGAGGTTCGTCGTGATCGCGGCAACACGGTAGGTGTGCTGACCAGTGGGCGTAGGGAGCTGAATGGTCCTGCCAGGAGAGATCCCTTGCTCTCGCGCGATCTGGTCGGAGACGGTGATCCAGCCGCCTGCGCGGAGGCGCGCGTTCGCGGTCGCGTAGTTTCCCTGACGCACTTGAGAGGGTGGGACCATCATCCGGTCCTCGGTCGGACGGGCAATGATCCAGGTGCGCCGATCGCCGATGTCGAGGAGCCCTCCGGTGTACTCGCGGACGACCGCCACTCCGGGAAGCGCTTCGATCCCGGCGGGCCGTCGGAAGGGTTGCAGGCCAAGTGCATCGCCTCGCTGGCTGACCCAGATGTCGGTCGTCCCGTAGTACTCGCTCTGGTCCAGGCCCCGGAGCAGATCGTCGCGGGCGCCGCCGATCGCGAGCGCGCCGCAGACGGCAACAGCGCACGTCGCGGCCAACGCGAGCGACCGAACCGGCGCGGCACGCAGGGCGCCGATCGGGATGACGAGCGGCGGCGCCCGGTCGAGTCGCTCCAACTGGTCAGCGGCGAACAGGAGGCCCGAGAGGATCGCGGGCATCGCCAACAACGTGGCGACGATGAGCGCGCCGATCGTCAGGGAGGTCGTCGCGGGCGACAGCGTGACGACGATGGAGGCGATCAGCACAAGCGCCACGGCGCTGACCGCGAGCCGGCGGCGGACAGCGGCGGAGATGCTCTGTCCTGGCTGGCTGGCGGTTCCGAAGATGGCGTTGAGCGCACGCCTTGCTCGCAGGTCTGCCAACGGCGTTGCGGCGGCGATGCAGGTGCACAGGGTGCCGCCGACCATCGCCACGACGACCATCCACGCCTCCACATGGATGCCGGAGCCGATCGGGAACGCGAACGTCAGGTATCCGGGTGGCGCCTGCGCGGCGCTTCGGGCCATCAGGTTCCCGGCGAGCACTCCGACGGCTGACGCCACCACGCCGAGCAGCAGCGCCTGCGAGAGCAGCACCTGGACGGCCTGGCGAGATGTGAACCCGGCGACGATGCGCATGCGCGCCAGCTCGCGTCGGCGCTCTGGCACGGTCAGGAGCATCGCCATCGCCGTCAGCAGCAGGCCGACGATCGCGGCGATGGCCGCGAACAGCGCCGTCGACTGATCGTTCGGCGCGGTTGCGACGGCGAGCGCGCGCAGCTCGTCGTCCACCCGACCTGCCTGCAGGCCGTTGCTGCGCGCGATCTGCTCGAGCGACCGGCGCGCACGCTCCTCCTCTCCCGGTCTTGCGACGACGAAGATCCGGGTCGCTCTGCCCGGAAGTCCGCTGAGACGCTGCGCCCGGCGCAGGGAGGTCGAGGCGGTCAGCGTGTCGGCCGAGGCGCCGATCTCGCTGCGTCCGAGCACGCCGATGACCGGAATCTGACGTGCACGGCCCCGGACATCGATCGTGACCGGGTGTGCGGGCGCACTGCCAGCACGAATGCCCAGAGCCTCCCCCGCGCGGGCGGAGAGATACAGGCCGGGCAGAGTGAACAGCCCGAACAACGCCGGTCGGGAAGCGACGCCGCCGAGTCTCGCGTAGTCGTCGTCGACGCCGACCAAGTCGCCGCCCACGCGGCGATCCCCGTATCGCAACGTCGCGTGGGTCTGAAGCACCGCAGCAGCGACCTGCACGCCGGGCGCAGCGCGGACGGCGTCTGTCAGGCGTCCGTCGAATCCGCTGCCACCGAGGGCAACGAGCTGGAGCTGTGCATGTCCCGCGATCCCGTTCACGATCTCGCGCGCCGAGGTCGTGATGCTCGTGTTAGCAACCAGCACCCCGAACACCAGCATCACGCCGGTCGCGATGCCGGCTCCCGCCAGCAGCTCTTGCAGCCATTGGCGCCGCAGCCGGCCGGCGTAGAGCGTCAGGAGCGTCCCAGGGCGGATCCACGTTGCTCGCTCGGCGCGCTCGACCTTGCGCGGCAGCGACCCGTCGCCGGGGCGCTCGGAGTCTCCTTGCGAGGAGGGGGTGCCGTTCATGGCATCGGGGTGAGGTCGGCGTCGTCGGAGGCAAGCTCGGCCAGACGGCCGTCGTCGAGTCGCAGAACGCGGTCGGCGCGGTGGGCCAGCCGCGGGTCGTGGGTGACGATCAGCACGGCACGACCGCGGTCGTGCGCGAGCGCGTCGAGCAGCTCGACGATCTGGCCGCTGGTGTGCGAGTCCAGGTTGCCGGTCGGCTCGTCCGCCAGGATCAACGCGGGGTCTGTCGTCAACGCTCTCGCGATCGCAGCCCGCTGGCGCTGCCCGATCGAGAGCTGATCCGGTCGATGGTCGAGGCGGTTGCCGAGGCCCACGTCTCTGAGCGCGCGGATCCCGTCAAGCCGCGCCTTCGACCGGCGTACGCCGCGTGCCTCCAGCCGCAGGCCGGCGCTGCGGTGCAGCGGCACCCCCTCGACGAGCTGCGGCTGCTGGAGCACGACGCCGAGCGTCTCGCGTCGCCAGCGGTCTGCGGCGCGCCCGCGCAGCGGGACCGGCTCGCCGTCCCAGGTGACGCCACCGCGATCTGGCGCCTCCAGGCCCGCGGCGATCAGCAGCAGCGTCGACTTGCCCGAGCCGCTCGGCCCGTAGAGCGCGATCAGCTCTCCTCGCTCGATGTGCAGCGACACGTCGTCGACCGCGCGCACGACCTCGCCCCCGACGCTGAAGTGCCGTGAGACGTGCTCCAGGCGAAGCGTCACAGGCCGAACCCGGGCTCGGCGCGCCGCTGCCCCAGTGGGATGACGTCAGCCGGCGGCAAGGGGCTCGCTCCCCGCAGCATGCCGCGCTGCATCGTCAGCACGCGGGCTCCGGGGACGAGCGCCGAGCCCTCGGCGTCGTCGCTCATGAGCACGGCGATGCCGTCGCGCACGAGCGACCGCACCAGATCGAGGAACCGCTCGCTCTCGGTGTGGGAGAGGCCGGCGGTCGGCTCGTCCATCATCACCAGGCGCGGCTCGCGGACGAGGGCTCGTGCGACGACGACCCGGATGCGCTCGGCGTGGGAGAGCGCCTCCATCGGCGTCTGCCCGAGCTCCTCGACCCCGCAACGGCGAAGTGCGGCGTCGGCGGCTGCCTGCGCCCGCCAGCGCGACATCACCCGCAGCGCCGGATACGCGACCTGGTCGATGACGAGCTTCTCGTGGCCGAGGAGCGCGCCGGCGCTGCTGGGCACGACCGCGAACCCTCTGTGCCGTCCGAGGCTCGCACGCGACGGGCGACCCGCGAAGGCGACCGATCCGCTGTCGGGAGGCCGGAGCCCGGCCGCGACGTTCAGCAACGTCGTCCGGCCTGATCGCGCCGGACCCCACACGATCACCAGCTCGCCGGCGACGACCTCCAGCGAGACGTCGGCCAACGCCGTCGCAGTCGGGTAGCGCACCGACACGCCGGAGAGCGCGAGCAGCGTCATCGCCGCTGGCTCCCCGCCATCGCCTCGTGGATGATGTCGCGGGAGTGTTGGCACCATTGGAGCTGCGCGACCAGCTCCCGTCTGTTCCACACCAGCCTGACGCGATCGACGACGTCCCCCGGAGCCCCCGGATCGACGGCCTGCTGAACGATCCGCCGAAGCATCGCCTCGTAGCGATCGATGATCTCGATCATCGTCCCGTAGTCGCCGGGCCGCAGGGCATGCAGCCGCGACAGCGCGCCGGTCATCGCGTCCGGCATCGTGATCGGACTCGCCAGCCACGCCCGCCAGTCCTCCACCCCCGCCTGCGTCGCGGCCAGCAGGCTCGTGCGCTCTCTGCCGCTGCGGGTCGGCACCCTCCCGACGACCCGTATCAGCCCGGCCTTTTCGAGCGCCGGCACCTGGTCGTAGGCGTGCTGGAGCTTCGTGCGGAGTATCCCGCTCTCGCCGCCGAACCGCTCTTCGACCGTCCGCGCGACGGCATAGCGCGTCAGCGGCTCAGGAGCCAGAACGACGGCCGCCAGAGTGACTCTCGCAACGACCCCGCCTCCCACAGCTCCGCGTCCAATCCCCGAATCCCCGAAAAAAGGCCTGATCAAAGCCTAGATCACCTGTGCGCATAGTCGCAAACGACAACGGTCATCTGAGGATGTGGGCTACCGCTTCGGTATACCGCACCGGAACTAGGCAAATGGGTGGGCGACGGTCAACCTCCTCGCGATGGTGCTGCGAGAACCCCACGGGCAACTGGTCCCCCACTGCCCGGAGCGCGTGCCGTGCGCCTCGCGTCTCCCCCGGATGACGAGGCAGCCCGAGTGCACGCCGGGGCATCGCGGGCGCTTCGCGGCCCCGGCGCCCAGCCCCCAACCGGGCGTCCGGGGTCGCGCGCGTCCGTCCGCGCGCCCGCAGCACCATCGTCTCGTGCACGACCCCATCCCGGTGCACGACGCCCGCCGGTTCCGGTCCCACCCTCCCGCCTTCGGGACCGGTCCCGGCCGGCACCGCCTCCTCATCCCGTCCGCCGCACTGGCGGCGTGCTGTCGGTGACGAACGGGAGCCCGTCCGAGGTCGACTGGCTTCACGCCATCGGCCATCCCTACCGCGTCGAGATCATGCGCCGATTCCTCGCGACGGGGACAGCGACGCCGACCGACGTCGCCCACGCGCTCGCGCTCCCACTCGGCAGCGTCAGCTACCACATCCGCTCGCTCGCCGAGCGCGGCATCATCAGGCTCGCCGGCCGCACGCAGCGCCGCGGCGCCTCGGTGCAGCACTACCAGCTCACCGACCGCCAGCGTGTCGCCTCCGTCCTCTGGGGGATCCGCGCAACGCTGCTCGTGACCGACTTCGAGCGCGAGAACGGCAGAGGCGACGCCACCGCCGCGCTCGACCCGGAAGCTTTCGCCGAGCTACGCGCGCTCACCGGCGCCTATCTCGCCCGCATCGGTGAACTCGGGCTTCAGACACGCGAGCGCCGGAACGCCGACGACGCGCGACACCCCGCCTTGACCCAGGTCGCCGTGCTGCTTGCGACAGATGAAGGCGGCGAGATAGTGACCCCCGCGTGGCGTTGAGCCGACCTGTCACATCCACAAGACAGGAACCTGTGCGCTGACGTGCGTCGTCGGGCGACTGGAGCGCGCCTGAGCGAGTCGGGCTCGAAACGACGACCCCCGCGCCGCCAGCGAGAGAGCGCCCGTACCTTCGTTTGGCACCCACGCCTGGTACCCGCCGGGCGACGGCCGACATGGCCATCTCGTCGCAGACGGAAGAAAGGCCCACCACGACGGGCCTCCCTCGAAGCGGACGACGGGCTTCGAACCCGCGACCTTCGGCTTGGGAAGCCGACGCTCTACCAACTGAGCTACGTCCGCAGCGGCAAGGGATTCTAGCCCCGCGGGCTGCCCGCGCGAAGCGTGGGCCGGCCGCCCGGCGGGCGCGCCGTAGGCTTCGGTCCATGCGCCGCCGCACCGTCCTCGCCTCGATCGTCGTCCTGGCGGGCGCGCTGCTCGCCTGGCACCGCCAGCGCTCGCGCGCCGCCGCGAGGCCGCCGCTCGATACGGCCGTCCCGACGCCACCCGCCGCACTGCTCGAGCAGGCCCCCCGTTTCGTGAGCGTGCCATGGACGGTCGTCTCCGCGCCCGAGGACCGCGCCGAGCTGACGCTCCGCTACACGTGCACGGAGCACATGGGGCTCGACCGGATCGATGCGCAGGAGACGCCGACCCAGGTGTTCGTGACGGTCCTGACGCGCTGGCAGCCGCCGGCCGGCGGGTGGTTCGCGTGGCAGCAGGAGCGCACGGCGACCGTCGCACTCAGCGGCCCGCTCGGCACGCGCGCGCTCGTGCATGCTCCGGTCGACGCCGACGGGCCCGGCGACGACCCGAGCGGCCCGCCGCTCTACCCTTGAGAGCTACGATGCGCCGCGCCGTCACGACCCTCGCCGCCTCCGTCCTCGCCCTGCTGCTCGTCGGGCTGCTCGTGTTCGGCGTGCTGCAGACGGGGGACGACACGTCGATCGACCAGGCCGTCGCGCGCGGCGAGCATCCGCAGGCCCACGACGCGTCGCTCCCGTTGCTCGACGGCGGCGGCAGCAGAATGCTCGCCGACTACCGCGGAGACGGCTATGTCGTCGTCAACTTCTTCGCCTCGTGGTGCGACCCGTGCTCCGAGGAGGCGCCGCTGCTCAACCGCCTCCAGCGCACGCTCGCCGGCCACGGCACGGTCGTCGGCGTAGCGTGGAACGACGCGACGGAGGACACAATCAGATTCGTGCGCGTCCACGACGTGAGATATCCGGTTGTCCGCGACGTCGACGGCGCATTTGCGAAGGCCTACGGCGTGAAGGGCATGCCGGAGACGTTCGTGCTCGACCCGCACGGCCGGATCGTCGCGCTCCAGCGCGGCGTGCTGACGCCGAGCTGGATCACCGCGACGATCGGTCCGCTCATCTCCTCGCAGAGGCGACAGGGATGATCCGCGCCGCGCGTCGCCTGCCGCTGCTCGCGCTGCTGCTGGCCGCACTCGCCGCCGTGCCGAGCACCGCCGCGGCCGCCCAGCCGCAGACGACGCTGTCGGCGATCGAGCCGCAGGTCATGTGCGTCGTGTGCAGAACGCCGCTGTCGGTGGCGAACGGTCCGCAGGCCGATGCGGAGCGCAACCAGATCCGCGCGCTGATCGCCCAGGGCAAGAGCGAGCAGCAGATCAAGGACGCGCTCGTCGCCCAGTACGACCAGCGGGTGCTCGCGCTCCCGCGTGAGAACGGCTTCAACCTCGCCGTGTATCTCGTGCCGATCGCGGCCCTCGCCATCGCGCTGACCGTGCTGGGCCTCGCGCTGCCGCGCTGGCGCCGCCGGGCGCGCGCCAGCGCTGCGCAGCCGGCCGTCGCCGCTCCCGCCCTGAGCGCCGAGGACGCGCGACGACTTGACGAGGACCTGGCGCGGCACGACTGAGCGGCGCCGCCGGTTGACGACGATCGTCACACCGGATTACTGTGGGTAACGGGGACGCGGCCGAAGGCGAGTCGCGCGAAGCCGACGGCAGCCACGGGGGAAGCGCCGATGACACGGACCGGAGCGGAGTACGTCGAGAGCCTGCGGGACGGCCGCGAGGTGTGGATCGACGGGGAGCGCGTCGAGGACGTCACGACGCACCCGGCGTTCCGCAACACCGTGCGCTCGATCGCGCACCTGTACGACATGACGCACGACCCGCGCTACGCGGACGTGCTCACCTGTCCGTCGCCGGCGACCGGCGAGCCGGTCCACCGCGCGTACACGATCCCGCGCTCCCAGGCGGACCTCGTCGCACGCCGCCGCGCGACGAAGACGTGGGCGGAGGCGACGTTCGGCTACCTCGGCCGCAGCCCCGACTACATGGCCTCCTGCTGGGCCGGCTTCGCCGCCGCTCCCGGCCTGTTCGCACGCGGCGGGCAGGAGCGCGCCGACAACCTGCTGGCGTACTACGCCCACCTGCGCGACGACGACCTCTACCAGTCGCACACGATCGTCAACCCGCAGATCGACCGCTCGAAGCCGGCCGCCGAGCAGGAGGAGCCGTTCCTCTACGTCGGCGTCGTGGCAGAGCGCGACGACGGGATCGTCGTGCGCGGCGCGAAGATGGTCGGCACCGCCGCGCTGTTCGGCGACGAGATCTTCGTCGGCACGATCGAACCGCTCGGCAGAGACGACGAGGACTACGCGCTGACGTTCTCGATCCCCTTCAACACGCCCGGCGTGAAGGTGATCTCGCGCGCCTCCTACGAGGCTGCCGCGCGCAGCCCGTGGGACAACCCGCTGTCGTCGCGCTTCGACGAGAACGACGCGCTGATGATCTACGAGAACGTCTTCGTCCCATGGGAGCGCGTGTTCGTCTACAGAGACGTCGAGCTCGCCTACCTCCAGTGGTGGGACACGCCCGCGTTCGCCTACTGGATCCACCAGGCGGCGACGCGCTACTGGACCAAGCTCGAGTTCCTCGCCGGGCTCGCGATCAAGGTCGCGAAGGCGAACAACGTGCTCGGCATGCCGCTCGTGAGAATGCAGCTCGGCAGGGTCCTGTCGGCCGTGAACCTCGCGCAGGCCGCCGTGCTGGCGATGGAGGCGGGCTGCGAGCCGGTGCCCGGCGGCGACGGGGCCGTGATGCCGAACCGTGCGATCGCCTTCGCCCAGCGCGCGTGGGCACCGCGCACGTACTTCGAGCTGCTCGAAGAGATCAAGACGCTCGCCGGTGGCAGCCTGATACAGATGCCCGCCTCCTACCGCGACCTCGTCCACCCCGAGGTCGGGCCGCTGATCGAGCGCTACGTGCGCTCGCCGGGCCACACGGCGGAGGAGCGGATCAAGCTCTACAAGCTCGTGTGGGACGCGGTCGGCTCGGAGTTCGCGAGCCGCCACGAGCACTACGAGCGCTTCTACCACGGCGCCCCGTACGTCTACCTGCCCGCGGCGCTGCGGATGGGCAAACCGGACGCGTGCGAGGCGCTCGCCGACGCCGCGCTGTCGGGCTACGAGCTGGCGGACGTGCTCGGCGCAGACGACGGCGCGCCGCTCGCACCGCTCGCACGCGCTACATCGAGTCCGGAGCGCTGACGCCCAGCAGGCCGAGCGCGCGCGCGATCGTGCGCTGCGCCGCGACCGACAGCGCGATGCGGAACGATTCGACGGCCTCCGGCTCGGCGCCCACGACGCGGCAGTCGCGGTAGAAGTGCGTGAAGTCCTGCGCGAGCTCGAGCGCGTAGGCGGCGATGCGATGCGGGGCACGCCGCTCGGCGGCCTCGGCGACCTCGTCGGGGAACGCCAGCAGCTTCTTGATCAGCGCCCGCTCTGAGGGATCGAGCGGCGCCGCCGGGTCCGAGGCGTCGGCGGCGTGCTCGGCCGCGACCGACGCGAGCGCCGCCGCGACGCGCTCGTCCCCCGCCTTCGCGAGCATCGAGGCGATCCGCGCGTGTGCGTACTGCACGTAGTAGACGGGGTTCTCGTTCGACTGCTCGCGCGCCAGGTCGAGGTCGAGGTCGACCGTCGTATCGTGCGAGCGCTGCAGCATGAAGAAGCGCGTCGCGTCGACGCCGATGTCGTCGATCAGCTCGTCGAGCGTGTTGAAGACGCCGCGCCGCTTCGACATCGCCGAGCGCTCCCCGCGGTCGATCAGGTGGACGAACTGCATGATCAGGATCTCGAGCGTCTGCGGATCGCCGCCGAGCGCCGCCAGCGCGCCTCTCAGGCGCACGACGTAGCCGTGGTGGTCGGCGCCGAACACGTCGATCTGGCGCTCGAACCCGCGCGCCTGCTTGTCGAGCAGGTACGCGCAGTCCGACGCGAAGTACGTCGGCTCGCCGTTCGCGCGCTGCAGCACGCGGTCCTTGTCGTCGCCGAACGTCGTCGTGCGCAGCCACAGCGCACCCTCGGAGCGGTAGGTGCAGCCGCTCGCCTCGAGCGCCGCGAACGCGCGCGCGATCGCGTTCGGCTCACCGTCGAACAGCGAGCGCTCGCTGAAGATCTGGTCGTGCCGGACGCCGAAGTGCGCGAGCGTCGCGCGGATGCGGGCAAGCATCCGCTGGACCGCCTCCTGCGCGAGCACGTCCGGGTCGGCGGTGGCGCTGTCGGGGATCTCCTGCGCCAGCTCCACGACGTAGTCGCCCTCGTAGCCGCCCTCCGGCACGTCCTCGCCGCGCGCCCGCGCCTGCACGGACTCGCCCAGCTTGCGCACCTGCGCGCCGGCGTCGTTGAGGTAGTACTCGCGCTGGACCTGATGGCCGTGGAAGGCGAGGACGCTCGCCAGCGCGTCGCCGTACGCGGCGTGCCGGCCGCTCGCGGCGACGAGCGGGCCGGTCGGGTTGGCACTGACGAACTCCACGAGCACCCGCTCAGGCGTCGCGACGCCGCCGGAGCCGTACGCGTCGCCGGCCGCGAGCACGTGCGCGAGCCCTGCGACATGCCAGCCGTCGGCGAGGAAGAGGTTGAGGAAGCCGGGCCCCGCGACCTCGAAGCGGTCGAGCCCGCCGCCGAGCCGCTGCGCCAGCTCCGCCCCCAGGCGCTCCGCGATCTCGCGCGGGGGCGCGCCGACGCTCGGCGCGAGCAGCATCGCCGCATTCGTCGAGTAGTCGCCGAAGCCGTCGCGCTTCGGACGCTCGACCGCGGGCGCCGTCCCAGCCTTGGCGGCAGCGTCGCCGTTGCGCAGCGAAGCCGATGCGGCCGCGACGGCGGCGCGAAGATCCTGCAGCGGAGTCACGGCGTCGGAGGGTAGCGGCGCCGGCCCGTCGGCGCGGCCGCGCGCCTCAGTAGTGGTAGGGCTCTCTCGCGAGGATCTTGTGGCCACGGTAGATCTGCTCCAGCAGCACCACGCGCGCGAGCTGGTGCGGGAGCGTCATCGCGCCGAGCGACAGACGGTGGTCGACCGACTCGAGATCGAGGCCGAACGGGCCGCCGACGACGAAGCAGACGTCGCGCCCGCCCTGGCGCCGTTCCTCCAGGAAGTGGCTGAAAGCGGGCGAGTCGTATTGCGTGCCCTCGGCGCTGAGCAGCGAGACGAACGCGCGCTCGGGGATGCGGCGGGCGACCTGCTCGTCCTCGCGGACCTCCACCAGCTCGACGCGCGCATGGCGGGCGAGCAGCTTCTGGTAGTGCTGCACGTCATCGGCGAACGGCGGGCGCAGGCGGCCGACGGCCAGGACGATGATCCGCACGGGTGCGATACTAGCCCGATGGACGACGAAGACCGCGAGCGCCACATCAACATCCACTTCTCCCCGGAGATCATGGCCGGGGTGTACGCGAACTTCGCGAACGTGAGCCACTCGGAGTACGAGTTCACGATCACGTTCGCGCGTGTGGACCACGAGGTCGACGACGACGAGATCCCCGGCGTAGTCGTCTCCCGCGTCAACCTGTCAGCCCGCTTCATGCGCGAGCTGATCGACGCGATGGAGGACAACTACTCGAAGTGGCAGACGAGCGAGGGGATCAAGAACCTCCCCGAGTTCGGCGGCCCCGACGAGCCGCGCCGCCAGTAGCCGGAAGCGGCGGGCCGGGCCTTCGACCGTGAGCCTCGCGCCGCTGCCTGTCGTCACGGGCGAGATCGTCGAGCGCGACGGCTTCGTCCACTGCGACATCCTGCCGGTCGGCGCAGGCGTCGCGTAGGACGGCGGCCGATGCGGGTCGCGATCGTCTCCGACGTCCACGCCAACCGCCACGCGTTCGAGGCCGTGCTGGACGCCGTCGAGGCGACCGGCGCGGAGGAGCTGTGGTGCCTCGGCGATCTCGTCGGCTACGGCGCCGAGCCCGAGGCGTGCGTCGAGCTGGCGCGCCGCCACGCCGCGGTCTGCCTGGCCGGCAACCACGACCTCGCGGCGTGCGGGAAGCTGCCGTTCGGCCAGTTCGCGCGCGGCGCAGAGCTGTCGCTGCGCTGGACGACCGAGATCGTCGCACCGGAGACGCTCGCCCACCTCGCGACGCTCGAGCCGCAGCAGCTCGACGAAGCGGTCGGGCTCTACCACGCCAGCCCCCGCGACCCGCTGTGGGAGTACGTGCTCTCCCCGCTCCAGGCGGAGCTGTGCCTCGACCTTCTCCACCACCGCGTCGCCTGCATCGGCCACTCGCACATGGCGCTCTTCTACTCGCGCATGGAGGGTGCGACGGCCTCGGGCGACACGTGCCCCGGGGGCACCGAGCTCGACGTCGCCGCGGGCACGTGGCTGCTGAACCCGGGCAGCGTCGGCCAGCCGCGCGACGGCGACCCGCGCGCCGCCTGGATGCTGCTCGACACGAGCGCCTGGACGGCCGTGTTCCACCGCACCGAGTACGACGTCGCAGGCGCCGCGGGCGCGATCCGGGCAGCGCGCCTGCCGGACTCGCTCGCCGAGCGGCTGTCGCACGGTCAGTAGCCTTAGGCGCTCGATGCGGTTTGCGGTGAAGGTCGTCCCCCTCGGCGTGCTCGGATGCGCCGCCGCCCTGCTCGTCGCGTGCGGCGATCGCAACGGGCTCCTCTCGAGCTCCGATTCGAGCAGCCTGCAGAGCGCGCTCGCCTCGCTGCAGTCGGCATGCGCCGGCGGCGACGCCGCACGCGCGGCCGTGGCCGCGCGGAGCTTCTCCGATCGCGTGAACGCACTCTCACCCGGCGCCGTCGACCGGCGGCTGATCGTGAACCTGCAGAAGGGCGCCTCGACGCTCGACGCGCTCGTCGCGCGGACGTGCACGGCCACGACGAGCACGACCGCGCGGACGGTGACGACGACCACCACCCCGACGACGACCACGCCGACGACGACCACCACAACGCAGCCCACCACGCCCACGACGCCGACGACCACGACGCCGCCGCCGACCACCCCGACGACGACGGTCCCGCCCGACAACGGCGGCGGGACGCCCGGCGGCGGCACGACGCCGGGCAACAGCGGCGGGGCGCCGGGCGTCGGTGGCGGCGCTCCTCCAGGTCAGGCGAAGCAGGGAGCGGCGACGCCATGAGCGAGACGGTGATCGCCGGCCGCTACGAGCTCGGCCGCCGGCTCGGCATCGGCGGCATGTCGACCGTGCAGCTCGCGCTCGACCGCCGGCTGGAGCGCAACGTCGCGGTGAAGCTGCTCGCCGAGCACCTCGCCGACGACCCGGCGTTCGTCTCGCGCTTCCGCCGCGAGGCGCTCGCGGCGGCACGGCTCGTGCACCCGAACGTCGTGCAGGTGTTCGACTTCGGCTTCGACGAGGCCGCGCATCACCACTTCATCGTGATGGAGCACGTGCCGGGCCACTCATGCGCCGAGCTGCTGCGAGAGCGCGGCCACCTCGACGTCGACGAGGCGGTCGAGATCGTCGCGCAGGCCTGCCGCGGGCTCGACTACGCCCACCGCAACGGCGTCGTGCACCGCGACGTGAAGCCCGGCAACCTGCTCGTCACCGACGACGGCGTCGTCAAGCTCGCCGACTTCGGGATCGCGAAGGCGACCGAGCAGTCGTCGATCACGCAGGTCGGCTCTGTGCTCGGCACGGCTGCCTACCTCGCGCCCGAGCAGGCGCGCGGCGAGGAGGCCGGCCCGCGCGCCGACCTCTACTCGCTCGGCGTCGTCGCCTACCAGCTGCTGTCGGGGCGCCTTCCCTATGAGGCGATGTCGCTGTCGGAGCTGGCGCTCAAGCAGCAGCGCGAGCTGCCGACGCCGCTCGAAGAGCTCAACCCGGAGGTGCCGCCGGCGCTCGCGCAGGCCGTCGCGCTCGCGCTCGCGCTCGAACCCGAGGGGCGCCCGGAGACCGCCGCCGCGATGGAGCGGACGCTGCGCGACGGCGCGCGCGGGATCGCGACGGCCGGCGCGCCGATGCCCTCCACCACCGCGACACGCGTGATCGCGCCCGCCGTCGCGACGGCCGAGACGCGCGCACTGTCGTCGCGCCGCCCGCAGGAGGTGCCGGCCCGCCGCTCCGCACCGCCGCCGAACGGGCGGGATCGGCTTCCGGCTGCCCGCCGCACCGAGGGGGCAGGCGGGACCGTCTCCCCGCGGCAGCGCGGCCTGCGCCGCCTCGCCGCCGTGCTCGCCGTCGCCGCGCTGCTCGGGATCGGCGCCGCCGTCGCGATCGTCGCGACCGGCAACAGCGGCAACGCCGTGCACGTCAAGCGCGTCGTCGCGAACGACGCCCAGCAGGCCGTCCGGCAGCTGCAGGATCTCGTCGACCAGAACACCAAGTAGATCCCCTCCCGCGGGCGACTGCCGCCCGCGACTACGCCAGCCCGCCCGGCGCGGCGCCCGCGCGGATGGCGGCTGCCGCCTCGGTGAGCGTCCCGGTCGCGATCGCGGCGCGCAGGTCGGCCATCAAGCGCGCGACGAACGCGAGGTTGTGGAGCGTGACGAGCCGCAGCGCCGTCAGCTCGCGCGCGCCGAACAGATAGTGGAGGTAGGCGCGCGAGTAGCCGCCGGCGCAGGCCGGGCACGGGCAGTCCTCCATGATCGGCTCGCTCGCGTGCCTCCAGCGCCCCTTCGTGAGGTCGACGCGCCAGCGCTTGTCGGGGTCCGGCACGATCGCCATGCCGTGGCGGCCGAGGCGCGTCGGCATCGCGCAGTCGAACGTGTCGATCCCCAGCTCGACGCCGCGCACGAGATCGTCGATCTCGCCGATCCCGAGCAGGTGGCGCGGCTTGCCGGGCGCGACATCCTCCAGCTCGGCCGTCGCCCACTCCACGACCTCGTACATCTGCGCCTTCTCGGCGCCGAGCGAGCCGCCGATCGCGATGCCGGGAGCGGCGCTCTGCGCCACGACGCGCGTCGACCCGCGCCGCAGCTCCTCGTGCACGCCGCCCTGGCCGATCGCGTAGAAGACCTGATCGTCGGGACCGTGCTCGTCCTGCCAGCGCAGGCAGCGCTCGAGCCAGCGGTGCGTGCGCTCGGTCGAGCGCGCGGTGTATTCGCGGTCGACGTGGAAGGGCGTGCACTCGTCGAACGCGAGCGCGATGTCGGAGCCGAGCGCCGCCTGCACCTCCATCGACGTCTCGGGTGCCATGAACCGCTCGCCGCCGTCGATGTAGGAGCGGAAGCGCACGCCCTCCTCCTCGATCGAGAGGATCGCGCCGGAGCGGTCGGCGCCGGCGGGAGCCCGGCCCTTGATCTCGTCGGCGACCGTGCCGTGGCCCATCGAGAAGACCTGGAAGCCGCCCGAGTCGGTGATGATCGGCCCCTGCCAGCGCATGAACTCGTGCAGGCCGCCCTGCTCGGCGACCAGCTCGTGGCCGGGCGTCAGGAACAGATGGAACGTGTTGCCGAGCACCATGTCGTAGCCGAGCGCGGCCACCTCGCGCGGCTCGATCCCCTTCACGACGCCCTTCGTCGCGAGCGGCACGAACGCCGGCGTGCGCACGTCCCCGTGCGCGAGCCGCAACACGCCCATGCGCGCACGGGTCGCAGGATCGCGGTGGTGGATGTCGAGCAGGGCGCCGGCCACGGCGGCGGACCCTACCGCGGGGCGGCCGTCCGCCGACTGCCGCGGCGCCGTCAGACGGCGGGCGGGACCAGGCGATCCCAGTAGCGACCCAGCACCCGCAGCTCGTCCTCGCTGAACTGCGCGAGGAAGCGCCGGCGGATGCCCGCGACGTGCGTCGGGCGCGCCTGCTCGAGCAGCTCGATCCCGGCCTGGGTGATGCAGGCGAACGCGCCGCGCGCGTCGTTCGTGCAAGCGGCGCGGCACAGCAGGCCATCGCGCTCGAGCCGGTCGACGAGCCGGCTCATGCCGCTGCGGCTCAGCAGCACCGAGTCGGCGAGGTCGCACATGCGCATGCGATGGTCGGGCGCGTCGGCGAGCTGGATCAGCACCTCGTACGACGTCAGCGGCAGCCCGTGCGCGGCGTCGAGCTCGGCGTCGAGCGCCTTCAGAACGCTCGCGTGCACCCGCAGCAGGCCGCGCCAGGCCTCCAACTCGGCGGGACACAACCCCTCCACGGCGGCGGCCGGTGGACTCGTCACTGCCAGCGGTGTCTCCGAGGTGAGCGACACGATTCAGCCTCGCTGGCGAAGATAGCAGCGCTCGGCGCGACGCCCGACGGCATCTGCCGCCTCACCGCCCCCGTTCCAGCTCGCTCCGCAGCAGCTCGTTCGCCTTCGTCAGCTGCTCGAGCGTCGCGTCGGCGACCGAGCGCACCCCCACCGCGCGGTTGATGCGCGCGTTGATCTCGCGATGCGATTCGCGCGTCGCGCGTGCGCGCTGCGACACGAGTCTGCTGCGCTCCTCGCGCAGGCGCTCACGGCGCTGGTAGGAGGAGCCCGGATCGCCCGCAGCGCTCGCGATCTCGGCAGGGTCCGCGCCGCCGGCTCCCCCACCGCCGCTGGCGCCCCCCGTGAACGCGACGAACGCGGCCGACGGAGCCGGCTCCGGCTCGCCGAACAGTGTCAGGCTCTCCCCCGGCTGCGTGCGCAGATGGATCGCCTCGTCGGGCCGAGCGTCGGACGAGAGCGCCTCGAACGCCTCCCCCGGCTCGCTCTCCCGCCGCTCCGGCAGCTCGTCGAGCTCACCGTCCTCGACCGCCGGTCTCAGCTCGATCGCGTGGTTGCGCTCCTCCTCGATCCGTCCCGCGAGCGCCTTCAGCGTCAGGTCGGAGGGCAGGAACAGGAAGCTCATCTGTCTGCGCGGCGCCGGCGAGCGGCGGATGAAGCGACCGACGACCTGGCGGAAGAACAGCTCCGTGCGCGCCGTCGTCGCATAGACGCCGACGCGCAGCCGCGGGATGTCGACGCCCTCGGACACCATCAGCACGGAGACGATCCAGCGCTGCGTGCCGGCGGCGAAGCGCGCGATCCGCTGCGAGGCGTCCGCCTCGTCCGACGTCACGATCACCACGGGCTCGCCGGAGATCGCCTCCAGCCGGGCTGCCAGCTCGACCGCGTGCTGCTTGTCGATCGCGACGACGAGCCCGCCGGCGTCCGGATGGTCGCCGGCGCGGATCTCCGCCAGTCGCGCGTCGGCGTCGCGAAGCACGCGCCGCACCCAGTCGCCGCCGCTGTCGAGCGCGGTCCGCAGTCGGCGCGCGTCCTCGGCGCGCGGCAGCACGATCGAGAAGTCCGAGCGGCGCCGGCGGCCGTCGCTCATCCACTCCATGTCGCCGTCGTAGGGCACGAACGTGATCGGGCGGCAGACGCCGTCGAGCAGCGCGTCGGTGTACGTGTAGGTGTAGTCGGCGGAGGAGAAGCCGTCGGCGTCGTACTCGACCCAGGGAATCGGCGAGTTGTCGGAGCGGAAGGGCGTGCCGGACAGCAGCAGGCGCAGCTCGGCGCGCGCGAACGCGTCCATCGTCGTCGTGCCCCAGGTCGCGTCCTCGCCCATGTGGTGGGGCTCGTCGGCGATCAGCAGCGTCGGGCGCTGCGCGCAGGCAATGCGGTGCGGCTTGGGACCCGCCGCGACGGCCTGGTAGGTGACGGCGACGCCGTGGCGGTCGGGCGGCTCCGGCCCCTCCGCGTTCGGGCGGTTCGGCTCCAGGTCGATCCCGTAGCGGGCCGCGTCGGCCGCCCATTGGCGCGCGATGTGCGCGGTCGGCGCGAGGATCGCGACGCGCTGCACGCGGCCGGCGCTCAGCAGCTCGTACGCGACGCGCAGGCCGAACGTCGTCTTGCCGGCGGCCGGCGTGGCGGAGGCGAGGAACGCCTCGCCGTCGTGGCCGCTCAGCGCCTCGAGCGCTCTCTGCTGCCAGGCGCGCAGCGGCCGGCGCGCCGGCCACGGCGGCAGCGATCTCTTGCGGGCAGCGACGCCTGCGCTCACGCGGCGACTCCTTTCGATGAGCGGGACAGGGCTACGAGAAGGGGCGCGAAGGCTAGGCGACGGGGCGGACAATTCGCCACGCGAACGTCTTGCTGACTGTCGGTGTATCGTCGTGCGATGTCGAAGCCGGTTGGGGGACCGGCGCGCGCTCGGCCGCGCGTGCTCAGCTCATCGGAGGTCGCATGGGCGGTGCTGCTCCCATGCGTCTCTGCGGCCGTGATCGCGATCATCGCCCTCGGGCCGCCCCTTGGGCGCTTCCTGTTCCCGACCGGATCCGATCGACTGTGGCCGTCGGGCTGGTGGGAGGCCTCGGGGCAGGCGGAGCCGGTGAAGCAGGGCCGGTACCTGCTCGCAACGCTCGCGCCGCTGCTCTTTGCCGGAGCGATCGTCGTCGGCACCCGCCGCAGGCTCGCGCTCCGATCCTCGTGGGTGCGCCCGATCGTCCTCACGGGCTACGCGATCGTGCTCGCACTCGTGAGCACGGCGCTGCTGAACCAGCATCTGATGGACAACAACAACAGCAATGCGCCCGCGCTCGTCCGGTTGAGCGCCGTCGTGGCTGCGGGAACGCTCGTCATCGTCGCCCTGATTGCAATGCGCACCGGTCGCATGGCTTCACGGGTCGCCGCACTCGGGCGGGAGACGACGGCACGCCGTTGGGCGGCATCCGCAGCGGTCGTCGCGTTCCTGACGATCTGGCTGCTCCCGGCCGTCCAGACCGATCGCGTGATCGGTGACACGGCCGGCCCCAATCTGTCGTGGACCATGAACGACGCGCTCGCGGTGCTCGACGGCCGCACGCCGCTCGTGGACTACCACCTCATCTACGCCAAGTTGGTGCCGTACCCGGCTGCCCTCGTGCTGGCGACCTTCGGCACGACGACGTTCGTCTACACCGCGTGCATGGCCGTGCTCAGCGGGCTCGTGCTCCTCGCTGTCTATGGCACCCTCCGGCTTGTCACGCGCACCTCACTGCTCGCGCTCGCGCTGCTCCTGCCCTTCGTCGCCGCAAGCGACGTCCCTCCGGGGACAAACCCGACCGCCCGCCTGGGCAGCCCGATCACCATGCCCGAGGTCTGGCCGATGCGCTACGGCGGCGTCTACCTGCTCGCATGGCTCACCGCACGCCACATCGCAGGGCAGCGGCCACGTCGTCCGGGGATCGTCTTCTTCGTCGGCACGTTGGTCGCCATCAACGCGCTGGAGTTTGGAGCTGGAGCGGTCCTCGCGACGGTCGCGGCGCTGCTGTGCGCACGGCCTCCTCGCTCGAAGCGCGACGTGGGGCGACTCGCGCTGGAGCTCGCCGGAGGAGCACTGGCCGCCGTCGCGCTCGTGTCCCTCGGGACGTTCGCCCGCGCCGGCGAACTGCCCAGGCTCAGCCTGCTGCTCGAGTGGCCGCGCATCTTCGCGAGTCTGGGCTTGTTCTCGATGCCGCTGCCGACGTGGGGCCTCCATGTCGCGATCTACGCGACGTTCGTGGCGGCGCTGGCAACCGCAGCCGTGCGCTTGTCGCAGCGACACGAGGACCGCACGCTGACCGGCATGCTGGCTTGGAGCGGCGCGTTCGGCCTCTTCGCCGGCAGCTACTACGTCGGGCGCCCAGACATCTACAAGCTCACCAGCATGCTGTCGGCATGGAGCTTCGCGCTCACGATGCTGACCGTCGCATGCATCGCCGCTCTGTCAACGCGTGGGTGGCGCCATCCGACGTTGCCACAGCTGCTCGTGCTGTTCGCCTTCGGGCTCTCGATCTGCGCGCTGAGCACGGCCTCCCTGCCCCAGGACGAGATCGCTCGTCTCACGAAGCCCTATCCGGAACCGCAGTATGAGGTCACCGCCGAGCGGTTTGTGCGCGCGCACACGCAGCGCGGGGAGACGGTGGCGATCCTCATCCCGATGAGCTATCGCATCTCCCACGCCCTCGCTCTGCGGAATGTCGCGCCATACCCGTTCATGAACGCAATCGTCACTCGTGGAGCGATGCGCACGCTCATCACGACGCTGCGGCGGGAACATGTACGCACGGTGTTCACGCCGGTGCCCGGCGCCATGTTGCTGGAGGAGGGCGACGCCACTGCCGAGCAGTTGCAGGCACTCGCCGAAATAGGCTTTCAGCGCATCGACTCAGCCGCGGGGATCATCGCGTTCCGCGAGACGCGATGACTGCTGTCCCGGTCCAGCGATCAGCGAACGGCCCGTCATCGCGGCGGGCTGTGCCTCGCCGAGCACCTGCAGGACGGTCGGGGCGACATCGGCGAGGATCCCGCCGTCGCGCAGCCCCAGGCCCGGGACCGTCACGATCAGCGGCACCGGGTTGAGCGAGTGCGCGGTGCTCGGCGAGCCGTCGTCCTCGAGCATGTGATCGGCGTTGCCATGGTCGGCGGTGATGATGCACGCCCCGCCGGTCGCATGGACCGCCTCGACGACCTCGCCGAGGCAGCGATCGACCGTCTCGATCGCCTGCACCGCGGCGGGGATCACCCCGGTATGGCCGACCATGTCGGCGTTGGCGAAGTTGATGATCCCGAAGCGCGGCTCGTCCTCCCGCCATGCGCGCACGAACGCCGCTGCCGCCTCCGGCGCGCTCATCTGCGGCTTGTGGTCGTACGTCGGCACGTCGCGCGGGGAGGCGACCAGCTCGCGCCGCTCGCCCGGGTACGGAGTCTCCTCGCCGCCGTTGAAGAAGTACGTCACGTGCGGGTACTTCTCCGTCTCGGCGACATGGAGCTGCGTCGCGCCGCGGTCGGCGAGCACGTGCGAGAGCGTCACGGCCGGGCGCTCGGGCGGGAAGGCGATCGGGTACGGCCAGCCCTCCTGATACTCGGTCATGCACGTGTAGCGCTCGACCGGCGGCGCGCCGCCGCGATCGATCTCGGCGAAGGCCGGGTCGGCGAGCGCCTGTGTGATCTCGCGCATGCGGTCAGGGCGGAAGTTGAACGTGATCACGCTGTCGCCGGGGCGGATGCGCGCCTCGTCGCCGACCGTCGTGGCGGTCACGAACTCGTCCGTCTCGCCGCGCTCGTAGGCAGCGCGCACGGCCGCCACGCCGTCGTCGGCATGGTGCGCACCGCGCCCGTGCACGAGCAGGTCACACGCCTGCTGGATGCGATCCCAGCGCTTGTCGCGGTCCATCGCGAAGTAGCGGCCGATGACGCTGCCGACGCGCGCGCGGCGGCCGTCGCCGGCCGCGTCGGCCAGCCAGTCCTCGACGGTGTCGAGGTAGCCGGCGCCGGCCTTCGGGAGCGTGTCGCGGCCGTCGGTGAAGGCGTGCACGACGAGGTCCGGCACCTCGAGCTGGCCGCCCATGCGGATCAGCGCCTCGAGGTGCGCCCAGCCCGAGTGGACGCCGCCGTCGGACACCAGCCCGATCAGGTGGACGCGCTCCGCGCCCGCGAACGCCGCGCGCAGCGCGGCGTTGTGCGCGAGCGTCCCGTCGGCGACCGCGTCGTCGATGCGCGTGAGGTCCTGGCGCACGACCGCGCCGGCGCCGAGGTTGAGGTGGCCGACCTCGGAGTTGCCCATCTGCCCGTCCGGCAGGCCGACGGCGCGACCGCAGGCGGTCAGCTCGGTGTGCGGGTAGGCCGCCCACAGCTCGTCGAAGACGGACGTCTCGGCAAGCGAGACGGCGTTGCCCGGCCCGTCTGGCGCGAGCCCCCAGCCGTCGAGCACGACGAGCACCGCGCGTTGCGCGGGCAGTCCGCTCGGTCCGGCGGGGACGCCCATCAGCCGGCGGCCGCCACGATCGCCGCGAACGACTCCGCCTCCAGCGAGGCGCCGCCGACGAGCGCGCCGTCGACATCCGGCAGCGCGAGCAGCTCGGCCGCGTTGTCGGGCTTGACGCTGCCGCCGTAGAGGATCCGCACGCGCTGCGCCGCCGCCTCCGAGCGCGAGCCGACGAGCGCGCGCACGAACGCGCACGCCTCCTGCGCCTGCTCCGGCGTCGCGACGAGGCCGGTCCCGATCGCCCAGATCGGCTCGTAGGCGATCGTGACGTCGGCGAGCTGCTCCAACGCCACTCTCTCCAGGTCCTCCCCGATCTGGTGGCGCAGCTTGCGCTCGGTGTCGCCGGCCTCGCGCTCGGCCTCCGTCTCGCCGACGCAGAGGATCGGCTTGAGCCCCGTCTCCAGCGCCTTCGGGACCTTGAGCTGCAGCGCGCGATCGGTCTCGCCGAACAGCTCGCGCCGCTCCGAGTGGCCGAGCACGACGCCGTGCACGTCCAGCTCGCTCAACATCCTCGGCGCGACCTCGCCGGTGAACGCACCGGCGTCCTCGTAGTGCATGTTCTGCGCGTAGACCTCGACCCGCGAGCCGCGCGTCGAGTCGACCATCGCGCCGAGCGCGAGGAACGACGGGCAGATCGCCACGTCGACCGCGTCCGCCGTCGACACCCGCGGGAGCAGCGCGCCGATGAACGCCTCCGCCTCCGCGATCGTCTTGTGCATCTTCCAGTTGCCCGCGATCAGCGGCCTGCGCGTGCTCGCGCTCATGCCAACGCCTCCATCCCGGGCAGTCGTTTCCCCTCGAGCAGCTCCAGCGACGCCCCGCCACCCGTCGAGAGGTGCGTCACCTTGTCCGCCAGCCCGAACTGCTGCAGCGCCGCAGCGCTGTCGCCGCCGCCCACGACCGTCGTGCCGGGCGCCTGCGCGACGGCCTCCGCGACCGCCCGCGTGCCGGCCTCGAACGGCGCCAGCTCGAACGCACCCATCGGGCCGTTCCAGAAGACCGTGCCGGCACCCGCGATCTCGGCCGCATAGCGCGCCGCCGTCTTGGCGCCGACGTCGAGCCCCATCCAACCGGCCGGCACGTCGACGCCGTCCAGCTCGCGCCGCTGCGCGTCGGCCGCGAAGCGGTCGCCGAGCACGAGGTCGCTCGGCAGCTCCAGGCGACGGCCGCCCTGCGCGGCTCGTTCGAGCGCCTGCCGTGCGGGCTCGATCCCGTCGGCCTCGCACAGCGAGTCGCCGACGTCGTGACCTTGCGCCTTGAAGAACGGGAAGCACATCGCCCCGCCGATCAGGACCGCGTCGGCGATCTCGAGGAAACGCTCGATGACCGCCACCTTGTCGGTGACCTTCGCGCCCCCGACGACCGCCACGAGCGGCTTCGCCGGGTGCTCCAGGATCCCCGTGAGCGTCGTCACCTCGCGTTCGAGCAGCCGCCCCGCGGCCGCCTGCGAGACGCGATGCGCGACGCCCTCGGTGGAGGCGTGCGCGCGGTGCGCGGCGCCGAACGCGTCGTTGACGTAGACCTCGGCGAGCGCCGCCAGGCCGGCCGCGAGCGTCGGGTCGTTCTTCGTCTCGCCGGGCTCGTAGCGGACGTTCTCCAGCAGCAGCACCTCACCGGGGCTGAGCTGGTGCGCCGCCGCGGTCACCTCGTCGCCGACGACGCCGGGCGCTAGCTGCACCGGCACGCCCAGCAGCTCGGACAGCCGCGCCGCGACGGGCCGCAGCGACAGCTCCGGCTCGCGGTCCTGCGGACGCCCGAGGTGTGAGACGAGGATCAACGCCGCGCCACGCTCGCGCAACTCCACGAGCGTGGGAAGCGCCGCGCGGATGCGCGTGTCGTCCGCGACCGCGCCGTCCTTCAGCGGAACGTTGAAGTCGACGCGGACGAGGACTCGGCGCCCGTCGACGTCGAGGTCGTCGAGCGTCCTCACAGCACCCGTTGCACGAGGTCGACGACGCGGTTCGAGTAGCCCCACTCGTTGTCGTACCAGGCGACGACCTTCACCATCGTGCCCTCCATCACCGACGTGAGCTGCCCATCGACGATCGAGGAGTAGGGCGACTTGACGATGTCGGTCGAGACGATCGGATCCTCGGTGTAGGCGAGGAAGCCCTTCAGCGGCCCGCTCTCCGACGCCGCCTTCAGCGCGCCGTCGACCTCCTCGACGGTCGTCGCGCGCTTTGCCACGATCGTCAGGTCGACGACCGAGCCGGTCGGGACCGGCGCGCGCACGGCGAAGCCGTTGAGCTTGCCGTTCAGCTCCGGGATCACGAGGCCGATCGCCTTCGCCGCGCCGGTCGAGGCGGGAATCAGGTTGAGCGCGGCGGCGCGAGCGCGGCGCAGGTCGCTGTGCGGCATGTCCTGCAAGCGCTGATCGGCGGTGTAGGCGTGGATCGTCGTCATCAGGCCGTGCTCGATGCCGACCGTGTCGTTGAGGACCTTCGCCACCGGCGCGAGGCAGTTCGTCGTGCACGAAGCATTCGAGATCACGTCATGCGCGGCCTTGTCATACGCGTCGTCGAAGTTGACGCCCAGCACGACGGTCGCGTCGGGGCCGGTCGCCGGCGCCGAGATGATGACCTTCTTCGCCCCGCCGGCGAGGTGCTTGGCGGCGTCATCGCGCTTGGTGAAGAAGCCGGTCGACTCGATCACGACGTCGACGCCGAGCTCGCCCCACGGCAGCGCTGCCGGGTCGCGCTCGGCGAGCACCTTCAGCTCCTTGCCGTCGACCAGCAGGCCGCCGTCGGTCTGCTCCACCGTTCCCGGGTACGGGCCGAGGATCGAGTCGTACTTGAGCAGGTGCGCGAGCGTCTTGGCGTCGGTGAGGTCGTTGACGGCGACCCACTCGATGTCTGCGCCCTGCTCGTGGGCGGCGCGGAAGACATTCCGGCCGATCCGGCCGAAGCCGTTGATCCCAACCCGAAGCGGCATGCGTGCGGTCCTTCCTTCGTGGCGAAGTGCTGTGCTGAAAAGAGGAACGCCGGGCGGGGGTGACGGGACCCGGCGGGGCGCGAAGGCTATCAGCGCACCCCGTCGCCGCGGGCCTCGCCAGCCGTCAGGGCTGCAGCCGCACGCGCTCCCAGCCGTCCGGCGTGCGCGTGTAGGCGAAGCGGTCGTGAAGGCGGTTCGCGCGCCCCTGCCAGACCTCGATCTCGTCGGGCTCCACGCGATAACCGCCCCAGTGCGGCGGCCGTGGGACGGCGCCGCCGCCATAGCGCTCGTCGAGCGCCGCCCAGCGTTCCTCCAGCGCCGAGCGGTCCGGCAGCGGCCGGCTCTGCTCGGAGGCCCAGGCGCCGAGCTGGCTGCCGCGCGCGCGGGTCGCGAAGTACGCGTCGGACTCCTCGGCGCTGAGGCGCACGACCGTGCCGGCCACGCGCAGCTGGCGCTGGAGCGGGACCCACAGCAGCACGAGCGCGGCGCGCGGGTTCGCGTCCAGCTCGCGCGCCTTGCGGCTCTCGTAGTTCGTGAAGAAGGCGAACCCGCGCGCGTCGATCCCCTTCAACAGCACGGCGCGCGCGGACGGGCGCCCGTCGGGCGTCGACGTCGCGAGCGTCATCGCATCGGCCTGCTCGATCTCCGCCGCCTGCGCGTCGGCGAACCAGCGCTGCGCGAGCGCGATCGGATCGGACGGCAGGTCGTCCTCGGTCAGCTCGGGCATGCGTGCATCAGCCGCGGCCGATGCGGTCGATGTCGCGGTGCGCTACTTCGACGAGGTAGTCGCCGTCTTCGCGATAGCGCGCGGCGAGCTGCTCGGCGATCGCGACCGAGCGGTGGCGCCCGCCCGTGCAGCCGATCGCGATCGACAGATGCGCCTTGCCCTCGGCGACGTACTGCGGCAGCAGGTAGTCGAGCATCGGCAGCAGCCGCTCGTAGAACGCTCTGAGCGCGCCGTCGCGATCGACGTAGGCGACGACGGCCGGCTCGAGCCCGGTCAGCGGGCGCAGCTCCGGCTCGTAGTGCGGGTTCGGCAGGAAGCGCACGTCGAACAGCAGGTCCGCGTCGCGTGCGGGACCGTGCTTGAAGCCGAAGCTCTGGATCGTGACCGCGAGGCGGCCGGGGGCGCGCGTCGGCAGCAGCGCGTCGGCGAGCTTGCGCCGCAGCATCCCGCTCGTGAGGCCGGTGGTCTCCAGCACGAGATCGGCGCGCTCGCGCACCGGCGCGAGCAGCGCGCGCTCGCGCGCGATCCCGTCCGCGACGCTGCCCGCAGGCGAGAGCGGATGCCGCCGCCGCGTCTCCTTGTAGCGCGTGAGCAGCGACTGCTCGTCCGCCTCGAGGAACAGCACGCGGTGGCTGACGCCGGAGCGATCGAGCTCGTCGAGGACCGCCACGAGCCCGGCGAAGTAGCTGCCGCCGCGCGCGTCGGAGACGACCGCGGCGCGCTCGACCTTCGAGCCCTCGTGCATGAACAGCTCGGCGAGCGTGCGGATCATCTCCGGCGGCAGGTTGTCGACGCAGAAGTAGCCCTCGTCCTCGAAGGCCGCCATGGCCGTCGACTTCCCCGCACCGGAGAAGCCGGTGATGACGACCAGGTCGGTCAGCGCGGAGCTGCGGATGTCCGCCTGCGCCGGCGAGAGCTCGAGCATGCGCCCTGCCGGCCGCTGGCGGTCCCCGAGCCCCGTGGGCCGGGAGACGCTCATGCAATCATTGTGCCGATCGGCGCGGATGCCCGTGTGAACACGGGGTTAGAGGCCGCGTCAGTGCCCGGTCTTGTTGAGCTGCGCGTAGAGGTCGCGCGCAACCTTTCCCGGCAGCCCCGGCACCGCCTCGAGCTGCTCTCGGCTCGCCGCCAGGAACGCCTCCGGCGAGCCGAAGTGCTGCAGCAGCGCGCGCTTGCGCGCCGGCCCGATGCCGCTGAGACGGTCGAGCACGGAGGTCGTCATCGCCCGGTCGCGGCGGATGCGGTGGTGGCCGATCGCGAAGCGGTGCGCCTCGTCGCGCACGCGCTGGAGCAGCTGCAGCTCCGGCGTGTCGTGCGCGAGCACGATCGGCACGGACCGGCCCGGCACGAACACCTCCTCGATCCGCTTCGCGAGCGAGACGATCGCGACGCCGCGGCGGCGGAAGCCCTCGAGCGCGCGCATGCCGGCCGACAGCTGCCCCTTGCCGCCGTCGATCACGACGACGTTCGGCAGTGCGGCGAAGCTCGCGTCGTAGTCCTCGTCGTGCGGCGAGCGGTCGTGCTGGCGCTCGTACTGCGCGAGCCGCCGGCTCAGCACCTCCTCCATCGAGGCGAAGTCGTCGGGAACGCCCTCGACGCCCGCGCGCAGCGTGAAGCGGCGGTAGTCGGCCTTCTTCGGCGCGCCGCCCTCGAACACGATCATCGACGCCACCGTGTGCGTCCCGCCGAGGTTCGAGATGTCGAAGCACTCGACCCGCAGCGGGAGCGCGTCGAGCCCGAGCGCCTCCTGCAAGCGCTCGAGCGCCTCGACGCGCTGCTGGCGTCTGCGCTCGCTGCGCAGCTTCTCCTGGTCGAGCGCGAGCCGCGCGTTGCGCTCGGCCAGCTCGAGGATCCGTCGCTTGTCGCCGCGCTCGGCGGCGCGCAGCTCGACCGCCGCCCCGCCCCGCCGCACCGTGAGCGCCTCTGCGACGGCCGGCAGCGCGCCCACCTCGCGCTGCACGACGAGCAGCTGGGGAATCGCGATCGCGTCGCCGTAGTACTGCAGCAGGAACGCCTCGGCGACCGCGGGGAGATCGTCGCCAGCCTCGTTCTCGAGATAGAAGCTCTGGCGGTCGGACAGCACCCCATCGCGCACCTGGAAGACCTGCGCGTTCGCCTCGGTCCCCTCCACCGCGATTGCGATCGCGTCGAGCGTGCCGATCGACTCGCTCGCGACGCGCTGGCGCTCGAGCAGCGAGCGGATCGCTCTCAGGCGGTTGCGCGCGAGTGCCGCGTCCTCGAAGCGCTGCTCCGCGGCCGCCTGCCGCATGCCCGCCTCGATCGCCCGCTCGATCGCGCGGTAGCGACCGGAGAGGAAGTCGACGATGCCGTCGATCGCGTCGCGGTACTCCTGCTGCGAGACGTGGCCGACGCAAGGCGCGGTGCAGCGCTTGATGTAGTAGTCGAGGCACGGCGAGCCGCTGCGGCGGCCCGGCTCCGGACCCTCGCACGTGCGAAACAAGAAGATCTTGCCGAGCAGGTCGAGCGTCTCGCGCACGCGCTTCGCGTTCGAGTACGGCCCGAAGTACGCGCGCTCGCGGCGATGGCGCTCGCGCGTGAAGTAGACGCGCGGATACGCCTCGTCGAGCGAGATCCCGATGTACGGATACGACTTGTCGTCGCGCAGGCGGATGTTGAAGCGCGGCTTGTACTGCTTGATGAAGTTCTGCTCGGTGAGCAGCGCCTCCGCCTCTGTCGTCACGACGAGCGACTCGATCCGCTCGATCATCGGGAGCAGATCGCGGCCCATCTGCGTGCTCGGGTTCGAGAAGTGCGACGCCACGCGCTTTCTGATCGACTTCGCCTTGCCGACGTAGATCACCGTCCCCTTCGCGTTGCGGAAGAGGTAGACCCCCGGCTGATCGGGCAGCCCACGGTGCTGCTCCACGAACCGCTGCTCGCGCGTCTCGGGCTGCGTGTCCTCGATCTCGGCCATTGCCGGATCGAGGATACGACGGGCTCCCGCCGTCGATCGCGAGCGAAGACGAGCAGCGTCACCTGACGAGACGGACGTCGAGCCCGGTCGCGAGGCCGGCGCCGTCGCCCGCGCCGCGCAGCAGACCGAGGATGCGCGTGACGTACGCCTGCGTCTCCGGGTAGAGCGGAACGCAGCCGCAGGCGCTGACCGCGCTCGAACCGGCGTTGTAGGCGGCAAGCGCGAGCGGGACGCTCCCGAACTGACGCAGCAGGTCGCGCATGAGGTGGCCCTGCGCGCCGATCGCCTGCGCTGCGTCGAACGGGTCGTCGAGGCCGAGCGACCGCGCCGTCCCGGGCATGAACTGCGCGATGCCCTGCGCGCCGACCGGCGAGACGGCATACGGGTTGAAGCCGGACTCGGCGTAGAGCTGGGCCGCCAACAGCGCGGCGGAGACGTTCCAGCGCTGCGCCGCGCTCGCGATCGGGGCGGCGAAGCGAGCCGGAACGAACGACGGCAGGCCGCTGCGACCGTCCCCACCGAAGCCGACCGAGGTCGAGCCGGCGTTGAGCGTCAGGCCGTAGTGCCACGGCTCCCAGCCGTATCGCTGAACGAAATGGAACGCTCCGGCGTGCGACGCCAGCCAGCCGTAGGCGCTCGCCGGCCCGAGATCGAGCTCGGTGCCGAGGCGGTGGAGCGACCGGCCCGGCGGCGCGACCCATCTCGGATCGGGGTGAGCGGCGAACAGACGAGCCTGCTCGGCGTTGCTGCGGAAGCCGCTGACGACGATCAGCAGCACGCCGTCGCGCGCCGCGGCCGCCGCCAGGCGGTCGAAGGCGAGTGCGACGTCCGGACGCATCGGCCTGCCCTGCCGATAGGCGAGCGGGCCCTGGTACTCGCCCGCGCCCGCCGTGTAGGCGTCGACCGTGCCCGGCGCCAACTGCGCCTCCGCGACGGCGACGACGTCAGCGCTGCGCCGCCGCCCCGCGAGCTCCACGACGGCCGGGTCACGCACGGTGACGCGCACGCGCGTCGGCGCGAACGCATCGCCGTCGGGAAACGCGACCTCGACCCGCTCAGCGCCGTTCAGGCGAGCCGTGGCGAGCGCCCGCGCGCGGGCCTCGGCGAGGTACGCGCCGCGTTCGAGGTGCTGTGGGTTGGGGCGCCTGCCGATGTAGGCGGGGACGAACAGCCGGTCGTAGCTCGCGCGCATCGCCCTCGCTCCGCCGAGCGCGGCAAGGTCCGCCGCCTGCTGGTCGCGCCCCTTCTCGCCGAGCCCGCGGGCGATCCCGCCCAGCACCAGCGCAGCGACGAGCGCTGCGCACATCGCCGCGACGAGCAGCAGCAACGCCTGTCCGCGCTCACCCGAGCCCAGGCGCTCACGCATCGCGGCGCCCCTGCCCGCGGCGGCCGGGGCCGAGCCCGAGCTCGGCGATCGCGTGCACGGCCTCCGCGGGCGGTTGCAGGCCGCCAGCCGCCAGGGCCGTCGCCAGCCGCGTCGGAGGCGCCATCGCGACGACCGGCCGGCCGAGGGCAGCGAGGCTCGCGAGCGCCTGCCCGAGCATCGCATCGGAGACGTTCGCCTGGCGCACGACGACCAGCGCGTCGTGCCACGCCAGCACGCGGTCGAGCGCAGCAGTGCGGACGAACGGGAGCGCAGCTGCCGCAGGCGCGCCGACGGCCGCAGCGGCGCGCCCCAGCTCCGCGCTCAGCGCGGCGGCGTGCGCCGGGACATCGTCGGTCGGATCGGCGCCGCGCCGGTCGGCGAGCCAGACGAGGCGGCCGCTGGCCGTCGCCGGCAGGCCGCGCTCGTGGAGGCTTGCGACGGCCCGGCGAGCGGCAGGCACGCAGCCGAGCGAGCCGGCGGCACCACCTCCTGCAGCGCCGGCGAGCCCGCAGGGGCGGCCCAGCGCGCGCGCAAGCGCGAGCGCGATCCCCGAGGCAGCGGCCCGCGCACTCGACGGTCCGCCCAGGATCGCGACGAACGGGACGAGCGCCCCGGGTGGGACCGACGTCGGATACCGTCCCGCCCGTGTCGTGCTCGATCGCCGTCGGGCATCTGCGGCGGCGCCGTTCATCTGCCCGGCCCCGCGTCGGCCGTCGCGGTCGCCGCGAGCCGCTCCCCCACGCCAGGCAGCAGCGACGGTGGCACCACACGCACCTGCACCCGCGTGCCGCGAACGTCCACGCTGACGCGCGAGCGCGTCCACCCCGGCAGCGCCGACCGCGCTGCCGCCCCGCCGTCTCGGCCCTCCGCGACCGCGACCGCGCCGCTCTGCGCCGCGTGACCGGCCAGCTCCGACGCGAGCCCGGCCGCCAGCGCCTGCAGGATGGCGAGCGCCACCGTGACGACCAGCGGCAGCAACGCCACCAGCTCGACGGCGGCCTGCCCCGCGGTCGAGCGTCGGGGCAACGCCCTCACCGCTGTGCCTCGAAGCGAGCGCGCGTGGTGACCGACGCGAGCGTCCCGCCGCCGAGCGCCGCTGGTACGCGCAGCACGAGCGCGACGGCGCCGTCGCGCTCCCGTTCCACGCGCAGGCCCCGTTCGAGACGCACCGGCAGGACCGCACGTGCGGCGTCGACCGGATCGGCGCCGATCGCGGCGGCGCGCGCGGCGGCGCGCGCCGCTCCGCCGCTCAGCCAGACCGTCTCGCCGGCGAGCAGCGCCTGCCACAGCAGCGCCGCGAGCAGACCGACGAGCGGCAGCAGCGCGACGAGCTCGAGCGTCGCCTGACCGCGCTCGTCGGCGCGGGCGACGGCGCGAGCGCGGTCACGGCGCGTGTGACCGCGCGAGCGGTTGCGGCGACGCAGGAGGCGAGGCGGGCACATGCGCGCAGGCTTCCAGCGCTCCCGTCACATGTCTGTCGCGCTTCGTTCCGATCTCGCGCAGGGTCGCGCGCATCGTGCGCGAGCGCAGCTCGAACGCCGGCTGCTCAGTACTGGCGCGAGGCGCGGAAGACGAAGTAGACGCCGTAGCAGGCGAGCGCCACCAGTGCGACCCACACGACCGTGCCGGGTCCTGTCTGCCACAGGCGGTCCGTGGCCGTGACGGTGAGCGCGACGAGGCCCGCGGACGCGTACAGGATCCCGCGGTTGCGGTCGCCGAGCGCGTAGATGTCGCTGCGGTGCTCGCGGTAGAGCCGCACGCCGAACCAGGCGATCGCGGACAGCATCGCGATCAGGAGCGCCTGCAGGATCGCCGCGCTCGCGTTGCCGCCGCCCGGCGCCAGCATCACCACCGCCGCCAGCGCGGCGATGATGAGGACGTTGCGGACGGTAGGCGTCACACTGCTATTGCAGCACGTGCTCGGCGGTGAGGTCGCCGACGGTCAGCCCACCGTCGACCGACCCGGTGTCCGACCCCGGGCCGGCGGCGTCGACGCGCTCCGGCGCGAAGCGGTAGCCGACGCCGAAGTGGGTGTGGATGTAGCGCCACTGCGGTGAGGCGCGCTCCAGCTTCTGACGCAGCTTGCGCACGAACACGTCGACCGAGCGATCGCCATGCGCCATCGCGTAGCCCCACACGCGCTGGTAGATCGCCTCGCGCTCCAGCACATGACCGGCGTTGCCGGCAAGCAGCCGGATCAGCTCGAACTCGCGGCGCGTCAGATCGAGGCTGCGCGCGCCGACGAACGCCTGGAACTGGTCGGAGCGGATCGACAGCTCGCCTGCTTCGAGCGCCGGACGCTCGGCCGCCGGCGCAGCGACTCTCCCGCGTCGCACGATCGCCTCGATGCGGGCGATCAGCTCCTCCGGATGGCAGGGCTTCGCCAGCCAGTCGTCGGCGCCGAGTCGCAGCGCGCGAACGCGCTGCGCCACGGTCGACGGCCCGGTGCAGACGATCACGGGCAACGCCGGGAGCGCGGCGCAGACCTGCTCGAGATACGCCCAGCCGGACGCGCCGAGCACCGACAGGTCGATGACGAGCGCGCCGAGCCGCAGCGCGACGAGCTCGTCGACCGGAACGGCCCCCGCAAGCACGCGCTGCTGCCAGCCGCGGGCGCGGATGCGCTTCTCGAGGACATGGAGGAAGCCGCTGTCGCCGTCGACGACGGCAAGGCGGAGCGGGGCGGACCGCGCTCCTTGGGGGGTGGACTCGCCGAGCGGACGATCCGGAGCCACGGCAATGGTGCTGTTCATGGTGGCGACGAGTCTAACGGCCGGCTGCGACAGCGCCACGCTCTGTCCTGCATCGGTCACAGGAGCTTCACAACCTCTCCGCAGATTGCGACTTTTCGCGCGGACCGCTTCGATCAGCGGATCGCGCAGCCGATGGCGCGGGCGGGCGGGGTCCGTCTCCTCCTTCCGACCCATCGCTAGCCGCGCGTCAGCAGCTCTGCGCTGACGGTCGCGAGTCGCAGCGGATCTGGCCGCTGCGACGGGGCGACCTCCATCAGCAACGGCGCCGGATGCGTCCGCATCAGCGGCGCGAGCGCCCGCCAGGGGAGCGTTCCGCGCCCGGGCGCCATGTGCAGGTCGAGGCGCAGCGGGACGATCCCCGGCGGCGTGCCGGGGCCGCGCCGCACGCCGAGGTTGTCGTGCACGTGGAACAGCACGACGTCGGCGCGCGTCGCCGCGAGCACGTCGACGAGTGCGACGCCCGCCATCTGCGACGTGACGTGCGCGTGGCCGAGGTCGAACGCCATGCCGACCGCCGGCGAGTCGACGCGGTGCACGAGGTCGCGCACGAACAGCGGCGAGTGGCTCAGCAGCGCGGCGCTCGGATACACGGGAGCGAGGTTCTCGAGCGCGATCATCACCCCTACCTGCTCGGCGCGGGCGGCGAGGCGGCGCAGCGCGCGCTCCTCCGCCAGCAGGCGGTCCTCGACGCGGTCGGCCGCGACACCCTGGGCGATCGGGAGGCACGCGGCGTGGTAGACGACGTAGGCTGCTCCGACGGCGATCGCGTAGTCGAGCAGCCCGGCGAAGGCCGCTTCGTGCGCCGGTTCGCCGATGCTCAGCTCGTCGGGCGCGTGGATCGCGACGTGCAAGCTCGTCGGCGCGAGCACCGCCCGCAGGCAGTCCCCGTGCCGCTGCACGCTCAGCGGGTCGGCCAGCATGGCGACCGGCGGCGCGTGCATCTGGATCCACCCGTAGCCGCATGCCTCGAGCCGCTTCAGCCCCGGAGCGCTCGGCCACGTCTCGCGCGGGACGTCGAGACCGAGGCGGCCGCCGAGCGGCCGCCTCTCCGCCGGCGGGGCGAGCGGCGCGGGCTCGCGCGTGCGATGGATCGTGAGATCGGTCATGGCGCGACCGTACGCTCGCATGCGCGCGCCGATGTGTCGCGATCGTTACGACGCGGTGATCGCCTGGTCACACCGGAGCCGCATCAATCCCTTCCGTTTGCAGGGAGGACGCGCCGCGGCCGAGGGCGCCGACGGCTATTCGGCGACGCGCTCGTAGCGCGCGTACAGCTCCTCGACCGCGCGCTTTGCAGCCCTGTGGCGCTCGGTCGAGTCGGCGGCGCGGCCTGGGTCCGCCCACGCCGCCGGGTCGGCGAGCTCCGCCTCCAGCGATTGCAGCGTCGCTTCGGCCGTCTCGATCTCGCGCTCGAGCCGCTGCGCCTCGCGGACCGCGTTCTTCGAGCGAGCCGGCTTCGCACGACCGTTCGCCGACGTCTTCGCACCGTTCGTCGCAGGCTTCGCGCTCGTCTTGTCGGCCGCCGCCCCAGCCGCCGCTGCCCCCTCCGCCAGCGCCTTGCGCTCCTCGCGCATGCGCAGGTAGTCGGCCCAGCCGCCGTCGTAGCTGTGCAGCGTGCCGTCCTCGACCGCGACCGTACGCGAGCCGACGGCGTCGAGCAGGGCGCGGTCGTGCGAGACGAGCAGGACGGAGCCGGAGAAGCCTTCCAGCGCCTCCTCGAGCGCCTCGCGACTCTCCACGTCGAGATGGTTCGTCGGCTCGTCGAGAATCAGCACGTTCGCGCCGGAGTGGACGAGGATCGCGAGCGACAGCCGCTGGCGCTCGCCGCCGGACAGGCCCGCGACCGGCTTCTGCGCGTCGTCACCGGAGAAGAGGAACTGGCCGAGCAGCGCGCGCGCCTTGTTCGGCGTGAGTCTCGTCGCGCGCTGCGCCGCTGCCAGCACCGTGCCGCCATCGGCCAGTTCGACGTGCTGCGACAGGTACCCGACCTGCACGTTGTGCCCCATGCGCAGCTTGCCGCCGGCGAGCGGGCGCTTGCCCGCGAGCGTCTCGATGAGCGTCGTCTTTCCGGCCCCGTTGGCGCCGACGAGTGCGACGTGCTCGCCGCGCTCGAGCCACAGCTCGGCGTCGTCGAGCAGCGTGCGCCCGGGCACCTCGACGCGCCCCTCCTCCAGCTCGAAGATCACGCGGCCGGAGCGCTCAGGCGCCTTGAACGAGAACGACAGCGTCGTCACGTCGCGCGGGTCGCGGTCGATCTGCTCGATCTTCTCCAGCCGCTTCACGCGCGACTGCGCCTGTCTCGCCTTCGTCGCCTTCGCGCGGAAGCGCTCGACGAAGCGCTCGAGCCGCACGATCTCCGCTCTCTGCTTGTCGATCGCGCGGCCGAGTGCCAGCTCGCGTGCCGCCTTCTCCTGGCGCCACCTGTGCCACGGCCCGGCGAAGAAGCGCGAGCGGCCGGCCTCCAGCTCCAGCACCGCAGTGCCGACCGCCTCGAGGAACCAGCGGTCGTGCGCGACGAGCACGACGGCGGCGTCGAGGTCGATCAGATAGCGCTCGAGCCACTCGAGCGACGCGATGTCGAGGTGGTTCGTCGGCTCGTCGAGCAGCAGCAGGTCGGGGTCGCCGGCGAGCACGCGAGCGAGCGAGCCGCGTGTCAGCTCGCCGCCGGAGAAGGTCGACAAGTCGCGGTCGAGATGCGCGTCGTCGAAGCCGAGGCCGTGAAGCATCGCCTGCGCGCGGTCGCGCCAGCGATAGCCGCCGTGCTGGTCGAGCTGCGCCTGGGCACGCGCATAGGCGTTCAAGGTGCCTTCGTCGTGGGCGCCGCCCGCCATCGCCTGCTCCAGCCGCGTCAGCTCGGCCTCCACCGCGAGGACCTCCTGCGCGCCCGAGAGGACGTAGTCCCGCAGCGTGACGTCGCGACCACCGGCTCCGCCGGCGGTGCCCCGCGGCGGGCGCTGGTCGTGCAGTGCGACCTTCGCGCCCTTCTGGAACGCCAGCTCGCCGCCGTCGACGGACGCCTGGCCGGCGAGTATCCGCAGCAGCGTCGTCTTGCCGGCGCCGTTGCGGCCCGACAGGGTCATGCGGTCGCTGCGCTCGAGCTTGAACGAGACGCCCCGCATGAGCGGCTCGCCCGCCATGTCCTTCCCGATGTCCGATGCGATCACGACGGCCATGTCGTCGCCCATGGTACGAGTCGCCGACAGGCACGGTCCGGCGGTTGGGGACGGGTGGGCGGGATCCCCTGCGCGCGGCACGCCCGCCGAATCCTTCGCTATGGTTCCGGCCCCGATGAAGCGTCCCCGCCACCTGATCGCCACGGGCGTCACGACGGCTCTGCTGCTGCTCGTGCTGGCCCCGGCAGCGCTCGCGAGCGCCCCCAACGGCGGCCAGGGCACCTACGGCGAAGCGGACGACAAGGTCGTCACGAACGCCGGCTTCATCGTGATCGCGTTCTTCCCGACGCTGGTCCTCGTGCTGAGCCTCCTCCAGTGGCGGCTCGACAAGCGTAAAGATGCGCGCAAGGCCGCCGCGAAGCGCCGCAAGGCGTCCGCGGACTGGGCCGGCGGCTGGTAGCTCGCGGCGCCGGCATCACGCGAGGCATCGTCCTCGCCGGCTCGCGTGCGTGGCACGCCACGCCGACTGCGTCCTCCTCCCCTCGCGTGCGCCGGCATCCGCGAGCCCGGGTATAGGCTGAGTGACATGAGCTACTTCGTGACGGGAGCCACGGGGTTCATCGGCCGGAACCTGGTCGAGCGCCTGCTTACGCGGGAGGGTCAGATCCACGTGCTCGTGCGCCCGGAGTCGATCGGGCGACTCGACGCGCTGATCCACCGCTGGGGCGGCGCCGGACGCATCCGGCCCGTGCTGGGCGACCTGAGCCGCCCGCTGCTCGGCCTCGACCCGGAGCAGGTCGCGGAGCTGCGCGGGACGATCGACCACTTCGTTCACCTCGCCGCCGTCTACGACATGACGGCGGACGAGGCGCAGGACCGGCTCGCGAACGTCGAGGGCACGCGCCACGCAGTCGCGCTCGCTGGCGTGCTCGACGCCGGCTGCTTCCACCACGCCTCCTCGATCGCGGTCGCCGGCGCCTACGAGGGCGAGTTCCGCGAGGACATGTTCGACGAGGGCCAGCCACTCGAGCACCCGTACCACCGCACGAAGTTCGAAGCCGAGAAGCTGGTGCGCGATGAGACGGTGGTGCCGTGGCGCGTGTATCGGCCGGCGGTCGTCGTCGGCCACTCGCAGAGCGGCGAGATGGACAAGATCGACGGCCCCTACTACTTCTTCAAGCTGATCCAGCGACTCGGCGGCGCGGTGCCGTCGTGGCTCCCGCTCGTCGCGCCCGAGCTCGGCGACACGAACATCGTGCCGGTCGACTATGTCGCCGCCGCGATCGACCACCTCGCCCACCAGCCCGGACTCGACGGCCGCGCGTTCCATCTCGTGAACCCGCGCCCGCAGCGCTCGGCGGAGGTCGTCAACGCGTTCGCGCGGGCGGCCGGAGCGCCGCGGATCGCGGTGCAGCTCGACGACGAGCTGACGCTCGGCCTGGCCGGGGGGGCGCGTTCGCTGCTGATGCGCCTGCCCGGCGCGCACACGGTGCGGCGAAGCGTGCTCGCGCAGGTCGGCATCCCCGACGAGGTCGTCGATCACATCGCGCTCGTGCCGCGCTTCGCAACCGAGGAGACCGAGCACGCGCTCGACGGCAGCGGGATCGAGGTCCCCGAGCTGGAGACGTACGCGCGCACGCTGTGGGAGTACTGGGAGCGCAATCTCGATCCCGACGAGTTCCGGCCGGACCGCTCGCTCGCGAACGCGGTCAACGGGCGCACGATCCTCATCACCGGGGCGTCGAGCGGCATCGGCCGCGCGGCGGCGCTGAAGCTCGCGCGTGCCGGTGGGATTCCGCTGCTCGTCGCGCGCAGCGCCGACAAGCTCGAGGAGGTGCGCGACGAGATCCTGGCGTTCGGCGGCAGCGCGCACGTCTACACGGCGGACGTCTCGGATCCCGAGTCGATCGATCAGCTCGTCGCGCAGGTGCTGGCCGACCACCCCGCGGTCGACGTGCTCGTCAACAACGCCGGGCGCTCGATCCGCCGCTCCGTCGCACTCAGCTACGACCGCTTCCACGACTTCGAGCGGACGATCCAGCTCAACTACCTCGGGGCCGTCAAGCTGATCCTCGCGCTCCTGCCGCACATGCGTGCGCGCAAGCGCGGGCACATCGTGAACGTCTCCTCGATCGGCGTGCAGACGAGCCCGCCGCGCTTCTCGGCGTACGTCGCCTCGAAGGCCGCGCTCGACGCCTTCACGCGCGTCGTCGGCTCGGAGACGATCGCCGACCGCGTCACCTTCACGACGATCCACATGCCGCTCGTGCGCACGCCGATGATCGCGCCGACGAAGCTCTACAACTCCTTCCCGACGATCTCGCCGGAGGAGGCCGCCGACCTCATCTGCGACGCGATCCGCTCGAAGCCCAAGCAGATCAACACGCGCCTCGGGACGTTCGGCGAGGTCGCCTACGCGCTCGCACCGAAGGCCGTCGACCAGCTCCTCCACCTCGCCTACCGCGTCTTCCCGGACTCGGCGGCAGCAAAGGGGACGACCGGCGGCGACGAGCGCGTCTCCACCGAGCAACTGGCCCTCGCGCACCTCACGCGTGGGGTGCACTGGTAGCTCGGCGTTCTGTTGGCGTTGCCGGTACGCCGGGCCGCGTGGCATTGCCGTCGAGACCCTCTCGTGAACTGGTGATGGCGCTGCGCGAGGTCTGTGGAGGCCGCAGGGGGGTCTCGCCGACAACGCCACGCGGCCGGCTACCCGCAGCGTCGGCGCTGACCGGCCGCCAGCGGCGCTCGCGCCGAAGCTGCGCTCATGCCAGGTAGCGGAAGCGCCCCGGTCAGCTGCGCTCGGGCTCAGGAAGCTGAAGCGCCGAGAGCGCGGGTGCGCTCAGGAGCAGACGGTTGACGGCTGGGCGCCGGCGGTGCAGGTCAGCCGGGCGCGGCGTGTCCCTCGCGAGAGCCCCTGTGGTCACCACCCGCACGGGGCGGCGCCGGCACCGTCCCACGTAGAGGCTCTCGCGAGGGAGCACGTCCGCGCCCCGGCGTACCGGCATCGTCGGGACGCAGCCGAACCGCCAACGCGTCAGATGCGAAAGACCGGCAGGAGGCGCTTCTCGTGTTCGGCTTCGATGCGGGCGATGACCTCGATGTGATGCTCGATGCCCGAGCCGCGCAGCTTTGTGGCGAGCAGCTCGTCGACCTGGAAGATGCCGGCGCTGTTGGACATCGCGATCTCGACGCGCACGGCGCGGTCCTTGCCCGGAACGATCTTGACCTCCTCGATCGCGTACGCCGACAGCGAGTGGATGTTCTGGTGGCCGGCCTCGAACGGCACGCGCGAGCGGCCGCGGGCCATGTCGAGCGCGTCGGCGACGCGGACGATCCCCGCCTCGATCGTGAACGGGTCGCCGCGGCGGCGGTGGCCGATGATCGCGTGCAGCGTCTCGGCGACGACGATCGAGCGCTCCGGCTCCTCGTAGGCCCCTGCGAGCAGCGAGCCGAGCTTGTCAGCCGTGAGGAAGAGGCTGTATGCCTCGTGGTCGGTGCGGTGGATCGTCATGCCGGTGTCGTGGAACAGCGCCGCGGCGGCGATCACGACCTCGGCGTCGCGCTCGCTCATGCCGTAGTCGGCGACGACGTTCGGCACGACGCCGCGGCGGAACAGCAGGCGCGACAGGCGCAGCGCGACGTTCAGCACGATCTGGATGTGGATCCACGAGTGGTCGGACATGCCGAGTCGGCGCGTCGCGTTGACGGCCGACACGTGCCACCACGCCTTCACCTGGTCGTCGGCGTTGACGGCGGTCAGCAGCCGCTCGAGCTTGCGGTTGCCGCGCGTCGGGACGCGAATGCGCACATCCCCGATCGCCTCGCGCGGCGAACGATCCGACGGGTCGACCTGCGAGGCGCCACCCTCCGGCGGCCCGCCCTGAGGCGAGTCGGCACTCACGCGATGTCCCCGGCGACCTGCATCTCCGCGCCAGGCTAACGCCGCGAGCGGCGTTCGGTCGGAGACGGCCGCGGTGCCAGACCGCGGGGCGGCGCGGCCGTGGAGTCGATGAGCTCGGGGCGAGCGCCACGAGGACGGCGGCCGGCAAGACGCGGCGGCGCGTCTCAGGCGATGCGGCAGTCGTCGCGGGGCAGGAACGGGAGGCCGGGGAGACGGGTCTCGGCAGTCAGCAGGCGCATGCCCTCGGTCGTGCGTACGAAGGCGCCGCCGAGCTGCGTGCCGAGCGCGACCGTGGCGCCCAGCTCGAAGGCGGTCGACGACAGCGCGTAGGTGCGACGGTCGACCGCGCCGGTGCGGGCGATCTGCTCGCGCACGGCTGCGGCATTGCGCTTCAGACGCGCGAGCCCGAGCGGATCTCTCAGGGCGGCGACGAACGCGGCGGCGGCCGCGCGGTTCTGCGGGTCGTGCAGGTCGAGGGTCGCGTCGACCTCCGTCACGAGCGCGCCTCCGGCGCCCGCACCCGCCCGTCGGCCGCCCCGCGCACCGCGCAGCATGCCGCCGAGAGCGCCCCGCGCGACCGTGTGGACGACCAGCTCGACGGGTCGGCGCTGTGCGTCGAGCGTGTACGACACGACAGCCTGGTGCTGCAAGCTCGGCGCCCACAGCTCCGGCGTGAGCTCGACGTCCGCGCCCACCGCCGTGTCGAGCTGGAGGAACCAGGTGCTGCTGCCGTCGCGGCGCAGGCGCGCGCCGAGCAGTCCGCTGCCGGACGCTCGAAGCGTCGCCAGGCCGAGCGGCGCCTCCAGCTTCGCCGCCGCGCCCTGCCCCATGTACAGCTCGTCGGGCGGCGGCAACTCGGCATGCGGGTGCCAGCCGATCGCGTCGCAGAGGATCGAGCAGCCGCTGCGAACGAGGTCGACCGCCTTGCCGCCGATCGTCGCCTTCGCCCCGTGGCGGTCGACGAACGCGCGCGCCGCGGAGGCGTTCGCCAGCGTCCACGAGCGCCCCGACACGATCGACGCCGTGACGCCGGCTCTCGCCTCCACGCCATGGCGACCGCCGGTCCCCAGCTTGAAGCCGAGGCCCACCTCGCCTCCCGCCGTCGTGCCGTCGGCGAGCGTCACGCTGACGCGGCCGTCGGAGCCGCGAACCGCGATCAGCGTGCCGCTTCTGCCGAGCTTGACGAGCTCGAACGCGCCGTCGAGCGACTCGCTGCTCGTCGTACGCTCGACCGGGCACGGCGCGAGGTCGGGGAGCGACGGCGGTGGTGGCGGGCAGGCGGTGCCGGAGACGCGACAGAGCCCACGCTGGAGCCCCGCGAGCACCTGGCCGCCGACGCCCCCGGAGGTGAGCCCGGCGGCGAGCGCCAGCACGACGGCGACGAGCGCGACGAGCGCCACGTACTCGCTCGTCGCCTGCCCCCGCGCGTCGTCCCAGCGCTCCATCGATCCAGGATGGCGCGCCAGGGCGACCGATCGAAGCCGTCGGGCGACGATTGGCACGAAGCCTCCGCAGCGGCGTGCGCGGGCTGTGCGGGTACGCCGTGATCGCAGCCGAGCAGGCGGCGCGTCACGCCGATGCGAGCTCGCGCAGGACGCCCTCGCGCAACCCGCCGCGCGCGATCTCGAGCGGGCCGGCGCGCTCCGCCACAGCCACCAGCACGACGATCCCGGCGGGCAGCAGTCGCACGCGCTCGGGCGCGATCCGCGCCTGCTCGGCGACGACCGCCGCCGGTGCCGCGACGACCGCCGCGAGCGCGCGCTCGAGTGTCGTGACATCGAGCCGCGGTCCAGCCAGCCGCCGCAACGACGTCGCGCTGCCGCCGACCGCGAGCGCGCGCTCGACCGGCGGGAGGGCGATCCCGGCCAGCGTCTCCGCCACGACCGCGCGCAGCGCGGCGAGCTCGTCGGCGCCGGGCGGGTCGCTGAGCAGGTGGGCGGCCGCGAGGTCGCCGGAGCCGAGCGGCAGCGAGGCCGACCACGCCGCGCCCGCAGCGCACGTGCCGGTGACGAGCTGCGCCGAGCCGCCGCCGACGTCGACGACGGCGACCGAGCCTGCGACCGCGAGCTCGCTGGTGGCTCCGGCGAACGCGAGGCGCGCCTCGTCGTGCTCGCCGAGCAGCTCGACGGGCGCCCCGGCCGCCGCCGCCAGCGCATGGCAGGTCGCAAGGCCGTCGGCGCTGCGCCGCAGCGCAGCGGTCGCGACGACACGCAGCGCCTCGGCCCCGAGCGCGCGCGCCTCCTGTGCCTGTGCGGCGACGACGCCCGCCAGCGCGTCGATCGTCGCCGCCGGCAGCTGGCCGCCCGGTCCGCATGCACGACCGAGCTGCGTGAACGCGCGCCGCTCGACCACCGGTGCAAGCGACATCCCGCCGCCGGCGGCCCGAGCGACGTCCGCCACCAGCAGACGCGTCGTGTTCGAGCCGATGTCGACGCAGGCGCAGCGCACCGTCGAGCGAGCGTAGCCGGCGGCCGACCGCATCGCGAGCCGATGGGCGGCCCGACCCGGCGCGTCCGTGCCGGGATGAGCGACGGTCGGATGACCGCTTTGAGGCATCATGGGGCCTCGTGAGCGACGAGTTGGCGATCGATGTCCGCGGCCTGCGCAAGCGCTACGGCGATCTGGAGGCGGTCCGCGGGATCGACTTCTGCGTGCGCCGCGGCGAGGTGTTCGGCCTGCTCGGCCCGAACGGCGCCGGCAAGACGACGACCGTCGAGATCCTCGAGGGCTACCGCGAGCGCAGCGACGGCGACGTGACGGTGCTCGGCCGCGACCCGCAATTGCGCGCGCGCGAGCTGCGCGAGCGCGTCGGCATCGTGCTCCAGAGCACCGGCATCTACCGGCACCTGACCGTGCGCGAGGTGCTCCGGCACTTCGCCGGCCTCTACCCCCATCCACGTGACGTCGAGGAGGTGATCGAGGTCGTCGGGCTGCGTGGCAAGGAGGACGCCCGCACGCGCACGCTCTCGGGCGGCCAGCTGCGCCGGCTCGACCTGGCGCTGGCGCTGATCGGCGACCCCGAGCTGATCTTCCTCGACGAGCCGACGACCGGCTTCGACCCGGCAGCTCGGCGCGGCGCGTGGGACACGATCCGCTCGCTCAAGGCGCTCGGCAAGACCATCCTCCTGACGACCCACTACCTCGACGAGGCGCAGGCGCTCGCCGACCGCGTCGCGATCGTCAAGGACGGACGGATCCTCGTGGAGGGGGCGCCGGGCGAGCTCGGCGCGGGCGACGGCGCGACGCGCTATCGCGTCGCCTGGCGCAATGGCAGCGGGCTGCTCAACCAGCGCGAGACGGACGATCCCACGACGCTGCTGCACGAGCTGACCGCGGCCGCGCTCGAGCGCGGCGAGCGGCTCGAGAGCCTGAGCGTGACCCGCCCCACGCTCGAGGACGTCTACCTGGAGCTGACCGCCGATGCCTGATTCGCACGGCTTCGCGGCCTTGACGTGGCGCCAGTACCGGCTCGAGCGCAGGATGTTCTGGCGCAACCCGAGCGCGGCCTTCTTCAACTTCCTGCTGCCGCTGCTGTTCCTCGTGCTGCTCTCGGCGGTGCTGACGAAGCAGAGCGACCGCGACGTGATCGTCCCGGGGATCGCCGGCATGGCGGTGCTCGCGACGACGTTCAGCGCGCTCGCCTACAACACGGTGTTCCTGCGCGAGCAGGGGATCCTCAAGCGCATCCGCGGCACGCCCCTGCCGTCCGGCGCCTATCTGCTGGGCATCGCCGGAAACGCGGTCATGAACACCGCGGTGCAGATCGTGCTGATCACGCTCGCCGGCAAGGCCTTCTACGGGATCGACTGGCCGCGAGACGTCGGCGAGCTGGTGCTGTTCGTCGTCCTCGGCGTGCTCTGCTTCGCCTCGCTCGGCGTCGCGCTCGCGCATGCGATCCCGAGCTTCGAGGCCGCGACCGTCTACGTGAACATCATCTTCCTGCCGGTCGTCTTCATCTCGATCGACGCCGCGCACGACCCGGCGTTCCTGAGGGGGATCGCCGAAGCGCTGCCGCTCGCGCACCTGATCGACGGGCTGTCGGCCGCGATGGTGACCGGCGCCGGGATCGGCGACGAGCTGTCGGCGATCGGCGTGCTGGCGCTGTGGACCGTGCTCGGCATCACGCTCGCGATCCGCGGCTTCAGCTGGGAGCAGCGCCGCAGCTGACAGCTGCCGGGAAGGCATCCGCGGGTCCAACATGTGCGGATCTTCACGAGGTTCCGCCGCCGAGCCTGGTTCGATAGGCCCCGCAATCCCCGAACCGCACCCCAGGAGGTGCTCAGGCATGTACCCCGTGGCCTATGAGGCCGACTATGTCGAGCAGCGCAGCCGGCTGTCGACGTTCTTCCGTCTGATCCTTGCGATCCCGTGGTTCATCGTCTCGATCTTCTGGGGGCTCGTCGCGCTCGTGTGCGTCGTGATCGCCTGGTTCGCGATCGTCCTCACGGGGCGCTACCCGGAGGGCCTCTACAAGGGCGTCAGCATGGCGCTGCGCTTCGCGACGCGGATGAACGGCTTCGCGCTGCTGATGACCGACGCGTTCCCGCCGTTCGGCGGCGAGGAGAACCCGGAGTACCCCGTGCGGCTCCAGATCGCGGCGCCACTCGAGGCGTACAGCCGCGTGAAGACGCTGCTCCGCATCATCCTCGTGATCCCGATCGCGATCGTCCTGTACTTCGTGCAGATCGTCTCGCGCGCGATCAGCATCCTCGCGTGGCTGGTGATCGTCATCACGGGCAAGCTGCCGCGCGGCATCTTCGACGTCATGCGCTTCACGCTGGCGTACGAGGCGCGCGCATCGGCGTACCAGCTGCTGGTGACCGAGACCTACCCGCCGTTCTCGCCGGACGAGGAGGCACCGGGGGCGCCCCTGGCGCCGCCCGTCTCGCCACCACCGGCGATCTGATCGGCGTCGCCCACGACGAACGACTCCGGCGGCTCCCCGTGCAGTGCGACGGGGACCGCCGCGAGCTCGGACGCGGCCCACTCCTCGCGCAGCAGGCCGAAGACGTGGACGTCGTGCGCCGCGGCGCCGTGGCGATGCCAGCGCCGCAGCATCCCCTCGCGCACGAAGCCGATCCGCTCCAGCGCCGCCTGCGAGCGGACGTTCTCGACATCGGCGTACGCCCCCAGCCGCTCGAGCCCGAGATGGGCGAATGCGAAGTGGGCGACCAAGGCCTTCGTCTCGAAGTTCGCCCCACTCCCCCACCAGCGTCGCCCCAGCCACGTGCCGACGACGGCGCGGCGGTCGCGGCGCGAGAGCTCGGCGAGGCCGACGACGCCGATCGGACCGTCACTGCGGTGGACCACGAGCAGGTCGAGCTGCTCGCCGCGCTCGCGGCGGGCGGCCAGCCCCGCGATGTAGGCGATCGGCTCGTCGATGCGCACGTAGGGACCCCACGAGAAGAAGCGCGTGACGTCGCGATCGGAGGCCAGCTCGAACAGGGCGTGCGCGTCCTCCGGCATCGCGTAGCGGAGGATCAGTGTCGGACCGTGCAGCTCCACGCGCACGATCCTAGGAGAATGACCGGGATGCCGACCGCCTCCGACCGCACGCGCACGCGCCCCGACCATCGCCGAGACTGCACGTTTGGCAACGGTCGCGAGCGCTCATACGGGTGATGACGTGAGCGACGGCGTGGGCACCCAGTCTTCAGGCGGCGCGCCCGGACCCATGGGCGAGCCCGATGCCGCGCAGCCCGAGGTGCGGCTGCTGCTGCCGGCACTCCCGGCGAACGTGTCGCTCGTGCGTCAGGCGCTCGCCGGCCTGACGGACGAGCTCGGCGTCGACCCGGCGCGTGCGGCCGACATGAAGATCGCGCTCACGGAGGCGTGCACGAACGTCGTCGTCCACGCGTACGGCGAGACGCCCGGTCCGCTCGAGGTGACGATGACCGTCGAGCACGACCGGCTCGTGCTGAGCGTGCGCGATCGCGGCGGCGGCCTCCATCCCCTGCCCGGACGCGACGAGGGCGCGCCGCTCGGCTTCGGGCTCGCGCTGATCGCCTCGCTGTCCGACGAGCTCGGGCTCTTCGGCGGGCGGCACGGCACCGAGGTGCGGATCGCCTTCGCGCTCGACGGCGGCAGCGCACCGCCGCTCGCGGTCCAGCCGTCCGCGGAGCCCGCCCCCACACTCGACGGGATCGTGCTGCGCTTGTGCCCGCCGGAGCGCACCTCGCCGGTGCTCGGGCGTGTGGTTTCGCTCGTCGCGGCGCGCGCGGACTTCTCGATCGACCGCCTGTCCGACGCGCAGATCGTCAGCGACGCGATCGCCGGGGCCGCGGCTGCCCACGCGCCCGGCGGCACCCTGAGCGTCGCGATCGAGGAGCACGAGGGCGGCTTCGACCTGCTCGTCGGCCCACTCGCAGTCGGCGGTGCGCAGCGGCTCGTCGAAGACACCGAGCTGCCGGGGCTCGGATCGCTGCTCGAGCGCCTCACCGACGAGCTGGCCGTCGAGCCGATCGGCACGTCAAACGAGCGTCTGCGCGTGCGGCTGCTCACGCGCGACTGACGCGACGCCGGCGCTCGAACGACGGGAGACGTTCGCCTGCTGACCTGATTTTCGTTCTCGCGTCCAGAGGGCTGTTCGAGCAGGTTCGATCTAGCGCACGAAGCCTTACACCAATACGCTGTATCTCATGGCAGCGGGAAACGCCTTCGTACGCGTCCTCGAGGAGGACCCAGAGCTCGCGGCCGGGCTCGACCCGACGAGCGTCCAGCTCGCCACGCGGCACGCGATCGCCGCGGTCGAGATCGTCGCCCCGGGCACGTGGGAGCCCGGCTTCCCCGCCGACGGCGGCGGCGGCAGCCTCGGCCTGCTCGTACTCGACGGCCTGCTGATGCGCGACGTGGCAATCGCGCAGGCCACGTGCACGGAGCTGATCGGTCGCGGCGACCTGCTGCGTCCCTGGGACTGGGAGCGCGACGTCCTGACGATCAAGCCGGTCGTCACCTGGACGGCGCTCCAACCGGTCCGCCTCGCCGTGCTCGACCGTCGCATCACCGCCGTCATCGGTCGCTGGCCCGAGCTCGTGAGCGCCGTCGTCGCGCGTGCTGTGCGCCGCTCGTTCGAGCTCGCGACGAATCAGGCGACGAGCCACCTGACGCGCGTCGACGCGCGGCTCGAGCTGTTGTTCTGGGGCCTCGCCGATCGCTGGGGCCGCGTCGGGCCCGACGGCGTCGTGCTCGAGCTGCCGCTGACGCACCAGGTGCTGGGACGACTCGTCGGCGCGCAGCGGCCGTCCGTGACGACCGCGTTGTCCGACCTCTCGCGCCGCGGCCTGATCGAGCGTCGCGAGGACGGTGCCTGGATCCTGCGCGGCGAGCCACCGGGCGAAGCCGCCGAGGCCGGCGCCGCCCGGCATGCGACGCCGACGTAGCCCCCGCAGGGCACAGCGGCTGGAGACGAACTGCGGTCAGGCGCCGCAGGCCGGCCAGGGCGAGGTGCCGCGCGCGCGATAGAGCGCGAGCGCACGACGATCCTGCTCGGACTCGGAGGCGTGGGCCGGATCGCCGTGGCCGCCCATCGCGTGCCACGTCTGGCGGTCGAACTGGTACTTGCCGCGATACGTGCCGTCCGACGAGATCGCGTGCGGGTTCCCGCCCGACTCGCACTGCGCGATCTGGTCGAGCACCGGCGGGACGCTGACGGAGCGACTGCGGCCACTCGCGGTATGCACCTCCGCAAGGTCGATGCCGAGCGCCTGCGCCGTCTGCGAGCCGACCACGCCGTCGACCGTGAGGCCCTTCTGCGCCTGGAAGCGCCGCACCGCGTGGCCCGTCTGCGGGCCGAACACGCCATCTGCCGGAACGCCGAGCTTTTCCTGCAACTGGACGACGACCGGGCCGCGGCTGCCGCGCTTGAGCACCCCGGCGTCAGCATTGGCGGGTGCGGCGAGCACGCATGCGAGCACGAGCGCGGGAACGAGGGCGAGACGGGTGGACATGGGACCTCCGTTGGCTCTTTCGTGCGCCTACGGGGTGAGCTGTCGGGCTCGCGCGGAAAGATCGCGCTACGCCGCCAGAGCGCTCCGCGAACGGAGTGCCGGCAGTGATTCGCCCCGTGGACCGCAACGTGTGCGATCCGAGTGGGTCCCCCGCTCTCCGTCGTCGAGGACGGCGGAGACTCGGCAGTATCGGTCTGTCTTCCCTGCAGGAAAGCAGATCCGCCTGTCGAATGCGCTGCGAGCGGGCCCACCTTCTAAGCTCTCGGGCTCGATGGCCAGCACCCCCGCCACCCTCCGGGAGCCCGACGACGCCGAGGTCGCGGGCGTCGCGTGGGACCTCGAGCCGCTCGCACACGGCGAGGGCGAGGCTGGCGTGCGCGCGCTGCTGGACGAGGCGAGCGCGCGCGCCGAGGCGTTCGCCGGCGCGCATGCGGGACGGGTCGCGGAGCTCGACGCGGACGGCCTGCGCGCCGCGATGGAGGAGCTTGCCGCGCTGCACGAGCTCGTCGGCCGCGCCGGCTCCTACGCCTCGCTGCGCTTCGCCGTCGACACGACGGCGCCGGAGCACGGCGCGCTGCTCCAGCACGTGCAGGAGCGCGGCACGGAAATCCAGACCCGGCTGCTGTTCTTCGAGCTGGAGTGGGCTGCACTCGACGACGCGCAGGTCGAGGCGCTGCTCGCCGATCCTGCGCTCGCCTTCTGCGCCCACCATCTGCGCAGCGAGCGCCGCTACCGCCCATACCTGCTGAGCGAGCCGGAGGAGCGGATCCTCAGCGAGAAGGCGATCAGCGCGCGCAGCGCGTGGACACGCCTGCATGCCGAGCTGATGTCGTCGCTCGAGGTTGCGCTGCCCGACGAGGCCGGGGCGAGCGCGACGGTGTCGCTCGAGCAAGCGCTCGCGCGGCTGTCCGGCCCCGACCGCGAGCAGCGCCGCGCGGCGGCCGATGCGGTCACCGAGGCGCTCGCGCCCGGCCTGCGCACGCGCGCCTCGATCTACAACACGCTGCTGTACGACAAGGCGGTCGACGACCGCCTGCGCGGCTATCCGCACTGGCTCGCGTCGCGCAACCTCGCCAACGAGGCGAGCGACGCGTCGGTCGAGGCGCTCGTGAGTGCCGTGCGCGCCCGCTACGACGTGCCGCAGCGCTGGTACCGCCTCAAGGCCAGGCTCCTCGGCGTCGAGCGGCTCGCCGACTACGACCGCGCCGCAACCGTCGCGACCGCGGACGAGCGCTTCGCCTGGTCGGACGCGCGCGCGCTCGTCCTCGACGCCTACGGCAGCTTCTCGCCCGAGCTGGGCGCTGTGGCGCAGCGCTTCTTCGACGAGCGCTGGATCGACGCGCCGGTGCGCCCCGGCAAGCGCGGCGGCGCGTTCTGCTCCTACACGGTCCCCTCGGCCCACCCATACGTGCTGCTCAACTACACGTCGCGCCGCCGCGACGTGCTGACGCTCGCGCACGAGCTCGGCCACGGCGTGCACGCGGCGCTCGCCGCGCCGCAGGGCGTCTTCCACCAGGGGACGCCGCTGACGCTCGCCGAGACGGCCTCGGTGTTCGGCGAGGCGCTCGTGTTCGGCCGCCTGCTGGAGGCGGCGAGCTCGCCCGAGTCGCGCCTCGCGCTGCTCGCGGAGGCGATCGAGGGGGCGATCGCGACCGTCTTCCGCCAGACCGCGATGCACCACTTCGAGCAGCGCGTCCACACCGTCCGGCGCGAGGAGGGCGAGCTGTCGGTCGAGCGCTTCTCGGTCCTGTGGCGCGAGACGCAGGAGGAGCTGTTCGGCGATGCCGTCGAGGTGACCGAGGGCTACCGCTCGTGGTGGTCCTACATCCCCCACTTCGTCAACACGCCCGGCTACGTGTACGCGTACGCGTACGGACAGCTGCTCGCGCTGTCGGTCTACCAGCGCTACCAGGAGGAGGGCGCGGGCTTCGTGCCCGACTACCTGCGGCTGCTGTCGGCCGGCGGCTCGATGGCGCCCGAGGCGCTCGGGCGGATCGTCGGGATCGACCTCGCCGACCCCGGCTTCTGGGACGCCGGGCTCGCGCTCGTCGAGCAGCAGCTCGTGGCGGCAGAACAGGCGGCGCGCGACGCCGGCCGCGGCTAGCAGCACGCCGGCTGCCGGCCTGAGCGAGCGGGAGGCGCGCCGGCGCCTCGCGGAGCGGCCGCCGCCGCGTGCGGTCGCGTCGAGCCGCTCCTACCGCTCGATCGTCGTCGCGAACGTCTTCACCGTCTTCAACGCGATCCTCGCGGCGGCGGGAGTCGTCACGCTCGCCTTCGCCGATTGGCGCGACGCGCTGTTCCTCGGGATCCTCGTCGCGAACACGGCGATCGGGATCGGGCAGGAGGTGCGGGCGAAGCGCGCGCTCGACCGGCTCGCGGCGCTCGTCGCGCCGACGGCGACGGTCGTGCGCGACGGAACCGCACTCCGACTGCACGTCGACGAGGTCGTCCCGGACGATCTCGTGCGCGCGGAGGCGGGCGACCAGGTCGTCGCCGACGGCGTCGTGGCGGCGTCGGAGGGCTTGGAGCTCGACGAGTCGATCCTGTCTGGCGAGTCGGCGCCCGTCGTGCGAGGCGTCGGCGAGCGGCTGCGCTCCGGCTCGTTCGTCGCGGAGGGTGCGGGCGCATACGTCGTCGAGGCGGTCGGCGCCGCCAGCTACGCCGAGCGCATCGCCGGCGAGGCACGCGCCTTCCGCCACCCTCGCTCGCCGCTCGAGCGCGCGCTCAACCGCCTGCTGCTCGTGCTCGTCGCCGTGATGGTGCCGCTCGGGATCCTGCTCGTGACGGTCTTGAGCGTGCGCCACAAGCCGACGCACGAGGCCGTCTCGACGGCGGTCGCCGGCGTGCTCGCGCTCGTGCCGGAGGGGCTGCTGCTGCTGAGCGGGCTGACGATGGCGGTAGCCGCGCTGCGGATGGCGCGGCGCGGCGTGCTCGCACAGCAGCTCAACGCGGTCGAGTCGCTCGCGTCGGTCGACGTGCTCTGCTGCGACAAGACCGGCACGCTCACCGAGCGCAGCCTGCGCCTGGCGGACATCGTGCCGGCCGCCGGCACGGACCAAGCGGAGCTGCGCGCGCAGCTTGCGCACTACGCGGCCTGCTGGGAGCGCGGCGACGAGACGCTCGATGCGCTCGCGGCCGCCGGCGATGGCGGCGCGAACGGCGATGCGGCGACGACGACCGCCGAGCGCGTCCCGTTCTCGTCGCGGCGCCGGTGGGGAGCCGTGCGGCTCGACGGCACGACGTTCGTGCTCGGCGCCCCCGAGGTGCTCCCGCTCGGCGCGGAGCTTGCGGCACGGGCGACCACCGAGATGGAGGCCGGCCGCCGCACGATCGCGCTCTGCGCGACGGCCGAGCCGATCGTCGACCGCAGCCCGGAGGCGGCTGCGCCGACGGGCCTGCGCCCGCTCGGGCTCGCGCTGCTCGCCGAGCGCCTGCGACCGAACGCGCATGAGACGCTCGCCTTCCTGCGCGCCCAGGGAGTCGACGTGAAGGTCTTCTCCGGTGACGCGCCGGCGACCGTGGCGGCAATCGCACGCGACCTCGCGCTCGACGACAAGGTCGTCGCGCTCGACGGGCGCGCGCTGCCGGAGGACGACGAAGAGCTGCAGGCGCTCGCGGCGCGGGCGACCGTCGTCGGGCGCGTCTCGCCCGAGGGCAAGCGACGCCTCGTGCGCGCGCTCGCCGCGCAGGGCCGCTACGTCGCGATGGTCGGCGACGGCGTCAACGACGTCCCGGCGCTCAAGGCCGCGCGGCTGGGAATCGCGCAGGGCAGCGGCACGCAGATGGCGCGGGCCGTGGCGGACCTCGTGCTGGTCGAGGGCGACTTCGCGGTCGTCCCGCAGCTCGTCGCCGAGGGGCGACAGATCCTGCGCAACGTCCAGCGCGTCGCGAAGCTGTTCGTCAGCAAGTCCGTGTTCGCAGCGGTGCTCGTCGTGACGCTCGGCGTCTCGTCCGTCGCCTATCCGTTCCTGCCGCGGCACTTGAGCCTCGCGTCGTCGTTCGCGATCGGCATTCCGGCGTTCCTGCTCGCGCTCGCGCCGAGCGCGGGGCGCTGGGAGCCGGCAGGCTTCCTGCGCGAGGTGGCGCGCTTCGCGATCCCGGGCGGGCTTGCCGTCGCCGCCGGCGTCATCGCGTCGTACCTGGTCGCGCTCGAGCTGCTCGGCTTCTCGACGATCGACGCGCGCACGGTCGCGACGTCCGTGCTCGTCGGGGTCGGGCTCTACCTGGTCTCGCTGCTGGAGAGCGACCCACCGCAGCGGCGACGGCTCGTCGGCGCGCTGTGCCTGCTGCTGGGGGCCGGCTACGTCGCGATGCTCGTACTGCCCCTCACGCGTCGCTTCTTCGCGCTGAGCACGCCGGATCCGGCGATCCTCGCCGTGACGGCCGCCGGCGTGGCGCTGGGCGTCGCGCTTGCGCGTGCCGGTCTGCGGCGCGCGATGCCGCCGGCCGCCGCGGCGACGGCGGCCTGAGCCGCCGTCATGCGGTCGCCCGTCGCTGCGCGCTTCATGCGTCGTTGCGCGCGGCGCGCTCGGCGATCAGCTCCTCCCGCACTGCGCGGTGGAAGAGGGCGCGGCGGACGATCGCGTCAGCGAGCTCGTCGGCGTCGACGTGGTACTCGCCCGCCGCGACCTGACGCGCGAGCAGCCGCACGCGCGAGGAGCGCGTGATGCGATCGCGCCGGGCGGTGGTGATGCGGTGGATGCGGTCGTTCGTGGCGACCATCGATTCCCTCCTGTATCGGTCCTGAGACACTCACGGGAGCCGCGCCGGTGGGACGGCTCGTTGCGGTGCTTCAGGCGATGGGAGGAGCGCGGGCAGCGGCGTTCGCCGGCGCCGGCGTGACGTGGTCGCTGCCGTGGGGAGCGAAGACGACGTGGCTGTCGGCGAGCTCGAAGGCGATCGCGTCGCCGTGGATCGCGCAGTCGCGATCGCCGCTCGCGCCGCCCGGGGACGCGCTCCCGCCACCGGCAGTGGCGCACGGCGAGGTCGGCGTCTCGAGCGGCGCCGGCGGACCGCGGATCTGGGGCGGGTCGTCGGCAGTGCGGTTCACGTGTACGGCTTGGCGCTCTGCGAGGGCGGAAACCGCGGCCGGCGGCGCGGCGACGCCCACCGGGACGGCCGGAGAGCAGGCCTGCGCCGCCGTCGCCGCGACGGTCACGGTGGCGTCGTCGCCCGCTGCGGCGATGGGCGTCTCCACGGTCACGATCCCGAATCCCGCGAGCGCCTCGCTGACGGCCTTCGCCGGATGGGCGGTGCCCTGGTCGGCGGGAGCGGTCGGGACCGGCGCGGCGATGGGCGCAGCGGCCGCCGTCGCGGGCGTCAGGTCGACTGCCGGTGCAGTCGCAGCCGCGGGTGCTGGCGCAGGCGCAGGTACAGGTGCAGGTGCCGGACCGGGGGCTGCGGACGGATCTGGACGCGCGTCCGGCGGTTGGGGCTTCGTCGCGGGCGGTCTGCTGTCTCTCGGGGCCGGATCCGCCGGAGGCGCCGGTTCGGCGGGCGGGGCCGGATCGGCCGGCGGGGCCGGCTGAGCGGGCGGGGCCGGGTCGGCCGGTGCCGGGGGAGCAGGCGGCGCCGGTTGAGCAGGCGGCGCCGGCTGAGCGGGCGGGGCCGGCTGAGCGGGCGGGGCCGGCTGAGCAGGCGGCGTCGGTTGAGCAGGCGGCGCCGGATCAACCGGCGGGGCCGGGTCGCTCGACGTCGCGTTGGCGAGCGAGGAGCCGTGCGCCGGCGTCGGCGCGATCGAGTCGCCCGCGTGTCCGGTGTGCCGTCCACCGCGGTCGGCGAGCGCGCTCGCCGGCAGCAGCGCGAGCAGCGCGAGGACCGTCAGCAGAGCGAGGACACGGCCGTGCGCCAGATGGCGCAAGCGCGGGGCGGCGGACTGGTCGTGGGCGTCCATGTGCGTTCGGTGGCAGCCTCTGCGGCTCTCGTCGGCAGCCGAGGCGAGCCTATTGAGCGAATCGAGGTCCGGCCATCGGGCGATGGCCGGATCCGGTCCGTCTGCTGACCACCCAGCGTAGCCGCCCCGTCCGGACGTGTCACCGCGCGAGGTCCGGACTGGCACATCGACGGTGCCGGTTCCGGCGCATCGACGTCTCGCCACGATCAGACTGTACGCGCCGTGGCCAGCACCTTCAGCCTTCCCGTCGACCTCTCTCCCCTGCGCGATCGCATCGCGCTCGTCACCGGCGGGGCGAGCGGCCTCGGCCGGGCGACCGCACTGGCGCTCGCGGCGGCCGGTGCCGAGGTGGTCGTCGCCGACGTCGACGCCGAGCGCGGCGAGCAGGTCGCCGAGCAGATCGGCGGGCACTTCGTCGCCACCGACACGTCCGACCTCGACGCGAATCGCGCGATGGTCGCGTTCGTGCGCGAGCGCTGCGGCCGGCTCGACCTTGTCCACCTCAACGCCGGCGTGACGACCGGCTGCGGCGTCGGGGAGGACTTCGACCTCACCAGCTACCGCCGCGCGATGGGCGTGAACCTCGACGGCGTCGTCTTCGGCGCGCACGCGGCCTTGTCGGCCCTGCGCGCGAACGACGGCCCGAACCGCGGCGCGATCGTCGCGACCGCCTCGCTCGCCGGCCTGACGGGCGTCCCGATCGACCCGCTCTACGCGACGAACAAGCATGCCGTCGTCGGGTTGGTGCGCTCGCTCGGCCCCGCGTTCGCACCCGAGGGGATCCGCGTCAACGCCGTCTGCCCCGGCTTCGCGAAGTCGGCGATGACGGACCCGTTCGCTGCCGACCTTGAGGCCGCCGGCGTGCCGCTGATCCCTGCGGAGGTCGTCGCCGAGACGGTCGTGCGCGTGCTTGCGCTCGACGTCGCGGGCGAGTGCTGGTTCGTCCAGCCGGGCCGCGAGCCGGCGCCGTTCGCGTTCCGCAACATCCCCGGGCCGCGTGCGGCCGTGTCATCGGAAGAGGAGCGAGCCTGATGGACTTCGAGCTGAGCGACCGCGCGAAGGACTTCCGCGAGCGACTGCAAGCGTTCCTCGACGAGCGCGTCCACCCTGCCGAGCAGGTCTACGTCGAGCAGGTGCGCGCCGCCGGCACGCCGCACGTCCACCCGCCGATCATGGAGGAGCTGAAGGAGGAGGCGCGCCGCCGCGGCCTCTGGAACCTGTTCCTGCCGGGGGAGGGCGGGACCGAGTCCGCGGGGCTCACGAACCTCGAGTACGCGCCGCTCGCCGAGCTGCTCGGCCGCACGTTCATCGGCTCGGAGGCGTGCAACTGCTCGGCGCCGGACACCGGCAACATGGAGGTGCTGCACCAGTTCGGCAACGACGAGCAGAAGGAGCGCTGGCTGCGCCCGCTGCTCGACGGCGAGATCCGCTCCGGCTTCGCGATGACCGAGCCCGACGTCGCCTCCTCCGACGCGACGAACATCTCGCTGCGGATGGAGCGCGACGGCGACGACTTCGTGCTCAACGGGCGCAAGTGGTGGACGACCGGCGTCATGCACCCGAGATGCAGAATCCTGATCGTGATGGGCAAGACCGAGCTGGAGGCGCCCGTCTATGCGCAGCAGTCGATGGTGCTCGTGCCGCTCGGCACGCCGGGGCTGGAGATCGTGCGCAGCCTTCCCGTGTTCGGCTACATGGACCCCGAGGGCCACGGCGAGCTGCGCTTCACCGACGTGCGCGTGCCGCAGGCGAACCTGATCGCGGGACCGGGCGCCGGGTTCCTGATCGCGCAGGCACGGCTCGGCCCCGGGCGCATCCACCACTGCATGCGCGCGGTGGGAGCAGCCGAGCGGGCGCTCGAGCTGATGTGCAAGCGCGCCGACGAGCGCGAGACGTTCGGCAAGCCGGTTTCGACGCGCTCGAACATCCGCGATTGGATCGCGGAGGCGCGCATCGAGCTGGAGATGCTGCGGCTGCTCGTGCTGAAGACGGCGTGGCTCGTGGACAAGGTCGGCGGCAAGAACGCGCGCATCGAGGTCGCGGCGATCAAGGTCGCGGCGCCGAACGTCGCGCTGAAGATCATCGACCGCGCGATCCAGGTGCACGGCGGCGCGGGGGTCTCCGACGACTTCCCGCTCGCCTTCATGTACGCCCACATGCGCACGCTGCGACTCGCGGACGGGCCGGACGAGGTGCACAAGCTGTCGATCGCGCGGCGCGAGCTGCGCCGTCAGCGGGGCGAGGCCGAGCCGCTGCTGTAGGGGCGGCGTCGACGCGCAGGGTCGTGCGGCGGTGGGCCCCGCCATCGTCTCAGCCGCCCCCGCCGGCGCCGCCGCCCTGGGAGCCCGCGCCGTGGCCGGCCTCGCCGCCACCGTCGCTGCCGCTGCGCGAGCCGCCCGTATCGCCGCGGCTGGGCGAGCCGCCCGTATCGCCGCCGCTGGGCGGGCCACCGTCGCCGCCGCTGCGCGAGCCGCCCACATCGCCGCTGTGCCGATCGCCACGTTCGGCGCCGGAGCCACCATGACCGCCGTCCCCGGAGCCGCCGTCGAACGCTCTGCGCGCCGGCTGATCGCGTCGCTCGTTGCCGCCCGACCCTCCGTCTCCGGGTCCGGACCCGTGGCCGGTGCCGTGCCGCGACGGGCCGCCGTGGTCGCCGCCGACGTCGCCCGGACGGGCGGGCACCTCCGACGGCGGCGCATCCCCGTGCAGCGTCGCCGGCGCCAAGGCGGCCGTGCGACGCCGATCGCGATGTCCGCCGACTTGGCGTTCCCGGTGCGGAACCGACGCGCCGGGATCCACCGCGCCGGGGGCGACCGGAGCGGCCACCGCCACGAGCGTGGCGGTCTGCGGCGCACCCGCGGCATCGCCTGCGACGGCGGACCGCACCGCACGCGCGGCGCGCGGCGCAGTCTGGCCGGTCGCGTGCCGATGCCGCTCGACCGTGCCGACGCCGGCCGCCAGCACGCCCGCGGTGACCGCGACCGCGCCGCCCTTCGCAAGCAGGCCGGCGAGCCCGGCCGAGCCGCCGCCGACGGCGAGCTCGGCGACCGCCCCGCCGCCGTGTCCGGCCGCCCCCGCGGCCCACGTCGCGAGCGGCATCGGCGTGATCGCCGTCACGGCCGTGCGCAGCGTCGCGCGGGCACGGTAGACGAGGCCGCGCAGGGCACCCTCGCTGACGCCCATCTCGGCCGCTGCATCGGCGTGGCTGGCTCCCTCGACCGCCGTCCGCAGCAGCGCCTCGCGCTGCTGCTCGGGCAACGCGGCGAGCCCCGCCAGCGCCTCGCGCACGGCGATGCGCCTGTCGAGGTCCTCCTGCGGCGCGCGGGCGCCGGACAGCGCCTCGCTCAGCTCGGCGTAGTCGTAGCCGGAGCCGCGCCGCACGTTGAGCGCAGTGTTGTGGACGATGCGGTAGAGCCAGGCTCGCGGGTCGCGCACGTCCGCGCCCTGCTGGAGCGCGAGCCATGCCTGCAGGAGCGCCTGCTGGAGCGCGTCCTCGGCGCGCGTGTCGGGGAGCAGCGCTCGCCGGCACCAGCTGAGCAGTGGCCGCCGGTAGCGCTGCACGAGCGCCTCGAACGCGCGCTCGTGGCCGTGACGCGCCAGCTCGACCAGGCGCGCGTCGCTCTGTGTCGCGAGCAGGCGGACCGTGACGGCTGGGCTCATCGCGGCGTCACCATCGAGCCAATGGTGGCGGAGCGGGCGGCGGCGCGCACGTGGTGGCCGCCGCCCATCCTCCGTTCCCCTTACGACGTGGCCTGCTGCTTGACGAGCACGACCAGCTTGAACTCGGCGCCGCCGCCGCCGAGCCTCAGGACCGCCTCGTGCACGATCGCGCCCGGCACGAGATCTGACGCGGTGCATGCCGACTGGCCGCCGCAGTGGCCGTGGTGGTCGCCCTGGTCGCCCTGGTCTCCCTGATCACCCTGATCACCCTGACCGTGGTCGCCCTGACCGCCGCCCCAGCCGCCGTCGTGCGCGGCCGCGGCGGTCGGCGCCGGCGTCTGGACAGCCGGGATGCAGTTGATCACGGTGCTGTCGGTGACTCTGCCGCTGACGGTCGAGCCGTCGGCGAGCGTCAGCGTCAGCACGCCCCCGGTGAACGATGCGACCTTGCCGGCGTCGGGCACGCTCGGGTCGGACGTGTTCGCCTTCGCGCCGAAGTGCTTCGTGCGCGCAGGATGGGCCTTGTGGTGATGACGATGGTGACGGCCCTTGTGCGCCGATGCGGCGGCCGGCACCACGAGCGCCAGCGCGAGCACGCCGACGACCAGCAACAGGATTCGTCTCATGGGGTCGTTCCTCCTCGTGGCGCTTCCGAGCGCCTGTGGGGGTTTCCTGCCCTATTGAGACACTCGTTCTCGCGATTCCTCACGCGCCCAGGTCGGGCATCTAGAACGAACGTCCACGCAACCCCCGGCACGGACGCCTGGTGCTGGCACGCCCACCGGCGGGCTACGCTGCGGCCGGATGAGCCCGATCGAACGCAACCGCTGGGGCGTCGTCGTCGCGTATGCCGCGCTCGGCGCTGCCACGCAGGTGCTGTGGCTGACGTTCGCGCCGATCACGACCGCCACCGCCGAGCACTACGGCGTAAGCGAGGGAGCGGTCGGCTGGCTCGCGGAGATCTTCCCACTGCTCTACGTCGTGCTCGCGGTGCCGGCGGGGATGGCGCTCGACCGCTGGTTCGTGCCGATGCTGCGTGCGGGCGCGGCGCTGACGGCCGCCGGCGCGCTGCTGCGTCTCGGCGGCGACAGCTTCGGCTGGGCGCTCGGCGGCCAGCTGCTGGTGGCGATCGCCCAGCCGCTCGTCCTCAACGCGGTGACGAAGCTCGCCGGCGAGTACGTCGCGCCGGCGGCACGCCCGGCGGCGATCTCGCTCGGCTTGGGCGGCACGTTCGTCGGCCTGCTGCTCGGGCTGCTGCTGGGGCCGGCGCTCGGCAGCGCGACGGACCTGCGGGCGCTGCTGCTGACCGAGGCCGCCGTCGCCGTGCTCGCGGCCACGGCGCTGTGGATGGCGCTGCGCTCGCGACCGGCCGGCGCCGCGGCGATCGAGCGACCGATCGGTCTGCACGAGCTGCGCACGGTCTGGGACGACCGCTTCATCCGCGCGCTCTGCGTCCTGGCGTTCGTCGGCTTCGGCGTCTTCATCGCGTTGACGACGTGGCTGCAGGGCCTGCTGGAGCCGTTCGGCGTCTCCGCCGGCACGGCCGGGGCGATGCTCGCCGCGGCGGTCGTCGCCGGCGTGGCGACGACGACCTGGCTGCCCGCCGCGGCGGCCCGCAACGGCGCCGAGCGCACGGTGCTCGCAGCGGCGCTGCTCGCCTGCGTGGTCTGCTGCGCCGTGCTCGCGGGGGCGCGGGCGCCCGCCGCGCAGTTCGTGTTCGTCGCGGCGATCGGCGCGGTCGTGCTGCCGGCGCTGCCGGTCCTGCTCGAGCTGGCCGAGCGGCGCGCCGGGAGCGCCGGAGCGTCAGCCGCTGCGCTGCTGTGGCTGGCAGGCAACCTCGGCGGGATCGCGCTCGCGGTGCCGGTCGGCGCGCTCGTCCACCATGCCGCGCTCGCGTTCGGCCTGCTCGCACTCGCGGCGGCCGCCGGACTGCCGTTCGCGTGGCGGCTGCGCTCACCCGGCGGGGCGCTCGCGCTGGGCGACGCGATCGTCGCCGCGGAGGCGCGCGAGTGAGCACGACGCCCACCGAGGATCGTCCGGTCCGCGACGAGGACGCCTTCGACGTCGGCGCCGTCGACAGGTGGCTGCGCGACACGGGCGTCGCAGGCCTCGGCGACGCGGTCGCGAGCCTGCCGGAGGTGCGCCAGTTCGCCGGCGGCGCCTCGAACCTCACCTACCTGCTGCGCTACCCGCAGCGCGACCTGATCCTGCGCCGCCCGCCAACCGGCACGAAGGCCTCCTCCGCGCACGACGTGGCGCGCGAGCACCGCATACAGGCCGCCCTGCGGCCTGTCTTCCCGCACGTCCCGGCGATGATCGCGCTGTGCACCGACCACACGTTGCTCGGCAGCGACTTCTACGTGATGGAGCGCGTCGAGGGCGTGATCCCGCGCGCGCAGATGCCGCCCGAGATCGGCGACGATCCGCAGTTGATGCGCGGGCTCGGCGAGCGCTTCGTCGACCTGCTCGCAGAGCTGCACGCGGTCGACCCGGCCGCGGCGGGCCTGGCCGAGCTGGGCCGCGGGCCTGGCTATGTGCGCCGCCAGGTCGCGGGCTGGTCGGAGCGCTACCGCCGCGCGAAGACGTGGAACGTGCCGTCGTTCGGGCACGTGATGCGCTGGCTGGAGGCGGAGCAGCCGGACGACGTGGGCGCGTGCGTGATCCACAACGACTTCCGCCTCGACAACCTCGTGCTCGATCGTGCCGACCCGCTGCGCGTGCGCGCCGTGCTCGACTGGGAGCTGGCGACGATCGGCGATCCGCTGATGGACCTCGGCAGCTCGCTCGCGTACTGGGTGCAGGCCGACGACGGCATGGCCGGCCGGCTGTTCCGCAGACAGCCGTCGCACCTGCCGGGCATGCCGACGCGTGCGGAGATCGTCGCGCGCTACGGCGAGCGAACCGGCCGCAGCACCGACGCGTGGGCCTTCTACGAGGTCTTCGGGCTGTTCCGCCTCGCCGCGATCGCGCAGCAGATCTACTACCGCTACCACCACCGGCAGACGCGCAACCCGGCGTTCAAGCGCTTCTGGGTCGCCGCGCACCTGCTCGAGCGGCGCAGTCGGCGCGCGATCGCCGCCGCGCGCCGCTGAGCGTCAGACCTCTGCGAACGTGTCCTCGAACGACGGCGTCGCCCACGCGAACGAGATGTCGCCGCGCGAGTGCGTCCACGGCTCGTCGCGCCAACGTGCGAGCACCTCCGGCCGCAGCTTGTAGGCGCGGTAGAAGCGCCCGCGCGCGTCGCGCTGATTCGTGCGCTCGAGATCCTCCGCGCCGGGGCCGAAGCCGACGACGGAGGCGAGCTTGTCCGGCGTGCCCGGGGGGCTCGAGGCGCCCTTCGGCGTGATCGCGACGCGCGCCGCGTCGCGCGCGGGCATCAGCGCGGTGAAGCGCTCCGCGTCGGCGACCGCGAACACGAACGTGAAGTCCTTGTACCAGCGGCCCTCCTCGGGACGCTCGCGGCGCGTGTGGTACGCGAGGTGGATCTTGTCGATCAGCGCATCCATGTCGATCGCGGTGCGGATCGTCACCCCGCGCGCCGCCAGCACGAAGGCGTCGCGCGAGCGGAACGTGATCTCGGCACGGGCCTTCGCATGCGCCGGGGCGGGGATCAGCGCCGACGTCTCCCCCCGCTCGTAGAGCTTGAACGTGACGTCGTCGCCGGAGCACGCCTCCCACACGCGTCCGTCGGCCGTGCGGCGCACGCGGCCGGGGAAGCCGTTGAAGCGGTGACGGACCGTGGAGATCGGTCTCCAGACGCCGTCGTTGCCGATCGTGCCGATGTCGCCGATCTCGATCGGGAACTCGAGCGGGACGACCGGGCGCATGCCGAAGAGTCGGTGGACCTCGGTGACGAATCCTGCGATGTCTGCCATGGGGAGCCTCCGCGCGCCGCCGGCGCCCCCTGACGCCGATTCCGCTCACCCATTAAACATCATTTCTGTCTATCGATCTACTTCTTCACGGTGCGAGATGGTCGGGCGACAGGAGCACGCGCGACCGTCAGCAGGCAGGTCGGATGCGCGAGCAGCGAGCCGTCTGCGGCCTCGTTGCGCCGCGCATACAGCTCGACGTCGAGCAGCGTCTCGCCATCCGCCGACTCGACGCGATGCCGGCCGATGCGCCGTTCAGGCGGCGGCGGAGTCGAGCGCGTCCGCGACCGGCTCGAGGCTGGCGGCCGGCTGTGGCACGAGTCGCGGCGGCGCGGTCGCCGACGCGGCGGGAGCTGCGACCTCTTCGGGACGGACGCCGGGGCGCGTGCCGCGCACCTCCTGGTGGCTGCACACGACATAGCACCACTCCATCAGCGCCACGCGTGCCTCCGGCTCGAGCTCGACGATCCGCGTGCCGAGCACCCAGCCGTCCTCGCCCGGGCGACAGGAGCGCACCTCGACCACGACGTGGACGTCGCGCTCGCGGCCCTCGCTGTCTTCGAGCCGCAGGCGGATCGGCACGCGCGCGCTGGCCTCCAGCGGCGCGGTCACGAGCAGGCCCAGCCCGGTCGCGCTCGCGTCGAGCAACCGGCCCGGGATCGATCCGCCAGGCGACAGGCAGAGCGCTGGCGCGTCGCCCTCGAAGCGGTAGATCAGCCGCCGCTGGCGCCGCCCGGCGACGAGCACGAGCGTGCGCAGGATGCGTCGCAGCTCGACGAGCGCGAGCAGCGGGATGATCGCCTCGGCGATCGGCGGCAGGTGCGGCAGCGGGCCGAGCCCCCACAGGTCGAGCACCCGCATGACGATGCCGGCGGCGAGCACGACCGCGAGCAGGCAGGCGGTCCGCAGCTTCGCGAGCGCCTGCGTGCCGCCGAGGTCGACGCCCTCCTTCGGCGTGACCTTGAAGGCGGTCTTCGCGGGCACGATCGCGCAGCGCAGCGCGCGCGCATAGATGCCCATCGTCATCAGCTCGTAGTGCGTCGTCTCGGCGATCCGCATGTAGCCGCGGGCGAGCGCCGAGCCGGCGGCGAGGTTCAGCGCGAGCGCCGGCAGCCACAGCGTCAGCAGCCCGAGCAGGTCGACGCGCATCGGCAGCCAGCCGGCCCACAGCACGAGCGCGAGCGTGACCAGCAGCAGCAGGCGCATCGGCGGCGCAAGGTAGGCCGCGAGGCTCGCGAAGTAGGAGATGCGCTGGAGCGGTCTGAGCTCGCGCGCGCGCAGCGGCGACTCGGGCAGCGTGAAGACGGCGAGGTTCCCGCGCGACCAGCGGTCGCGCTGTAGCAGATAGCCGTCGAGGTCGTGCGGCGCGAGGCCCTGCACGAGCACCTCGTCGTGGTAGCGCGAGCTCCAGCCGTGGCGCTGGAGGCGGATCGTCGTGTGGAAGTCCTCCGCGATCGTCTCCGTCGCCACGCCGCCGATCTCCAGCAGCGCGCCGCGGCGGATCAGCGCCGCCGAGCCGCACCAGAAGGCCGCGCCGTGACGATCCTTGCCGGGGCAGATGACGTGGTAGAAGAGCGACTGCTCGTGGCGCCCGACCGCGTAGTGCTGGACGGAGTCCTGATTGGAGAAGTCGTGCGGGCTCTGCACGAGCGCGACACGCTCGTCCTCGAAGTAGCCGACGAGCGCGTCGAGCGCGTCCGGCATCGGGACGTGGTCGGCGTCGAGCATCAGCACGAGATCGCCCTCGGTGCGCGGCAGCGCGGCGTTGATGTTGCCGGCCTTCGCGTGGGCGTTGTCCGGGCGCGTCAGGTAGCGCGCACCCGTCAGCTCGGCCAGCTCGCGCATCCGCTCGCGACGGCCGTCGTCGAGCAGGTAGGTCGTGTGCGGGTAGCGCAGCGCCCGGCAGCCCGCGAGCGTGGCGAGCACGACCTCGTCCGGTTCGTCGTACGTGCAGATGTAGACGTCGACCGACGGGTCGCTGACGATCGACGGACGCGTCACGGGCCGGCGCCGCCACGAGAACCACGTCAACGTGCCGAGCGCCCAGATCCCGTACAGCTCGGTGACGAGCAGCATCGTGAACGTGACGGGGCTGGCGCCGCCGCCCGTCCAGCCGATGCGCCAGGTGAGGTACACGGCGCCCCACGTGAGCGCTGCCAGCACGAGCGCGCGCGAGAGACGCTGGTGACGCTCGAAGAAGCGCCCGTAGCGCGGGCGCGCATCCCCGCCGCGCGCCGCGTCGCCGACCCGCCCGGCGATCCACGACGTGCCGAGCACGAGGCGCATGACGCGCCCCGCGAACGGGTGAAAACGGGTGCGGGGGCGAGCGACCATTGCGGTTGGATCGGCCCGCCGACACTCGTCCAGAAGCGCGCTGGACGCATGTCCGGTCCTGGGCGGCTCCGGCTCAAGGTCGGGCCGCCGAGAGGGAGTGGACGGGGCGGAGTGGCAGTCAAAACCTGGACGGGCTCGGCGTCTCGTAGAAGCCTTGCTGGACGTGGCCTCGCAGCGATGAGAAGCGAGTACTCCTAGCTCCGCCAACGATCATGTCAGGAAGGGAGATCCGTTCTTCGGCGTGATCCTGGTGGGCCAGCGTTGCTTGATCTTGGTGTCGTCATCGAAGACTGCGGCAAACGCCGGATCCTCGATGGCCTTGCGTATAGCTCGCCGAAGGGTCTGCTGGAGCTGGTCGAAGACATCGCGAAATTCGTCGTGCTCGACTGGTTGGGCTAGGGACACGAACCCTCCGTGGACTTGCGCGGAGCGATCGTCATACGCCTGGACGCATCGGGCTGTGGTGATCTGTATGCCGACCTCAGCAGCCAGAGCGCTCGTGCGTTGGGCGAACTGCTCCGACAGATGGCGCCGACCAACCTTGAGAAGTGCCTCGATCCCCGTGACCAGCAGCGGCAACGCATCCTGATAGCCCTCCTGACGGACCAACGTCTCGCTGAGGTAGAGCGCGCGGCCGACTCGTAGCGGCAGCGTGGCCGAGGAATAGGAGCGCAGAAGGTCGGCTAGTTCTTCCGCCTCTGAGGCGGTGAGCCAGCCAGCCGATCCGTCCTCGATCCGAAATGCCACGCGGGCAGTCCCAGCGTCGTAGGGGGCCAGTTGCTCGCGGTCGTCATCCCCGATGATCCGACGAACGGCGTAGTCGCACGCTCCGGCATTGGGATGGATCAGCCGCGACAGCGCAAGCGTCTCAAGCAGCGTGCCTTGTTCGTCCCAGGCGGACAGCCGTTTCTCACAACGCTTCGGTGGAACCTCCGCGACGTAGGCATGGATGCAGCCGTACTGGCGCGTGGGATTCCAGTTTTCGCCACGCAACTCACACGCATCGATAAGCCGCTTCGCCAAGTCCTGCCCCAGGGACTCGATGCGAACACCATTGGGCAGCTCCACGGTCGCACTCCATCCGGCGGGGTGCTCCCCATCGCGAGTGCGGGGCTCTGTTGTGATGAGGAGATAGTCGGTAACGCGCATGTGGACGATGTTCTTTCTGCCTATGACCAATTTCCAGTATGCGCCCGATCCCGGATGCTGACCAGACCGAGGAAGACAGAGAGCTGGCTTCCTGGTCTTCGACCTACCGCAGCCCATGCCGTTCCAGCCGCTCCTCGAACTGGCGCAGGCGACGGTCGAACCGGGCCAGTGTGACGGCAAGATCGCGTTGAAGGTTGCCGGCGTGGTCGCGGGTGGCGATGCGGCTCAGCGTCGCTTCCCGGACGAACTGAGCCGCCGATACGCCTTCTTGCCTGCTGGCTTCCTGTATGCGCTTCCATAGCTCGTCGGAGAAGCGAACCGTCGTCTCATGCACGGCCGTCAGCCGCGTACAGCCCGGCCTACATCCCAGCGTCTCGAAGCTCGTTGAAGCGCACGACCGCGCGGACGGGCAGGATCAACACGCCGTTTTGCCGCAGGAGTCCGTCACGCAGAAGGGAGCGGAGGGCGTTGCGGGTTCCGTCTACCTCGACGAACTCCTGCGATCCGGCGGTGATGTCGAGCATCAGTTCTTCGGTCGTCAGCGGGGCCGGGAAGACGTGGAGCGCGTGGCTGAGGATGGCCGCCTGGGTCTGCTCGTCGGTGTCGGGCAGCGTGTACTGGGCCGAGATAGGCTGGTCGGGCATGGGAGCTAACGCCTCCTGTGTAGCTCCGGGCGGCGTCGTAAGCGCCGTCCGGAGCACCTTGGGGTCAGGGAGCGCCCGAGGCTAGGAGCGCTCTCGACTGCCGGTCAATGTGCGGGCAGAGCAGGCAGTTTGGCTCGGCGATGTTCGGCTTGAGTTCCGCACTTCGCTCAAAAACGTTGTACCAGTTGTGGTCATTTCGTCGTATCGCCCGGCAACGGGTCGTAAGATGCTTGCGACGGCCCCATCGAGCAGGTGCGAACCGGGGGTTCTCTCCCGTAGGGCTTGCTCGGTACCGGCTTCCCGTGTTTCTCAGGCCCGGGGTAGCGCGGTGGAGCGAAAGCTCCGGGGTCGTCCATTTCTTGTCGGCATCTAAGACGACGGCTAAAGCCGCGTCTAAGACGCGCGATATAGCCCATCATACGACGGCCGCTATGACAGCGGAATAGATCGCGTTCTAGATGCGGGAAATCGTGGCGGAATCCCGTGCTAATCCTGCACCAGCTGGGCCGCGTCGACGCCCAGTCCTCGTGCCAGTTTCAGCACGTTCTTGATCGTGGCGTTTCGCTCTCCGCGCTCGATCTGACCGACATAGGTCCAGTGCAGTCCGGCGGCATGGGCCAAGTCCTCCTGCGTCATCCCGGCGGCCTTCCGAAGCGCGAGGAGTCGAGCGCCCAAGGCCACGAGCTCGGGGTCTTTGTCTGCTTTGCCCTTGGCCTGCTTGCCGGATGCGGGGGTCTTTGCCACGGGCCGTATCAGGCCCGAATGACGACTATGTATCCAGAGACTTTGCGTATAGCGACTATCCGTATAGAGTGGCCGCCTTTCTGGAGTGGGCGGACCGCCGATACGGGCCGCCCCGACGACAAGGAGGCAGCCCCCGATGCGACGAGTCCCCGCCCTCATCCTTGCCATAGCCATCTGCGCGACCGGATCGGTCGCCGCCGCCGACCCCCTGCCGACGGCAGGCCCGCAGCCCAACGCCCTCTACGGCTCCGGCACCTGCCAGCTCGCAAGCGGGCCGAGGCCGCTCGGGTACGTTGGCTGTACCGGCCCGTGGCTCCGGACCGACACGCGCGGGCGGGTGACAAGCTTCACCGCCCCGTACAACCACGGCAAGCGCTACCAATGCACCGCCGTGTTGGACGCCGCCAAGCCCGCCACGGTGGGAGCCGATGGCCGCTTCCACTTCACCGCGACAACGGCGCAGGGATCGCACGGCCCACGCGGCACGCTCAAAGTCTCGGGCCGCTTCACCAGCCCCACCGCCGCGCATGGCAGCTACCGCTACGACCTCGGGCGCGGCTGCCACGATCGGCAGCGCAGCTTCCGCATCCACTTCATCGGGACGCCCGGCACCTGAGCGCCCCGTCGTCTCGACCCTAGACGTGAAGAGTCCCCGCGTCCGCTTGGTAGCGGAGGCGGGGACGGTAAGGCTCTAGCCTGGTGGCTGAGGGTCGTTGCGGCGAGACCGATCCCCGGCGAGCAGATGCGCGGGGACCAGTTGGGTCAGCTCTACCCAGCCGTAGCGACCGCTGCCCAAGGTGGCACGGGCGATACCGAGCGGCGGCGGCCCATTGAGGTTGTACATCTCCACGCCGGTCCACATGCGGTCAGCCAGGCGGCGATACTCGTCGTAGTCGGCGATCATCTCGCGCACGGACGCCTCCAAGCGCTCCACTCGCTCCAGCTCATCGGTGCCGAGCAGCGTGCAGTCGTGGCTATGGAGCCAACCGCACAGGCCCAGCCAGCAGGCCGACCAGATCCGATCCTCGGCGGTGCCGGAGCGCGCCAACTTCTCCAGCTCCAATGCTGGCATCTCGCGGTAATGCTGCGGCACGGCCACCGCCATGACGACCTCGAACTTTCTCGGCGGCAGGTATTGGGCAACGAAGTCCAAGCGCTCCTGACGGGTTCTCGCGCCGGGGAACTCGCCGGCGGCGGCGTCCTCGAACATGCCCAGGTAGGCGCAGGCGCAGGCGGCGGCGAAGGTCGCTCGCTCGATCTTCTCCGAGTCACCCCGGCCGGGGTCGTAGAACTCGTTGAGCAGATAGGAGAACAAGCCCCGCCGACCAGCCATATACATCAAGAATGGAACGGTCACGCAATGATCGCTAAACGGCTCACGCTGCCCGATGATGACCACTCAGTACCTCCTTGGTCGGGAGCTGGCGCGCAACCAACATGCGCGCCCACTACGACCAAGGAAGCCCCAATAACGAACAATGCCCGCGCTTCAAGCGACGGGCACCATTCAACCATAAATCCGTAATTAGCGCAAGCTCAAGCGGTAACTCGGATGCTCGCGAGGAAGGCTTCCAAGTCCTGCGGGTAGGTAACCACGCCGTAGAGGACCCGTGCCATGACCTCGATCACCTGCGGTCGAATAGTGCCGTTGTAGCGATCCTCTGAGTAGCAGAAGGCTTCGCAAGCGGCGATTCGACGGTCGCGGTACTCATCACCCTGGTAGGGCGTGCCCGGCGCGCCTACGAGAGTCGGCATCATCGCGGCGTACACTCCCGTGTAGGTCGCGGTATACAACATGAGATCACAGGCGGCCCGGCGCCGGTGCTCATCATCATCGGGATTCGCGTGCGACTGCTCGCACGAGCACTCTACGATGCGCGCGAACGCATCCTCACCATCAAGCCACGCTGACTCATCCATATACCTGTATCCCTGCCACCCAAGGCGGATGAATCTTGCGGGTGGCACGAGATACTTCGCAAGGGTTGGGTCTACGCGCTTCTTGACCAGGGGCGTGCTCCTTGTTCGGGTATGGGTCTGTGCGCAGCAAACGGGCGTTCCAGAAAAAGACCCAAGAGAACCACCAAAGCGATACCGAACTCGGGAACCAAGGCAGGCATCAGACCGAGTCGCAATAATTGATCCATACACAAGCGGCGGCATCTGTGCTGAGCTAACCGACGACGGCAACGCTGTAGTTGCCCCGCCGCAAAGGAGTCCAAATGTCAGGCGCCTTTTTCCGGTGCTGTGCACACCGTAGTTCTACCCGATCACGCGGATGACGGCACTCGTCCGCTCCCCCCGCCGCGGCCTGGAGAAAGCGGTCACGGCCGAGCTGGAGGTCATCCAAGCCAACGGAGCTGTAGCGGCTGCGCGTGAAGCCACCCGCGTGGATTCCATCACCGCAGTAGCCCACCGGGCCATGCTGGCGGTCGATCAGCTCTCGACCATCGAAGCCGCCTTGATCCGCCGTCGTCCCGACGAGCGGGCCGAGGTGCGGCTGCGCTTTGTGGCCGACTCGGCCGCGAATGCCATCGGCAACGTCGTGCTCGACCTGGACCGGCGGCTGTGATGGAGCTGCTGTGGCTCGGCGCTCAGGTCGTCGGCTGGATGCTGGCCGGCGGCCTGGTCGTGCTGCTGGGGATCGCCGTCTTTGGTGAAGCGCCGGAACCGCCACATCGACCAGACGCGGCCACACTCGACGCCTACCGCCAAATCGGTCAGATCCACGAGGCAGCCCTGATGCGGATGCTGGCCGTCATATGGGATGGCGATGCGTAGGGCGGTGCGTCGTCCCAAGCAGACGCGACCGGCTCCGAGGCCCCAGGAGGCCATGTAACGCGATGCGCAGGCAGTAAAGATTTATTTCATAAACGTCGCATAGCCTGGTGAAAGTCGCTTAGCGCCCAGGGAGGATTGCCGCGACACCAACCAACTAAGTCGAGAGGGACAACAGCATGTAAGAGACGAAAGGAGGCATTGACTTGTCACGACCCATCAAGGTGAAAGGAATTATGCGAGAGGAAATTGACCACGAGCTGTACGCGATGGTTCTCTACCTCGCAGGAAAGCGAGCGGTCCAAGAGAAGCGGCGGCGGGCTGCCGTAGATCGGAAGAAGCGGGAAGGGACCGCCCTTGAAGACTGAGCTTGTCCCGGCGGTCACGGCCGCTGTCGGAGGGGCGGCCTTGTTGGGAGGGATCGTGGCAACCGAGGCACGGCAGGCCCGCCGGATGCGGGCCTCCCGCCTCCCCTTCGTCCTGACCTTCCCGCTGGCAACCGATGCGGCTGCGGCCAAGCGCGCTCTCGTTGCTCTCTCCGGGTTGAGTGCGGCCAACGAAATCATTGCCGAGGTCAGCGGGCGGGATGAAGGCATTACCCACCGGCTGTATCTGCCACAAGCCATAGCCGCCGCAACTAGCGCCCAACTGCGGGCCGCCATCCCCGGCCTTCGGATCGAGGAGGCTCAGCCGGAGCCGGTCAGGCCACGACCGACCCTCAGCTTGGCGGTCGTCGTGCCGAAGAGGCTCATCCTCCGTGATGAAGATCCGGTAGGAGCCGGTCGAGCGCTACTGGCAGCCCTGCTGCCGTTGGGACAAAACGAAGAGCTGAGTATCCAATGGGCGCTTCGTCCGGGCCGTCCTACCTTGCCGACCGAGGAGCCGGATCGAGCGTGGGAGGCCAAGACAAGCGGGCCGGGTCTGTTCGTCTCCGGTGTGGTGCTGGTGCGGGCAGATGGTCGGAAGCGAGCTCGGGCCTTGGCCGCTCGGTTGACGGCGGTGTTTCGTGCCCGGCGTGGATCAGGTGGCAGCCTCGACGTTGGCTCCGGCGGTCGCCAGATACCGCGTGCGTCACGCCAAAGCGGATGGCTGAACGTGGACGAGCTGGTCTGCCTCATCGGCTGGCCCATAGGCACCGACGCCATATCCGGTGTCCAGCTTGGAGCCGCCCGGCAGATTGCGCCGGTTCGGAAGCTGGCCCGAAACGGTCGGCCGCTGCTGATGGCTTACCACGACGGAAAGTCTCGGCCGGTGGCGCTCAGCGCTGAGGCTTCCTGCCGCCATGCCTACGTCACCGGCGCCACCGGCTCGGGCAAAAGTGCAGTCCTCGCGCGCGGCATCCTGGCCGATATCGCTTCCGGCTACGGCGGCGTGGTCATCGACCCCAAGGCCCAGCTGGTCGCCGACGTGCTGGATCGGGTTGGTCCCGAACACGCCGACCGCATTGCCCTCATCGACCCGTCCGATCCGGTCATCCCCGGCGTTGATCTGTTCGCCGGCGGCGATCCTGACCTTCGGGCCGATGTGCTTCTGACGGTCTTGCGTTCCCTCTTCCGCGACAGTTGGGGCCCGAGGCTCGATGCTTACGCCCGCCTGGGATTTCGGAGTTTGGCTGAGATGCCGGGAGCGGGCCTGGCCGATTGGCCGCGCCTGTTCATGGAGCCTGCCTTTCGTCGGCAGGTCGTCGGACGTCTGCGTGATCCATTGCTGGTCGGCCAGTGGGCGATGTACGAATCCTTGAGCGAGGCCGAGAAGGTCCAGCACGTTGCCCCGGCTCTGTCGCGGATCGTCAGCTTGCTTGGCCGTCCGGTTGTTCGAGCGGTCCTGGGCGGTCAAGGCTCCCGGCTGGATATTGGGCGGCTGCTGGCCGAGCGCCGATGGCTGATGGTGTCCCTGCCGGTCGGCGTGATCGGGGAGCCTGCCGCCCGCCTCATCGCTTCCTCCTTGACCTATCTGGTTTGGGTCGCCATTTCTGCTCGTGCCGCCATCCCGCCGGAGCGTCGCCATCACCTGAGCCTGTACTTCGACGAGCTGCAAGCCCTGACCGACCAAGGCATCGGAATAGAGGCGATGCTGGAGCAAGCGCGCGGCTACCGCGCCTCGGTCACCGTGGCCACCCAAGCGGCCGGACGGCTGCCAGAAGCAGTCCGTACCTCGCTGCTGGTCAACGTCGGGACCCTCCTGAGCTTCCGAGCCGGAGCTGATGAGGCAAGCCGCCTGGCCCGCGAGCTGCCGGGACTGGACGCCCGTGATCTGCAATCCCTCGGCGAGTTCGAGGTTGCTGCTCGGGTGGCGGTCGGTCGAGGATCGGCCAGCGCTGTTGTGACCGGCCAAACCGAACCCCTGCCGCCGGTTGTCGGCTCTGCTTCCTTCATTCGCCAGCGGTCGGCAGAGCGCTACGGGCCGGTTTCGACTGCGGCCGCCAGCTCCTCCTTGCCAGCAGATGCCGAGGCCGAAATCGGGCGGCTGCGGAGGCAGGCGTGATGCTGCCGGCCCCCTACCCGGTCGCGTTGAGTACCGAGGCTGGCAATCCCTTTGGCGTTCGGGGATTGCCGGTCCGAGTGCCGGGGACTGTCTCCCCCTTCGGGGGTGCCACTTGATCCGCGTGACCGAGGAGCTGGCTGCCGCGACCGATGACCGCTTGGGGAGTCGGGATAGGCAGATCGTCAGGGCGGTTGGGCGGATGGGCCTGGTGTCGGCCCAGCAGATCGAGCGGTTGTTTTGGGTCGGCGGCGATCCGGCCACACGATCCCGCGCCCGACGACGGAGCCTGCAACGCCTGGTCGATCTCGGCGTCCTGGCTCCGCTCGAGCGACGGATTGGAGGCGTCCGGGCTGGCTCCGATGGCTTCGTCTACGTCTTGGATCGCCTGGGACGACGACTGCATGAGCCAGAGCGAGTCGGGCGACTGCGGACGCCGGAGGAACCGGGCTTGCTGTTCGTCCGTCACGGGCTGGCCGTCAGCGAGCTCTACGTCTTGACGGTCGAGGTTGAGCGAGCCGGACGGCTGGAACTGCTGGCCTGGGAACCCGAGCCGACCTGCCACCGACCGTTTGCGGGGACGCTGGGAGCGCCCCAAGTCCTCAAGCCCGACGCCTACCTGCGAATCGGCGTTGGTGCCTACGAGGATCGCTGGTTTGTCGAACTCGACACCGGCAGCCATCGCCGGGGCGCCATTCACCGCAAGCTGGATACCTACCTCGCCTACTTCAAGTCCGGCCGAGAGCAAGCCCGCGGCGGCGTCTTCCCCAAGGTGCTGTGGGTCGCCACATCCGAGCCGCGAGCAGACCGACTCAGCGAGTGGACCCAGGCGCTTCCAGCCGAGGCCCGGCGGCTGTTTGCCATCACGACCGTGGCCGACTTCCGCCACTTCATCGGCAACGCGGAGGCCGTGCTGTGAGGCCCCGCAACCTCATCTTGGAAGGGGACGCGCTGACGGTGTTGCAGACCTTGGCGTCGGCCAGCGTTGAGTGCGTCATCACCTCCCCGCCGTACTTCAGGGCAAGGGACTATCAGGTCGCCGGTCAGCTGGGCCAAGAGGCCGACGTCGACGCCTGGGTGGAGAACCTGCGGATGGTCGCTGGCGAGATCGCCCGCGTGTTGGTGCCGACCGGCTCCCTCTGGCTCAACGTCGGCGACAGCTATTCCAACCATGCTCGCCTGGGAGCGCCCGCCAAGTCGCTGCTGCTGGCTCCCGAACGTCTGATCCGAGCTTTGGTCGAGGACGGCTGGATCGTCCGCAACAAGGTGGCCTGGATCAAGACGAATCCGCTCCCGTCCCCGGTGTCGGATCGCCTGACGAACACCTGGGAACCGATTCTGCACCTGACCAGGCAGGCGAGCTACTTCTACGACTTGGATGCCATCCGGGTTCCGCTCAAATCCGCCCACAGGCCGGGAAGTACGATTGCTACCCCGGCGGCCGTCCTGGGCGAGCTGGCCGGAACGCGGGTCGGTCTGCAGCGGCTGGCCCGTGAGGGCCGGAAAGGCCATGTGCTGGGGAAGAATCCCGGCGACGTGTGGCATCTGCCAACCGGCCGCAGGCGCGGGACACACTTCGCCACCTTCCCCGATGCTCTGGTTCATCGCCCGATCATGGCTACCGCTCCCCGGCGGGTCTGCGTTGCCTGCGGTTCTCCGTGGCGCAGGTCTCGCCGGGCGGTGCGGTTCTTGGAAGGCGTCCCGCAGGCACGGCCCTTTGTTCCCTGTGGCTGCAACGCCCCGACGAGGCCCGGCCTGGTGCTTGATCCCTTCGTCGGCAGTGGCACGACCTGCCGCGTCGCCGCCGAACTGGGCCGGGACTGGCTCGGTATTGAGTTGAGCGCCGAGTTTGCCGAGCTGGCCCGCCAGCGTGTCTCGGAGGTCGCGTGACCGGCGGCATGGCGGTCGGAAGGACGCAACGTCTTTCTGGCTGCCTCCCGTCCGGTCACAACCGAAGGAGGTATGCGCCCATGACCAAGGCGCAGCAGGTCTACGAGCGCGTTGAGGCGATGGTTGCCGAAGGCACCAGCCGCCCTGACGCCTTCAAGCAGCTCGCCGCCGAGCTGAAAATCCAGCCCAACAGCGTGCGCGGCTCGTACTACTCCGGCCGTCCCGATGCCGCTGGCGGCCCGAAGCGTCCGCGTCGTCGATGGACGACACCAGAGGACGCGGTCGCTGACGCGCTGCGCGTGCTGGAAGCGGCCAGGGAGGCGATCGACGTCGAGGTCGAAGCCGCCAAGGCCCGTGCCGCTGAAGCTGCCGCCGAGCATAAGGCGATGGCTGAGGCTGCGCCCAAGCGGAAGGAGGAGATCCAAGCCCGGATTGACGCGCTGACGTAAGCGCATTTGCCCCAGTGATCTAGCGCCATCTGGTGCCGGATCGCTGGGGTTGACAAGCATTATTTTTCATGGCTTAACAGATGTAGGAAGGAGGGAGTGCCTATGAAATGACACGTTGAGTAAGCGAGACAAGCATAACTAAACTTCATGACCCGAAAGGAGGGAAGAAACATGACAAAGACAGCAACGATTTACATCCGCGCTCGCGGTATCGGTTGCCCCATCATGGAACAACAGAGGGCGTGCCGGGAAGCGGCCGCCCGGCTTGGAGTCACAATCACGCAAGAGTACGTAGAGCACGGCGGACAGAAAGGCCGTCCTACGCGGGACCGCATGATGCGGGACCTCGCGGGGGATCACCCCACCGACCTTCTGCTGATTCCTACCTACGACACATTGGCCCGCAACTACGAAGTGTGGAACAAGATTTGCCCCACTCTGGAGCGAGCCGGAGTCCGGCTTGTAGTAGCCGATCTTGTGAGTGAGGCCACGTCGCTTGCGGCGCTCCTGCTCATACAGCGAATGCACGAAAACCTCTGGCGCTTCCACACAGCGCAGAGGAGGGCGTCTACAACCCTCCACCGAAAGGAGAGCGCTTGACTGCCCCGACCACTTCCCCGGTAGCGCTTGCATCCCCACCTGAAATTCACGACCGACCCAAAATAGCGGCAATCTACGCGCGGGTGTCAAGCACCGGCCAGATGGGCCGTGACGGCGACGACGACGGCGACGGCTACTCGCTTCCAGCCCAAATCGAGGCAGCCACACAAGAGGCCAAGCGCTTGGGCGCCACCGTTGTCAAGCCCTACGTCGAACGGGCAGAGTCGGCCCGCAGCGACAACCGCCCAGTCTTGCAGGAAATGCTGAGAGAACTGCCGTCGCTCGGCGTCACCTATCTCATCGTCCACAAGGTCGATCGGCTGGCCCGCAACCGCCGCGACGACGCCAACCTCTACGAGCAACTGCTGGGGATGGGTATCACGCTCGTCTCGGCAACCGAGAACATCGACGCCACTCCAGCCGGTCGCCTGATGCACGGCATGTTGGCCACGTTCGCCGAGTACTACTCCAACAACCTGGCGACCGAGATCAAAAAGGGATTGATGCAGAAGCACAAGACCGGCGGCACACCCTTCAAGCCGCCCATCGGGTATCGGACAAAGCGGTACATGGTGGACGGCCGCTCAGTCGCCACCGTCAAGAAAGACGAAGAACGAGCGCCACTTGTCCAGCTTGCCTTCGAGCTGTACGCCACCGGCGACTTCACGCTGAGGGAGTTGGGAGCGCTCTTGGAGGCCAACGGACTGCGCAGCGTCGGAACCGCCAAACGGCCACCAGCCCCGTTGGCACTCAGCCGCATCCATCGCCTGCTGCGAAACCCCTACTACGTCGGCATCGTGGAGTACTGCGGCAAGCGAGTGGATGGCCGCCATGATCGGTTGGTCGAGCCTGAGATGTTCGAGCAGGTTGGCAAGCTCCTTGACGCCGCTCGGATTGGCGGCGACCGATCACAACGCCACGCCCACTACCTGCGAGGACAGGTCTACTGCGACCTGTGCGACGCCCGCCTGATCTACGGACGACACCGAGGCAAGACCGGCGTCTACTACGAGTACTTCTGCTGTGCCCGGCGCACCGCCCGCCGAAGTGGTGGCAACTGCCCCAGCGGCCACTACTCCGTCCCCCAGGTTGCCCGCGGCATCGAGGAGTTGTACGCCACCATCGCCGTGCCGAGAAAAGTGCAGACCGCCATCCGTGCCGACCTCGACCATGACGTGTTCGATCGCCTGGAAGGGGTGCGGAAGGAGGCCGACCGGCACAAGCGCAAGCTGAGCGAGCTTGAGGCCAACCAGACAAAGCTGGTGCAGATGGCGTACCGGGGCCTCGTCTCCGACAGCGTTCTCGCCAGCGAACAGGAACGCTTGACGGCCGAACAACAAGCCGTCCGGCGGCTGCTGGCCGAGGCCAACCTGCAACGCGACGTGATCGAGGACACACTGGAGGAGGCGCTTGCCACGATCGACAACGCCCAAGCGCACTACCTGGCCGCGCCCGATCTGGAACGCCGTCTGATGAACCGCGCCATCTTCCGCCGCATCAGCATCGGGCCGGACGGCGACGTCGCCGCCGTCGAACTCACACCGGTCTACGAGGCCATGACGGCCTGGCATCCCATCGGACCCGTCCCGGCCAACCTGGCCGAGAACTCGGGCCAGAAACGGTCGAAACCCGCCCACCTTTCCGATGACCGGGTTTCGACCTTCCTGCAAATGGTGGAGACGCCGGGAATTGAACCCGGGTCCGCGGTCGCGTGAAGGGCAGCTTCTACGAGCGTAGCCGGCGCTCTGGTCTCGTCCCCCACTCGCCTCGCCGGCGGGGTTGTGGGGGACCAGCCTCCTGAAGCTGTCCCCGGATCGGCGGAGGCGGGCCTCACCGGGTGAGCCTGCTTTCTGATTCCGGTGATCCCCGCGGCAGGCTGGCGGGGCCCGAAACCTCGCGGCCTTAGCTAGGTGCTAAGCGGCGAGGGCGTACTCGTGAGAGTCCGCACGTATGGTTTTCCCGGTGGTTTTACGAGGCCAACCGGGACCTCGGCTCGCAACCACCCCCACGAAGACAACCACGTCGAAGCCTGTCGTCCCCTTGGGGTTCCTGCTCCAGACAGTGTAGCCGCCCGGCCCTGGCGCGCTCGCCTGCCACAATCGGATGCATGGAGCAGCGCGCCGACTGGCTTCCGCCGATCACGCCCACGCCTCCGCCGGCCGCGCCGGAGGACGTCGGGCTGCCGCCGGTGAAGCCGCGCTCGCGCCTCGGGCGCATCTTCGGCCCGCTCGCCGTGCTCGGCGCGGGCCTCGCGAAGCTCAAGGGCGTCCTGCTGCTGCTCCCGAAGCTCAAGCTGCTGACGACGTCGGGCTCGATGCTCGTGTCGGTCGCCGCCTACAGCCTCATCTGGGGCTGGAAGTTCGCCGCGGGCTTCGTGCTGCTGCTGCTCGTGCACGAGATGGGCCACGTGATCCAGCTGCGACGCGAGGGGATCGAGGCGAGCGCGCCGATGTTCATCCCCTTCCTCGGCGCGGTCGTGGCGGCGAAGTCGCTCGGCGACGACGCGGCCGCGGAGGCACGTGTCGGGCTCGCCGGCCCGGTGCTCGGATCGCTCGGCGCGGCACTGCTGGTCCCGGTGTGGCTGTCGACCGGCAACGACTTCTGGCAGGCGCTCGCGTTCACCGGCTTCTTCCTGAACCTCTTCAACCTGCTGCCGGTCGTGCCGCTCGACGGCGGCCGCGCGATGGCCGCGATGGCGCCGTGGATGTGGTTCGTCGGGCTGGCCGCGATGGCCGCGCTCGCGATCGTCTTCCCGAACCCGATCATCCTCGTGATCCTCGTGTTCGCCGCGCTGTCGACGTGGCACCGCTGGAAGGCGCTGCGCGCCGGCGGCGAGGCGTCGGCCGCCTACTACCGCGTCACGCGGACCCAGCGCGCGCTCGTCGCGCTCGTCTACATCGGGCTGATCGCCGCGCTCGTGGTCGGCATGGACGCGACGCACCTCACGCGCACGCTCTCCAGCGTCTGACTCAGCGGTTGACCTCGCGCAGCTCCCGCTGCACGTCGCGCGCCATGTCGCGTCTCTTGATCGACTCGCGCTTGTCGAAGCGGTCCTTGCCCTGGGCGAGCGCGAGCTCGACCTTCGCGCGCGGCCCTCTGAAGTAGATGCGCGTCGGCACGAGCGTGAGCCCGCGCTCCTTCGCTCTGCCCATGAGCCGCTCGATCTCGCGGCGGTGCAGCAGCAGCTTGCGGTCGCGCTCTGGCGCGTGGTTGTCGTGGTAGGCGGGCGGATAGGGCGGGATGTGCAGGTGGTGCAACCACACTTCGCCGTCTCTGACGGTCGCGTAGGAATCCTTCATCGTCGCGCCGCCGGTGCGCAGCGACTTGACCTCGGTGCCCTGGAGCACGATCCCGCACTCGACCCTGTCGAGCAGGACGAAGCGATGGCTCGCCGCGCGATTGCTCGCGACGTCGCCGGCGCCGATCTTGCGCTTTCCCTTGCCCTTTGCCATGCCGTCAGTCTGGCGGATCCGGACGGGCTACAGCTCGACGGGGAGCAGATCGACCCGTCCCCGCGCAGTGTCGACGCGCTCGACCTGCACGCGCAGGCGGTCGCCGATGCGGATCGCCGCGCCGCTGCGCGTGCCGTGGAGGATCGTGCCCTCCTCGTTCAGCTCCCACCACTCGCCGCGCAGCTTGCGCACCGGCAGCATTCCCTCGTGGCTGTCGCCGAAGGCGACGAACGCGCCCGCCCCGATCACGCCCGTGACCTCGCCATCGAACTCCTGCTCCCAGCCGCCCTCGAACAGCTCACGCTCGAGCAGGAACCCGTGCGCGACGTCGTCGGCGGCACGCTCGATCGACATCGCGTCGCGCTCCCGCGCCGAGCACCAGTCGCCCGCGCCTGGCAGGCGCGTGGTCGGCGGCGCCTCCTCCCCACCGCCGACCGCTGACAGCAGCGCGCGGTGGCACACCAGGTCCGGGTAGCGGCGGATCGGCGAGGTGAAGTGGCAGTAGTGCGTGAGGCCGAGACCGGCGTGGCCGAGGTTCGCCGGGTCGTAGCGGGCCTGCTTCAGCGAGCGCAGCACGAGCCCGCTCAGCCCGATCCCGCCCTGGCCGGTGCGCCGGACGTGCTGCTCGACGAGCTGAGAGCACTCGGCGATCGTCTCCGCGGCCTGCTGCGGCGTGAGGTGCTCGGGCGCAGGTGGCGTGGCGACGCCGAGCGAGGCGAGCTGCGCGACGAGCCGCTTCGCCGCCTCCCCCTCCGGCCGCTCGTGGACGCGGTAGAGCGTCGGGACGCGCTGGTCGGCGAGGATCCGCGCGACCTGCTCGTTGGCGAGGATCATCAGGTGCTCGATCAGGCGGTGCGCCTCGGTCGCCTGGACGCGGTGCGCAGCCGTCACGTGACCTTCGGAGTCGAACGCGAAGTCGGGCTCGGCGCTCTCGATCGCGAGCGCGCCGCCGCGCTCGCGCTCCGCGTGCAGCGCGCCGGACGCCTCGCGCGCCGCCGCAACCGGCTCCGCCCACGGCGCCTCCGCCCGTTCGGCGCCGGCGAAGATGCGATCGACCTGGTCATAGTCGAGCCGCGCATTCGAGCGGATCGTCGAGCGGTAGAAGGCGGTCCGCTCGACCTTCGTCCCGCGCAGGTCGAGCTCGACCGTGACCGCGTTGCGGTCCTCGCCCGGCCGCAGCGAGCAGGCGCCGTTCGAGAGCGCCTCGGGCAGCATCGGCTCGACCCTGCCGGGCACGTAGACGCTCGTGCCACGGCGGTACGCCTCCTTGTCGACGAGCGAGCCGGGACGCACGTACGCAGACACGTCGGCGATGTGGATCCAGATCCGCCATGCGCCGTCGCCGCGGCGCTCCGCGGAGATCGCGTCGTCGAAGTCCTTCGCCGTCGCCGGGTCGATCGTGAACGTGACGAGTTCGCGCAGATCGCGCCGCGGGACGTCCACCATTCCGTCGCCCTCCGCCGCCGTGCGCGCCGCGCGCTCGACGGCGGGGTCGAAGCGGCGGCGCAGGCCGCGGTCGAGCATCAGCGCCTCGAGCACGTCGCCCGCGACGTCCGGGCGGCCGATGCGCCGCTCGATCTTCGCGTGACCCCGAGGGCGGGCGGGTCCGGTTCCCCCGCGCCCAGCGGTGCGCAGCAGCACGAGATCGCCGGGTCCCGCTCTGCGGTCGCGCTCGACGATCAGCTGCGGGCCGCGGCCGAAGAACAACTCGCCGATCAGGAAGCGTCCGCGCTTGTCGAGCACGGCGACGACCGTCGTGCGCGGCGCGGCGCGCTCGCGTGGCTCGTCGCGGGTCACCGCGGCTCGGCGGCGAGCTGCGCCAGCGCAACGTCGAGCGCCTCGTCCCGCCGCGTCGTGTCGGGGTTGTCGCTCGCGCGCACGTCGGGCGCGATGCCTCTCCCCTCGGCGACGCCTCTGCCGCCGATGTTGCGCCCGCTCGGCAGGAAGTACTGCCCGACGGTGAGGTCGAGGGCGCCGCCGTTCGGCAGCACGCGGATCTCCTGGAAGACGCCCTTGCCGTAGGTGTTCGTGCCGACGATCTCGGCACGGTGGCGATCCTGGAGCGCACCGGTGACGATCTCCGCCGAGGAGGCGGTGCCGCGGTCGACGAGCACGACGACGGGCACCGAGCGTCTGATCGCGCCGCCCGTGGCGGTGTAGACGTGGCGCGCCCGCGCGCGGCCGTCGGTCGAGACGATCGTCCCGTCGGGGATGAAGATCGACGCGACGTCGACCGCCTCGTTGAGCAGCCCGCCGCCGTTGCCGCGCAGGTCCAGCAGGATCCCGTGGGCGCCGCTTCGGACGAGCCGGTCCACCGCGGAGCGCACCTGCGCGCCCGACCCCTCGGTGAAGCTCGTGAAGACGACGACGCCGTACCGCCGGCTTCTCCACTGCACCATCCGCCCGGCCACGACCGGCTGCGTGACGCGGGCCCGCGCGACGCGCTTCGCGAGCCGTCTGCCGTCGCGCACGAGCGTCAGCGCCACCGTCGTGCCCGGCTCGCCCTTGATCAGGCCGATCGCATAGCTCGACGGGTGCCCGGCGAGCGATCTGCCGTCGACGGCGACGATGCGGTCGCCGCGCCGCAGGCCGACGTGCGCGGCCGGCGTTCCCTGGATCACCGACTCGATCACGAGCCCGCCCGTCGCGCGCGCGCCCGGTCGCACGGTCACGCCGATGCCGCTGAAGCTCGGGTTCGTCGTCTGCTCGAAGCGCTTGTACGTTCTCGGATCGAAGTAGTGCGAGAACGGGTCTCCGAGGCTCGCGACCGCTCCCTCGATCCCACGGTCGACGAGCGTGGCGCGGCTCGCCTTGCGGTAGTAGATCTCGTCGATCGTGTCGAGCGCCTGGCGCATCAGCTGCGTGTCGTCGCTGCCGACGAACGCCTTGCGGACCGGCCCCGGCAGGCTGCTCGGATGGCCGCCGAGCCAGATGCCGAGCAGCAGCACGACGACGACCCCGACGGTGCCGGCGAGCGCGAGCGTCAGACGCGGGGGACGTCGCTTCACCGCGTCAGCGTACCGACCGCGTTTCAACAGGCGCTAAGCCATCCGGACTGCACTACGCTCGCATGGACGCAGCGATCCCGACCCTGGAGGAGCCCGATGGCCGTCGAGCAGCAGACCCGCCCCACCGTGCGCGACATGCTCTACGTCGACGGTGCCTGGGTGACGCCGGACGGCCGCGGCACGCTGGACGTCGTCGAGGCCTCGACCGAGCAGGTCATCGGCACGATCCCCGAGGGGACGCCCGCCGACGCGCGCCGCGCCGCAGCTGCCGCGCGCGCCGCCTTCGACGGCTGGGCGGCGACGCCGGTCGCGGAGCGCCAGCGGCTGCTGCGCGCGATCGCCGACGGGCTCGAGGAGCGCGCGGACGAGCTTGCCCGCACCGTGACAGCCGAGGTCGGGATGCCGCTGAAGCTCTCGCGCATCATCCAGGCCGGGCTGCCGATCGCCTCCTTCCGCCTCGCCGCCGACCTGCTCGACGCGGTCGCGCTCGAGGAGGAGATCGACTCCGTGCTGATCGTGCGCGAGCCGGTCGGCGTGGTCGGTGCGATCACGCCGTGGAACTACCCGCTGCACCAGGTTGCGTGCAAGGTCGCCCCCGCGCTCGCAGCCGGCTGCACGGTCGTGCTGAAGCCGAGCGAGGTCGCGCCGCTGTCGGCGTTCGTGCTGGCGGAGGTGGTTGATGAGGTGGGGCTTCCGGCGGGCGTCTTCAACCTCGTGACCGGCACCGGCCCGGTGGTGGGCGAGGCGATCGCGACGGACCCCGACGTCGACATGGTCTCCTTCACCGGCTCCACGCGCGCAGGCAAGCGCGTGAGCGAGCTCGCGAGCGGCACCGTCAAGCGCGTCGCGCTCGAGCTCGGCGGCAAGTCGCCGTATGTGATCCTCGACGACGCCGACCTCGCGCAGGCGGTCCCAAACGGCGTCGCGAAGGCGTTCCTCAACAGCGGCCAGACGTGCTCCGCGCTGACGCGGATGATCGTGCCGAGGGAGCAGCTCCCCGAGGTGGAGCAGATCGCCGCCGCGACGGCCGCGGCGTTCGCGCCCGCCGACCCGCTCGGCGAGCGCAACGGCATCGGCCCGCTCGTCTCCCACGTCCAGCGCGAGCGCGTGCGCGCCTACATCCAGCAAGGGATCGAGGAGGGCGCGCGGCTCGTGACGGGCGGCGCCGAGGCGCCGGAGGACCTGCCGCAGGGCTTCTACGTCCGCCCGACGGTGTTCTCCGACGTGACGCCGGAGATGACGATCGCGCGCGAGGAGATCTTCGGCCCCGTGCTCGTCCTGATCCCCTACGACGACGAGGATCAGGCCGTCGCGATCGCCAACGACACGATCTACGGCCTCGCCGCGGGCGTCTGGTCGGGCGACGCGGATCGCGCCCAGCGCGTCGCACGCCGCCTGCGCGCCGGTCAGATCGAGGTCAACGGCGGCCAGTTCAGCCTGCAGGCCCCGTTCGGCGGCTTCAAGCAGTCGGGCAACGGCCGCGAGAACGGTCGCTTCGGCCTGGAGGAGTACCTCGAGGCGAAGGCCCTGCTGCGGTAGCTCTGCGCGTTCGGCGTTTCGGCGTTCGCGGTACGCCGGGCGCGGGCTTGCTCCCTCGCGAGAGCCTCTACGTGGGACGGTCCGGCGCCGCTCCACGCGAGTGGTGGCCACAGGGGGCTCTCGCGAGGGACAAGCCGCGCCCGGCTGATTCCGCGCCCGCCGAGCCCTCCGCGCGCTCCGCGCAGCGCCTTGGCGTGCGAGCTGCTCGCTCGCTGGCCTGCGCTCTGGCTGGGTGGCCCGGCCGATCCGCCGCTCAAGCTCATCACAGCGAGTCGCGTTGCGCCCGCGGGCCTGACGACGGTGCACCGGCGGTGCTGGGAGCCGGCGCCGGGTGGCCTTGCTGGCGAGGCCCCCCTGCGGCCTCCTCGGCAATGCGCAGCGTCAGCTCCAGTTCACGAGAGGGCCTCGACGGCAAGGGCCACCCGGCGGCCGGCGTACCGGCAACGCTGAAACGCGGCCGAAGCTCAGACGCGCAGGAAGCGGCGCAGCGACAATCCGGACCCGAGGGCGCTGATGGCGATGCCGGCGCCCATCATCACGGCGATGAGGAGGCCGAACGACATCGTCTCGGGGGCGGAGATGAGCGAGAAGTCGCTGGCGAGCGGGTCGATGATCGCGATCTTGCCGATCGCGAGCAGCAGGATCGCGAGCAGGGTGCCGAGCGCGCCGACGATGATCCCCTCGATCACGAACGGCCAGCGGATGAACCAGTCGGTCGCGCCGACGAGCTTCATCACCTCGACCTCGCGCCGCCGTGCGTAGAGCGAGAGGCGGATCGTGTTGGCGATCAGGAAGATCGAGGCGGCGATCAGCAACGCGGCGAGCGTGCCGGCCATCAGCTTCACGAAGCGCGTGACCTGGAGGATCTTCGTCGTGTCGTCGCGGCGCGTGCGCACCTCTTCGATCGAGCGGTCGATCGGCGTGTGGCCGCCGCCGGCGGACTGGGGCGCGAGCGCGGAGGCGATCTTCAGCACGTCGTCCGGGTTCTGCGGCGTGACGCGGAAGGTGTCCGGCAGCGGGTTGGCGCCGAGCAGGGCGAACGCCTGCGGGTCCTTCTTCCGCTGCTGCTCGTAGGCCTGCTGCTTGGAGACGAACTCGACGCGCTTGACGTTCGGCGTTCCCAGCAGCTGATCCCGCACGCGGGCGATGTCCGCCTGCGAAGCGCCTCTCGTGAGGTACACGTCGACGAGCACGCGCTTGCGCACGTCGTTGGCGGCGCCGGTGGTCGCCTGCACGATCGGGATGAAGACGCCGACGACGAGCATCGTCAGGAGGATCGTCGCGAGCGCCGCGAAGCTCGGGGCGGCGTTGCGACGCAGGGCGCGCGAAGCCTCGCGCATGAAGAAGCCGATCCGCATCTAGGCGCCGATCCCGGTCCCGCTCGTCGCGTCGGGGAGGTCGCTGCGCATGCGGGCGGCGAACTCGCGCGTCGACTCGTCGCGCACGTAGAGGCCCGTAGCCTCGTCGCGCACGATGCGGCCCTGCGACAGCTCGATCACGCGGCGGCGCATCTTGTTGACCATCGTGGAGTCGTGCGTCGCGACGAGCACGGTCGTGCCGGCGCGGTTGATGCGGTAGAGCAGCTGCATGATCCCGATCGACGTCTCGGGATCGAGGTTGCCGGTCGGCTCGTCCGCGAGCAGCAGCGGCGGGTGGTTGACGAACGCGCGCGCGATCGCGACGCGCTGCTGCTCGCCGCCCGACAGCTGGTCCGGGTAGTTGTGCAGCTTCGTCGAAAGGCCGGTGAGGCGCAGGATGTCCGGCACCTTCGCGCGGATGTCCTTGCGCGTGCCGCCGGTGACCTGCAGCGCGTACGCGACGTTGTCATGGACGGTGCGGTTCGGCAGCAGCTTGAAGTCCTGGAAGACGACGCCGATGTTGCGACGGTAGAATGGCACGCGCTTGCGCTCGATCTGCGCGAGGTCGCGCCCGGCGACATGGATCGTGCCGGCCGTCGGCTCGAGCTCCTTGATCAGCAGGCGCATGACGGTCGACTTGCCGGAGCCGGTCGAGCCGACCAGGAAGACCCACTCGCCGCGGCCGATCGAGAAGGTCGCCTCGTCAAGGCCGACCGCGCCGACGTCGTAGCGCTTCTCGACGCCGCGGAACTCGATCACCGAGGCTCCGCCCGGCGTCGCTCTGTGCGGCACGGCGGCACGCGCGGCGACGGCCGGCTGGTGCTCGGCCGCGGCACGACGTGAGAGGCGGGAGTTGCCGGTCTTCACAGCCATCGGGCTCCGGACAGTAGCGTGCGCGCACAGTGGGCGACCAGGCGCAGGCTCCTGCTGCAAGCAGTTTTGCAGGGATTTCGCTCGCGTGCAGCCACGGCGGCGAGGATCCACGCCCGCCGGCGCTACGGTTGGCACATGACCGCGATCTCCACCTCCACTGCGCCGAACGGCCTCCCGATCCACCGCCTGCAGCTCGACGGCACGCGCGCCGTCACCGCGCTCGTCGCGTTCGACGCCGGGGCGCGCAGCGAGCGCCCGGAGGAGAACGGGATGGCGCACTTCCTCGAGCACCTCGTCTTCAAGGGCGGGCAGGACTACCCCACCTACCGCGACGTGAACGAGACGGCTGAGCGGATCGGCGGACAGCTGAACGCGTACACGAGCCACGACCTCGTCGCCTTCCACATCACCGTGCGCGCCGAGAAGGCGCTGGAGGCGATCGACCTGCTGACCGACTTCGTCGGGCGTCCGCGGCTCGACGCCGAGGAGCTCGAGCGCGAGCGCGGCGTCGTGATCCAGGAGATCGCGCGCGCGAACGATCAGCCCTCGACCGTCGCCGAGCACCTGATCGACCAAGCCTCATTCGGCGAGCATCCGCTCGGGCGCACGGTGCTCGGCCCCGTCGAGCACCTGCGCGACACGTTCACGCGCGAGGGGATCGTCGCCTTCCGCGAGCGTCGTTGGGCCGGTGCGCGCGGCGGAGCATTCGTCGTGGGGAACCTGGAGCACCTGCCCACCACCGGCTCCGCCGGCGGTGCCGACGGCGCCCTGGACGAGCTGTTCGGCCGCTTCCCCACGCTGCCCGAGCCGGCCGCCTACGAGGCAGCGCCGCCGCTGCACGCGCGCACGCTGGTGGAGGAGCGCGACTCGAACCAGTCGCACCTGCGGATGTCCTACCGGCCGGCGATCGACACGACCGACCGCGCCCAGCGCGCCGCACTGACGATCTACGCGACGTTGCTCGGCGGCTCGATGGGCTCCCGCCTGTTCGACGAGATCCGCGAGCAGCGCGGCCTCGCCTACTCCGTCTACGCGATCTCGCACAACAGCGCCGACGTGCCGATCCTCCAGCTGGCCGCAGGGCTCGACTCGACCAAGTGCGTCGAGGCGTACCGCCGCATGCGCGAGATCGTCACGGAGCTGCGCGACGACGGCCCGAAGCCCGAGGAGGTCGAGCGCGCCCGCGCCTACGCCGCCGGCGCGCGCGTGCTCGCGTTCGAGAACACGAACGCCGTCGCCCGCCACGCTGCCCAGCAGACGATCCTGTTCGGCGACGAGATCGACCCCGACCTCGCGATCGCCGCGCTCGACGCCGTCACCTACGACGACGTCGTCAGCGTCGCCCGCGACGTCGCCGACGAGCTCGCGATCGCCTGCGTGGGGCCGCATTCGGCTGAGGACTTCGCGTAGCTCCCGGCGCGACCATTGCGCTCGCGCCGCCCGAGCCGCGAGAATCCCCGGCTGTGCCGTCAGAGGGGACAGCAGAGTTGAACCTGCGCGAGCTGCGCCGCTACGTCGAGCGTGTGAGCGACCGCTGGCCGATCACGAGGGCGCTCGTCGGCGGTGCGAGGGTCGACGACGCCCATGGCGCCCCGCCGCAGCGCGAGCGCGGGCCGGAGTGGGTCGTCGTGCTCGTCTCGGATTTCTTCGACGGCGTCCCCTGGCTCGAGCGCGTCTATCAGGCCGGCTCCCTGTGGGACCGCTCCGAGATGGGCGCCCCCGCCGACGTCCACTGCTACACCCCGCCCGAGTTCCTGCGCCGGAAGGAGACGCTGCGCGCGGTGCGCGACGCGGCCGAGCGCGGCATCGACGTGCTCGCCCAGCCGGCGTGAGGCCGACCGGGCGAGCGGTCGCGGCGCCTCAGGAGATCGCCACCATGCGCTCGATCGGCACGCGGGCGCGCTCGGCGATCGCGGGATCGACCTTGACCTCGAAGCGGTCCGACAGCAGCGCGTCGCGCAGCTTCGGGAGCGTGATCATCTTCATGTACTTGCAGCTCGCGCGCTCGTTGGCGGCAATGAACTCGACGTCCGGTGCCGTCTCCCGCAGCGGGTGGAGCATGCCCGTCTCGGTCGCGACGATCACCGGGCCGTCGCGACCCTTGCGCTCCCGCGCGAATTGCAGCATCCCGCCGGTCGACAGCATGTGGACGCCCTCCGAGGAGACGTCGCCGGCGGCCACGTACTCCATGACGCTCGTCACGCAGCCGCACTCCGGGTGGATCAGGAACTCGGCGTCCGGGTGCTCAGCACGCACGGCGTTGATGTCGTCCGGGCGGATGCCGGCGTGCACGTGGCACTCGCCGTCCCACACGTGCATCGTGCGGCCGGTGCGCTTCTCGACGTAGGCGCCGAGGAACATGTCCGGCCCGAACAGGATCTCGGTGTCCGTGCCGTGCTCGCGGTAGATGTGCTCGACGACGGCGACCGCGTTCGAGGACGTCACGCAGTAGTCCGTCTCCGCCTTCACCTCGGCGGTCGTGTTGACGTACATCACGACGACCGCGCCGGGGTGCTTCGCCTTCCAGCCGCGCAGCTGCTCGGCCGTGATCGAGTCGGCGAGCGAGCAGCCGGCGTCGAGATCGGGGATCAGCACGCGCTTCTCGGGGCACAGGACCGAGGCCGTCTCGGCCATGAAGTGAACGCCGCAGAAGACGATCACGTCCTGCTCGGCCTTCGCGGCCTGCTGGGAGAGCCCGAGCGAGTCGCCGACGTAGTCGGCCACGTCCTGGATCTCGGGCAGCTGGTAGTTGTGGGCGAGGATGACGGCGCCGCGCTCGGCGGCCAGCTCGCGCACCTCGGCCTGGAGGGCCGGGATGTTCTCGAGCATGAGGGGTGAGGCGGGGACGGCGGGTGGGACACGGGTCGCACTTGGTGTTTGCACCATTGGGAGGCTCATAGCGGCTCCAATATGAGGGACAGATCGAGTGCCGGGGCCGAGTGCGTCAACGCCCCGATCGATATGAAGTCTACGCCGGTCTCCGCGATCTCTCGGAGCGATTCGAGCGTCACGCCGCCGCTCGCCTCCAGCGAGGCGCGGCCCGCCGTGCGCTCCACCGCGGCCCGCATCGCCGCCAGATCCATGTTGTCGAGCATGATCCGCGGAGCGCCAGCCGCGAGCGCCTCGTCCAGCTCCTCGAGGTTGCGCACCTCGACCTCCACAGGCAGGTCGGGGCGCGCTGCGCGGGCTCGCCGGACCGCCTCCCCCACCCCGCCGGCAGCGGCCGCGTGGTTCTCCTTGACGAGGATCTCGTCGAACAAGCCGATGCGATGGTTCGTGGCGCCGCCGAAGTAGACGGCAGCCTTCTCGGCCAACCGCAGTCCCGGCGTCGTCTTGCGCGTGTCGAGGATGCGAGCGCCGCTGCCCTCGACCTCGCGGACGCACTGCGCGGTCAGCGTCGCGATGCCGGACAGGCGGCCGAGGAAGTTGAGCGCCGTGCGCTCCGCGGCGAGCAGCGCACGAGCGTTGCTGCGCACATGAAGCACCGGGCTTCTGGCAGCGCGCCAGACACCCTCGGGCGTCTCGGCCACGAAGCGCGCACCCGGGTCGAGTGCCAGGAACGCCGCCTCCGCGTAGGCGAGACCGTAGATCACGCCGGGGGCCTTCTGGACGACCGTCGCGTGCGCTCGGGCATCGGCGGGGATCGTCGCCTCGGCCGTCGCGTCGCCATCGCCGACGTCCTCGGCGAGTGCGCGGGCGACCAGCTCGTCGGCCACATCCGGGTCGAAGGCCGGCTCGACCCGCGGACGGTCGGCCTCAGGCCGCATCGCGCAGCACCGTGATCGTCTCGAACGTCGGATCGCTCGCGCCGTGCAGGCGCGCCCCGGCGGCCGCCAGCTCGCGCAGGTAGGCGACGACGTCCGCCGTGATCCGCTCGCCCGGCAGCAGCGCCGGGATCCCCGGCGGGTAGCCGGCGATCGCCTCGCAGGAGACGCGGCCGAGCGCCGCGTCGACCGCGACCGTCTCGGTCACGCCGAGGAACGCCTCCCGCGGCGCGACGACCAGCTCCAGCGCGGCCGCAGGCGCGCGCACGACGGGCGCGCCGGTACGCCCGTCGCGTCCGATCCGGCGGATCGTGACGGCGAAGTCGTGCGCGAAGCGCTCGAGCGCCTCGGCCCGCTCGTGCAGCCCGAGCACGAGCACCAACGTGGCGTGCGTCGCCAGCTCGACATGGATGTCGAATGCGGCCCGCAGCGCCGTCGCCACCTCATAGCCGCTGCGCCCCGTGCCGCGCACGTCGATCACGAGCCGCAACGGATCTGCCGCGGCGACGCCCGGCCGTCCGACGAGCCGCTCGCCGACGACCGCGCAGCCCGGCACGGCGTCGATCGCCCCGCGCGCCGCCGCGGCGGCGGCAAGCGTCTGCGTCAGGAGCGCCTCACCGTGGACGGCGAGCTGCCGACGCGCCGCGTCGAGCGAGGCGAGCAGCAGCGAGCTGGGGCTCGTGGAGCGCACGAGCCGCACCGCGCGCGCGACCGCCCCGGCGTCGACGCGGCCGTCGGCCGCGACGTGCAGCATCGCCGCCTGCGTGAGCGCACCGACGAGCTTGTGCGTCGACGTCAGCACCGCGTCGGCGCCGAGCGCGAGCGCAGAGGCCGGCACGCCGGCATGGAAGCCGAAGTGCGGCCCCCACGCCTGGTCGACGACGAGCGCCGCCCCGGCCGCGTGCGCGACCTGTGCGAGCTCCGCGACGTCGGCGACCATGCCGTAGTAGGTCGGCGAGACGACGAACACGGCCCGCGCGGGGTGGGCGGGATCGAGTCGCTCGAGCGCCGCGCGCAGCGCCTCGGGCGTGACGCCGTGCGCCAACCCCAGCTCGTCGTCCGTCTCGGGTGCGACAAACGCGGGCATTCCGCCGGACAGCACGAGCCCGTCGATCAGGCTCGCGTGGGCGTTGCGCTGCAGCACGACGCTCGCGCCGGGCGGCGCGAGCGCCAGGCACAGCGCGTGGTTGCCCTGCGTCGCGCCGTTCGTGAGAAACCACGAGCGGCCGGCGCCGTAGGCCGCCGCCGCCAGCTCCTCGGCCTGCGCGTAGGGCGTCGGCTCGGGACCGACGTCGATCCCCTCGGTGTCCTGTGGGACGTCGAGCTGCAGCGGGCGGTCGCCGATCGCCCAGCGCAGTCCCGGGTCGGCCCCGGCTCCCCCCTTATGGCCGGGGACGTGGAAGCGGGTGGGGCCGCGGAAGCCGTAGGCGACGAGCGCATCGAGGTACGGCGCCGACGGCTGCCCTGAGGTGCCGGAGCCGGTCATGCGACCGGCTCGCACCGGGCCCTCGGTGGCTCTCACCGACCCGCCGCCCGCAGCAGCTCGGCCCGCACGAAGCCGTCGAGGTCGCCGTCGAGCACGCGGTTGGCGTCACCCATCTCGAAGTTCGTGCGGTGGTCCTTGACCATCGTGTACGGGTGCAGCACGTAGGAGCGGATCTGCGAGCCGAAGTTGACGTCCTGCGCCTCGCCCTTCTCCTTTGCGATCTCGTCCTGACGTCTGCGCTCCTCCAGCTCGGCGAGCTTCGAGCGCAGCATCCCCATCGCGGTGAGCCGGTTCGACGACTGCGAGCGCTCGTTCTGGCACTGGACGACGATCCCCGACGGCTTGTGCGTGATGCGCACCGCGGAGTCGGTCTTGTTGACGTGCTGGCCGCCGGCGCCGCTGGCGCGGTAGGTGTCGACCTGCAGGTCGTCGTCGTCGATCACGATCTCGCCGACGTCCTCGACGACCGGCGAGACCTCGAGGCCGGCGAAGCTCGTCTGGCGGCGGTTCGCGGAGTCGAACGGCGACAGGCGCACGAGCCGGTGCACGCCCTTCTCGGCGCCGTAGAGGCCGTAGGCGTTCTCGCCCCTGACGCGGAAGGTCGCCGACTTGATCCCGGCCTCCTCCCCAGGGCTCGCCTCCAGCAGCTCGACGTCGAAGCCGCGCTTCTCGGCCCAGCGCATCTCCATCCGCAGCACCATCTCGGCCCAGTCCTGCGCGTCGGTGCCGCCGGCGCCGGCGTTGATCGTGACGAGCGCGTCGCCGGCGTCGTACTTGCCCGAGAACAGCCGCTCCAGCTCGAGCGCCTCGAGGCGCCGCTCGACGGACGCGATCTGCTCCTCCAGCTCGGAGGCGAGGTCGGGGTCCTCGTCGGCCATCTCCGCGAGCGGCTCGAGATCCTCGACGTCACGCTCGAGCGAGGCGTAGGTCTCGACCTTCTTCACGGCGCGGGCGTGCTCGGCGCTCGTCTTCGCCGCCCGCTCCTGGTCGTCCCAGAAGCTCGGCTCGCCCATCTCGCGCTCGAGCTCGTCGGCGCGCGCCTTCAGCTGAGCCGGGTCAAAGATAGTCCGCGAGCAGCTTCAGCTGGTCGCGGATCGCCGCAAGGCGCTGCGGCGTCGGCTCTGAGGATGCGGCGGAGGCCGTCATGCGCTGGAGGCTATCCCAGCGGGCGCCGGAGCCGCGGCCCGACGCTCAGACGCCGTGGCGCACCGAAGGTGACCCGACGTGTCACGGCGTCAGACGCCGTGACACTTCTTGAATTTCTTGCCCGACCCGCACCAGCACGGATCGTTGCGCCCGATCTGGTCGACCGCGTCGACGCGCCGCTGCGTGACGTTCGCGCCGCCGTCCTCGCGCGGCGCGGGCGCTTCGGCCACCCCGAGCGCGGAGGCGTCGGCTCCGGCGGTCAGCGCCGAGAAGGCGGTCGCGGTCGAGGAACCGCTGGAGTAGGTGAGCCCGCCGCCGCCGACCCAGCTCGAGCTCGCCTCTGCCGGGTCCGGAACGGTCTGCTCCAGCTCCTCGCCGTCGCCCGTTTCGAGCGCGACTTCGACGTTGAAGATCATGCGCGCGAAGTCGGACCAGATCGTGTTCATGAGGTCCTGGAAGAGCTCGAAGCCCTCGTTCTTGTACGCGATCAGCGGGTCGATCTGGGCGAGCCCGCGCAGGCCGATGCCCTCGCGCAGGTAGTCCATGTCGTAGAGGTGCTCGCGCCAGCGCAGATCTATCGTCTGGAGCAGCAGATAGCGCTCCAGCACGCGCATCAGCTCTTCGCCGAGCTCGCGCTCGCGGTCGTCGTACAGGCGCAGCGCGTCCTCGATCAGGCGCTCGGTCAGCTCGTCGCGATTCGTGTGCGACGGGTCGACGTCTTCGAGCCCGAAGCTGACCGGAAATATCTCGGCGATGCGCGCGAACAGGCCCTCGAGGTCCCAGTCTTCGGCGTAGTCGCCGGCGGTGAACTCCTCGACGACGCGCGTGAGCATGCTCGCGATCTCCTCGCGCGCCTGCTCGGCCATGTCGCGACCCTCCAGCACCTCGTCGCGGTAGGCGTAGATGATCCGCCGCTGCTCGTTCATGACGTCGTCGTAGTCGAGCACGCGCTTGCGGATGAGGAAGTTCTGCTCCTCGACCTTCTTCTGCGCCTTCTCGATCTGCTTCGTCAGCAGGCCCGCCTCGATCGGCTCTTCCCGGCCCTGGTCGTCGGTCGTGCCGAAGCGGTCGAGGATGCGGTAGATGCGCTCGCCGGCGAACAGGCGGACGAGATCGTCCTCGGCGGAGAGGAAGAAGCGCGACTCGCCGGGATCGCCCTGACGGCCGGAGCGACCGCGCAGCTGGTTGTCGATGCGGCGCGACTCGTGGCGCTCGGTGCCGATGATGCAGAGGCCGCCGGCCTCCACCACGGTCGTGCGATCCTGCTCGCAGCGGCGTTCGAGCTCCGGCATCAGCTGCGCCTCGTGCTCATCGTAGTCGGGATCGCCCGGTCTGAGGCCGAGCTTCGCCATCTCGTGCTTGATGAGGTGCTCGGGGCTGCCGCCGAGCTTGATGTCGACGCCGCGACCGGCCATGTTCGTCGCGATCGTGACGGCGCCGGGGCGCCCGGCCTCGGCGACCGTCTCACCCTCGCGCTCGGCGTGCTCGGGCTTCGCGTTGAGGACCGTGTGCTTGATGCCGCGCTGCTCGAGACGCTGGCCGAGCAGCTCGGAGACCTCGACGGAGATCGTGCCGACGAGTACCGGCTGCCGCTTCGCGTTGCGCTCGGCGATCTCTTCCACGACCGCCGACCACTTGCCCTCCTTGGTCTTGTAGACCTGGTCGTTGCGGTCGTCGCGGACCATCGGCCGGTTCGTCGGGACCTGGACCACGCTGAGGTCGTAGATCTTCATGAACTCGGTTGCCTCGGTGAGCGCGGTGCCTGTCATGCCCGACAGGCGGTCGTAGAGGCGGAAGTAGTTCTGGTAGGTGACCGAGGCCATCGTCTGGTTCTCCTCGGTCAGGCGACAGCCCTCCTTCGCCTCGATCGCCTGGTGGAGCCCCTCCGACCAGCGGCGCCCCTCGAGGATGCGACCGGTGAACTCGTCGATGATCTGGACCTCGTCGTCTATCACGGCGTAGTCGACGTCGCGTCTGTAGAGCGACTCGGCCTTCAGCGACTGGATCAGGTGGTTGACCAGGTAGCCGTTCTCCGCGCGGTAGAGGTGGTCTATGCCGAGGAAGCGCTCCGCCTTCTCGACGCCGCGCTCTGTGACGGAGACGGTCTTGTGCTTCTCGTCGAATTCGTAGTCGAAGTCGGCGACGAACTCCTTCTTCGCCCGCGGGTCGAGGCCTCTCGGCATCTCCCCCGGCGTCAGCATCGGCGCGAGCCGCGCGAATCTCGCGTACACGTCGGACGAGTCCTCCGGCGCGCCGGAGATGATGAGCGGAGTGCGCGCCTCGTCGATCAGGATGTTGTCGACCTCGTCGACGATCGCGTAGGTGTGGGCTGCCGAGCGGCGATCCAGGCGGTCCTTCGCGGAGCGCACGTCGCCGAGGTCGCGGCCGCCGTGCTGGACCTTGTCCTCCAGCGTCGGCGCCATGTTGTCGCGCAGGTAGTCGAAGCCGAACTCCGAGTTCGTGCCGTAGGTGATGTCCGCCGCGTAGGCGGCGTGCTTGTCTTCGAGCGGCTGCATCGCCTGGAGGATCCCGACGCTCACGCCGAGCGCGTCGTAGATCGGGCTCATCCATTCGGCGTCGCGGCGGGCGAGGTAGTCGTTGACCGTCACGACGTGGACGCCCTTGCCGGCGAGCGAGTTGAGCACCGCCGGCAGCGTCGCGGTGAGCGTCTTGCCCTCGCCCGTCCGCATCTCGGCGATCGCGCCGTCGTGCAGCACCATCCCGCCGATCAGCTGGACGTCGAAGTGGCGCATGCCCATCGTGCGCCGCCCCGCCTCGCGCACGAGCGCGAAGCAGTCGTAGAGCAGGTCGCCGAGTGGCTCGGCGCCCTCTCCGCGGGCGCGGGCGCGCAACGAGTCGGCGGCCGCGCGCAGCTGCGCGTCGGTCAGCTGCTGGAGCTCCGGCTCCAGCTCGTTGATGCGTGCCACGCGCTGCTCGTAGGACCGGAACTTCTTCCCCTCCCCCAGGCGCAGCGCACGATCGATGAACGACATGCGGCCTAGCGTAGCAGCGGCCGCACGGCCGTATGCAACCCTCCTGTGACCGTCCAGGCCGGGCTCAGGCGGCCGTCGCGCCGCCGCCGCTGAGGCCGTTCGCGGCCTGTTGGGCGGCGCGCGTCGCACGGCGCTTGCGGCGCTGTTCGCGGTGGCGCTTGACCTGGCGCGCGAGCTGGTCCTCGCAGGAGTTGATCGCGTGCATCATGTCGGCGGACGCGGCGCGGGCGCGCAGCGTGACGCCCTTGAGGTGCAGCGTCGCCTCCGCGATCTCGGAGTCGGCGATCGCCGGATTGCGCTCCTCGCTCAGCTCGACCTCCAGCTCCGCGAGCTCGGACACCTGACGGGCGACGGCGCGGAAGCGCCGCTCGACGTGCTCCCTCTGGTCGTCGGTGACGCGCGTGTTCCGTCCCTTGACCGCGATGCGCATGATGCGCCCCCTTTGCTTCGTGTGGGGTGGATCTCCGTGGGTGGATCCTTCCCCCGATCGTAGACGCGCCAACGGCCACTTCCAACCGTGCTCCCCCGCACGTTGCGTCGGTCGATCCACAGGAGTCCGTCGATCAGTCGCCTCAGCGCGGCAGCGTCCGTGCGTAGGCGACCGCGGCGACGCGCTCCGCACCGGCGGCGCGCAGCGCGCCGGCGCACGCATCGAACGTGGCGCCCGTGGTGCAGACGTCGTCGAGCAGCACGGCGTGCGCCGGCACCGGCCCGCACGCGCACAGCAGCTGGCGCTCGGCGGCGGCGCGGCGAGCAGCGCGATCCGCGCCGAGCTGGCGCGTCGGCTGGCCGCGACGACGCAGGCACGCCGCGACCGGCAGACCGCTGCGCGCCCCGAGCGCGGCGGCAATCAGCGCCGCCTGGTCGAAGCCGCGCGCGCGGCGGCGCGCCGGGTGGAGCGGGACCGGAACGAGCGTGGCGCCGCGCAGCAGCTCGCGGGGCGCCGAGGCGACGATCTGCGCCGCCATCAGCCGCGCGACGGGCAGCGCTCCGCGGAACTTCAGCGCCGCGACGAGCGCGCGCGCCGGGCCGTCGTGCGCGAGCGGCGCCCACGCCCGCTCGAATGCGGCGTCGCGCGCCGGGCAGCGGACGCCGCACGGGGCGGGAAGCCCGCACCGCGCGCAGCGCGGGTCGGCGAGCCACGGCATTGCGCGCCGGCAGCCCACGCACAGCTCCGCGGCGGCGTCGCGCAGCGGCGCGCGGCAGGCGAGGCAGGCGGGCGGCGCGAGCGCCGCCGTCAGCTCTGCGCGCAGCCGGTCGAGCATGTCGGCGGGTCGCATGCAGGTCAGCGTCGCGCGCACGCGTGACGCAGCGCAGCACGCGAGTGCGACAATCCGCCGGCATGTCTCCGGACGCATCGTGGACGTTCGACCCGGGCGTCGTCATCGCGCTGACGCTCTACCTCGGCGTCTACCTCGTGCGCTGGAAGCGCGCACGCGTCCCTGGCGAGCCGCATCCGCCGAGCGTGGGCCGGCTCGCCGTCTTCGTGACGGGGATCCTCGTGCTCGTCGCGGCGCTCTGCTCGCCGATCGACAAGCTCGGCGAGCAGCTGCTCGTGATGCACATGGTGCAGCACGTGCTGCTGCTCGACGTCGCGCCGATCCTGCTGATCCTCGGCCTCACGAAGGTGCTGCTGCGTCCCGCCACGCGGCGCATCCGCCAGGTCGAGCAGCGCGTCGGCTTCCTCGCGCTGCCGATCTTCGCCGTGATCCTCTACACGGCCGCGATGTGGATCTGGCACGTGCCGGTGCTCTACGACGCGGCCGCCCGGCACACCGGCATCCACGTGCTCGAGCACCTCAGCTTCACGCTCGCGGGCTTCCTCTACTGGTGGCACCTGCTGTCGCCGGTCAGCACGAGACTGCGGCGCGAGGGCACGACGCCGATCGTCTACATGCTCAGCACGAAGGTGACGGTCGGCTTCCTCGGCATCCTGCTGACCTTCGCGCCGAACGCGATCTTCAGCTACTACACCAGCCAGCCCCACTACTGGGGCTTGCACCCGGACAGCGACCAGGCGCTCGCCGGCGTCGTGATGGCGCTCGAGCAGTCGATCGTGATGGGGATCGCGCTCGTCGTGCTGTTCACGCGCATGCTCGCGCAGTCCGAGCGCGACGAGCAGCGGGCCGAGCGCTACGGGGCCGGAGCGCCGGTGCCCTAGATGGTTGATTCCACGAGATTCGTGGATGCGAGGGGTGCGATGGGCGGATGCTGGACGACGCGCGGCGTCGAAGGCGATGCCGGTGGCATCGGCAAGACGCCGCGTGACGCCCAGCGCCGCCCAACGTGCCCCTCGCGCCGCGAGATCGTGGAATCAACCATCTAGCCGCGCGTCGCGCGCTCGCGCGGACGCAGACGATCGACGATCCCGCGGTGGCCGGCGATCGCGCCGATCAGGATCGCGTCGGGCGCGACCTCGGTGCCCGACAGCACGACCGAGTCCTTCAACGCGGCGCCGTCGCCGATCACCGCGCCGTCGCCGATCGCGAGCGGGCCCTGGAGGCGCACGCCGGCGCCGATCCGCACGTTGCGGCCGATCCACACGGGCGGCTCGATCAGCGTCGCGTCGGTCAGCTCGGTGTCCTCGCAGATGCGCACGCCGTCGGCGACCTCCTGGCCGCGCAGCTCGACCCGCAGCTCACCGCGCAGCGCGTCGAACGTGCCTTCCTTGAGCTCCTGCAGCGAGCCGACGTCGTTCCAGTACTCGTCGATCTCGTGGATGTGGAACGGCACGTCGTGCTCCAACAGTGCCGGAAAGACGTCGTTCGCCCAGTCGACGAACGGCCGCCTCGGGAAGTAGTCGAAGATCTCCGGCTCGAACAGGTACATGCCGCAGTTGCCGAGGTCGGAGAGCGCCTCGGCCGGGTCTGGCTTCTCCTGGAAGCCGGTGATGCGGCCGTCGGCGTCGTGCAGCACGACGCCGAACTCGCGCGTGTTCTCGACCCGCTTGACCGCGAGCGTGCCGATCCCGCCGGCCGCCTTGTGGCGCGCGACGAAGGCGCTCAGGTCGATGTCGGTGAGCGCGTCGCCGGAGATGATCAGGAAGGTGCCGTCGTCGAGGAAGTCGGCGCAGTTGCGCACGCCGCCCGCCGTGCCGAGCAGCTCGGGCTCCTCGCGGTAGCTCAGCCGCTCGCCGAAGTAGTCGCGAATCGTGTCCGGGAAGTAGTGGAGGTTGGCGATCACCTCGTCGTAGCCGTGGCGATCGAGCAGGTCGACGATGTGCGCCATCACGGGCCGGTCGAGCACCGGCACCATCGGCTTCGGCAACTCGAACGTGAGGGGGCGCAGACGCGTGCCGAGGCCGGCGGCGAGGACCATCGCTTTCATCGCGGCGGAGGCTAGCGAAGTGCTGGGCGTGGGCGCCCGGCGGTGCTCAGGTGCCTTGATCCCACGTCGTGAGATACGCGCGCTGGGCGTCGGTGAGCACGTCGATCTGGACGCCGAGGGCGTCGAGCGTCAGGCGCGCGACCTCGCCGTCGATGTCCGCCGGGACGGCGTGGACCTGCGGGGCGAGCGTGCCCGCCGTGCGCACGAGGTGCTCGGCCGCGAGCGCCTGGTTGGCGAACGACATGTCCATCACGGCGGCCGGGTTGCCCTCCGCGGCGGCGAGGTTCACGACGCGGCCCTCGGCCAGCAGGTTGATGCGGCGGCCGTCCGCAAGCAGGTGCTGCTCGACGTGTGGGCGCACCGCGCGGCGCTGGACGGCCAGCTCGCGCAACGAGGTGAGGTCGCACTCGACGTCGAAGTGGCCGGCGTTGCAGAGCACCGCGCCGTCGCGCAGGACCTCGTAGTGCGCGCGACCGACGACGTCGCGCCCTCCGGTGGCGGTGATCAGCACGTCGGCCTTCGCTGCGGCGGCGACGCCGGGCAGCACCTCGTAGCCCTCGAGCTTCGCCTCGAGCGCCCGCACCGGGTCGACCTCGCAGACCACGACCTGCGCGCCAGCCCCTTTCGCGCGCAGCGCGATCCCCTGCCCGCACCAGCCGTAGCCGAAGACGACGACGACGCGCCCGGCGAGCAGCATGTTCGTCGCGCGCAGGATGCCGTCGAGGGCAGACTGGCCGGTGCCGTAGCGATTGTCGAACAGGCGCTTCGTGCGCGCCTCGTTGACGGCGACGATCGGGAAGCCGAGCTGACCGGCAGCCTCCAGCGCTCGCAAGCGCACGACGCCGCTCGTCGTCTCCTCGGTGCCGCCGAGGATCTCGCCGTCGGCGAGCAGCTCGGCGCGGCTGGCATGGATCGTCGTGACGAGATCTGCCCCGTCGTCCATCGTCAGCTGCGGCCGCGTGTCGAGCACCGCTTCGATGTGGCGGTAGTACGTCGCCATGTCCTCGCCGTGGATCGCGTGGACGCCGGCGCCGTGGCGCTCGACGAGCGCGGCTGCGACGTCGTCCTGCGTGTCGAGCGGGTTCGCCGCGCACAGCGCCACCTCGGCACCGCCCGCGATCAGCGTTCGCACGAGGTTCGCCGTCTCGGTCGTCACGTGCAGGCAGACGCCGACGCGCAGCCCGTCGAACGGCCGCTCGCGCGCGAAGCGCTCGCGGATCGAGCGCAGGACGGGCATCTGCGCGTCGGCCCACGCGATCCGCGCGTCGCCGGCCTCGGCCTGGCCGAGGTCGGCGACGTCGTATGCGGGAGTGTCAGTACCGATAGTGATCCGGCTTGTACGGGCCCTCGACCGGGACGCCGATGTAGGCGGCCTGCTCGGGGCTGAGCTTCGTCAGGCGCACGCCGAGCGCGTCGAGGTGCAGCCGCGCGACCTTCTCGTCGAGGTGCTTCGGCAGCACGTAGACGCGTCTCTCGTACTCGCCGTTCTTCGTGAAGAGCTCGATCTGGGCGATCGTCTGGTTCGTGAACGAGTTGGACATCACGAACGACGGGTGACCGGTCGCATTTCCGAGATTCAAGAGGCGCCCCTCGGACAGCATGATGATCGTATGGCCGTCCGGGAACCGCCACTCGTCGACCTGCGGCTTGACCGTCTCGCGCACGATCCCGGGCACCTTCGTGAGGCCCGCGATGTCGATCTCGTTGTCGAAGTGGCCGATGTTGCCGACGATCGCCTGGTGCTTCATCTGCGCCATGTGCGCGGCGGTGATGATGTCCTTGTTGCCCGTCGTGGTGATGAAGATGTCGCCGGTCGCGACGACGTCTTCGAGGGTGGCCACCTGGTAGCCCTGCATCGCCGCCTGCAGCGCGCAGATCGGGTCGATCTCGGTGACGACCACGCGCGCACCCTGGCCGCGCAGCGATTCGGCGCAGCCCTTGCCGACGTCGCCGAAGCCGCAGATGACGGCGACCTTGCCGCCGATCATCACGTCGGTCGCGCGGTTGATGCCGTCGACGAGCGAGTGGCGGCAGCCGTAGAGGTTGTCGAACTTCGACTTCGTGACGGAGTCGTTGACGTTGATCGCCGGGAACAGCAGCGTGCCGGCCTCCGTCATCTCGTAGAGGCGGTGGACGCCGGTCGTCGTCTCCTCCGTGACGCCCTTGATGCCCTGGCCGATCTTCGTCCAGCGCTGCGGGTCCTCGGCCAGCGAGCGCTGCAGCAGCGTGAGGAAGACCTTGAACTCCTCCGACTCGGCCTGCGCGGGATCCGGGACGGCGCCGGCGGCCTCGAACTCGGTGCCCTTGTGGACGAGCATCGTGGCGTCGCCGCCGTCGTCGAGGATCATGTTGGGACCATCGGCACCAGGCCAGTTCAGCGCCTGCTCGGTGCACCACCAGTACTCCTCGAGCGTCTCGCCCTTCCAGGCGAAGACGGGGATGCCCTGCGGGTCCTCCGGCGTGCCGTTCGGCCCGACGGCGACCGCCGCGGCCGCGTGGTCCTGCGTCGAGAAGATGTTGCAGGAGACCCAGCGCACCTCGGCGCCGAGCGCGGTCAGCGTCTCGATCAGGACCGCGGTCTGGATCGTCATGTGCAGGGAGCCCATGATGCGCGCGCCCTTGAGCGGCTGCTGCGCGGCGAACTCCTCGCGGATCGACATCAGGCCGGGCATCTCGTGCTCGGCCAGCTGGATCTCCTTGCGGCCGAAGTCGGCGAGCGACAGGTCGGCGACCTTGAAGTCGTTGGCAGTGCTGCTCGAAACGGCGGTCATCGTGGCGCAGTCTCCATGGCGTGGTCGTTGGTAAGGGTGCCCGTCCGCCCGGCAGCGACGGCGAGCAGCTTCTCGTGCTTCCGCTGCTCCCAGCGCAGCCAGTCGGCGGCGTCGACGTGCTCCGGGCGGCTCGGCTCGGCCTCGAACCACTCCGCGACGGCCTCGCGCAGGTCGGCGTCGCGCCGCATGCGCAGCGCGAAGCCGACGTCCGAGAGGCCGAGCTCGAAGCGTTCGAGCAGCTCGCGCAACGTGCGCAGGCGCTGCAGCTCGGGTGGCCCGTAGAGCCGGTAGCCGGACTGCGAGCGTGCCGGCGCGACGAGCCCGCTGCGCTCGACGTAGCGAAGCATGCGCGGCGACCAGCCGGTCGTCTCGGCCGCCTCGTGAATCGTCAGCGCGTCGTCGCCCGCCATCGGGAGCCAACATTACCAGAGCTGTGTCAAGGTTTTGGCGGGCGGGAGCCGACGCGCCCGCCCGCCGTCGCCTACGGGCGGGCCTGCGTCGAGGCGACCACGCCCGACTCGACGTACGTCGCCTCCCACACGAGCGCGCCGGAGTCGGCGTTGACGGTGCGCTCCATCAGCAGCTGCGCCGTCTGCGGGTCGAACACCAGCTCGCGGCGCAGGCCGGCGTCGACCTGCGCGACGGCGACGCCCGGGCGCCCACGCGTGTCGCGCGCCTCGCCGAGCAGCTCGACGTCCGGCAGGCGCGCCGCCACGCGGTAGAGCGCAGCCCGCAGTGCGGACGGCAGCGCGGGCGCGGCGCGCAGCCAGTCGCCGACGATCGTGAACATCTCGTGCGTGCGGTCGGCCGCCGGCCGGCCGTTGTCAGCCGCCCAGATCGCCCCGGCGCGCTCGATCACGTCGTAGAGCCGGTTCGCGTCGACCGGCAGCGCCAGCATCTGCTCGTAGCTGAGCGACCGCGGGAAGAAGCCGTAGGACAGCGCGCCCTTGGCGCGCGTCGACCGCCACCAGGTCCGCGTCCTGCGCGGGCCGGACCGCCGCCCGCGCGTACGCGCGCAGCCGCCGCTCCTCCGCCCGCCGATGCCGGCGCAGCAGGTTCGCCGCGATGCCGAACAGCCAGGGACGGGCGTCGGCGCGCGTCGCGTCATAGCGCGCGCGGGCGTCGAACGCCTGCAGGAAGGTCTCGGCCGCCAGCTCGTCGGCCGGCGCACGCTCCACGCGGCGGCGCAGCCAGCCGGCGATCAGGTCGTAGTGGCGATCGAACAGCTCGGCGAAGGCACGCGGGTCCTCGCGAGCGGCCACGATCACGTCGGCGTCGGTGCGGTGCAGGGCGCCGCCCTCCTCTGTCGGGGTCGTCGACCCTGCTTGCCCGCACGCCGCCCCGCGGTTCGCGGGGTCAGCCGCCGATCAGTGCGCGCTTGAGCCGCTCGATCGCTTCGACCGGCGTCGGGTCGATGCCGCGCAGGACCGCGAGGTAGAGCGAGACGAGATCGCCCAGCAGCACGAGCGAGACGAGCCGCTCGAGCCGCGTCTCGCCGCGGCTCTCGACGCGGAACGAGCCCGCCGCGTCTGCGCCGATCAGGCCGCGCGTCAGCTCGATCCGCTGCCGCACGCGCGGATGCAGGTCCGAGTCGTCGAGGAAGACGGCGCTGAAGCGCCCGAGCTCCGCCGCCCCCGTCCAGCCGACGATCTCGTTGTGGTCGAGCTCGGGCAGCTCGGAGGAGAACGCCGGGATCTTCGCATTCTCGTTCAGCTGCGTCTTCCAGCGGTAGGCGATCGGCGCGGTCAGACCGGCGCCTGCGACCTGCGGGATCGTGCCGTGGAGCCCGCGCGCGAGCTGCTTCGGGAGCGAGTCCTCGGCACCGTCCGGTCCCCACTCGGCGACGAGATCCTCGGTGTGGGCGGCCGTGACGTCGATCTCCGAGTGCAGCGACTCGGTGGCGCCGCAGGCCGCGGCCACCTCGAGCGCGATCACGAGCATGTACCCGACCGCGACACGCGGCTGGAACGCGCCCGGCAGCGGGATGACCGGCACGTCCTCCTCGCGCGCGGCGGCGGCGAGCTTGCCGCCCGTCGTCGCGACGACGCGGCGGGCGCCGAGCGCGCCGGCGGCCTCGAACGCTGCGAGCGTCTCCTCCGTGTTGCCGGAGTAGCTCGCGCACAGCACGGTCGCATCCGGCGTCGTCCATGCGGGCACGCCGTAGTCGCGCATCACCACGATCGGGCGTGAGGCGCGATCGCCGAGCGCTGCGCGCGCGAGCGCGCCGCCGATCGCCGAGCCGCCCATGCCGGCGACGATCAGGCCGCCGGGCGCATCGTGCTGCTCGAGCTTCGCCGACTCGACGCGCCACAGCGCATCGCGCAGGTGCTCGGGGAGTCCGAGGATGTCGTCGACCTGCTTCGCGACGTCGATCGCCGCAATTGCCTCGCGGGTGAGTGGCTGCTCGGTCAAGTGATCGATTCCTCGAGATTCGTGGATGCGAGAGCCATCACGAGAACCTGATCGCTCCGTCGGGAAGGGACACGTTGGGGGACAGCCGTGCGCCGGCCGCCAGCTGGTTGTCGGCGCCGAGCGTCACGCACTCGCCGAGCACGACGCCCTCGCCGAGGCGGGTGTGTGCGCCGATGCGCGCGCCGGGGCCGACGATGCAATGGGTCAGATGCGCGTGCGGGCCGACGACGGCGCCGTCGAGCACGACGGAGCCGTCGACGTGCGCGCCCTCCGCGACCTCGACGCCGCGGCCGAGCACGCTGCGGCCGCTCACGAGCGCGCCCGCGGCCACGCGCGCGCCGGGCCCGACGAGCGCCGGCCCGACGACGCGCCCCCGCAGCTCCGCGCCGTCGGCGACGGACAGGTGCGCCGCGTCGTAGGCGTCGGTGACCGTCGTCTTGACGGCGCCGTCGAGGATGTCGTACGTCGCCTGGAGGTAGCGCTCGGGCGTGCCGATGTCGAGCCAGTAGCCGGACGCCTCGTAGCCGTAGAGGCCGTCGTCGACGAGCGTCGGGAACAGCTCGCGCTCGATCGAGACGTGCTGCCCGGCAGGGATGCCTGCCAGCACGTCGCGGTGGAGCACGTACGCGCCGGCGTTGACGAGGTTCGTGTCGATCTGGTCCGAGCTCGGCTTCTCGAGGAACTCGGACACGCTCGCGTCGCCGTTGCGACGCACGAGCCCGTAGGCGGAGGGGTCGTCGACCGGGACGAGCGCGAGCGTCGCGCGGGCGCCCGTGCGCTCATGCTGCGCGAGCTGCGCGGTCAGGTCGATGTCGGTCAGCACGTCGCCGTTCAGCATCAGGAAGCGCTCGTCGAGCAGGTCCTCGGCGAACTTGACGGCGCCGCCGGTGCCGAGCGGCTTCGGCTCCTCGACGTAGCGCAGGCGCATCCCGTAGGCGGACCCGTCGCCGAGCACGTTGTGGACGCCGGAGGCCATGAAGCCGCACGAGATGACGACGTCGTCGACGCCGTGGCCGCGCAGCCACTCGAGCATGAAGACGATAAAGGGACGGTCGACGAGCGGCACGACCGGCTTCGGCACGGTCGAGGTCAGCGGCCGCAGCCGCGTCCCCTCCCCACCGGCGAGGATCAGCGCCTGCATCAGCCGCGCCCCACGCCCTCGAACGTGAACCCGGCCGCGCGCACGGCCTGCGGGTCGAGCACGTTGCGGCCGTCGATCACGAGCCGCCCCGGCATGCGCTGCGCGGCGGCGGCCCAGTCGAGCTGCTTGAACTCCGGCCACTCGGTCACCAGCACGACCGCGTCAGCGCCCTCGAGCGCGTCGAGCGCGTCGGAGGCGAAGTCGACGCCCGGCATCAGCCGCCGCGCCTCCTGCTCGGCGACCGGATCGTACGCCCGCACGGTCGCCCCGTCGGCCTGCAGCCGCGCCGCGAGCACGAGCGAGGAGGCCTCGCGCATGTCGTCGGTGTCGGGCTTGAAGGCCAGCCCGAGCAGCGCGACGGTTCTGCCCACGAGCGAGCCCAGGTGCTTCTGGAGCTTCGAGATCACGCGCCGTTTCTGCAGCTCGTTGACCTCGATCACGGCCGTCAGGAGCTGGAAGTGATAGCCCGAGTTGCCGGCGAGCTGCTTGAGCGCGCTCACGTCCTTCGGAAAGCACGAGCCGCCGAAGCCGATCCCCGGACGCAGGAAGTGACGGCCGATGCGCTCGTCGAGCCCCATCCCCTTCGCGACCTCGAGCACGTCGGCACCCGTCTCCTCGCAGACGTTCGCGATCTCGTTGATGAACGAGATCTTCGTCGCGAGGAAGGCGTTCGAGGCGAGCTTGACCATCTCGGCGCTCGCGACGTCGGTGCGCACGAGCGGCGCGCCGAGCGGCGCGTAGAGGTCGACCACCGCGTCGCCGGCCCAGTCGCCGCCGTCGCCGACGACGACGCGGTCGGGCTGGCGGAAGTCTGCCAACGCGGTCCCCTCCTTGAGGAACTCGGGGCAGGAGACGTAGCGGAAGCCGTCCTTGCCGCGCTCCGCGAACGTGCGCTTGATCGCGGCGCCGGTGCCGACCGGGACGGTGGACTTCATCACGAGCGCGTGGCGGTCGGACGGCGGCATCGCGTCGACGACCGCATGGACCGCCGAGAGGTCCGCGTCGCCCGAGTACGTGGGCGGCGTGCCGACGGCGACGAACAGCAGGCGCGCGTGCTCGAGCGCCGGCGCCAGCTCGGTCGAGAAGTGCAGCCGCTCGCGGCTGGCGGCGATCGACTCGGCGAGGCCGGGCTCGTAGATCGGCACCTCGCCGCGCTTGAGGCGCGCGATTTTCTCGGCGTCGATGTCGACGCACCACACCTCGTTGCCGAGCTCGCCGAAGCCGGCCGCCGTGACGAGGCCCACGTAGCCGGTGCCGATCACGGCGATCGGTTCGCGCGGGGGAGTCATCATGCGGCGGCGAAGCCTACTAGCGGCGGGTTCGGGAACGCGTGCGGCCTGGTCCGGCTCAGCGACCGCCGAGCCGCGTGAGCGAGCCGGCGATCGCGAGCATCTGATCGTTCGAGAGTCTCTCCTGCAACGTGTTCTCGACCCAGTAGGCGGCGTGCGGCGTCTTCCAGCCGACGGTGCGCAGGTGCTTGCCGTCGTAGAACAGCAGCAGGCGCTTGCCGCCGATCGTGCGCGAGTCGGCGGATGGGTTGCGCAGGATCGGCGGGTCGGTCCAGGCGGTGCCCTGGATGCCGTAGTAGTTGCCGATCTCGCCCTCGGAGACGACGAGCCGATAGGCCGCCTCCAGCTTGTCGCCGGGCACCTTGATGCGATAGGCGCGCGGATACTCGGACCGGCCGCCGGCGGCGCGCTGCGGCGGCATGTACTGCCCGCGCGAGGTCAACAGCTTCGGGTAGTAGACCGGGAACGGGATCGCCCCGAGCTGGATCGCGTAGCTCTCGCCGATGCTCTTCGCGTTCACGAGCCCGCTGGGAGGAGCCCCGCCCGCCCCCTTCGGTCCGCGCCCGCGGCCGCTTTGCCCGGGGCCGCCGCCCGCCGGCTGCGCCTTCGGCTCCTTCGGCGGCGGCGACAGGAACTCATGGCGCACCTGCGCCAGTTGCGCCGGCGTCGCGGTCACGTACGAGCCGCCGGGCAGATTGAGGTACGTCTCCGGGAAGTGCACCTGATAGACGGAGTGCTTGGCCGAGTAGCCGACGAGATAGACGAGCCGCAGCAGCTCCTCCTTGCTCTGCAGCGAGGCGTCCGTCTGCATGTACTTGCCGATCTGCTTCGTCAGCTTGTGCGGATCGGCGAGGAACTGGCTGGCGCCGTACTGCGACTTGATCTGGCGCAGGAAGTCCTGCTGGCGCGCGGCGCGCACGAAGTCGCTGTCGGTGTGGCGGTAGCGCACGTAGTCGAGCGCTTTGCCGCCGCACAGCATCTGGTAGCCGGGCGAGACGTCGATCTCCGCGTACTGCTCGGCCGCGCCGGCGTTCGAGTGGTAGTACCAGCGGTCGACGTCGGCGTAGACGCAGCCGATCGCGTCGACCGCCTCCCTGAAGCCTCCGAAGTTGATGTTGACGATGTGATTGATCGGGATGTGCAGCAGCCCTCCGATCACTCTCGCCGTCAGCACCTCGCCGCCGTCGCTGTACGTCTCGTTGATCTTCGCCCCGGTGCGGTAGCCCCCGCCGGGGACCTGGAAGTCGACCCTGAGGTCGCGCGGGACCGACAGCACGGTCGTCGCGTTCGCGTCGGGATCGAGCCGCACGAGGATCATCGTGTCCGAGCGCGCGTCTCTGGTGGCCGCGCCGAAGCGGTGGTCGGAGCCGATCAGGAGGATCGTCTGCGGCTGACCCGCCTGTGCGCGCGTGATGACGCTGCCGGCGTCCTTGATCGTCCCGCCCTGCTTGAGGTCGTCGACGAAGCCCTGCACCGTGTTGAGGCCGATCGTCGCCGTCACGCCGGCGCTCAGCACGACGATAACGAGCCCGGCGAGCAGGAAGCGCCACCACAGCCCGCCGCCGCGGCGCGGGAATTCCGGGCTCATGCGAGGCCCCCGTCGATCGCGGTGAGGCCGCTCGCGCCCGCCGCGCGCTCGCGCGCAAGCCACTCCGGCAGCGTGCGCACGAAGCCGGCGAGCGCCTCGCGGTAGCGCCGCAGCGAGGAGACCGAAACCCACTCGTCGGGCCCGTGGTGCCCGCCGCCGACGGGCCCGAACTCGACTGCCGGTATGCCGGCCTCGATGAACGAGATCGCGTCGGAGGCGCCGTCGCGCCCGACGCTCAGCGCCTCGCCCTCGAGCGTGCGCGCGATCGCGTCGCGCAGCGCCCGCACGAACGGGTTCGCGCGTTCGACGTGCGCGGGCGCGCGCATCAGCGTCTTGACGACCGCCACGTCCGGCAGCGCGCGGATCTGCGCGAGGATCGCGCCCGGGTCCTGTCCCGGCAGGTAGCGGACGTCGACGACCATCTCGCAGCGGTCGGGCACCTTGTTGAAGACGTCACCGCCCTCGATCCGGCCGAGGTTGATCGACGGGCGGTCGAACAGCTCGGACGACTCGCGCGCGAACTCCATCGCCTCGATGCGGCGGAAGACGTCGAAGGCCTTCAGCACGGCGCTGTCGCCGAGCCACGGCGTGGATCCGTGCGCAGCGCGCCCGCGCACCTCGATCCGCATCGCGAGCACGCCCTTCGCCTCGATCCCGATGTGCAGGTTCGTCGGCTCGCCGGTGATCGCGAAGTCGGCGCTCATGCCGGCCCGCACGAGCTCGTCGGTCGAGCGTTCGTCGACGTCCTCGGCCTCCTCGTCGGGCACGCACAGGAAGCGCACGCGCACGCGCTCCTGCTCCGCGCAGTCCTTAAGCGCGCACATCATCGCGGCGAGGCCGCCCTTCATGTCGTAGGCGCCGCGGCCGATCAGGCGGTCGCCCTCGACGCGCGGCTCGTACTGCTCCTGGTGGCCCGGGACGACGTCGAGGTGGCCGTGGAGGATCACCGTCGGGGCGGGCGGGGACCCGGTCGCGCCGACGTCGGCGACGAGCACCGGCAGTCCGTTGTGGGCGTGCTCGCGCACCTCGATCTCGCGCGCCTCGAGCCAGCCCTTCACGAACGCCGCCGCTGCCGCGAGCTCCTCGGGGCGCGACGTGTCATAGGAGATGAGCCGCTCCGCGAGCGCGCGTTCGTCGACCACGATCGAGACAGGATACGGAGCCGCTCGGGCGAGCCCGACCCGGGGCGGGCCGGGCGTCGGGGGCGGGGCGGCGGGACCCGCGTCAGTCCCCGCCGGCGATCCGCTGGAACGCCTCCCAGCGGCGCTTGTCGCGCGCCGCCAGGCGCTGCTCCTCCGAGCCCGCCTCCGCTCTCGCGTAGGCGTCCTCGGCGCCCCGCAGCTTCTCCAGCAGCTCCGTCGCGTCGAGCTGCTGCGGGGTGTGCGCCTCCTGGACGAGGATCAGCGCGCGCCCGTCGGCCACCTGCAGGTAGCCCTCGCCCTGCGCGTAGCGGACGATCTCGCCCTCCGAGCGGTAGAGCCGCAGCTCGGTCGGGTCGAGCATCGCGAGGATCGGCGTGTGGTTCGCGAGGATGCCGATCGAGCCCGTCGCGGTGCGCGTCGAGATCATCTCGACCTCGTCGTTGAAGACCTCGCCCTCGGGCGTGAGGACCTCGACCGGGAACTTCGTGCGTGCCACGGCGGCCGGCCCCTCTAGCCCTTCGCCGCCGCGACGACGTCGTCGATCGTGCCCTTCAGCAGGAAGACGCGCTCGGGCAGCTCGTCGTGCTTGCCCTCGATGATCTCCTTGAAGCCGCGGATCGTCTCGGCGATCGGGACGTACGCGCCCGGCGTGCCGGTGAACTGCTCGGCGACGTGGAACGGCTGCGAGAGGAAGCGCTCAATCTTACGTGCACGCTGGACGGTCAGCTTGTCCTCGTCGGAGAGCTCGTCGATGCCGAGGATCGCGATGATGTCCTGCAGCTCCTTGTAGCGCTGGAGGATCTGCTTGACCTGGTTGGCGACCGAGTAGTGCTCCTCGCCAAGCAGGTCCGCCTTGAGGATCGTCGAGGTCGAGTCGAGCGGGTCGACGGCCGGGTAGATGCCCTTCTCGGCGATCGAGCGCGAGAGCGTGGTCGTCGCGTTGAGGTGGGCGAACACCGAGGCCGGCGCCGGGTCGGTGAGGTCGTCGGCCGGCACGTAGATCGCCTGCACCGACGTCACCGAGCCCTTGCGCGTCGAGGTGATGCGCTCCTGGAGCTGGCCCATCTCCGACTCGAGCGTCGGCTGGTAGCCGACCTGCGACGGCATGCGGCCGAGCAACGCCGAGACCTCGGAGCCCGCCTGCACGAAGCGGAAGATGTTGTCGATGAACAGGAGCACGTCCTGGCCCTGGTCGCGGAAGTACTCCGCCATCGTCAGGCCGGACAGCGCGACGCGCATGCGCGCGCCGGGCGGCTCGTTCATCTGGCCGAAGACGAGCATCGTCTTGTCGATGACGCCCGACTCCTTCATCTCCAGCCACAGGTCGTTGCCCTCGCGGGAGCGCTCGCCGACGCCGCAGAAGGCGGACAGGCCGCCGTGCTCCTTGGCGAGGTTGTGGATCAGCTCCTGGATGAGGACGGTCTTGCCGACGCCAGCGCCGCCGAACAGACCGACCTTGCCGCCCTTCGCGTAGGGCGCGAGCAGGTCGACGACCTTGATGCCGGTCTCGAACATCTCGGTCGTCGGCGTGAGGTTCTCGACGGTCGGCGCGGGACGGTGGATCGGCCAGCGCTCCTCGTTGCCGACCGGGCCGCCGAGGTCGATCGCGTCGCCGAGCACGTTGAAGATGCGGCCGAGCGTCGCGCGGCCGACGGGCACCGTGATCGGGCCACCGGTGTCGGCGACCTCCATGCCGCGGGCGAGACCGTCGGTGGAGTCCATCGCGACCGCGCGGACGCGGTCGTCGCCCAGGTGCTGCTGCACCTCGCAGACGAGCACGCCGGCCTCGCCGCGGTCGATCGTGATCGCGTGGTTGATCTCGGGCAGCTCGCCGGGGAAGACGGCCTCGATCACGACGCCCTGGATCTCCTCGATGCGCCCGACGTTCTTCGTTGCTGTAGCTGACATGTGGTTGGGTTCTCCAGAGTTATCGAGTTTCGTCCTGCGGTCGTCGCAAGCGACGTCCTCCGGCCGACGTCACGACAGCGGTCGTCGCAAGCGATGACCTGCGGCCGACGTCACCCGCGCGACGACCTCCGGCCCACGTTACGACGGCGGCCGACGTCACGACAGCGCCTCGGCGCCGCCGACGACCTCCATGATCTCCTGCGTGATCTCTGCCTGGCGGGCGCGGTTCATCTCGAGCGTGAGGTCGTCGATGATGTCGCCGGCGTTGTCGGAGGCGCTGCGCATCGCGGTCATGCGCGCGCCGAGCTCCGATGCGGTCGACTCGAGCAGCGCCCGATAGATCGAGATCTCGACGTAGTCCGGCACGAGCCGCTTGAGGATCTCCTCGGGCTCGGGCTCGTACTCCACGAGGGCGTGGTGCCCGCTCTTCTCCTCGGCCTCCTCGGGCGTCTCCGCCGCGAGGATCGTCGCGCGCTGGAGCGGCAGCAGCGTCTCGCGCCGCACCTCCTGCGAGATCGGCGAGATGTAGCCGTTGTAGAGAATCTCGACGCGGTCGACCTTGCCGTCCACGTAGGCGGCGGTCAGCACGTGCGCGATCTCGCGCGCGTTCGCGTACGACGGGCGCTCGGTGAAGCCGGTGAAGCCCTGCTCCGGCTCGCTGCCGCGGAACGTCAGCGACGAGACGCCGCGGCGACCGGTCGCGTAGTAGACGATCTGCTTGCCCTCGCCCTGGTAGTCGGCGGCGGTGCGCACGCCGGCACGGATGATCTGCGAGTTGAACGCACCCGCGAGGCCGCGGTCGGCGGTCACGAGCAGCAGCGCGACGCGCTCCTCCGTCTCGTGCTCGGCGAGGATCGGCAATGCCGGGACGTTGCCGGTCGCCTCGGCGGCCTGGCGCGTCATCCGCCGGATCGCGCCGGCGTAGGGCCGCAGCGCCGCGATGCGCTGCTCGGCGCGGCGCAGGCGCGCGGCGGCGACCATCTCCATCGCGCGCGTGATCTTCTGGATGTTCTTGACCGACGCGATGCGGTTCTTGACGTCTCGTTGGGCCATGGTGGAGTGGGCGGGTGGGACCGGTGCCTAGACCGCCGCGGGCTCGTGGTCGGCGACCTCAGCGGAGCCGTTCGCGCTTGCGGGCTCGGCGTGCGTCGGGCGCACCGGCGGCGCGTCCTCGTCGGTCAGCGGCTGGCCCTCCTCGTCGAGGTCGAAGCCGAAGTCCTCCGCGTAGCGCTTGACGAGCGCGTCGACGGCGTCCTGCGTCTCCTGCGACCAGTCGCCGCCGGCGATCTTCGAGCGGACGTCGGCGCCCTCGGCGTGCGCGCGGCGCGTGAGGCCGTCGAGGAAGCGCTCGACCTTGTCGGCGTCGATGCGGTCGAGGTAGCCGTTCGTCGCCGCGAAGATCTGGACCACCTGGTCCTCGACCGGCAGCGGCGCGCGCTCGCCCTGGTTGAGCGTCTTGACGAGCCGCTCGCCGCGGGCGAGCGTCGCCTGCGTGTCGGCGTCGAGGTCGGAGCCGAACTGCGCGAACGCCTCCAGCTCGCGGTACTGGGAGAGCTCGAGCTTGATCTTGCCGGCGACCTTCTTCATCGGCGAGATCTGCGCGTTGCCGCCCACGCGCGACACCGAGATGCCGACGTTGATGGCCGGGCGCACGCCCGAGTTGAACAGCTTCGGCTCGAGGAAGATCTGCCCGTCGGTGATCGAGATGACGTTCGTCGGGATGTAGGCGGAGACGTCGCCGCCTTGGGTCTCGATGATGGGCAGCGCCGTCATGGAGCCGCCGCCGAGGTCGTCGTTGAGCTTGACGGAGCGCTCCAGCAGGCGGGAGTGCAGGTAGAAGACGTCGCCGGGGTATGCCTCGCGGCCCGGGGGACGACGCAGGAGCAGAGACATCTGCCGATACGCGTACGCGTGCTTCGTGAGGTCGTCGTACACGCAGAGCGCATGTCTACCGCTGTAGAGGAAGTGCTCCGCCATCGCGGCGCCCGCGTACGGCGCCATGAACTTGATCGGCGCGGCCTCGTCGGCGGAGGCGGCGACGATGATCGTGCTGTCGAGCGCGCCGTTCTCGGCGAGCGTCTCGGCGATCTGCACGACGGTGGCCATGCGCTGGCCGATCGCGACGTAGACGGACACGACGCCCGTGTCCTTGTTGTTGATGATCGTGTCGATCGCGATCGCCGTCTTGCCCGTCTGGCGGTCGCCGATGATCAGCTCGCGCTGGCCGCGGCCGATCGGGATCATCGCGTCGATCGCCTTGATGCCCGTCTGCAGCGGCTCGGTGACCGGCTGGCGCTGTACGACGCCGGGCGCCTTGAACTCAGCCGGGCGCGTCTCGGAGGTGACGACGTCCCCCTTGCCGTCGAGCGGGTTGCCGAGCGGGTCGACGATGCGGCCGAGCAGCGCCTCGCCGACCGGGATGTTCAGCAGGTGGCCGGTGCGCTTGACCGTGTCGCCCTCGACGATCTTCTCCCACTCGCCGAACAGCACGACGCCGACGTTGTCGGACTCGAGGTTCAGCGCGAGGCCGGTGACGTCGTGCGGCAGCTCGAGCATCTCGAACGACATGCAGTTCTCGAGCCCGTGGATGCGGGCGATGCCGTCGGCGACGGACAGCACGGTGCCGACCTCGGTCAGGTCCGCGCCACCGGTGTCGAGGCCCTCGATGCGCGACTTCAGGATTGAGGTGATCTCGTCGGGCTTGATCTGCATGAGAGGTTCGTGGCTCCTTGACGGGACAGGCGCAGCGGCTACGCCTGCGCGACGTGCTTGCGAAGTTGGTCGAGGCGGTGCTTGATCGAGGCGTCGAGGATCGAGTTGCCGACGCGCAGGACGATGCCGCCGAGGATCGACGGGTCGACCGTGCTCGTCAGCTCGACGCGCTGACCGGTCTGCTCCCCGATCCGCTCGCCGATCGACTTCACCGTAGCTTCGTCGAGCTCGACCGCACTGGTCACCTCGACGGGCAGCAGCTTGTTCTCCGCGTCCCACAGCCGCTCGTACTCGTCGCGGATGCGGAAGATGACCGGCATGCGGTGACGCTCGAGCAGCGCCTCGAGGAAGTTGGCGATCGCCGGGTCGGCGCCGTCGAGCGCGCGGTGCAGGCCGTCCTTCTTCTCCTCGGTCGAGAAGTACGGCGAGAAGAAGAAGACGCGCAGATCCGCGTTCTCGTTCAAGGCATCGGCGAACACCCTGAGCTGCTCGCGCACGAGGTCGAGCTTGCCCTGCTCGTCGGCGACCTCGAAGAGGGCGCGCGCGTAGACCTGGGCGATCTCCTCCATCACCTACCCCTGGTTCCGCTCGCCCGAGAGGGCGCTGAAGTCGAGCTCGGCGAGCGCGTCGTCGACGAGCCGGCGCTGGTCGTCCGCCGTGAGCGTCTTGCGCGTGACCTTCTCCGTCGCGAGGACGGTCAGGTCGGCGACCTCGCGGCGGATCTCCTGAATCGCACGGCGCGTCTCGGCCTCGACGTCGCGCTTGGTCTGCTCGAGCAGCTCCTCGCGCTGCGTCTTCGCAGCCGCGAGCGACTCGTCCTTCGCGACCTCGCCGGCGCGCTCGGCTCTCGCGACGATCTCGTCGGCCTGGGCGCGGGCGTCCGTGAGCCGCTGGCGGTACTCCGCCAGCAGCGCGTCGGCCTCCGTGCGCGTCCGCTCCGCGGCGTCGATCGACTCCTCGATCGCGCGTTGGCGGCGGTCGAGCGCGTCGCCGATGGCTGGGAACGCGTACTTGCGCAGGATGAAGAGCGTCACGAAGAAGGCGAGCAGCAACCAGATCATCAGGCCCACGGAGGGCGAGACGAGGAAGTTGCCGCTCTGCTCCGCGGCTGCGATCACGGGGGTCATGGCGCTAAGAGAGGAAGAACGCGATCAGGCCGAAGATGAAGGCGTAGAAGACGATCGCCTCGGTGAGGGCGAAGCCGAGCCACTGGATGCTCGTGATCTCGTCGCGCATCTCCGGCTGACGCGTCACCGACTCGATGACCTTGCCGAAGATGTAGCCGACGCCGATGCCCGGGCCGATCGTGCCGAGGCCGGCGCCGACGCCGAGCGCGATCGCCTTGCCGGCCTTGCGGCCGATCGCCTCGTTCTCGGCGACCGTGGCGGCGAGCGTGTTGATGACGGAGAGGTCCACAGCAGATCTCCTGTGTCGTTAGTGAGACTCGGCGACAGCGCCGCCGAGGTAGATGGCAGTGAGCGTTGCGAAGATGAAGGCCTGGAGCGTCGCGATCAGGCCGACCTCGAGGATGAAGAACAGGACCGCGATCGTGCCGGTGACCAGTCCGAGGAGGACGGAGCCGACGACCGCGAGGTTGAGCAGCACCACCAGGCCGCCGCCCATGAAGAGGATCAGCAGGTGGCCCGCGAGGATGTTCGCGAACAGTCGCACCGACAGCGAGATGAGGCGCATGAAATGCGAGATGACCTCGATCAGGAAGATCGGCCCGGTGGCCGGTCCCTCGACGCCAGCCGGAACCCAGCTCTTGAGGTACTTGACCGGCCCCTTCGCGCGGACGCCCTCGACGTGGTAGCTGACCCATACGACGAGGGTCAGGGCGAGCGGGATCGAGAGGTTCGCCGTCGCCGCGTAGAGCGACAGCGACGGGATGTGCGCGCCGAAGATGTCGACCGTGTGCTCGGTGTTCGTCGGCAGGGGCAGGTAGCCGAGCATGTTCGAGAACCAGATGAAGAGGAACAGCGCGCCGATGAAGGGGAACCACTTCTTCGACATCGCGTCGCTCATGTTGCCGCGCGTGATGTTGTCGCGCATGAGCGAATAGGCGGCCTCGACGGCGGTCTGCACGCGGTTGGGGCGCGCCTGCATCCGTCGCGCGATCCAGACCATCGTGCCGCAGGTGAGTGCCGCGGCGATGAAGATATAGGCGACGGCCTTGTTGATCGAGAGGTCGAGCCCGCCGACCTTGATCTCGATCCACGGGTCGAGCTTGAACTCGTTCTGCGGCTTGAAGTTCTCGTTGACCTGCAGCGCGAGCGCGCCAGCAGGGTTGGCGAGCAGCAGGACGAGCGGCGTGAGCGCCGCGAGCACGCGGGCCGGAGTCCCGGTCAGACGGGCCTTCATGGACGCGGGTTCTCCTTCTCGAACGGGCGCAGGATCATCTGCATGGTGAAGTAGACGGTGAAGAGGGCGATGAAGAGGACGGCGGCCGAGAGGCCGGCCTTGTTGCCGACGGTCACCCCGACGGCGAAGATCGTAAGGGCTACGAGCCAACCGCGTCCGATCATCGATCCGGCCATCAGCCCGACGGTCGTGCGGGCGTCGTGGCTGGCGGCCGCGCGGCGCGTCGTCAGCTCCCCGATCGCGCGCTGCGCGGCGTAGGTGCCGGCACCCGTGATCCAGCCCGCGAGCGGGAGATCGGCGAGCACGAACACCGGCAGCACGAGGACGGCGACGACGAGATCGAGATAGCGCAGGAAGAGCATCGGCTCAGCGGTCCTCAGTGCATGCGAATCGGTCATCGGGCTGCTGCTCGGGCTGATTGGGGGGAAACATGAAAGGCGTTGCCGCCGGATGCAAAAAGCCCGCACCGGGCGGCGCGGGACCACCACGAACCTGAAGATGTCCTCCATGAGTTCGCGGACAGCTGGGAGTCTACAGAATCCCGCACGCTTGTAACAACATTGTGACACCCGGCACGCGCCCTGCGCGCATGCGCTGACCCTTTCGGGCGCCTACTGCCGCTCGCGCCGGGGCGCGAGCGACGGAAACTCGCCGGTTTCGAGCTCCCGCTCCACCTGCTCCACGATCTCGTGCTCGCTCGTGTCGGGGTCCGTGCGGCGCAGCTGCCACGACCGCACGCGCTTGAGCTTGAGGATCTCCAGCACCACCACGAGGTAGACGCTCGCCGCCAGCACGAGCAGCGCGAGCGCCGCCAGGACGAGCGACCAGCCGAGCTTAAAGTGACCGTGGTGGTCGGAGTACGGGATGAAGCGCATCGCGACGGCGAGCCCCGAGAGCAGCAACGTCCACGCGTACAGGTAGAGGACCGTGCGCCGCTGGCTGAAGCCGATCCGCGCCATCCTGTGGTGGAAGTGATGGGCGTCGGCCGACCACGGCGCGCGCCTGTACTTGAGGCGCCGCGCGATCACGAAGCTCGTGTCGAGGAACGGGACCGCGAGGATCGCGAGCGGGCCGACGAGCGCGATCAACGCGTTCGTCTTCAGCGTGCCCTGCACCGCGACGCAGCCGAGCAGGTAGCCGAGCAGCAGCGCGCCGCAGTCCCCCATGAAGACGGACGCCGGATGGAAGTTGTGGATCAGGAAGCCGAGCGCCGCGCCCGCGACGACCGCCGCCAGCACGCCCGCGCTCGTGCGCCCAAGGTCGAACGCGATGATCGAGAAGGCGACTGCGCTGATCGCGCAGACGCCCGCGGCGAGCCCGTCGACGCCGTCGGAGAAGTTCACGACGTTCATCAGGCCGACCATCCCGATCACGGTCAGCGCGCCGCCCCACGCGGTGCCGAAGTTGAACTCGCCGAGGAACGGCAACGTGACGTGCTCGACGCGCACGCCCGCGACGACGGGGATCACGGCGGCGGCCACCTGCCCGACCAGCTTCACCGCCGGCGACAGCTCGAACACGTCGTCGAACGCGCCGAAGCAGGCGATCAGCGCGGCGCCGAGCAGGATGCCCGTCGTCTGCTGGTCGACCGGCAGCCAGATCAGCGCCGCGGCCAGCACCCCGGCGAGGATCGCGAGCCCGCCCAGCAGCGGCGTCCTGCGCGCCGCCAGCCCGCGCTCGCGCGGCTCGTCGACCGCGCCGACGCGCACCGCGAGCCGGGCGACGGACGGCGTCAGCAGCGCCGCCACGGCGAACGCGACGAGGAAGGCGTAGAGAGCGTCAAGCTCGCTCACGAACGCATCCTGACAGGCGCCTCGGCGCGCCTGGGGGCGACCACCAGCTCCGCCGGCGGTGCCCCGGTCGCTCGCCTGCGAGTGCAGGCCACGCTCCCCGCTTCCTCGCCGGGCACGCCGATCCGCCCCTCAGGCCGCGCTCGTGCGCGCTACACGACCGCGGCGCTCAGGTGCGGGTAGAGCGGGTAGCGCTCGGCGACGGCGCGCACGCGCTCGGCGAGATCGTCGCGACGGGCGTCGAAGTCGGGTTGGAGCGCGGCGGCGATCACGCGGCCGATCTCGCTGAAGTCCTCGGCCTGCACGCCGCGCGTCGCGAGCGCCGGCGTGCCGATCCGCAGGCCGCTGGAGACCATCGGCGGGCGCGGATCGAACGGCACGGCGTTGCGGTTGACCGTGATGCCGATCTCGTGCAGACGGTCCTCTCCTTGCTGGCCGTCGAGCTCGGACTCGCGCAGGTCGACGAGGATCAGGTGGACGTCGGTGCCGCCGGTCAGCACGGAGACGCCGTTGCCGGCCTGGAGCACCTCCTCGGCGAGCGCGCTCGCGCCGTCGAGCGTGCGCTGCTGGCGCTCCTTGAAGGCGTCGCTCATCGCGATCTTGAACGCGACCGCCTTGCCGGCGATCACGTGCTCGAGCGGCCCGCCCTGCTGGCCGGGGAAGACCGCCGAGTCGATCCTTCTCCGATGCTCCGCTCTGCACAGGATCAGCCCGCCGCGGCCGCCGCCGATCGTCTTGTGCGTCGTCGACGTCACGACGTCCGCGTGCGGCACCGGCGACGGGTGCAGGCCCGCGGCGACGAGCCCGGCGAAATGCGCCATGTCGACCATCAGCAGCGCACCGACCTCGTCGGCGATCTCGCGGAAGCGCGCGAAGTCGAGCTGGCGCGGGTAGGCGGACCAGCCGGCGAGCAGCAGCTTCGGCTTGCGCTCGCGCGCGATCCGGGCGACCTCGTCCATGTCGATCAGGCTCGTCTCACGCTCCACCTGGTAGGGCGCGATGTCGTACAGGCGACCTGAGACGTTGATTCTCATGCCGTGCGTGAGATGGCCGCCGTGCGCCAGCTCAAGGCCCATGATCGTGTCGCCGGGCTGCAGCAGCGCGTGGTAGACCGCCGTGTTGGCCTGCGCGCCCGAGTGCGGCTGGACGTTCGCATGCTCGGCCCCGAACAGCTCCTTCGCGCGGTCGATTGCGAGCTGCTCCGCGATGTCGACCCACTCGCAGCCGCCGTAGTAGCGCCGGCCCGGATAGCCCTCGGCGTACTTGTTCGTCAGCACGCTGCCCTGGCATTCGAGCACGGCCTGCGGCGCGAAGTTCTCGGAGGCGATCATCTCCAGCGTGCGCTGCTGGCGCTCGAGCTCCTTCGCGAGCACGTCCGCGATCTCGGGGTCGACCTCGGCCAGCGGGCGGGTGAAGAAGTCGGGCGGCAGGTCGGTCATGCGGGCGTCTCCGTCGCAGTGGTCTCGGTCTCGATCGCGGCGATCTGCTCGACGCGGCGGGCGTGGCGCCCACCGTCGAAGCCGGCCGCCAGGAAGGTCGCGACGATCACGTCGGCTTCGTCGGGCGCTAGGCGCGCGCCGGACAGCGTGACGACGTTGGCGTCGTTGTGACGGCGTGCCATCGCCGCTTCGGCGACGTCGTGGGCGTTGACGGCGCGGACGCCCGCCACCTTGTTCGCGACGATCGCGACGCCGTTGCCCGAGCCGCACACGAGCACGCCCCGCTCGGCCTCGCCGTCGGCGACGAGCCGCGCCGCGCGCGCCGCGTAGCGCGGGTAGTCGACCGACGCGGGACCGTCGGTGCCGAGGTCGACGACCTCGTGACCGGCAGCTGCCAGCGCGACGGCGAGATGCGCCTTCAGCTCGTAGCCGGCGTGGTCGGAGGCGAGCGCGATCCTCATGGGCGGCCGACGATACCAAGGGCCCTGGCGACGTCCTCGGTGGGAACGGCCCCCTCGCGCACGATCGCCCACTCCCCCGTGTCGTCGTAGTCGCGCAGGTCGACTACGGTCGACGGCGTGCCAGGCAGCGGACCGGCGTCGAGCGCGAGGTCGGCGCCGTCGCGGATCGCCGCGGGCACCGCGTCGAGCGTGCGTGCGTCCGCTCCTCCCGCCTCGTTGGCGCTCGACTGGAGCACGGCGTGACGGACGCGTACGAGCGCCGTCGCCGTGCCCGTGAGCCGCGGCACGCGAACGCCGAGCGTCCGCACGTCACCGCCAGGACCCGCTGCGAGGGGGAAGCGGCCGTGCGGGTTGGGCAGCAGCAGCGTCACCGCTCCCGGCATGAGCCGCTCGACGACTGCGCGGGTCCCTTCTCCCAGTTCGGGCAGCGCGGCAAGCGCGCGCTCGCCGTCGAACCACATCACGGCGGCGGGCTTGTGCGGCGCGCGGCCCTTCAGCTCGTAGAGCCGCGCGACCGCGCGCGCATCGTCCGGATCGCACGCCAGCCCGTAGACCGTGTCGGCCGGGAAGACCGCCACTCCCCCGGCCTCGATGCAGTCGGCGAACGCGACGGCGTCGGCGGCCGTCAGGGTGGGGCTCATCTCGACCGCCGCCCCACCACCACGCGCTCGATCCCGGCGAGGTCGCGCTGCACCTCCACCGCGACCGCGCCGGCGTCGCGCAGCATCGCGCCGACCGTCGTCGCCATCCCGCAGCCGACCTCGATCGCGACGAGCGGAGCGCGCGCGACGGCGGCCGGAACGAGCCGGCGCACGATCTCGAAGCCGTCGTGGCCGCCGAAGACGGCCATGTCCGGCTCCGCGATCACCTCCGGCTCGAGCGTCTCGAGGTCGCGCTCGGCGACGTAGGGCGGGTTCGACAGCACCGCGTCGAGAGGCCCCTCGACCGCGTCGAGCAGGTCGCCGTGGACGAACGTGACGTCGAGCCGCAGCGCCTGCGCGTTCGCGCGCGCGACGGCGAGCGCGTCCGCGCTCACGTCCGTGCCCAGCACCTCCAGGTCCGGACGCTCGTGCTTGAGCGCGAGCGCGATCGCCCCGCTGCCGGTGCCGACGTCCACCACGCGCGCGCCCGTCGGCAGCTTCAGCCCCGCCTCGACGAGCCCTTCGCTCTCCGGCCGCGGCACGAGCACGCGCTCGTCGACCGTCAGCTCGATGTAGCGGAAGGCGCGCTTGCCGAGCACGTAGGCGACCGGCTCGCGGGCGCGCCGGCGCACGAGCAGCCGGGCGAAGCGCTCGGACTCGGCAGCCGTCAGCTCGCGCTCGGGCGCGAGGTGCAGATGCGTGCGCGTCGCGCCGAGCGCCTCGGCGAGCAGCAGCTCCGCGTCGAGCCGCGGCGTGTCGCAGCCGGCGTCGCGCAGCTCGGCCGTCGCGATCGCGAGCGCCATCCGCACCGCGGGCCCCTCGGCGAACTCCACTCTCTCGGCCTCCACCTGCTCAACCCCCCACCCCTGGCCGCTCTCCCGCGACACCATCAGGCAACCGCCTGGGCCTCCAGCCGGCGGCGCTTCTCGTCGTCCTGCAAGGCTGCCGTCAGCTCGTCCAGCTCACCGGCCAGCACGGCTTCGATGTTGTGGACCGTGAGCTTGATGCGGTGGTCCGTCACGCGGCCCTGCGGGAAGTTGTACGTGCGGATCTTCTCGGCGCGTTCGCCGCTGCCGACCTGCGCGAGCCGCGTGGCGGCCAGCTCGGCCTGCTGCTCGGCGAGCGCGCGCTCGTAGAGGCGGGCGCGCAGCACGCGCATCGCCTTCTCGCGGTTCTGCAGCTGGGACTTCTCGTCCTGCATCGAGACGACGATCCCGCTCGGCTTGTGCGTGATCCGCACCGCCGAGTCCGTCGTGTTGACCGACTGGCCGCCCGGCCCGCTGGAGCGGTACACGTCGATCTGGAGATCGCTCTCGTTGACCTCGACGTCGACGTCCTCGGCCTCCGGCAGCACCGCGACCGTCGCGGTGCTCGTGTGGATGCGGCCCTGGGACTCCGTCTCCGGCACGCGCTGGACGCGGTGCGTGCCGCCCTCGAACTTGAAGACGCTGTAGGCGCCGTCGCCCTTGACGGCGAACGTGTACTGGCCGTCGCCCTCGGACAGCGCCTCCGTCTGGAAGCCGCGCCGCTCGGCGTAGCGGTTGAACATGCGGTAGACGTCGCCGGCGAACAGGCCGGCCTCGTCGCCGCCGGCGCCGGGCCGGATCTCGACGATCACGCTCTTGTCGTCGTTCGGGTCCTGCTCGACCATCGCGAGGCGGATCGCCTCGTCGAGCGCCTCGATCCGCTCGCGCGCCGCCGCCGCCAGCTCGCGCAGCTCGGCGTCGTCGTCGGTCCCGTCCTCCGCGAGCAGCTCGCGCGCGCCGGCCTCGTCGTCGACCGCGCGGCGCCACTCAGCGGCCAGCTTGGCCGGCTCCTCCAGGTCCGCATACGCGCGGCCGGTCTCGGCGTAGCGCTGACGGTCCCCGATCACCTCGGGGTCGGCCATCAGGCGCTCCAGCTCCGCGAAGCGGGCCTCGATCTGGTCGACGAGCTGCTCGATCATGCGAGGCCGAGTCTACGCAGCGGCTCGACCGCGCGGTCGGACCGGCGCATTATCTCGCGCGGCTGTCGACCAGCAGCGCGGCCCTGCCAGCGGGTTCCTGCGCGACGAGCTTGAAGCCCGCGTCTGCGAGCGCCTGTGCGATCTCACCTTCGACATCGAGAGGTCGGATGAACAGCTTGCGACCGCCATCCGCGCGCAGCACCGCAAGCGTCTCGTTGAGCTGCTCGGCCGTCGGCATCGAGAGGAAGCTGCTGTACGGCGAGACGTCGGTGACGCCGAGCGCCGCGCCGATCCGGTGGCCGAGCGGCAGCAGGATGGCTGCCGACTCGCCTCGTCGCACGCGGCGTGCGACGAACTGCTCGCCCAGCGGTTCACCGAGTATCGGCGGAACAGTCTGTTGCAGCCGCTGGAGCTGCCCCCACGGGGTCGGCGTCTGCGCGAGCGAGCACGCCATCACACCGAAGCCGAAGACACAGGCGACGGCAGCCACCGGCGGACGGCGCCATGGCACAGTGCTGAGACTACGCAGCGCAGGGATAAGCAGGAGTGCTGTCGCGAACGCCCATGGGAAGAACATCGCGACGAGGTTTTCCGGGACGGCCCGACCCGCGAAGTACGCGCCGGCACCGAGCCCGAAGGCGGCGCTCCAGGCGAGCATGCCGGTCAGCAGCCGATCCGGCTCGGCGCGGAGGGCGCGGACCGTCGCAGCCCCCAACGCGGCGACGAACGTCAGGTACACGACGAGGTGGAGCCCGATCGTTGGCATTGCAAACAGCCCGAAGCCGGCCTTGGCGAACAACCGCGAGAAGCGCAGCAGCAATCCGAGATCGGGAAGTACGCCCGCGCGCGCAAGCGTGAGCAGGGAAACGAGCGCGAAGGCGGCCGCGAGCCCGCCCGTAGCCTCGAAGGCGAGACGTGCGACGGAGGCACGCGTCGGTCGCCCGCCGCTCCACAGCAGTGCCAGCGCCGTGGCGCCGAGCGCGGGGATACCCGTGTCGGCGTTGTTGAGCACGACGACGCCCGCCAGCAGGAAGAGGGGCCAACATTGGCGAGGGCGCGCCCCGCCGAGGTGGCGCGCGACGAGCCATGCGAGTATCGAGGGCCCGGCGTATCGCATCGGGAAGGTCCCGAAGTAGTTCGCATACGTGTAGCGGTTCTCGAGCGTGCCCCCGAGCATGAAGAAGCTCGTCGCGAGGACAGGGAGGAACAGGAGCAGGCCGCGGACGGAGGTTCCAGCCACCCACCGCAATACCGCGAAGACCGCGAGCATGCCGAGCCCGGTCGCCAGCAGCGCCATTGCGACCCAGACGCCGACCGACGGGCCTATCAGCGACATCCCGGCGGCGAACGCGTACGACCACAGGGAGCCGTATTGCGTCGCGTAGTTCACAAGCGGCGAGAGCCCGTCGAGGACAGCGAACGTTTCGTCGTACGTGAACTGGATGTGGTATTCGACCTCGCGGAACGCTGCTCCAATCGTGCCTTCGGTGTAGACGCCGTGGAGCAGCCAGACGACGATCGCGACGATCGCGACGAGTCCGGCTGCGAGACGTCGTCCACGGGACTCGCGCGCCCATGCCAGGACCTGCGCACGCATCCGGGCGTTGCGAACTGCCAGCACGATTGCGAGCGTGCCTGCACCCGCGACGATCATCGTCCTCGGAGTGAAGAAACGCAGCAGGATTTGAGGCGAACGGTGCGGGTAGAGCGGCCCGAGCGCTTCTTCCTGCGCCAGCCAGCACGCCACCGCGAACGCGACCGCAGCCGCCTGGACTGCGACGATGAGTCCGTCGCTCATCGACGAGGCTCGCGCCGCTCGCCACCGAACCCCGGCGACGGTGAATATGGCGAGCACGAAGGGAACGAATTGTGCGACCAGGAAGCGGCCCAGCTGAACCGGCTCGGGACTCAATGCGTACTGGAATCCGGGCCAGAAGTGGACGTTCTGCGGCGCGAGCAGTGCTTTGCCGAGCGGCGGACCCAGCAGCGTGATCGCCGCCACGGCGACAATGGCGGTCGGGATGGTCGCGAGCCATGCCGCGTCGTCCGCCGGCAGCGGGCGCACGTCGGCGGTGGAGGCTGTCACTCGTGAAGTCCGCGATTCCGCGGGCGCGCGGGCGCGCGCCTGACCGCCCCCCTCTTGCAACCTTCCCCCCTGCGGTGCGCCATATTCGCTGCGCTAGTACACTATTTATTAGTGTATCAGGCGACGACCTCGACGCCGACAAGGTCGGCGGCGGTCTTGTCGCGCAGGTCGGGCTCGGCGGCGAGGACTGCCTCGAGCGCGGCGATCGCCACCGCGAGCTGGGAGCGGTCGGGCTCGCGGGTGGTGAGGTACTGGAGCTGGATGCCGGGCCACATGATCGCGCGGACCCAGCGGCGCTTGCGCTGCTTGCCGCTCAGCTTGATCAGCTCGAACGAGATGCCGGCGATCAGCGGCACGCCGACGATGCGCGTGAGCAGCAGCCAGTACCAGGCGGGCAGCCCGATCGGGGCGAAGACGAAGATCGCGACGACCATCACGAGCAGCAGGAACGTCGTCCCGCAGCGTGGGTGCAGGCGTGAGAAGCGCTCGGCGTTCTGCGGCGTGAGCGGCATGCCGGCCTCGAAGCAGGAGATCGTCTTGTGCTCGGCGCCGTGGTACTCGAACACGCGGCGCAGGTCTCTCAGGCGCGAGAGCGCGAGCAGGTAGCCGAGGAAGATCCCCGTGCGGATCAGGCCCTCGACCAGCCAGAAGAGGAAGGACGAGCCGAGCTGGTCCTTGATGAGGCTCGTGATGCCGACCGGGACCAGGAAGAACAACCCGACGGCGAGCAGGATCGACACGACGATCGTGCCCGCCCACATGCCGCCGGAGATCTCCTGGTCGTCGTCCGGCAGCTGCGCGTTGGCGGAGATGCCGAGCGCTCTGAAGCCGATCTTCAGCGACTCGCCGAGCGCGACGACGCCGCGGATGATCGGCAGCCGCAGCGCGCGGTGGCGTCTGAGCCACGACTCGAGCGGCTCGGTGACGACGTCGATCTCGCCCTCCGCGGCCTCCTCCGGGGCGAGGCCTTCTCTGTGCGTGGCGAGCTGCTCGGCCGAGGGCTTGCGCACGGCGACGGCCCACGTCCGGATGCCGCGCATCATCACGCCCTCGAGGACGGCCTGCCCGCCGACGGGCGCGTCGCGCGCGGCGCGCAGCTCGGCACGCGGCGCGACGGCCTCGGCCGGCTTGTCAGCGACGCTCACGACCGCTTCCCCCGAAGGCGGCGCATGGGATCAGGCTCCGCCGCTAGGCGGCGGAGCCGGCCTTGCGTCTCGCCGCGCGGCGCTGGAAGCGTTCGACGCGACCGCCGGTGTCCACGAGCTTCTGGCGGCCCGTGTAGAAGGGGTGGCAGTTCGAGCAGATCTCGACGTGGATCTCTCTTTCGACCGAGCGCGTGGTGAACTCGTTGCCGCAGGTGCAGCGCACGTGCGCGTCGCGGTAGGTGGGGTGGATTTCAGTCTTCATCGTCGGTCCAGTGTAGCGGCGCGCACGGAGTCGCCTCGCCAGGACGCCGCGGGCAGTCCGCGCTACGGCGCCGGGCAGGTCGCCGCCAGCTCGTTGTTCGCCTCGTGCACCTCGTCGAGCGCGTTCGACGGGTCGGCGACGAAGGCAGCCGGCTGCGCGCCGGCTGCGCAGCCCGGACCGGTGAACACGACGACGGCGCCGGCGCCGGGCTCGAGACGGTCGACCGTGCGCAGGTGCCGGTTCGGCGCGGCGTCGCCCGGCAGCGTCGCCGCGACGACGACGTGCGTCGCCGGCGAACGGCCGACGTTGCTCACGGTGACCGCGTAGCGGACGAGCCCTCTGCCGCGCGACGAACGATCGGTGCGGACCGCCTTCAGCACGAGGTCGGGCCGCAGGTCGGGCTGGCGGCACGTGCCGGTCACGACCGACGTCTCCCGCACGACGGCGCCGGCGGCGCCGAGCCAGCGGAAGCCGACGCGGAAGCGGTAGGACGCCGGCACGGCGAGCCCGTCGACCGCCTGGCGGTACTTGAAGACGTCGCCCGCACGCGTGCCGACGAGTGCGTCGCTCGGCATCGTCCACGTCCCGAGCCCGGGCACGTCGGAGCGCAGCGTCCAGCGGCCACCCGCGATGCGCTCGTAGAGGTCGATCCGCACCGCGAGCCGTCTGCCGTTCGCCAGCGGGCGCATCCACGTGCCGACGACGGCCGTCCGCTTTCCGATCAGCGGCGAGGGGCGGCACGCGGTCAAGCGCGCGCCCGCAGGCGGGTCCGGCGCGGTGGCGCGGTGGGCGACCTGGGAGCCGGGCGCGGCCGCCCCCGTTGCGGCGGCCGGCACGGCGCCGGCGGCCAGTGCGGCGAGGAGCGCGACCACGACCGCCCGTGTGCTCGTGCCGGCATCCGTCGTCATGTTCCGCCTTAACCGACCGGCGAGGGTGAAGTTGCGTGGCGTCGCCGGTGACGGTCCGGTGACGCCGCGCAGCTCGGGGCGGCCGGGCGGCGCCGCACAGCGGGTCCTGCTCAGGTGATCTGGTAGAGCGGTCCGTCGCCGCCCTCGGGCGTCGTGAGGCGCCCGCCCTTGGCGGTGATCGCGCCGCACTGGACGCAGTTCGTGTAGTTGACGATCACGTCGACGTCGCCCGTCTCCGGAGCATCGTCGGGGATCTCGTAGACGCCGGCCGGGCACATCCACTTCCACGTCTCCGCGACCTCGCGCGGCACGTGCTTCTGCACGCGGATGTGGTTCGGCGCGTCGTCGCGCGTCGCGTTGCCGGTGATGAAGACGGACGACAGCTTGTCGAACGTGTATCTGCCGTCCGGTCTCGGGTAGCGCTTGTGCGTGTTGCCGATGAACATCGGCTTCTCGTCGTTGCGGTGCCAGGCGAGGCGGCCTGGCGGCAGCTTGCCTCTCGAGGCGATCGCGAGGTTGACGAGCGGCCCGCCCCTGAGGAAGCCCTTCTGGAACGGCTGGCGCAGGTTGCGGACCTCGTACAGCTCTCTGCCCGTCGGCGAGTCCTCGATCGCGTACTCGTAGGACTCGAACGACGTCTCGCCGTTCTTGAGGCCCCTGTAGATCGCCTCCGCGGCGAGCATGCCGGACGCGATCGCGTGGTGGACGCCCTTGAGCGCGGCCGTGTCGACCATGCCGCCGGCGTCGCCGACGATCAGCGCGCCCGGCATCGACAGCTTCGGCATCGACCAGTAGCCGCCCCCCGGGAGCGCCTTCGCGCCCCAGGCGACGCGCTCGCCGCCCTCCAGGATCCCTCTCACGAGCGGATGCAGCTTGAAGGCCTGGAGCAGGTCGTGCGGAGACGTCGTCGCGTCGGCGTACTCGAGCCCGACGACCAAGCCGATCGAGACGAGGTCGTCGCCCGTTCTCTCGTCCTTCATCGGGTAGATCCAGGTGCCGGCGACCTGCCCGTATCTGCCCGACAGCTTGGCCGGCCACGGCCCGGCGGTGTGGATCAGGCGGTCGAGCGGCTTGGGGACCTTCCAGACCTCCTTGACGCCCAACTCCCACACCTGCGGCTCGCGCCCGTCGCCGAGGTCGAACTCACGGATCGCGGCGCCGGTGAGGCTGCCCCAGCAGCCCTCGGCGAGCACCGTCGCCTTCGCCTTGATGTCGGTGCCGGGCTCGAAGTTGCCGAGCGGCTCGCCGTCCTTGCCGCGGCCCTTGTCGCCCGAGCGCACGCCGACGACGCGACCGTCCTCGACGATCAGCTGCGTCGCCGAGGTCTCGGTGAGGATGTAGGCGCCCGCCTCCTCGGCGACGCGCTGCTGGTAGCGCGCGAGCGAGGACACCGAGATCACCTCGTTGCCGTGGTTCTTGAACGGCGGCGGCGTCGGGATGCGGATCTTGATCTTCGACGTCGGCGTCAGGTACACGGCCTCCTTCTTGACCTCGCCGAAGGCGAAGCCCTCTCTGCGCCAGTCCTCGCGGCTCAGATCGGGGAACAGCTGCTGCAGCGGTCCGGGGCGCATGACCGCCCCGGACAGGTTGTGGCCGCCGCACGTCTTGGCCTTCTCGAGCACCGCCACGGGCACCTCGCCCAGGCGCTCGAGCAGCGCCTCGTCGTCTGCCAGCAGCTGCAGGAGGCGGTTCGCGCACGCGAGGCCGGCAGTCCCGCCGCCGACGATCGCGACGCCGACCTCGATCAGCTCGTCCTCGCCGTCGAGGCCGCGCTTGACGAACTCCTTCGGCGAGTCGACCGGCGGCGGGAAGTCCGCGGGGACGACCTTCCCGTTCCGCTTTCCGGTGCCGGTGCTGGCAGACATGGACTTACGCTCCCTTCTTGGCCTTCACGGCCTCGGTGAGCTTCGGCAGGATCTTGTTGAGGTCGCCGACGATGCCGAGGTCGGAGAACTCGAAGATCGGGGCGTTCGCGTCCTTGTTGATCGCCACGATGTGCTCCGAGGCCTGCATCCCGACCTTGTGCTGGATCGCGCCGGAGATGCCCGCCGCGAGATACAGCTTCGGCGCGACGGTCTTGCCCGTCTGGCCGATCTGCGCCGCGTAGGGGTACCAGCCGGCGTCGACGACCGCGCGCGTCGCGGCGACGGCGCCGCCGAGCGCGCCCGCGAGCTGTTCGCACAGCTCGAAGCCCTCGGCCTTGCCGAGCCCGCGACCGCCGGCCACGAGCACGTCGGCGTCCTCGATGTTCACGTCGGCGCCGCGTTGCTCGCCGCGCTGGACCATCGTCGCCTGGTTCGACCACGGCGACCAGTCGACCTGGACGTCGACCACCTCGGCTGCGCCCGCGCCGGACTCCTTGATCTCGAACGCGTTGATGCGCCCGATGATGATCCCGAGGTCGCCGCGGTACTTGGAAACCGAGATCTGCGAGTCGCCGAGGATCGGGCGCTCGGCGACGAGCTTGCCGCCCTCGACCACGACGCCCGTGACCTCCATCGTGACGCCCGCCTGCTTGCGGGCGGCGAGGCCGGCGCCGATCTCGAAGCCGAGCAGGCCGCCGCCGAACAGCGCGTAGCTGTGGCCGTGCTCGTCGATGACCTTCGCCATCACGTCGACGACCGGCTGCGCGAGGCCCTCGGCGCCGTCGGCCTTGAAGACCCTCTTGGCACCGTAGCTGCCGAGCGTGGCGCACAGCTCGTTCGTGAGGTCGGCCCCGCCGACGACGACCGCGTCGCAGGTGGTGCCGAGCTCGGCGGCGAGCTTCGCGCCCTCGGACACGGCGCCGAGCGAGTTCTTGTTCAGTGCGCCCTCGTAGTGGAGGACGTAGACGAGGATCCCGCCCATCAGATGCTCCTTCGTGAGTCCGCGTGCCCCTGGGGGCGCGCGAGGTCGAGCTGGTCAAGGACGCAGGGCGAAGCCTGTACCAGCGGTACAGGCAAGCCCGAGGACGCAGATCCAGTGAAGGCATCGTGCGTCATCGAGGGGTGCGTGGGCTTGCGAAGGAGCATCAGATCAGCTTCCTTTCGTCGAGCCACGCGACGATCTGCTCGACCGTCTCGTTCGTGTCCTCGTCCTCGATGATCTGGCCGGAGGCCTTGGCCGGAGGCGCCTTGAACTCGCCGCAGTCGACGCGCGAGCCGTCCGTGCCGACGAGCGAGCCGTCGATGCCGACGTCGCCCGCGCCCTTCGTGTCGAGCGGCTTCTTCTTCGCGCCCATGATCGCCTTCAGCGACGGGTAGCGCGGCTCGTTGATCGCGTCGCCGACCGAGATCACGGCCGGCAGCTGGACCTGGACCGTGTCGTAGCCGTACTCGGCCTGGCGCTCGCAGCGCAAGGCGCCGCCGTCGACGTCCATCTTGATGACCTGCGTCAGCGAGGGCATCTTGAGGTGGTCGGCCACGACGGCGCCGATCGTGTAGCACTCGCCGTCGTCCGACTGCTGGCCGAGCAGGACGAGATCGGGCTGCTCGCTCTCGAGCGCCTTCGCGAGCGCGTAGCCGGTCGCGGCGACGTCGGACCCGGCGAGGCCGGGGTCGGTCAGGTGCAGGGAGCGGTCGGCGCCGAGCGAGACGGCCTTGTGGAGCGCGCGCACGGCGGTCTCCGGGCCCATCGTCACGGCGACGATCTCCTCGACGGGGATCGCCCCGCCCTCCTTGATCTGCATCGCCGCCTCGATGGCGTGCGTGTCATACGGGTTGAGGTTCCTCTCCCCGCTGCGGTCCATCCGCCCCGTCGATGGGTCGATCCGCTTCTCGACGGCGGCGTCCGGCACCTCTTTGACCAGGACGCAAATCTTCAACTCGGGTGCCTCCTCAGAAGATGCAAATGCGTGTTCGTGCTGGGTTCGGCCGCGGATGATACCGCGTTGACTGACCAGTCAATCGCACACCCTGCCGCAGCGTCTCGCGAGCGTGGTGGCGCCTGCCGGCGAGCGCTCTCGCACGGGTGGGCGAGGGCCCCTTTACGCGGAGGCACGGACGGCGCCGCGCACGAACGCGACGATGTCCTGCGTCGGCGTGCCGGGCGTGAAGACCTCGGCGACGCCGAGCTGCTTCAGCTCCGGGATGTCGTCGGCCGGGATCGTCCCGCCGACCGTCACGACGACGTCGTCGACGTCCTGCGCATGCAGCAGCTCCACCACGCGCGGCACGAGCGTCATGTGCGCGCCCGACAGGATCGAGAGCCCGACCGCGTCCGCATCCTCCTGGATCACCGTCTCGACGATCTGCTCCGGCGTCTGGTGCAGGCCGGTGTAGATCACCTCCATGCCCGCGTCACGCAACGCGCGGGCGATGATCTTCGCGCCGCGATCGTGCCCATCCAGGCCCGGCTTCGCGACGACGACGCGGATCTTGCGCTCGGTCGTGCTCATCGCCGGCGGATGTTAGGTGAAACTCCTCCTAGATGGCGTCGCGTGCAGCGTCCCCGAGCAGCGCGCGTGCGATCACGAGCCGCTGGATCTCGCTCGTGCCCTCGTAGATCTCGGTCACCTTCGCGTCGCGGTAGTAACGCTCGGCCGGAAGCTCCTTCGTGTAGCCGTAGCCGCCGAGCACCTGGATCGCCTCCCCCGTCTGGCGCCGCGCGACGGCGGACGCGAACAGCTTCGCCTGCGCGCCCTCGACCGTATGCGGACGTCCCGCGTGCTTGAGCCGGGCCGCGCGCCAGGTCAGTGCCCGCGCCGCCTCGACCTCCGTCTGCATGTCGGCGAGCTTCTGCTGGATCTGGCCGAGCCGGCCGATCGGGCCGCCGAACGTGTGGCGCTCTCTCGCGTACGCGGTCGCGACGTCGAGCGCGGCCTGCGCGATCCCGACCGCCTGCGCGGCGATGCCGATGCGGCCGCCGTCGAGCGTGCCGAGTGCGATCCGCATGCCGGCGCCCGGCGCGCCGAGCCGCTCGCCGGGCGTCTGGTCGAAGGTGAGGGCCGCGGTCGAGGAGGAGTTGAGGCCCATCTTGTCCTCCTCGCGCGTGACCGCGAGGCCTGGCGCGGGGCGGCGAACGACGCAGGCGGAGATGGGACCGGGAGAAGGGGTTTCGTCCTCCGGCGTTCGCGAGCGACCGCCTTCGGACGACGTCACACCTCGCAGGCGACCGCCTGCGGCCGACGTCTCCCTGGCGAAGACGAGCAGCGTGTGAGCGTGACTGCCGGTGGTGATGAACTGCTTCGAGCCGGTGATGCGGCCCTCGGCGTCGACCCGCGTGCGCAGGGCGGCGGCGTCCGAGCCGGCCTCGGGCTCGGTGAGGGCGAAGGCGCCCAGCTCGATCCCCTGCGCGAGCGGCGGCACGAGCCGCGCGACCTGATCTGCCGTGCCGTGCGCGAGCAGCGGCAGCGTCGCCGCGGAGGTGTGGACGGCGACCGTCACCGCGACGCCCGCGTCGGCACGCGCCAGCTCCTCGATCGCGAGCACGTACGAGAGGAAGTCGGCGCCCGCCCCGCCGTGCTCGACCGGCACGCACGCGCCCATCAGCCCCAGCTCGCCGAGCTGCGCGAAGACGTCGTGCGGGAAGCGGTGCTCGCGGTCCCACGCGGCCGCGTGCGGCGCGATCTCCTCCTGCGCGAAGCGGCGCGCGAGCGCGCGGATCTCGCGCTGCTCGTCGGTCAGCTCATGCTCGCTCATCGCCGCAGCCAGCGGACGCGCGCGAGCTGGCGGCTCGCGGGCGGCTGGGAGCGCCGCCGCGCGAGCGCGACGCTGCCGACGCCGCCGACGGTCGCGGCGGCGAGCGCGGTGCCGGCGACCGCGAGGCGGCGGCCGAGGCGCTCGAAGCGCAGCACCTCCCAGCCCTCGTCGCGCGCGATCCGCGCGAGCGTCGCGTCGGGGTTGACCGCGACCGGGTTGCCGACCGCGCGCAGCATCGGCAGGTCGGACTCGGAGTCGGAGTAGGCCCACGACGCGGCGAGGTCGAGCCGCTCGCGCGCGGCCAGCTCGCGCATCGCCAGCGCCTTGCCCTCCCGGTAGGTGAACGGCCCGTGCGGGCGGCCGGTGTAGACGCCGTCGCGGACCTCCGAGCGCGCGCCGATGCCGCCGTCGAAGCCGAGCACGTGCGCGAGCAGCTCCGCCAGCTCGTGCGCGGCCGCGGTGCAGATGTAGACGGGCCGGCCCGCGTCCTGGTGCTCGTACGCGACGCGCAGCATCTGCGGGTAGACGCGCGGCAGCACGCCGGCGAGCACGTCCGGGCCGAGGCGCTGCAGATCGCGCACGCGCACGCCCTCGATCGCCTGCGCGATCCGCTCGCGCAGCTCGTCGGTCGCGGCGTCGGTCGAGCCGCGCAGGCGGAACTGCACGTTCGCCCACGCGCCCGCCGCCAGCTGGCGGCGGGTCAGCAGGCCGTTGCGGTAGGAGGCGCGCGCGAACTCGTACGCGGACGAGCCCGCGATCAGCGTGCGATCGAGGTCGAAGAAGGCGGCGGCGCGGTCGCCGTCCGCGTCGGGCGCCCGCCGGACGGGCGCGCGCTCGGCGCCCGTCGCGGCGACGCTGCTCGGAGAGCCCTCGCCGGTCAGGACGCGGGCACCTCGACGATCACGGCATCGCCCTGGCCGCCGCCCGAGCAGATCGCCGCACAGCCGCGGCCGCCGCCGCGCCGCTGCAGCTCGAGCACGAGCGAGCCGAGGATGCGCGCGCCGGAGGCGCCGATCGGGTGGCCGAGCGCGACCGCCCCGCCGTTGACGTTGACCTTGTCCTCGTCGATCCCGAGCATGCGGATCGAGTTGAGCGTGACCGACGCGAACGCCTCGTTGATCTCCCACACGTCGATGTCGTCGGCGCCGAGGCCGGCGATCGCGAGCGCCTTGCGGGCCGCAAGCGCGGGCGTTCTGGCGAGGTAGGGGAAGTCGTCGGCGACCTGCGCCTGCGCGACGATCGTGGCCAGCACGCGCTTGCCGTTGGCCTTCGCCCACGCGTCGGAGGCGAGCACGAGCGCGCCACCGCCGTCGTTCACGCCCGGGGCGTTGCCGGCCGTGTGCGAGCCGTCCTTCATGAAGATCGGCGGCAGCTTCGCGAGCGTCTCGAGCGACGTGTCGCGGCGCGGCGCCTCGTCGACCTCGACGACGGTGTCGCCCTTCTTGCCCTTGACGGTCACAGGGACGATCTCCTCCGGCAGGCGGCCCTCGTCGGTCGCCTTGATCGCCAGCTCGTGCGAGCGGACCGACCAGCGGTCCATGTCGGCGCGCGTCAGCTCCAGCTCCGCGGCCACCTCGGACGCCTCGTGCGCCATGTGCTTGCCGCTGAACGGGTTCGTCAGCCCGTCGTTGATCATCGAGTCGATCGCCTTCGCGTCACCCATGCGGAAGCCGAAGCGGGCGCCCTTGAGCAGGTAGGGGGCGTTCGACATCGACTCCATGCCGCCGCCGACGCCGACCTCGACGTCCCCCGCGCGGATCGCCGTATCGAGGATGCCGGCCGCGCGGATGCCCGACGCGCACACCTTGTTGATCGTCTCCGACGACACCTCGACCGGGATCCCCGCCTTGATCTGCGCCTGGCGCGAGGGGATCTGCCCCTGCCCGGCCTGGATCACCTGGCCCATGATCACGTGCTGGACCTGCTCCGGGGCGACGTCGGCGCGCTCGAGCGCGGCCTTGATCGCGGTGCCGCCGAGCTCGGTCGCGTCGAGCGAGGCGAGACCGCCGCCGAGCTTTCCGATCGGGGTGCGCGCGGCACCGAGGATGACGGTTGTGGGCATCGGATCTCCGTTTCGCGAATGTGGGAGGGGCGCCCGAGGGCACCGTTGCGAATCCTAGTCGTCTGGTTTGCGCAGGCCGCCAGCGGGACGGCGACGGGTAATCTGCCGCGGATGCGTATCGCGGCGACGACCGACGGGCCGTTGGAGACGACCGCTGACACGATCGCGGTCGGCGTGTTCGACGGCGAGGATGTCGTGCACGACGTCGCCGGCGGGACGCTCCAGCGCCTGCTCGACGGCGGTGAGGCGCGTCGCGCGTTCAGGCACTTGGCGCTCACGCACGCCGAGGACCGCCGCTGGATCATCGTCGGGCTCGGTCGGCGTGCGGCGTTCGATGCTGAGCGTGCGCGGATCGTCGCAGCCGCCGTCCACGCGCGCGGCCGCGAGCTGGGGGCGACGGTGTTGTGTTGGGAGGTCCCCCACGATGTCGACGATGCGGTCGTGGCCGGGCTGGTGGAGGGCACGGTGCTGGCTGGGTATCGCTTCGATCGTTATCGCAACCATCCGGAGGATGATGGTGCGTTGGAGGCGTTGTTGGTCAGTGCGCACGATGACGTGAGCGGGCCGGTGGGGGTCGCGATGGTTGTGGCTGAGGCGCAGAACCGTGCGCGTGATTTGCAGAACGCGCCTGGTAACGAGCTGACGCCCCAGGCGCTTGCTCGTCGTGCGCAGGAGCTTGTTGGTGAGGCTGCGGGGATCGTGGTCGAGGTGCTCGGCGAGCAGGAGATTCGTGCGCATGGGATGGGTGCGTTCGCGGCGGTCGCGCAGGGCTCGGCGCAGGAGGCGAAGCTGATCGTGCTCAGATACGAGGGGCCGGGCGCCGACGGTCCGTTGCTCGCGCTCGTTGGCAAGGCGGTCACGTTCGACAGCGGCGGGATCTCGCTCAAGCCCGGGGCGAGAATGTCGGAGATGAAGTTCGACATGTCCGGCGGCGCGGCCGTGCTGGAGGCGGTCGGTGCGATCGCGCGGCTGCGGTTGCCGGTTCGTGTGCTCGGGATCGTCGGCGCGACGGAGAACATGCCAAGCGGGCGTGCGGTCAAGCCGGGCGACATCGTGCGCGCCTGCAACGGCACGACGATCGAGATCGTCAACACCGACGCTGAGGGCCGGCTCGTGCTCGCGGACTGTCTCGCGCACGCGGTCGCGCTCGGCGCTGAGCGGATCGTTGACGTCGCGACGCTGACCGGCGCGATCGTGACCGCGCTCGGTGACAGCCACGCCGGCTTGATGAGCAACGACGACGCGTGGGCGGCCGCGGTCACCGAGGCAGGACGCGTCGCCGGCGAGCCGCTGTGGCGCCTGCCGCTGCACGAGTCCTACGCCGAGCTGATCAAGAGCCGCTACGCCGACGTCATGAACGCCGTCGAGAGCCGCAAAGCCGGCTCGATCACCGCCGCCGAACTGCTCCATCGCTTCGTCGCCGACGTGCCGTGGGCGCACCTCGACATCGCCGGCACCGCCTGGGACAACGCCAAGCCCTACACCGCCAGCGGCGGCTCCGGCTGGGGCGTCCACACACTCATCGCACTCGCGCGACGGCTGAGCAGCTGAGGGCGGGCCAAGCGGCCGCGCCGAGACGGTGCGGCCGCGCCCATGTCGAGGGCGATCGCCTGTCTTGCGGGGATGCGGTCGTGTGTTGGCCTGATAGCGCTCACGGCGATTGCTAGGGTCCGATTGACCGACTGCTGCTTTTGGTTTAAGTGCTCGGTTGCGCGCAAGTTCGGCGTTTCACGGACCGGGAGGTCTGAGTACGACGAAGGTGCGTTGTCGTCCCGTATGGGACTGCTGTGCGGGATGTGGCGCGCAGAGATCTGTCCAAGGCTGGCGCCGCCCGTCCCCCGATGGCGGCGACCATCCCGGCCCCGCAGGTGGCTGGGAGAACGGCGGGCGAGAGGGCGCGGCCCCGAACGTTCCGGTGCGACCTCCCTGGCATCGGAGCTTGGGAAGCACGCATCGGGTACGGACGCCTGGCCGGACTCGCATGGAGGTGGGCGCTTCGCTTGGCGCGTCGGGCTCCTGGTGGAGCGGCGTCGCTCGCTCGCCCTCGCCCGCACCGCGTCGCGGCGCGTCAGCCGTTGGGGTTCGCAGTGGCGGTGCTGCTGCGGTGAGTGAAAGGACGCTCGATGAGGATGCGACGGACTGGAGCTTCGATGAACGATCCCGGTGCGCGGCGTCGTGTCGGGGTGCGTGAGCGGCGCGATCCGGGTGCTGGGTGGCGCTCGCACACGTTCTCGGACGGGGTGTGCTCCATCACGCTCACCACCGCCCTGGACGCCGGTGCGGCGGAGCGGTTGCGTGGCCGGCTGCGCGAGCTGCGCGAGCGCGGCTGCGACCGACTGATCGTGGACGTGACCGCCGCGGTCCAGCCGGGCGCCCGGGCGCCGGGACTGCTGGCCGCGGTCTTTCAGGAGCACACGTCCAGCTGTGAGGTCGTGGTGGTGACGGCGCGCGGGTCGGTGCTGGACGGGCTGCTGCCCGCACGAGTCGCCGTGGCGTGGTCGTTGAGCGACGCGCGCCGGCTGCTCGCGCTCCTTCCCGAGCGGCACAGCGGTCGTGCACGGCCGGCGCCGGCCGGCGCGATCGGCGCTGAGGATCGCCACACGCTTGCGGTTCGTCAAGCGCTGCGGTGGGCGGCACAGACTGCCGGGCGAGGCGACTACGACAACGCGCTGCGCGGACTCGCCACGATCGAACGGGTCGAGGGTGCGTTGCCCGATGACTGGGAGGAACGCCGCCAGGTCTGGCTTGCTGCCAGTCGCGAGCAGGCTGCGCGACGGCCACGACGCCGGCTCGTGTTGCGCCAGCCGGGCCTCGGCTCCCACGGCGGGTAGGAACGCTGGTCATCGCTGTGCGAGGGCGGTGGCCGCTGCAAGCAGGCGGGCGGTTTCGCGTCAGCGCCTGAACCTCGGCGCTGTCACGTGTCGGCCAGCCGCTCGCCTCCGCGCGCGAGGATCTGCGTCGCGGCGCTGGCCGGGTCGAGGCGGCGGGCGCAGACCTCGTCGAGCAGGCCCTGCACGTCCGGGTCCTCGCGGATCGAGGCTTCCAGCTCGCGGCGCATGCGCGACGTGGCGATCGCGACCACCTCGTTCATCAGGTTGCGGCGGCGGCGCTCAAGCAGCGTGCCCTCCTGGGCGATGAACGCGCGGTGCGCCTCGAGCTGCTCGAGCAGCTTCTCGATCCCTCTGCCGAAGGCGGCCTCGGTCTTGAGGATCGGCACGCGCCAGCCCTTCTGCTCCCCCAGCGACAGCACGCCGCGGATCTCGCGCACCATCGTGTCGGTGAGCGGGTGGTCGGCCTTGTTGACGACGATCACGTCGGGGATCTCCATCACGCCGGCCTTCAGCGCCTGGATCGAGTCGCCCGAGCCCGGCATCAGCACGAGCACGATCGTGTCGGCATGGTCCATCACGTCGACCTCCGCCTGGCCCACGCCGACCGTCTCGACGAGCACGACGTCGCGCCCGGCCGCGTCCATCAGCAGCGCCGCCTGCAGCGCCGCCTCGGACAGGCCGCCGAGCGCGCCGCGGTTCGCCATCGAGCGGATGAAGACGCCACTGTCGAGGAAGTGCTCGGAGAGGCGGATGCGGTCGCCGAGCAGCGCGCCCTGCGTGAACGGCGACGACGGGTCGATCGACAGCACGCCTACCGTGCGCTCGCGCGCGCGCTCGGCCTTCGTGAGCGCGCCGAGCAGCGTCGACTTGCCGACGCCGGGCGGGCCGGTGAAGCCGACGACGGCGGCCCTGCCGGTGTGGGGATACACCTCGCGCACGAGCTCCCAGCCCTCCGGACGGTCGTCCTCGACGAGCGTGATCGCGCGTGCCAGCGCGCGCTTGTCGCCTGCGAGCAGGCGCTCGGCGAGGGTCGGGTCGAGCGTCATCGGTCGCGGATGATGGCAGGCGCGGCCGCCGGCAGACTCGCAGCGGAGCGGGACGCGGCCGCCGCGCCGTGCCGCCGACGCAGCGCCCGTCCGGCGGCCCCGCGCATACCATGCGGGGAGATGGAGTCCGCCCTCGCCCCGCCGCACGTCGACCTCCCGCACGAGCTTCGCGCCGCCCCTCCTCCGCTGCACGGCGGGCCGCTGACGCTGCTGCGCTTCATGCGCCGAAACGGCATGCTGAACCGCCGCTACGCGCATCTGCTGCTGCGGCTCGCATGGCTGAAGCTGCGCTTCCGCGGACGCCTCCAGACCGACGGGATCGCGTTCGTCTGCCCAGGCGTGCAGTTCGAGATCGGCAGCGGCGCGCGCGTCGTGCTCGGCCGCTGGTCGTGGCTCGGGCACGGCACGAAGGTGCGCGTGCACGAGGGCGAGGTCGTGATCGGCGCGAAGTCCGTGCTCGGGCAGGAGTGCACGATCTCGGCCTACCAGCACGTCTCGATCGGGCGCGAGTGCATCGTCGCCGACCGTGTGATGCTGATCGACTTCGACCACGGGGTCGTCGAGGTCGAGCGGCCGATACGCCTGCAGGGGATCTACAAGCGCGACGTTCGCGTCGGCCACAACGTGTGGATCGGCTACGGCGCCTGCGTCCTGCGCGGCGTGACGATCGGCGACAACGCGGTCGTCGGGACGAACGCGGTCGTGACGACGGACCTGCCCGAGAACGCCGTCGCCGCGGGCGTGCCCGCGCGCGTGCTGCGCAGCCGGCCCGAGCCGCAGGTGATGAGATGGGCATGACTCCGACCGCCGCGACGACCGCCGACCGCGCCGCCGCCTTGCGCGCCGCGCGGCCGGCGATCTCGCTGCGCGGCGTCGTCAAGCGCTTCGGGCCGATCACCGCCGTCGCGGGGCTCGACCTCGACGTCACGCCCGGCATCTGCTTCGGCCTGCTCGGCCCCAACGGCGCCGGCAAGTCGACGACGATGCGGATGCTGACCGCGCAGGCGATCGCCGACGAGGGCTCGATCGAGGTGCTCGGCTACACGCTGCCGGGCGAGTCGAAGCAGGCGCGCGCGGAGATGGGCGTCGTGCCGCAGCTCGACAACCTCGACGTCGAGCTGACCTGTCGCCAGATCCTCACCGTCTTCGCGCGGCTCTACCGCGTGCCGCCCGCGGACCGCGCGGCAGCCGTCCAGCGCGCGCTGCAGATCGCGAACCTGACCGAGCGCGCGGAGACGCGCGTCGACCTGCTGTCCGGCGGCATGCGCCGCCGCCTGCTGATCGCGCGCGGGCTCGTGCACCGCCCGCGGCTCGTGCTGCTCGACGAGCCGACCGTCGGGCTCGACCCGCAGGTGCGCCAGGAGCTGTGGTCGCTCGTCGGCGCGCTGCGCGCCGAGGGCACGACGGTGCTGATGTCGACGCACTACATCGAGGAGGCCGAGCGGCTCGCCGACACCGTCGCCGTGATGGCGAGCGGGTCGATCGTCGCGCGCGGGCGCCCGCAGGATCTCGTCCGCGAGCACGCGGGCGAGCAGACGCACGAGGTCTACGGCCCGCCGGCGCGGCTCGACGAGCTGCGCGCGCAGGGCGAACGGGCCGGCTGGGCGATGCGGCGCTCGGGACCCGCCCTCGCGATCCTCCATGCCGAGCGCCACGACGCGACCTTGCCGGAGGGCGTGCGACGGGCGGCGACGTTGGAGGACGCCTTCGTCGTGCTGACCGGGGAGGAGATCGAGTGACCGCGCTCGCCGCGCGCCGCCGGAGCCGGCGCCTGCACCGCATCGAGCCGACGGCCGTGGTCGGCGTGATGAGCCGCGACGCGACCGTCTTCACGCGCAACTGGAAGACGACGACGTTCTCCTCGATCGTCGAGCCGACCATCTACTTGCTGGCATTCGGGTTCGGCTTCGGCGCGCTGATCACGTCGATCGGCGGGCTCGACTACAAGCAGTACGTCGGGACCGGCATCGTCGCCACGGCGGTGCTGTTCTCCTCCGCGTTCCCGGGCATGTACGGGACGTTTCTGAAGTACCGCTTCCAGCGCACGTACGACGCGTTCCTGGCGGCGCCCGTCGATGTCGACGAGATCGTGTCGGCGGAGGTGCTGTGGATCGGGCTGCGCGCCGGGGTGTACGGCAACGTGCCGCTGCTCGTCGCGATCGCGTTCGGCCTGCACCCGAAGCCGACCGCCGTGCTCGTGCCGCTGATCTGCTTCATCACCGGCTGCGCGTTCGTCGCGTTCGGGATCACGCTCGCCGCGAGCGCCGAGTCGATCGACAACTTCAGCTACGTCACCAGCGGCGTCCTGACGCCGATGTTCCTGACGGCCGGGACGTTCTTCCCGATCTCGTCGTTCCCGCCCGCGATCGAGTGGATCGCGCGGATCAACCCGCTCTATCACTGCGTCCAGCTCGTGCGCGACGTCGTCGTGCTCGGGATCGAGCCGCTCGCAGACCTCGGGCACCTCGCATTCCTGCTCGCGTTCGGCATCGCACTGTGGCGACTGGCGATCTGGCGCCTGCGCAAGCGGCTGATCGACTGACGCTCACGATGACCGCTGCGCCCCGCTTCTTCGTCGACGTCGGCTCGCCGTATGCCTGGCTCGCCGCCGAGCGGATCGAGCAGGTGCTGCCCCTCGCGCCCGTGTGGGAGCCCGTGCTGCTGGGCGCCATCTTCGCGGCGCGCGGCTCCGGCTCGTGGGCGCAGACGGACAGACGGGCCGCCGGGATGGCCGAGGTCGAGCGGCGCGCCTCGGCGTATGGCCTGCCCCCGGTGCGCTGGCCCGATCCGTGGCCGGGCAACATGCTGCTGGCGATGCGGGCGGCGACGGCTGCGGCGCAGATCGACGCCGCGGCCAGCCGGGCGTTTCTGCTCGCCGCCCTGCGGCTCGGATTCCGTGACGGGCGAGACCTGAGCGCGCCGGACGCCGTCGCCGACGCGGCGCGAGCGGCTGGGCTCGACGCCGAGCGCCTGCTCGCCGCGGCGGGCGAGCAGGCGGTCAAGGCGCGGCTGCGCGAGTGCACGGACGAGGCGGTCGCCCTCGGCGTCTGCGGCGTGCCGACCGTCGTGGTCGGCACGGACGTCTTCTGGGGCGACGACCGCCTCGAGCAGGCGACCGCGGCGCTGCGGCGGGACTGAGCCCCGGCGCGTCCCAGGCGCGCGCCGGGCTCCCCCGCTCAGCCGACGAACGAGTGGAAGTCGCCGAGCGCGTTCGACAGCGTCGGGGCGAACGGCGTGAACGTGCGCGGCTTCGTCGTGTCGAAGCCGGCTCTGGCGGCCGCGCGCTTGTCGATGAACGGCGTCAGCGCGTCGACGGCCTTCGAGATCTGCGTCCAGCGCAGCGTGCGCTCGTAGCCGTTGTTGTTCGGCGGGTCGACGGACTCCGCCTTGCCTTGGACGCCGGTGGTCCGCTCGATCGGTCCGCCGTCCTTGGCGGCGACGTTCGGGGCGACGACGCGAGCCAGCGTGCGGTGGTCGCTCTCGATGCCCATGATGCGCGCGGCGGTGACGCGCAGGTCGGCCGAGCTGAAGCGCCGCACGCCGACGAGATAGGCGGCGATGAACGCGTCCTCCAGCGTGACGAGCACGTTGAGCGTCGTCTGCGCGTCACTGAACATCTTCGGCGGGTAGTAGAACGTCGACACCGGCGCGGGCTTTCTGGTGACGCTCTTCTCCAGCAGGTAGTGCGACATCTCCTCCTGGCGGGCGGCCTTGAAGTAGCCCTTGTCGTCGGCCGCGAGGTTGGCGAAGAACGGTGCCGTGTCGATGATCCCCGTGTAGGTGGCGACGGCGAGCGCCTCGGCGATCTGCGCGGCGCCGAGGATCGCGAGATCGCCCTTGGTGACGCCGCCCCCCTTGCCGCGCGCGGCAGCGATCGACGGCAGCAGCGCCTCGATCGCGCCGCCGCCGGCCACGACGCCGGCGCCGGCCAGCGCGCCCTTGCTCATGAAGGCACGGCGATCCACCATTCCGCCGTTGGAATGCGAAGACATGACACAACTCCCCTGTCGGGCGAATGAATTAACGACCGGCGCGAGCGGGTGCGCTGGTGTCAGGGTTCTATGCGCGCGCCCGGCGCGAGCGGATCACTCAGACGGGAAGTCGGCGCAAGCCACCGTATATCTCGGCCGTCTGGCGGGCGATGTCGGCCCAGTCGAAGCGCAGCACGTGCTCACTCGCCTCGGCGACGAGGCGGTCGCGCAGTGCGTCGTCGGACAGCACGCGCTCCATCATGCCGGCGAGCGACACCGGATCACGGGACTCGAAGCGCAGCCCCACCTGCTCGTTCGGCACGACCTCGCGCAGGCCGCCGGTGTCGGCGACGATGCACGGGCAGCCGGAGGCCATCGCCTCGAGCGCGACGAGCCCGAACGGCTCGTAGATGCTCGGCACGACCGTGAGATCGGCGATGCGGTAGAGCGAATGGAGGACGTCGTCGCCGATCCAGCCGAGGAACGTGCCGTGCTCGGCGAGCCCGAGCGCGTCGGCCTGCTCCCGCAGCTCCGCCTCCGCGGTGCCGGAGCCGGCCACGAGGAAGCGCACGTCGCCGAGCCGCTCGATCACGCCGGGCAGCGCTTCGAGCGCGATCTGGAAGCCCTTCTCGTAGACGAGCCGGCCGACGAGCAGCACGAGCCGCTCGTGCGGCGCGGCGAAGCGCGCCCGCAGCGCGTCGAGGTCCTCGACCGGCTGCAGGTCGAGCGGGTCGATCCCGTTCGGGATCACCGCCACGCGCCCTTCGTCGAGCCCGTAGATGTCGGCGACGTGGTCGCGCATGTAGTGCGAGCAGGTGATGACGGCGTCCGCGTTGGTGGCCATCCACGTCTCGACGCCGTGGATGTGGGACTGGGGGTGCTTGTCGACCCAGCCCTGGTGGCGGCCGTACTCGGTCGCGTGGATCGTCACGACCCACGGGCAGCCGAGCCGCCGCGCGAGCTCGTCGCCGGCTGTCGCGACGAGCCAGTCGTGACCGTGGACGAGGTCGAAGTCGTGGCGCTCCCCCAGCTCCAGCCCGGCGGCGAGCATGTCGGCGTTCATGTGCTCGATCCAGGCGACGAACTCGGTCAGGTCGCGCGGCTTGCGCGGCTCGCGCACGCGGTGCACGTGGACGCCGCACAGCTCCTGCTCGGCCGCCATCCGCTCGTCGCCGCGCGTCAGCACGTGCACCTCGACGTCGTGCTGCACGAGCTGCTCGGACAGCTTGCGCACGTGCCGCGCCAGCCCGCCCTCGATCAGCGGCGGGTACTCCCAGGAGAGGATGAGGATGCGGGTGGAGGCCATGGGGGTCTGGCTCAGCAGCCAAGCGACCGGCCGCGGGGAGTCTAGATGCAGCGGGCATCCGGCCTCGCCAGCAGAATTCCGGCGATGCGATCGACGCTCGTGCTCGCCTTGGCGATGCTGGCCGCCGGCGGCTGCGGCGCCGCGACCCGCTTGGCGCCGCCACCTTCGCACCCCGCTCGCACGGCAACCGGGGGCGCGCGGCGTCGGCCACGCCGCGGCGCGCCGCGGACGACCGCACTGCGCACAATCGTGCCCGCTCTGCGCGGTCGCGGCTTCCGCTTCGTGACGCTGCGAACGCTGCTGGGCGCCAGCTGAGCGCCACGCCCGACGCGGCGCGGGCGCATGGACGGAAGCCGGCGGCCGGGCGGTGCCGCCCGCCGGCTCCGTCGTCGCCTCGCGCCTCAGTGCAGCAGGCGCAGCGTGTTGTCGCCGTCGTCGACGAACGCGATCCCGTCGCGACGGCCCAGGACGGCCAAGCCGAACAGCGTCCCTGCGCCGGCGGGCTCGACCGTGCGCGCGAGCTGGCCGCCGAACGGCCTGACGTCGACGAGGTTGCCGTCGCCCGCGTTCGCCGCGATCAGGTCGCCGCCGGGAGCGGCGGCCAGCCCGAGCGGACCGTTGAGCGCACCGCCGGAGGAGACGGTGATCCCGCCACCGCCGAACGGGTGCGTGCGGGTCAGAGCGTCCGGGATCGCGGCGATCCGGCTCCCGACCGTGTCGGCGACGAACAGCGTCCCGTGACGCCCGAGCGCGACGCCCGTCGGGCCGACGACGAGCGCGGCAGGGTCGGTGCGCTCTGGGAAGCCGGTCGCGATCACGCGCTCGTCGAGCAGCCGCGGCGCGTCGTCGTGGCGCAGCCGCAGGGTCAGCCGCACGACGGTGCCCTGGTCCACGGTTCCCGGGCTCGCCGCGAGGGTGCCGTTCAGCACGTTCGTCACGAACAGGGCCGCGTGGTCGCCGTGCTCGACGGCTGTCATGTCCCACGGCCCGGCGATCGGGCCGCCGGAGAGCGTCGCGACCACGTGGCCGCCGGCGTCGAGCGCGATCAGGCAGCCGGGCTGCGCGGTCGCGGCCGAGCCGTCGCTCGTCGGCAGGCTGCCGACCACGACGAGGCCGCTGTGCAGCACGACGAGCGCGGTCGTGAGCCCGACGCCCGCCCCGCATCCGCTGGGGACCGGGTCGATGCGGGCGAACTGGCTGGCGGTGCCGTCGGGGAGCACCTGGACGATCGTCGTGCCGGTGCCCTGAAGGTTGCTCGCCGCGTTGAAGTTGCTGACGAGCAGCCCGCCGCGCACGAGCGAGCCGACGCTGCGCGGGACCTCGGCGATGCCGTACGGGTTGACGTCGCCGTTGGCCGGCACCGTGGAGGCGAGCGTCGTCTCGGTCGGGAAGCGACTCAGGAACGACGACGCGCCAGCCGGAGCGCTCGCCGCGAGCGTGAGGGCGACCAGCGCAAGGCTCGCGAGGCCGAGCCGCCGGATCTGTCGCAGTGTGGGCATGGAGCACATCGAGAGGTCCACCTCCTGTCGGCGTGGCGTGGGCAACTTCCCCTGAAGCTCTCCACTCCGCGCGCCGCTCAAGCTTCCCGACCGCCCGCGAAGTTGGCGCACCAGCGCTGTGCGCCAACGGTCAGGCGCTCGGCGGCGCGAGGCCGCGCACGGCGGCGTCACCGTCGCCGCCGGCCGTGTCGCGCAGCGCGAGCGCCGCCTCGAGCGCGACGCGGTGGCCGGCGGCGCGCTCGCGCGGGTAGCGCCCGGCGAGCTCGCGGGTGACCTGGAAGGCCCAGTCACTCGACTGCAGCAGCAGCAGCTCGCGGAGCGCGCGCGGGCTCAGCGCTCCGGCTCCGTCTGCGACGAGTGCGCGCAGCTCCGCGTTGCGTGCCTGCCAGGCGAGCTCGGCGACTTGCGGGCCGTCCCAGGTGGAGAGGTCGCGCGGGGTGCCCCAGGTGGTCGTCGGCAGACGGCCGGCGCGGACGTCGGCGGCCGCAGGGCTGCTCGCCGCGGCGCCCGGCGCCGGCGCGAGCGCGTCGGCGAGCGCGACGGGCGCGTGACGCTCCAGCGCCGCGTCCAGCCGAGCGAGCGCGAGCCCCTGCCGCTCGGCCTCCTCGATCACCGCGTCGAGCCATGCGATCCCCTCGTACCACCAGTGGCCGAGCAGCTCGGTGTCGAGCGCGCAGACGGCGAGGGCAGGACGACCGAGCGCGACGGCGCCGGCGTCGAGCCGCTCGATCGTGCGCGCGACGAAGTCGGCCGCGTCGGCGCGCGCCTGCGCGAGCGCGGCGGCATGGTCGTAGGTGCCGCCGTCGTTGCTCCAGACGCGATGGTGGTGGACGGTGAAGCGGTGGTAGTCGCGATACGCGCCGTGCGACGGGTAGCCGCCGTCGCTCCACACCAGCTCGATCGTCGCGCGGTCGATCGGCACGAGCAGCGGGCCGTCGTCGGTCGCGATCGGCGCGAGCTGCGCGGGCGCGCCGTGGCCGAGCACGTCCGTGAGGTCGACGCAGGTCGCGTGGACCCCGGCCTCCTCCAGCAGCGGGTCGAGCCACGGCGCGTGCGCGCACTCCGGCAGCCAGAGGCCGCCCGCCCACGCGCCGAAGCGAGCCCGGTGCGACGCGATGCCGCGCTCGAGCTGGAGCCGCACGCCGGCGTCCGTCGCGAGCAGCGGCAGCACCGCGTGCGTGGCCGAGGAGGTCCAGCTCGCGTGCGCGGCGAACACGCCGAGCAGGTCGCCGCCACGCCCCTCGACCAGCGCGAGCGCGCGCTCGTAGTCGCCGGCGGCGCGCTCCAGCTCGCGCGCGTAGTCCTCGCGGCCCGCCTCGCGGCAGCCGGCGACGTCGAGCGCGTGCGTCTCGCGCCGCACGTCGCGCAGGAAGCGCGTCAGCCGCTCGGGGACGCCCGGCGCCGCGAGCTGGTCGCACAGCACCGGCGTCAGCGACAGCGTCAGCGGAACCGGTCCGCCGTGCCGGTCGCATACGTCGAGCAGCGGCAGGTAACAGGTCGCGATCGCCTCCCACAGCCACTCCTCGCCGAACGGCCAGGTGCCGTAGCCCTCGACGTAGGGCATGTGCGTGTGGAGGACGAGCGCCAGCGCGCCACGGTCGTCGAGGGCGGGTGGTGGAATCCGCTCTCCGCTCACGCGCGGCAGACCGCCAGGAAGTCGAGCGCGCGGTCGAGATCGCCAGGCCTCAGCGCGAAGTCGGAGGCGGCGATCGCCGGCGCGAAGCGGTCGTAGAACGCGCTCGTGAGGCCGAGCCGTCCGTGGACCGCGTCCCAGCCGAGCCTCAGCGCGAGCGCGTGGGCACGCAGCTTGCGCGCATGGAAGACGCCCCACAGCTCGACCTGCTCGAAGTGCTCGGTGCACAGCTGGCGGAACTCCTCGGCGCGGTACTCGCGCACGTGCCACGGGTTCTCCGACTTCTCGGCACCGGGCGGCGCGAGCGTCAGCAAGTTCGGCGTCGAGACGTACGCGATCCCCCCGGGCGCGAGCATCGCCTTGAAATGCTCGAGGATGTCCCCCGGGTTCTGCACGTGCTCGATCGTCTGCAGGAAGACGACCGCGTCGCACGCGTCGGAGAACGTCTCGACGAGGTCGCGCTCGAAGCGCAGGTTCTGGCGCACGTAGCGAAGCCGCGCGTGCTCGTGCGCCTCCGGGTTCGCGTCGACGCCGACGACGGACGCCGCGCCCCGTGCGAGCACGTCGGAGCCGTAGCCCTCGCCACACGCCATGTCGACGACGCGCTTGCCGACCGTGCGCGCGGCGATCCACTCGTAGACCGCGAGGTGGCGGCGGTACCAGTAGTTCTCCTCCGGCACGTCGGGCAGCGTGCGCTCGCCGGTGAGCGCGAGCGGCGGCACGCCCGCCGGCTGGTTCGACTGAACGTATGCGGTGCTCATGAGGGCAGCCGACACAGTAGAGTGCCGCGCCGCATGGAGGCCCCACGCACCGACGACGACATCCGCGACGTCAACACGCGCTACCACGACGTCGCCGCCGACGGCTACGACGCCAAGTGGGGCATCGACTTCGGCGCGCCGGGTCGCGAGCAGGTGCTGATGAAGCTGCGCAAGGTGGTGGGGAAGGACGTGCTCGCGGCCGGCTTCGAGCGCGCGCTGGAGATCGGCTCGGGCACGGGCTACTTCTCGCTGAACCTGCTGCGGGCGGGCGTGATCCGGCACGCGACGTGCACCGACATCTCGCCCGGCATGCTCGCGACGCTGCGCGGCAACGCCGAGCGGCTCGGGGTGGAGGTCGAGACGGTCGCGACGGACGCCGAGCAGCTGCCGTTCGAGGACGAGAGCTTCGACCTCGTGCTCGGCCACGCGATCCTCCACCACATCCCGGACCTGAAGCGCGCCTTCGCCGAGTTCCAACGCGTCCTCAGACCCGGCGGCATGGTCGTGTTCGCGGGCGAGCCGTCGCGCTACGGCGACCGCCTCGCGCAGCTGCCGAAACGCGGCGCGGCCGCGGTCGCGCCGCTGTGGCGCCGCGCGATCGGCGCGCGTGCGGCGGGATCGGTGACGAACGGGAGCGGCAACGGGCACGCCGCGCCGGACCCGCACGCCGCGGACCACGCGCTCGAGCGATTCGTCGACATCCACGCGTTCGCGCCCGGCGACCTCGCCGACGCGGCCCGCGGCGCCGGCTTCGCCGACGTCACCGTGCGCGGCGAGGAGCTTGTCGCGAACTGGTTCGGCTGGACGAATCGCGTACTGGAGGCGACCGCCGTCCCCGAGGACGTCCCGTGGGGCTGGCGCCAGTACGCCTACCGCGGCTACCTCACGCTCCAGCAGCTCGACCAGCGGCTGCTCGAGGGCCGGCTGCCGGCAGCGATCTTCTACAACCTGCTCGTCGCCGGTTCCAAGCCCGCCGCCTGACCCGCGCTCCACGCGAGCGCCGCGCGCGCGGCCTGGAGCGCGCTCGTCACGCCCGGATCGGACAGCAGCCCGGGCGCCGCGACGCTGTCGCCGGCGAGGAAGATCCCGTCGCCCCGGTCGATCGCCGGGCGGTCGCGCCAGCTCGTGCCCGGGAGATCGAGCGCGCCGGAGCGGCCGTCGAGCAGCAGCCGGCGGCGGAACGCGACGCGCTCGCGCCAGTCGCGCAGGCCGCGGTCGAGCAGCGCCTCCAAGCGCCCCTCGCCGTCGTCGGTGCTCTCACCCGGGCGCAGCGGCATCTGCGCCTGCACGAGCGAGTGGCCGGCGGGCGCGAGCGTCGCGTCGGGCTTGCTGTACGTCTCGATCCAACCGGCCTCGTCGAGGTCCCACACGACGAATGGGTCCCCGCCCACCCCGCCGCGGCGCGCGCGCAGGCCGAGGTCGAGCGCGACGGTCCGGCCGCTCGGCCAGGCGATCGCGTCGTCGCCGAGCAGCGTGCGCGCGTCGCCGAGCTCGGTCGCGACGATCGCGGGCCGCTGCGGCAGCTCGCTCACGCGAGCGCGCGTCTCGATCTGCACGCCGCGCGCGCGGGCCGCCTCCTCCAGCTTGGCGATCAGCGCGCCCCAGCCGCCGCGCGCATAGCGCGCCTGCGGCGGCAGGGCGAGGAACGCCTGGCGGAAGCGCGCCCACACGAAGTCGGCGGCCAGCTCGCCGGGATCGTGGTGGAAGGCGAACACGCCGCACGCTCGCGACAGCAGCTCGGCGCCGTCGGCGCCGCAGCGCTCCGCGACCCACGCGCGGAAGGACACGTCGTCGGGCGCCTCCGCCACCCGCCACAGCCGTGCCACCGTGCGCAGCGTCGCCGTGGGCGGGACGCGGCGCAGCCGCCCGCCGGCGCGGAAGCGGACCGGGCCGAGCGGCGGGCGCGCCATCGGCGGCAGCAGGTCGCGCTCGCGCATGAAGCGCCACAGCTCCCCGTTCGCGTACAGCACGTGGGGACCGAAGTTGGCGACGAAGGGGACGTCGGTGCTGCGTCCGCGCCCGCCGAGCGTCTCGTGCGCCTCGAGCAGGCGCACCGGCGCGCCGCCCTCAGCGCACGCGATGCTCGCGACGAGCCCTGTGACGCCGCCTCCGACGACGGTGATCAGGTCGGTCATCTCGGCCCCTCCAGATGGTGGTCCACTTTGCGGCCTGGGGGCACGCCTCCGCGGGCCACGTGGCCGGCTCCGGCACCCCTCGTGCGTGGTCGCTACGGTAGTCCCGATGCGGACCGAACTCCAGGGCCAATCCGTGGCCCCTGAACCGGACCAATCCCGGTGGAGCTGCTGCTGACCGTCGCCCGCCGCGACGACGGCGAGGCGCTGCACGTCCAGCTCGAGCGCCAGCTGCGCGCGGCGATCCGCGAGCGCCGCCTCGCGGCCGGCTCGCGCCTGCCGCCGACGCGCGCGCTCGCGATCGAGCTCGGCGTCTCGCGCGGCGTCGTCGTCGAGGCGTACGCGCAGCTGACGGCCGAGGGCTATCTCGTGGCGCGGCGCGGCGCCCGGACGGCCGTCGCCGCCGCACCGCGCGCCGCTGCCGCGCCGAAGCCGTCGTCGCTGCCGCGCGCCGTCCCCGAGGACTTCCACCCCGGCACGCCGGACCTCGCGAGCTTCCCACGCGCCGCCTGGCTGCGCTCGCTGCGGACCGCGCTGGCCAGCGCACCCGACGAGGCGCTCGGCTATGCCGACCCCGCCGGCACGCGCGAGCTGCGCGGCGCGCTCGCGCGCTACGTCGGCCGCGCGCGCGGCGTCGCCGCGGACGGCGAGCGACTGCTCGTCACGAGCGGCCTCACCCAGGGAGTCGCGCTCGCCTGCCGCGCGCTGCACGCCCGCGGCGCACGGCGGATCGCCGTCGAGGACCCGGGCTTCATGATCCACCGCGCCGTCGTGGCCCACTGCGGGCTGGAGATCGTGCCGGTGCCGGTCGACGAGCGCGGCCTGCGGACCGACGCGCTCGCGACGGTCACGGCCGACGCGCTGCTCGTCACCCCGGCGCATCAGTCGCCGCTCGGCGGCGTGCTGGCGCCCGAGCGGCGCGCGGAGCTGCTCGCCTGGGCTGACGCGCACGATGCGTTCGTGATCGAGGACGACTACGACGCCGAGCACCGCTACGACCGCGAGCCGGTCGGCGCGCTGCAGGGGCTCGCGCCGGAGCGCGTCGTCTACGCCGGCTGCGCGAGCAAGCTGCTCGCCCCCGCGCTGCGGCTCGGCTGGCTCGTCCTGCCGCAGGCGCTCCTCGCCCCGGTCGCAATGGAGAAGGCGCTCGACGACCTCGGCACGTCGGTGCTCGACCAGCTCGCGTTCGCGGACTTCCTCGAGCGCGGCGAGCTCGACCGCCACCTGCGGCGGATGCGGCCGCGCTATCGCGCGCGGCGCGACGCGCTCGTCGCCGCGCTCGCGCGCGAGCTGCCGGACTGGCGCCTCGGCGGCGGCGTCGCCGCGGGACTGCACGTGGTCGCGCTGCTGCCCGAGCAGGTCGACGAGGCTGACTTCCTGGCAGCGGCCGCCGCGCGCGGCATGCGCCTGCACGGGCTCTCCTGGTTCCGCGTGAACCCGACCGCACCCGCCCCGCCGGGCCTGGTGCTCGGATTCGGCAACGCGAGCGAGCCGACGATCGACCGCGCCGTCGGGCAGCTCGCGCGCGTGGCGGCAGCGGTGCCGGGTGCCGCTCCCGGCGGCCCTCAGCCGTAGGCGGTCGCAGCGCCGGCCGCGCGGTAGCGCTCGAGCGCGCGAGGCGAGCAGGCGGTGCGGCAAGGCGCCGCGCCAGGGAGCTCGGCGGACGGTCGCCTGCGGCAGGCGCGCATACACTTGCCGCATGCCGGGCGCACCCGTACGCGAGTTTCCCCTCTTCCCGCTGGGGATCGTCGCCCTGCCGGGGGAGGTCGTGCCGCTGCACATCTTCGAGGACCGCTTCAAGGCGATGATGGACCGCTGCCTCGCCGACGAGCGCGAGTTCGGGATCGTGTGGCTGTCGGACGACGGGTTGCGCGAGGTCGGCTGCGCGTGCGAGATCACCGAGGTGGTCGAGCGCGACGACGACGGCCGGCTCAACCTCCTCACGCGCGGCACGCGCCCGTTCCAGATCCTCGAGCGCGAGGACCGGCTCCCCTACCCGGCTGGGACGGTGGAGTTCCTCGCCGACCGCGAGGAGGCGCTCGACGGCTCGCTCGCCGCGCTCGCGCGCGAGACGTACGCCGAGCTGGTCGAGCGCGCGACGGACAGCCGCCCCGACCCGCTCGAGCTCGCGGACATGAGCGCCTACGCGATGGCCGCGACCGTCGACTTCGGCCTCGACGCGAAGCAGGGCCTGCTCGACATCCGCTCCGAGAACGCCCGCCTCAGACTCGTCACCCGCCTCTTCCGCGCCGCGATGAAGCGCATGGAGTTCGTCTCGCACGCTCAGGCGCGGGCGCGCTCGAACGGCAAGGTGCGGTTCACGTAGGTCGCAGGCGGGCGCGTGCCGCGGAGCACGAACATGACAAGCCGAGCCGCCTGACTAGCGCGCAAGCCCACACACGTCTTGTGCCACCGTGCGGGCGAAGGCGACGACGGCGCCCAGCTCAGGTCTGTGGGCGGCGTCGACGTCGCTGAACGTGACGATGCCGTCCTGCGTGCGGACGCGGAAGCGCAGGAGCGAGCCCCGTGGGGCGGGCAGCGTCAGGTCGGCGTGCGCGTCGACGGCCAGGTCCTCGGCGATTCTGCGCGCGGCGAGCAGCTGCGGCGCGGGCAGCGAGCGCGCGGCGCCGTGGTTGCAGCGCACCGTCCCGCCGTCGTTGACGAGCAGCGTCAGCCTCGCGCCCGGCAGCGAGCCGCTGCGCGTGAGCAGGAAGACGTCCGGATACGCGGCGCCGCAGCCGGCGAGCGCGAGCGCGAGCGCGAGCGCGACGACGCCTGCCAGCACAGGCGCGAGGATGCGACGGAAGCGCATCACGCCACCACCGCGGCCCCACCCCGCCGCGGGTCCCCGCCGCCCGACAGCGCGCCCGTCGCCGGATCGCGCTCGACCGCCTGCACGCCGCCGAAGAACAGGTTCAGCGCGCGGAAGCGCGCGATCGCGTGGCCGTCGGCCTCCAGGGCGTCGACGTCGACGCCCGGCTCGGCGTAGACGACTCCGTCCTCGTAGTGGATGCGCGGCGCGCGCACCGCGTCGCCCGCACGCATGCCGTGGTCCAAGGCGGCGACGATCGTCTGCAGGATCGCCGAGCGGATGCGGTTGGAGCCGGCGCTGCCGACCACGAGCTCGGGCACCCCGTCGCGCAGGACTGCGGTCGGCGCCATCATGCTCGGCAGCCGCCGCCCGGTCGGGAACATGTGGAAGCCGAGCGGGTTGAGGTCGTGCTCGCCGAGCATGTTGTTGAGGTGGATCCCCGTGCCGGGCACGACGATCCCCGCCCCCTCCCCGTTCGAGCACGTCACGCTGCACGCCCCGCCGGCGCCGTCGATCACGCTGACGTGCGTCGTCGAGCCGAGCCGCCCGGCGAGGAAGCGCTCGGCGAAGCCCGGCTCGTCGAGGCCGTCGAGGAAGTCCGCCCCGCGCTCGCGCTGCGTCGCGTCCATCGCGGCGACGAGCGCCTTGAGCGACGGCGGGCCGTCCTCGCGGTCGAGCAGCCCGAGCGCCAAGGCGATCAGCGTCCCGCCGGCCGACGGCGGCGGGTTCGTCAGCACCTCGCGCCCGCGATAGCGCGCCCGCACCGGCGCGCGCACGACCGTCTCGTAGGCGGCAAGGTCCTCCGCGGTCAGCAGGCCGCCCTGCTCGGCCAGCAGCGCCGCCACCTTCGCCGCGACCTCGCCCTCGTAGAAGGGCCATGCGCCCTCCATGCCGAGCCGCTCGATCGCATCCGCGAGCGCCGGCTGGCGGACGCGCTCGCCCTCGCGCAGCACGCGCCCGTCCGGCGCGTAGATGGCCGCCACCTCGGGCGTCAGCGTGACGATCCCGCCGAGGATCTCGACGACGTACGACTGCTGCGCGTTGAGCGGCACGCCCGCGCGCGCGAGCGCGGCGGCGGGCGCGGCCAGCTCGGCGAGCGGGACGCGCCCGAAGCGCTCCGCCGCCGTGCAGATGCCGTGCGGCATCCCGTACGTCCCGACGGAGGCTGCGCCGACGTTGAAGAGCTGCACCGCGTCGCCGAACGAGACGTCGATCGGCACCAGCTCGGCGCGCCGCTCACGGTCGGCGCCGCGGCCCGGCACCTCGACGAAGAAGTCGAGCACGACCGGCTTGCCCATCGTCGCCTGGCCGTCGTCGCCCGACCACGGGCCGCCGGCGGCGTCGGCGTCACCCGGCACGACGAGCATGTAGCCGCCAGCGCCGAGCCCGCTCAGCAGCGGCTCGGCGGCGAACGAGGTGAGCATCGCCGCGAGCGCCGCGTCGACGGCGTTGCCGCCGGCGCGCAGCAGCTCGGCCCCGGCCTCCGCGCTGAGCGGATGCCCGGCCGCGACGACGCCGCGAGCGGAGGTCATCCGCGCGCGCCTCCGTCCGGCATGGCTGCGACCCCGGCCGTGCGCATCGTCACGGCCGGGAGCATCCCATCTGCGGGTGGGTGCGCGCTATCGGCGCGGCATGAACTCGGGCACGTCGAGCTCGCGCCGGCGCCCGGCCGACCGCTCGACCGGCGCCGGCGCGCTCGCACGCGTCACGCGCGGTTCGCCGACCGGCTCGCGCAGCTCCGTGCGGATGCCGGCGGCGCCGAGCTCGTCGCGCGCGGCGCGGCGAGCGCGCTGCTCGCCGTAGCCGGTCGCCACGACCGTGACCCACACCTGGTCGTCGAGCTTCTCGTCGACCATCGCGCCGAAGATGATGTTCGCGTCCGGGTGGGCCGCCTCGGAGACCGCCTTCGCGGCCTCGTTGACCTCCCACAGCGACAGGTTCGTCCCGCCGGTGATCGACAGCAGGATCGAACGCGCGCCCTCCATGCTCGTCTCCAGCAGCGGCGAGGCGACGGCCTGCTCGGCGGCGTCGATCGCGCGCCGCTCGCCGATCCCCATGCCGATGCCGAGCAGCGCGCTGCCGGCGTCGGACATGATCGTGCGCACGTCCGCGAAGTCGAGGTTGATGAGCCCCGGCAGCGTGACGAGGTCGGAGATGCCCTGGACGCCCTGGCGCAGCACGTCGTCGGCGACGCGGAAGGCGTCGACCATCGAGGTGCCTCTGTCGAGCACCGACAGCAGGCGGTCGTTCGGGACGACGATCAGCGTGTCGACCTCGTCGGCGAGCGCCTGCACGCCGTCGTCGGCCTGACCGCGCCGGCGCGAGCCCTCGAAGCCGAACGGCTTCGTGACGATCCCCACGGTCAAGGCGCCGACTTCGCGCGCGATCCTCGCGACGACGGGCGCTGCGCCCGTGCCGGTGCCGCCACCGGCGCCGGCCGTGATGAAGATCATGTCGGAGCCCTTGAGCAGCGACTTGATGCGGTCGTACTCCTCCATCGCCGCGCGACGGCCGAGCGACGGGTCCGAGCCGGAGCCGAGCCCGCGCGTGAGCGCCTCGCCGATCGACACCGTGAGGTGCGCGGAGGACTGCTGCAGCGACTGCTGGTCGGTGTTGACGGCGATGAACTCGACGCCCGCGACCTCGGCCTCGATCATGCGGTTGACCGCGTTGACGCCGGCGCCGCCGACGCCGACGACGCGCAGCACCGGGCCGTGCTGGCCGGGGTGGCGCGCGATCAGCTGGTCCTCGCGCGCATGGACGTAGCGCGGAGCGGCGCGCGGCCGTTCGAGCATGTTCTCGGGGATGTCCGCCGAGAAGGCGGCGCGCAGGCGCTCCTGCGGCGTCGGCGGAGCGATCTCCGGCTCGTCGTCGGACGTGGCCGGCACATCGGATCCGAGCAGCGCCGGATGCGGCGCAGCCGGCGCCTGCGGCGCGGCCGCCTGCTCGGCCGCAGCGGCGGCCTCCGCGGCCGCCTCAGCCGTCACGTCCGCCTGCGGCGCGTCGTCCTCGGTCTTGCGGAAGAGGGCAGCCAGGGGGCCCTCCCTCATGCTGGCACGTCTACTTCCCGCCATTGCCGAGGACCTCCTTCGCGAGCGCCCGATACGAGTGGGCCGCCATGCCGTCAGGGTCGTACTTCAGCACCGACATGCCCTTCACGGGAGCCTCGGCGAAGCGGACGGTCTTCTTGATCCGCGACGCGAACACCCTGTCCCCGAAGTTCTCCTCGAGGATCTCGATCGCCTCCTTGGCGTGCAGCGTCCGCGTGTCGAAGAGCGTGGGCAGGATGCCCTCGATCTCGACGTTGGGGTTGAGGTTCTCGCGGATCATCGAGAGGGTGTTCTGGAGCTGGATGAGGCCCCGCATCGACAGATACTCGCATTGGACGGGGACGATCACCTTGTGCGCCGCCGTCAGGGCGTTGATCGTGAGCAGCCCGAGGCTCGGCGGCGTGTCGATGAAGATGAAGTCGTAGTCGTCCTCGATCGCTCTGAACGCCTTCTGCAGCGAGCGCTCGCGGCCGATCTGCGCGGCCATCGCGATCTCGGCGCCGGCGAGGTCGATCGAGGAGCAGGCGACGTCGATCTCGCGCTTGCGGATCGCCTCGCGGATCGACGTGCGGTGGACGAGCACGTCGTACATCGACGTCTCCACCGTGTCGGGGTCGATCCCCTGCGACATCGTCAGGTTGCCCTGGGGGTCCATGTCGCAGCACAGCACGCGATGGCCCTCTTCCGCAAAGGCCACAGCGAGATTCAGCGTGGTGGTGGTCTTCGCGACGCCGCCCTTCTGATTGGCGAACGCGATCACCTTGGCCGTGGAGCTCACAGCTCTCTCCGATGCGGTCGGGAAACCATACGCGCCTCTATTCGCAGTCATGGCGGGGATTCCTCCTGCGCTCGCACGGTCCAGACCTAGCCTGCGGGCACGATCACGACCGTCCAGCGGCCCGCCGCCCTCACGCTCACGTCGCGCACCGCGCCCGCCGCGAGCCCGACGAGCCCGCCCGCCGCGGTCGAGCGGACCGCGATGGCGCCGTCGGCGCTCGCGATCTCGAAATGGGCACCGGGACGGCCGCTCGCCGTCCAGCGCAGCGTCGCGCGGGTCGTGAGGCGGATCGTGCCGAGGCGCTCGTCTCCGCTGCCGGTGAACGCATACGCCGAGCTCGATGCCGTGGCCGAGCCGCCGCTCGGCGTGCTCGACGTGACGACGGGCCCGCCGCGCCGGACCAGCTTCGTCACCGCCGAGCCGCGGCCGGAGGCGGAACGCAGACGGTGGACTGCGCGCGGCGCGGCCGCTGTGGCCGCGCCGTCGGCAACCGTCCGGGTCGCGGCGGGCGGAGCGGCCGGCTTCGTAGCCACGGCCGTCGCGCCGACACCGCTGGCGGTCGGCCCGGGCGTCGCGCTCGGCGTCGCACGCGACGGCCCGCCGGAAGCGCCGCCGCAGCCCGTCAGGGCCGCCGCAAGCGCCAGCGCGAGCGCGACGCCCGGGAGCGCGTGCGCCACGGCTACTCCATCCGGAGCGTGTACGGCGAGTCGTTCTCGATCGTGAAGTAGACCTTGTGCGTCACGATCGGCGCGGGCGACGAGAAGCTCACGTTGTCGAAGACGCTGATGCCCGGCTGGGAACCCGGGTTGAAGAAGCCCGGCGTGCAGCCGGAGTTGACGGTGCCGAGGTGCAGCTTGTCGGTCGTCTGGACGGTGCAGGTGATGCTGTTGGCCGTCGCGTTCCACTGGATCGTGCCGTGCTCGGTCGCGATCTGCGATCCGCCGTCGGTGGCGACGATCGTGTAGTTGACGAGCCCGCCGGCGGCCCCCAGCGCGGGGATCGGGATCGAGAAGAGGCTCACGAAGCCCGGGGCGCTGAGCGTCATGTCTCTCGTCCCGGTGCTGAAGTTCGTGACGCCCGGGAGGCCCTGCGGACCTTGGGGCCCGGTCTCGCCTCTCGGGCCTGTCGGCCCGGCGACGCCCTGGGATCCCTGCAGGCCCTGCATGCCCTGCAGGCCCTGCGGCCCCTGGGCGTTCCACACGAGCCTGCGCTCCCCGGCGGCGCAGCGCGCGCGGGCGCTCGTGATGTGGACCGCGCCGCCGGCCTTCCTCACGCAGGCGCTGATCTGCTTGGAGGACTGCCTCGCGGTGATCTCACCGGTGACCGCGTACGCCGTGCCGGCGAACGCCAGGAGGGCGACCGCGACGACGACGACGACATGACGGCGCGCGAGTGCGAGGAGCTTCGTCACGAGACCCTCCCAAAGACGATCGGACGTTGTGGACGTAGCGTGGACGCATCACGCACGATGGCGCAGGACTCTACCGAGGAGCGCGCGTCTCGTGCAGCAACGACGTTCTAGGCTCCAGGCTTCGTGCCCGGCCTCTCCGACAAGCGGCTCGTGTTCGTGACCGGCAAGGGGGGCGTCGGCAAATCGACGGTCGCGATCGCGCTCGGGATCGCGGCGGCGCGGCGAGGCCAGCGCGTGGTGGTGGCCGAGCTGAGCGGGCAGGCGCGCGCGGCCGAGACGTTCGGCGTCGCACCCGAGCCGGGCGCCGAGCTGCCGCTCGACGGCGGCCTGCACACGTGCTCGGTCGACATGGAGCTGGCGATGGAGGAGTACCTGCACGAGCGCGCCGGTCGCATCGGGGACCTGCTCGCCGCGTCGCGCGCCTTCCACACGTTCGCGTCGGCCACCCCAGGGATGCGCGAGCTGCTGAGCATCGGGAAGGTGTGGGAGCTGGCGCAGGACAGACGCCGCATCGCCGGCACGCGCCCGTACGACCTCGTGATCGTCGACGCGTCCGCGACCGGCCACGCGCTCGGCGCGCTGCGCGCCCCCGCGACCTTCGCGGAGATCGCGCGCGTCGGCCCGATCGCCCACCAGGGCCGCACGATCGACGCGACGCTGCGCGACCCCGCGCAGACGGCCGTGCTCGCGGTCGCGCTGCCGGAGGAGATGCCGGTCGCCGAGACGCTCGCGCTGGGGGGCAGACTGCGCGAGGCACTGGGACTGCGACTCGCGGCCATCGTCGTCAACGCGTGCCTGCCCGCGCGGATCGGGCCGCGCCAGGCGCAGACGGTCGCGGACGCGCTCGCGCGGCCGCACCACACCGGCTGGGATCCGGTCGTGCGGGCAGCGCTCCAGACCGCCATCTCCGAGCAGGCGCGCGCGAGCGCGCAGCGCGAGCAGGTCGCACGGCTCGCCGACGGGATCGGCGCCGCGCCGCTGGAGCTGCCCTACCTGTTCGCGCCGGCGCTCGATGCGGCGGCGCTCGGCGGCCTCGCCGACCTGCTGGAGGAGCTGCTGTGAGCGGCACCCCGCCAGCCGGCGTCGCGGCGCTGCTCACCGGTACGCGCGTCTGCGTCGTCGCCGGCTCAGGCGGCGTCGGCAAGACGACGACGTCGGCGGCGATCGCGGCCGGGATGGCGGCGCGCGGGCTGAAGGTCGCCGTCGTGACGATCGACCCGGCGCAGCGGCTCGCGACCGCGCTCGGGCTCGACGAGCTGGGCAACGCACCCCACCGCATCGATCCTGAGCGCTTCGCGGACGCCGGCCTCGCGCTCGACGGCGAGCTGTGGGCGATGACGCTCGACCCGAAGCGCACGTTCGACGAGCTGATCGCGAAGCTCGCGCCCGACGACGAGACGCGCGAGCAGATCCTCGCCAACCGCGTCTACCGCGAGCTGTCGGACGCGATCGCCGGCTCGCAGGAGTTCACCGCCGTCGCCAAGCTCCACGAGCTGGCGCAGGAGGGCGACTGGGACCTGCTCGTGCTCGACACGCCGCCGTCGCGCAACGCGCTCGACTTCCTCGAGGCGCCCGACCGCCTGCGCGCCTTCTTCGAGGGCCGCACGCTGCAGACGCTGCTGCGCGGCGGCGGCGCCGGCCTGCGCCTGCTCGGCCGCGGCACCGGGCTCGTGCTCGGGCTGCTGCGGCGCGTCACCGGCGCCGAGCTGCTGAGCGACCTGTCGGACTTCTTCCGCCTGCTCGGCGGGCTGCTCGGCGGCTTCCGCGAGCGCGCCGAGCAGGTCGAGGCGCTGCTGCGCGCGCCCGGCACGACGTTCCTGCTCGTGACCTCGCCCGAGCGCGAGCCGATCGAGGAGGCGATCTGGTTCCGGCAGCGGCTGAGCGCGGCAGGCATGACGCTCGGCGGCGCGCTCGTCAACCGCGTCCACGCCGACGAGCTGAGCGACGGCGACGCCGCCGACCTGCCCGTGCTGCTGGAACGCGAGGCGGGCCTCTCCCCCGCGCTCGCGCGCCACGTCGCCGCCGTCTTCGTCGACGAGCACGCGCTCGCGCGCCGCGACACGGCGAACGTCGCACAGCTCGCCGAGCGGCTCGGCGCCGACGTGCCGCTGCTGCGGATCCCGCTGCTCGACGGCGACGTGCACGACGTCGACGGGCTCGTGCGGCTGCACGCGGAGCTGTTCGCGGATCGCAGCGCGTAGGCGGGCCACGCGTCGAGCGCGTTTGCCCCGCGACCCGTGGGCTGCGATGCTCAGCAGGTGTCGAGTACGCTCGCACCGCCTGCCGCCTCCGCAAGCGCCGCCGAGCGCGCCGCCCGCGGCAAGCAGGCCCGCGGTAGCGCGCCGCGCTCCGCGCACGGCGACTGGAAGCCCGCCGCCGACCGCACAGACCCGATCGCGGTGCTGCAAGAGCAGGCGACGAGCCGCGTGCCGGAGCTCGTGCCGATCCGCTACGGGCGGATGGCGGCCTCGCCGTTCGCGTTCTTCCGCGGCGCGGCGGCCGTGATGGCGGCAGACCTCGCCCCCACCCCGGCGACGGGGATCTGCGTGCAGCTGTGCGGCGACGCGCACCTCGCGAACTTCGGCGGCTTCGCCTCACCGGACCGCGATCTCGTCTTCGACCTCAACGACTTCGACGAGACGCTCCCCGGACCGTGGGAGTGGGACCTCAAGCGCCTCACGGCGAGCCTCGCCGTCGCCGCCCGCGACCGCGGCTTCGACGCGGAGACGAGCCGCAAGATCGTGCGCGGCGCGAGCCGGCGCTACCGCGAGGCGATGCGCGGCTTCGCCGGGATGACGACGCTGCAGATCTGGTACGCGCGCATCGACGAGAGCGAGTTCGAGGCGCAGTACCGCTCGAAGCTGTCCAAGCGCCAGCTCGAGCGCCTCGAGCGCACGGTCGACAAGGCGCGCCGCAAGGACCACCTGCGCGCGTTCGCGAAGCTCGTGCGCGAGGTCGACGGCGAGCCGCGCTTCGTCAACGACCCGCCGCTGCTCGTGCCGGTCGACGAGCTGCTCCCGCAGATGCAGGCGCAGGAGCAGCACACGCGCATGCAGCAGCTGATCGCCGCCTACCGCGCGACGCTCCCGACCGACCGCCGCCATCTCGCCGACCGCTACCGCTACGCCGACCTCGCGCGCAAGGTCGTCGGCGTCGGCAGCGTCGGCACGCGCTCGTGGGTCGTGCTGCTGCTCGGACCCGACGACGACCCGCTGTTCCTCCAGTGCAAGGAGGCGCAGCCGTCGGTGCTCGCGTCGCACGCCGGCGCGAGCCGCTTCCGCAACCAGGGGCGGCGCGTCGTCGAGGGCCAGCGGCTGATGCAGGCGGCGAGCGACATCTTCCTCGGCTGGCTGCACACGACCGGGATCGACGGCAGCCCGCGCGACTTCTACGTGCGCCAGCTGTGGGACTGGAAGGCCTCCGCGAACATCGAGGCGATGGAGCCGAATGCCTTGGCCGCCTACGCACAACTGTGCGCCTGGACGCTCGCACGCGCCCACGCCCGCTCCGGCGACCCGCTCGCGATCGCCGGCTATCTCGGCAGCGGCGACGTGCTCGACCGCGCGCTGACCGACTTCGCGGAGGCATACGCGGACCAGAACGAGCGCGACCACCAAGCGCTGCTCGACGCGATCGCCTCCGGCCGCGTGCAGGCCCAGACCGGCGTCTGAAGGCGCGCCGCGTCGTAGGCTCCGCAGGCGATGGACTTCGCCGCCGAAGGTCTGCTGGACGGGCTCGAGGACGAGGCCGCGCGCGCCGACCGGATCGCGCTGCTCGAGGAGCTGCTCGCCGAGGGGGTCGCGCCGGAGGAGCTGAAGCGTGCGGTCGAGGAGGATCGGCTCGTGCTGCTGCGCGTCGAGCGCGTGCTCGGCGCCGAGGCGTATACCCCGCGCGAGGTCGCCGCGATGGTCGGGATCGACGTCGAGACGGCACTGCGCCACCGCCAGGCGCTCGGCCTGCCGCGGCCGGGGATCGACGAGCGGGCACTGGGCGAGAGCGACGTCGAAGCGCTCACGCGGCTGAAGGCCTTCCAGGACGCCGGCCTGCCCGAGGAAGGGCTGCTCGACGTCACGCGCGTGCTCGGCGAGGGCCTCTCGCGCGTCGCGGCGACGCTGCGGCCGATGGTGCGCGACGCGTTCCTGCGCCCGGCGATCGGCGAGCACGAGCTGAGCACGCGCTACGCCGCGATCAGCGAGCAGCTCGGCCCGCAGCTCGGCGCCACGATGCAGCACATCCTCGACATGCACCTGCGCGACCAGCTGCGCAACGACGCGATCGGCCGCACCGAGCTGGCGAGCGGGCGGATGACCGGGGCGACCGAGGTGACCGTCGCGTTCGCCGACCTCGTCGGCTTCACGAAGCTCGGCGAGCAGGTGCCGGCGGAGGAGCTCGGCGCGATCGCCGGCCGCCTCGGCGAGCTTGCGACGGAGGTGACGCGCCCGCCGGTGCGGCTCGTGAAGACGATCGGCGACGCCGCGATGCTCGTCTCGCCGGAGGCCGGGGCGCTGGTCGACGCGGCGCTCGAGCTGGTCGAGGCGGCGGAGCGCGAGAGCGACGAGTTCCCGCGCCTGCGCGCCGGGCTCGCCACCGGCCCCGCGCTCGGCCGCGCCGGCGACTGGTACGGCAGCCCCGTCAACCTCGCCAGCCGCATCACGAACGTCGCCCGTCCCGGCAGCGTCGTCGTCGCGGACGCCACGCGCGAGGCCGCCGACGGCGCGCCGATCCGCTGGTCGCCGCTGCCCGCGCGGCGCCTCAAGGGCGTCGACGGCGTCGTGCCGCTGTTCCGCGCGCGGCCGGCGGAGAAGGTCAGCGAGTGACGGGCTCGGCCGCGGACTCCGCGAGCAGCTCGTCGGCGAGCGTGCGCAGGTCGGAGTCGAGATGGCCGCAGAGGACGTCGCGCAGGAGCGCGCGCAGGTGGCCGGCCAGCTCGTCGACGAGCATGTCCGCGCCCGACGCCGACTGCGCGAGGCCGGCGACGATCGTGCGCTCGAGCGTGACCGCGCGCGCGACGCGCTCGGCGAGCGCGGCGCGGTCGTGCGGCAGCGCGCAGAGCGCCGCGAGCCGCTGCGCGAGGCGGCCGCTCTCGGCGCCCTCGGGCTCCAGCAGTGCGCGCAGCGCAAGCAGGTGGTCGGTGAGCGCGTCGAACGGCGCGGCGCGCTCGCACGCCAGCTCGTAGCGCCCGAGCGCCCACGCGACCTCGCCCGCACGCGGCGTGCGGCGGGCGACGAGGTTGCAGAAGGCACGCAGCTCGTCCTCCTGCGCGGCGGTGAGCGTCGTGCGCCCGCGGGCTCGGAGCGCGGGCCGGGCGCGACCGGTTCCCAGCGGCGCGACGTGCCAGGAGCCGCCGTCGACCCGCGCCCACGCGAGCGGGCCGAGCGCGAACGGCCCGGCCTCGAACAGGCGCAGGGTGGTCAGCAGGCGGCGGAAGCGCGTGCGCGCGGTCGTCACGGGCGGCCCCGCGATCCGCTCGCCCTCGACGACGAGCACGGCCAGCACGGCACCGTGCTCGACCTCGCCCGGCGTCGACCAGACGGCCTCCGGCGGGACGTCCGGCAGCGCCTCGCCGCGCGCGAGCGAGAGGCCGTCGCCGAGCGCGACCTCGTCGGACTCGAGCGCGAGTCCGAGCAGCGGCGCGATCACGGTCGCGACCTGGCGGCCCTCGTAGAGCGTCGCCTCGAGCTCCGCGTAGGCGGCCGAGAACGCCTCCGGCTGGTAGCCGAACGCGCTCGTCTCGGCGTAGACCGCGGACAGGAAGGAGCGCAGCACCGCGTCGGCCCGCTCGCGCCCGTCCGGCGGGACGCGCGGCTCGCCGCGGCGGCGCAGGTAGGCGTCGATGCCGTCGATCGCGGCGAGCGCCCGCGCGGCCGGCAGGTAGCTCGGGAGGCGGTCGAGCAGCCCCATGCGCGAGCGGATGAAGCCGCTCGTCAGCGGGCGGTAGCAGTAGAGCGGGCTGCGAGATCCGGGCTCCTCGACCACCTCGAACGGGACCTCGGCGCCGTTGGCCGTCTCATGCGCGAGCTGGAGCCCGGCGTCCTCGGTGAACGCCTCGAGCAGGCCGTAGAGCATGCGATTGCGCATCCCGGGCGGTTTCGCTGCGGGCGGCGGCGATCCTGCCCGCGCAGCGCGCGTTGCAGGCCCGCGGTGCCAGCGGCGGCCGTGTGGCCGCCGGCGGCGGGCCCCGCGTCGGATCCGCTCAGGCGACGGCCGTGGCGGCCGCAACCGCCGGCTCCGCCTCGGCGGGCGCGCAGCAGTCGTCGCCGCCGAGCCAGCGGCGGCCGTAGGAGCGCATGTCTTCGATGATCGGCACGAGCGCGCGGCCCTTCTCCGTCAGCGCGTACTCGACGCGCGGCGGCACCTCGGGGTACGTGCGCCGCTCGACGATCGCCTCCTCCTCGAGCGCGCGCAGGCGCAGCGACAGCGTGCGCGGGCTGATGCCCGCAAGCGAGCGCTCCAGCTCGCAGAAGCGCGAGCGGCCTTCGGCGAGGTCGCGGATGATCAGCAACGTCCACTTCCCGCAGACGATCTCCGCGGTGCGGCAGACAGGGCAGGAGTCGTTCGAAGCCATCGCACCCCTTATGGTAGCGCAAGACTTTCCAAACTGAAGTGACAGGCCGCGGGCGCCACGGCAGCTCGCGACTCAGCCGAAGCCAGGCGGTGCGACGGAGGGCATCGACGCGTCGGCGGGCGCATGCGGCGCGGCCGCTGCGGCGGGGACGGCGGGCTGCGACTCCGGAGGCGCGGCGGCGGGCGACTCGCCCGTCGGCTGCGTCGCGTCGGCCGATGCGAGGACGGCGGAGCGCGTCGCGACCGGGCTGCCGCCGCCGACGTCCTCCATCGAGGTCGAGACGCGCCCCTCGGCCGCGACGAGCAGCTTGAAGTCGTGCGGGCTCGTGGCGACGCGCATCGCGTCGGCCATCGAGACGCGCCCGGCCTGCACGTGGTGCAGCAGCGCCTGGTCGAACGTCTGCATCCCGTAGAACTCGCCCTCGGCGATCACCTCGCGCAGGCGGCCGGTCTGCTCCGGGTCGAGGATCATGTCCTTCGCGCGGCCGGTCATCCGCAGGACCTCGCAGACGGCGACGCGCCCGCGGCGGTCCGGCGTCGGCACGAGCCGCTGGGAGATGATCCCCTTGAGCGTGCCGGCGACCATCGCGCGCGCCTGCTGCTGCTGGTGCGGGGGGAAGAAGTCGACGATGCGGTTGACCGTCTCCGGCGCGTCGATCGTGTGCAGCGTCGAGAGCACGAGATGGCCCGTCTCGGCGGCCGACAGAGCGGTGTGGACCGTCTCCTCGTCGCGCATCTCGCCGATCAGGATCACGTCGGGGTCCTGGCGCAGCACGCGCCGCAGCGCGCGCTTGAACGACGCGGTGTCGGAGCCGACCTCGCGCTGGTTGAGGATCGACTGCTTGTCCTGGTGCAGGAACTCGATCGGGTCCTCGATCGTGACGATGTGCTCGGCGCGCGCTCTGTTGATGTGGTCGATGATCGCCGCGAGCGTCGTCGACTTGCCGGAGCCGGTCGTGCCGGTCAGCAGGATGATCCCGCGGCTCTCCTCTGCCAGCTCGGAGACGACCGGTGGCAGGCCCAGCTCGTCGACCGTCTTGATCTTCGTCGGGATCGCACGCATCACCAGCGAGACGGTCCCGCGCTGGCGGAAGGCGTTGACGCGGAAGCGCGCGAGCCCCTCGATCGCGTAGGCGAAGTCGACCTCGTGCTCGCTCGCGAACTCGGCGCGGTGCTCGTCGCCGAGGAGGATCCCGTCGAGCACGCGCTCGGTGTCCTGCGGGCTGAGCGGGGGCTCGCCGGGCAGCGGGCCGAGCGCGCCGTTGACGCGCACGAGCGGCGGGGCGCCGGCCTTCAGGTGCAGGTCGGAGCCGCCGGCCTCGACGAGCTGGTGCAGCGCAGCGTCGATCTCGAACACGCCGTGTGCATCGGCGCGTCTGCGGGCGGGCTTGAGTAGCGTGGCCTCCATGCAGGCACGCCTCTACGGCTTCTCGATCTCCAACGCGGCCAACACGGCGCGGCTGATGCTCGACTTCAAGGGGATCGAGACGAAGTGGGTGGAGGTGCTGCCCGGCCTGCATCCGCTGCTGCTGCGCGGCTTCGGCTTCCGCCGCGGGACGGTGCCGGCGCTGAAGCTCGACGGCCGCAAGATCGAGGGCTCGCTCGAGATCGCCCAGGCGCTCGAGGCGGCCGTTCCGGAGCCGTCGCTCTACCCCGCCGATCCCGAGCGGCGCCGCGCCGTCGAGGACGCCGAGCGCTGGGGCGAGGCGGAGCTGCAGATGGTGCCGCGGCGGATCTTCCGCTGGATCTTCGCGCACGACAACGCCGCGCGCGCCCATGTCGCGAGAGATCTTGGGATGCCGCTGCCGGCCGTGATGGGAGCGCTGAACGCGCCGATCGCGCGCTGGACGGCGTCGCGCGTGGATGCCGACGAGGCGCACGCGCGCGCGAACCTCGCGAGCCTGCGCGACACACTGGACCGCGTCGACCAGCTGATCGCCGACGGCGTGATCGGCGACCCGCACGCGCCGAACGCCGCCGACTTCCAGATCGCCCCCTCGATCCGCTCGCTCGACGCGGTCGGCGAGCTGGCGCCGCTGTTCGCCGACCGTCCCTGCGAGGCGCTCGCACGACGGCTGATGCCGAGCTTCCCCGACGCGCCGCCCGAGCTGCTCGCGCCCGAGCTGCTCACGCTCGCAGGGGTCTGAGAAGCGCCAGCCACGCGCCGGGCGCGGCTGGCGGATGCATCGGCGTCGCTGGCAAGGACGGGGCACCGCCGGCGAAGCCGGTGGTCGGTGTGGCGTACTTCGTACGCGAACCGGCGAGGACGCCGCCGGCGGCGCCGAGGCGCCGCCAGGCGCGTCCGGCTAGGCGACGTCTCGGAGCTTCTGGGCCTCGGCGAGCTGCTGCAGCTTCTTCAGCGACTGGTTCTCGATCTGGCGGATGCGCTCGCGCGTGACGTTGAACGTGCGGCCGACCTCGTCGAGCGTGCGGGGGTGCTCGCCGCCGAGGCCATAGCGCAGCTCCAGCACGCGGCGCTCGCGGTAGGAGAGGTTCTCCAGCGCCTCGCGCAGTGCCTCCTTCGTGAGGATCTCGGCGGCGCGCTCGTAGGGGGACTCGGCGCGCTCGTCGGCGATGAACTGGCCGAACTCCGACTCTTCTTCGTCGCCGACCGGCTTCTCGAGCGAGACCGGCGCCTGCGCGGAGCGCTTGATCGAGTCGACCTCCTCCGGGTCGATCCCCGTGACCTCGGCGATCTCGTCGGCGGTCGGCTCGCGGCCCAGCTCGGTGACGAGCTTGCGCTCGGCGCGGCCGATCTTGTTGAGCTTCTCGACGACGTGGACCGGGATGCGGATCGTGCGCGCCTTGTCGGCGAGCGCGCGGGCGATCGCCTGGCGGATCCACCAGGTGGCGTAGGTGGAGAACTTGAAGCCCTTGCGGTAGTCGAACTTCTCCGCCGCGCGCACGAGCCCGAGCGTCCCCTCCTGGATCAGGTCGAGGAACGGCAGGCCCTGGTTGCGGTAGTTCTTCGCGATCGAGCCGACGAGACGGAGGTTCGACTCGACCATCTTCTGCTTCGCGTCGAGGTCGCCGCGCTCGATGCGCTTCGCGAGGTCGACCTCCTCCTGGGCGGTGAGCAGCCGCACCTTGCCGATGTCCTTCAGGAACAGCTGAAGGGAGTCGGTCGTCATGTCCGGCTTGAGATCGAGTGCGGTTCTGGCCTTGCGGCGTGTGCGCTTGTCAGGGGCGCGCTCGACCTGGCTCGAGGCCGCGGTCGCGGGGTCGATCTCCTCGACCAGCTCGATCTCGGATCTCTCGAGGAAGCCGTGCAGCTCCTCGACGTCGGCCTCGTCGAGATCGAGCTCGCTGACTGCGGTCGACACCTCGGCGTAGGTGAGCACGCCGACCTGCTGGCCGCGGTTGAGCAGCCCCTTGATCTCCTCGAGTTCCTGAAGTTCCGCTACTGACATCTGATTCCGTTTCTCGCGTGCGCCGGGTGGGTGGGGTTTCCGCGGGGCGCGTTCATGGTGGAGGCGCGAGCGCGCACGGGCGCGCACCACTGCCATCCAAGCATAGGCAGGAGCCTAGCTACTTCACTTTTTGAAGTCAAAGGCGTCGCACCGGCCGCCTGACGCGGCCACTTCGCGCCGCGTCAGGGGAGGACCTTCGCGCGCGCGTCGTGCTTTGCACTTGTACTACGCAGAACGGACGGCAGGGTTTCAAGTTGCGGCGGCATTTTCCCCGGACGGTGCGATGTTCCGTATACTGCCGCCCGCCTGGCCGAACGGTCGCGCGCCCTGCGGGCGGCCGACGGGGGACCCGATGCGAGCCTCCCAAGCTCGCCGGGGCGAATCGGTCGATCTCGACCGTAGCGCCGCCCGACAAGGCGTCGCGAGCCCGTCAGCTCACCTCGTAGGCCCCGCAGAGAGTGACATGACCGGCCATCGCCCCATCGCCGTGACGTTCGCCGCCCTGCTCGCGCTGGGCGTGTCCGTCGCGTCCGCGTTGGCTGCCGCCAACCCCGGCGGTGCCGCGCCCGGCGTGCTGACGCTGCCCGACGGATCGCAGCTCGTCGTCAGACTCGGCAACCCGCTCGTGCGCGCGAGCGGCAACGGCATCGCGCTCGCGCTGCGCTCGACGGCGATGCTGCGCGGGAGGGCCCGCATCTCCGGCACCGCCGCGCCGGGCGCCGGCGGCATCACGATCGAGCGCCACGACGACGTCGCGGGCTGGGTCGCGATCGCGAGCGCCGCCGTCGCGACCGACGGCAGATTCACGGCGATCTGGCATCCCGACCGCAGCGGCCCGCTGAAGCTGCGCGCGGTGCGCGGATCGACGGCGGCCGGGACCGCGGTCCAGGACCCGGCGCTCGACCCGAGCGCCCCCCAGCTCGACCTGACCGTCTATCAGCCGGGGATCGCGTCGTGGTACGGAGCGACGTCGCGCGGAGCGACCACCGCATGCGGCGTGCCGCTGCGACGCTGGACGCTCGGCGTCGCCCACCGCACGCTCCCCTGCGGCACGCCGGTCGCCTTCTACTACAAGGGCCGCACGGTCGTCGTGCCGGTGATCGACCGCGGGCCGTTCGTGAAGGGCCGCAGCTGGGACCTCACGCGCGCGACGCACGAGGCGCTCGGCGGCGACGACGGGCTGATCCGCGTCGGCGCGCTGCCGCTGCTGCCGCCGGCGGCACCTGCTCGCAGCGCCCGCTGACCGGCGGCCGCGGCGCTCAGCGCACGAGCCGCGGGCCCGGCGCCCCGCCCTCGCCGTCCGGCGAAGGGAGCGCCTCCCCGATCCGCACGCCGGCCGCCGAGGCGGCGAGCATCGCCTCCTCGGCGCGGTCGATCAGCGTCACGGCGTCGCGGCCGTCCTCGCCGTAGACGGCGAAGCCGATCGTGGCGGCGAGCGGCGCGCCGCGCCAGTGCTCGCCGTGCTCGACGCCGGCGCCGATCCGCTCCGCGAGCGCGATCGCGCCGGCACGGCCGACCGCTGGTGCGATCACCCACGCACGGCCCTGGCGGTCGGAGGCGACGAGGTCCTGCCGGCGGATCGCGCGGCGGATCGCCTGCGCGAGGCGGCCGTACGGCACGCCGCGATCCTCCGGCTCGGGGGCCGTCGCGCTCGCCGCAAGCCGCTCGCCGTCGACGAGCTCGACGCGCAGCAGCGCAAGCCCGCCGCCTTCGCGCTGGCAGCGGTCGATGTGGCGCTCGAGCGTGGCGATCCACAGGTCGCCGTCGTCCATGGCCGACGCAAACGCGGCCGAGCCGGGGCGTGCATCGGAGACTGGACGGGCTGGCAGCTCCGTGACCGAGGCGGCAGCGTCGCGCAGGTCGTGCACGGCCGGCGCGGGGGCGTCCTGCGGCGGCGCCGCCGACAACGGCGCGGCGCGGGGTGCAGGTGGCGGCGCGAGATCGGACGCAGGCTCCGGCGCCGGCGCCACGACGGGCGTGGGAGGCGCAGCAGCGGTGGGCGCTTGCGCGGGCGCAGCCGTCGCATCGGCGAGCGCAGTGGCACCGGCCACGAGCGCGACCGCGGCGAGCCGCTCGGCGAGCGGGGCGAGATCGTCGCCGCGGCTGCCGCGAGCGTCGAGCGCGGCGGCCCACAGGCACGCGCGCAGCGCATCGACGGCCGCGAGCGTCGCAGCCGCGTCATGCGCGCCCGCGAGCGCGCCGATGCGCCGGACGAGCGGCGCGAGGTCACCGGCCGGGCGCAAGCGGTCGAGCTCGGCGTCGGCGCCGAGCGCGCGCGCGAAGGCGGCGCAGACGGCGGGGCCCTCCGACGCGAGATCGGCGGCCGGGATCGCGGCGACGGCGGCAAGCGGCGCGCGCTCGAGCAGCGTCAGCAGCCAGCCCTTCGCGATCGCCTGCGCGCGACCGGCCAGCAGCTCGGCGTCGGCCCGCTCCACGGGCACGGGCCGGCTCGGGCGTGGGGTCGCTTGATCCGTCATCCGGCTGTCTATATCAGCGGATCCCGACGCATGCACCCGCCGATGGACAGAATGGACGCGTGGCGACCGCCCTGCTCTCGATCGAGTCGGCCCGCGCGCAGGTGGTGTCCAGCTGCGCGCCGCTGCCGGCCGAGCCCGTCCCCGTTGAGGACACGGCCGGACGCGTGCTCGCCGCAGACGTGACGGCCGCGGCCGACGTGCCGCGCTTCGACAATTCGGCCATGGACGGCTTCGCCGTGCGCAGCGACGCGTCCAGCGGCACGCTGCGGATCGTCGGCGAGTCGCGCGCGGGCGCCCCCGCCGCCATGCCACTCGGCGCGGGCGAGGCGATCCGCATCTCGACCGGCGCCCCGCTGCCCGCCGGCGCCGACGCCGTCGTGCCCGTCGAGCGCACCGACGAGACGAACGGCCACGTGACGCTCACCGCGGCAGTCGCATCGGGGCAGCACGTCCGCCGCGTCGGCGAGGACCTGCGCGCCGGCGCCGTCGTGCTGCGCAGCGGCAGCGTGCTCGGGGCGGGGGCGCTGAGCGTCGCCGTCGGCGCAGGTGCCGGCTCGCTGCGGTGCGCGCGCCGGCCGCGCGTCGCGATCCTCTGCACCGGTGACGAGCTGCGCCCGCCGGGCAGCGCGCTCGGTCCCGGCGAGATCCACAACTCGAACGCGCCGATGCTCGCCGCACTGGCCGCGCAGCAGGGCGCCGAGGTCGCGGGCGCGCAGGCGGTCCGCGACGCGCGCGACGCGACCGAGGCGGCGCTCGCGGCGGCGCTGGATCAGGCGGACGTCGTCGTGGTGTCGGGCGGCGTCTCGGTCGGTCCGCACGATCACGTCAAGCCGGCGCTGGCAGCGCTCGGCGTCGCGGAGCGCTTCTGGCGCCTCGACCTGCAGCCGGGCAAGCCGACGTGGTTCGGGACGCGCGGCCCGCAGCTCGTCTTCGGCCTGCCCGGCAACCCGGTGTCGAGCTTCGTCACGTTCGTCCTGTTCGCGCAGCCGGCCCTGCGCGCGCTCCAGGGAGCGCAGCCGCTGCCGCCGCGCGAGCAGGCCGTGCTGAGCGAGGACGTGCCTCGTCGCGGGCGCGTCCAAGCCGTGCGCGTCCGGCTCGCGGCCGGCGACGGCACGTTGCGGGCGACGCCGAGCGGCGCGCAGGGCTCGCACGCGACCGCGGCGCTCGCGACCGCCGACGCGCTCGCGTTCGTCTCGGCGGGCGACGACAGGATGCGCGCCGGCGAGCACGTCGCGGTCGAGCGCCTCTGAGCGAGCCACGCGCGAGCAGCGCCTATCGCTTTTCTTTCCGGTCTAATGACACTAGAGTCAGGCGATGGCAAGCGCCGCCCCCGAGGTGGCGGTCGCCTCGCTTCGGGGGAGCGCCCCCGCGCACGCGCGCGGGTCGCAGGATGCCGCCACAGCGGCGTGGGTCTGCGCGATCCCGTGCGCGGCGATCGCAGTCGCCGCGATCCTCCTGCTCGGACCCCCGCTCGGGCGCCTGCTCTTCCCCGCCCACTCCCCCTACACGTTCCTGGCAGGCTCCGGACCGCCCGCGCCCGAGCCGACCAAGCAGGCGCGCTACCTGCTCGCGCTCTGCGCCCCGCTGCTCGGCGCGCTCGCGACCGCGTCCGCGCCGCGCTGGCTCGGCCGCGTCGCGGCGCGCGCAACCGTGCTGGCCGTCGTCGCGACCCAGCTCGCACTCGTCGGCGTCGTCGTGGCCTCGATCGTCGCCCAGTATCGACTGCGCTTCGGCGTCGTCTACACGCTGGGGCGTGAACCTACGCTGACGCTGCACTACTTCGTGCCGGCCACGCTCGCGGTCGCGGCGCTGCTTGCCGCCGCGACCGCGGGCGCGCTGCGCTCGGAGCGCGTGCGACAACGCGCCGGCGCCGCGCTGCTGCGGGAATCGCGCAGGCGCCGCCTCGTCGTCGGCGGCCTCGCGCTGGCCGCGACCGCGATCTGGATGCTGCACGCGGTCCACTCGGACGCCGAGATCGGGAACGCGGTCGAAGACGTCCGCTACCACCTCGGCTTCACGCTCGACGAGACGTTCGCGGTGCTCAACGGGCGCACGCCGCTCGTTGACTTCACCGCCCAATACGGATCGCTGTGGCCGTTCGTCATAGCCGTGCCGATGCTGGCAGCTGGCAAGACGGTCCTGACGTTCACGATCGTGCTCTGCACGATCACGGCGATCGCGCTGCTCGCGATCTATGGCGTGCTGCGGCGCGTGACGCGCAGCGCGACCACCGCGCTGCTGCTCTACCTGCCGTTCCTCGCCACGAGCCTCTACCAGATCTCCGGCACGCTCCAGAACCGCTCGACGGTCGGCAGCTACTACGCGAACTTCCCGCTGCGCTACGCGATGCCGTTCTTCGTCGCGTGGCTGACGGCGCGTCGCATCGAGCGCGGGCGCGGCGGAGCGACGGGCGCCTGGCTGCTGTTCACCGCCGCCGGGCTGGCGCTGCTCAACAACGGCGACTTCGGGATCGCGGCGCTCGGCGCCACCGTGGCTGCCCTGCTGTGGAGCGGCGACGGGCTGAGGCGGCCTGCGCTGCTGCGTCTCGCCGGCGCGGTCGCGGCCGGGCTCGCGACGGCGCTCGCGCTCGTCTCGCTGCTGACGCTCGTGCGCGCCGGCGCGCTGCCGCAGCCGGCGCGACTCGTCGACTACGCGCGCACGTATGCGATCGGCGGCTTCGCGCTGATGCCGATCCCCGGCGTGCTCGGCGTGCACCTGCTCATCTATCTGACGTACGTCGCGGCGATCGTCGTCGCGACGGTGCGTGTGTTGCGCGGCGCGCGCAACCGCGTGCTCACCGGCATGCTCGCGTGGGCCGGCGTCTTCGGGCTCGGCGCGGGGACGTACTGGGTCGGGCGCTCGCACCCCGTCGCGCTCAAGTACCAGTTCTCCGCGTGGGCGCTCGCGCTCGCGCTGCTGGCCGTCGTCGCGATCGGCGAGCTGGCCGCGCCGCGCCTTCGCCGCACGGCGATCGGTGCGCTCGTCGCACTGTTCGGCTTCGGCGTCGCCGCCTGCTCGCTCGCCCAGACGCCGACGCCGTGGGGGCAGATCGCGCGGCTGCAGGCGCCCTTCGTCCCGACCGAGGCAACGCCCGAAGCCGATCCGCTCGTGCCGCCCGCCGACGCCGCGACACGCCGCTTCGTCGCGTCGCTCGCGGACGGCCCATCGCGTTTCGTCGTCAGGCGCGGCGCCCCGGTCGCGATCCTGCTGACGACGGGCCACCGCGTCGCCGACGCCTACGGGGTCGTGAACGTCTCCCCCTACACCGGCATAGAGTCGCTCCAGACGGTGCAGCGCGTGGAAGCGGTGCTCGACGCGCTGCGCGACGCGGGCGGCAACACGGTGATCCTGCCGAATCCGCTCGACGCGAGCATCTTCCCGGTGCTCCGGCGCCGCGGCTTCGAGCTGCTGACGCAACAGGGACTGCGCCCCTACGTCAGGGGCAGGACCAGACCCGACGAGCGCCCATGGCCAGGCGGCACAGCCGTCATCAAGTGGGTCGACACGCGCCACCTCCATCCGCGCGCGCTGCGGTAGGCGACTTCGCACCGCGCGGGCGCCGCGACCGCGCGCGGGCCGCAACGGGCACAATCCCGGCGTGCTCCCCCCTTTGCTGGCCGTGCTCGCGGCGCTCGTCGCCGGAGCCGTCGCGCTGCGGCGGCGGCACGTGCGGCTGCCACGACCGGCGCACGCGACGATCGTCGACCGGGACGAGGGCACGACGATGGACGCCGGCGGCGCCGTGCGCTCGGCGCAGGCGGCGGTCCTGACGCTGCCGGAGGCGGCGCTGGAGGAGCTGTGGAGACCCGTGCAACTCGAGCGGCTCGCGCGCACCTACTGGCGCTTCCTCACGCGCGTCACGCTCGGGCTCGTGCGCATCGACTACGCCGACGAGCAGCGCACCGTCGTGCTCGTGCGCCGCCCGCTGCGGCTGCTGCGGTTCAAGGCGCCGGAGTACGCGATGGACGGCGAGCGCGGGATCGTGCGCTGGCGGATCGAGGACGGGCTGCTGGTCGAGCGGCGCGGCCACCATGGCGACGGCTATCTGCAGATCGACCTGCGTCGCCTGCCGGGCGCCCCGGCGACGCCGGGCATCGGCCGGCTGCGCGTGGAGGTCGAGGTCGCGAACTTCTACCCGTCGATCGCTCGCCGCCTCAGCACGCCCGTCTACCGCGCCACGCAGTCGCGCATCCACGTGCTCGTGACGCACGGCTTCCTGCGCTCGCTCGAGCGCCTCGACCTTGCGGAATCGCGCGTCGGGAAGCTCGCGACGCTCGAACCGGAGGACGTGCCGGACCCGCCTCAGCCGTAGCGCCCGCCGGTGACCGCACGCAGCTTCGCGCGGTCGTGGCGAGCGTGGACGCGACGCACCGTGCCCGAGCGCGAGCGCATCACCAGCGATTCGGTCGTCGCCCCGGAGCCGCGATAGCGGACGCCCTGGAGCACGTCGCCGTCGGTGACGCCGGTGGCGGAGAAGAAGACGTCGTCGCCGGCGCACAGGTCGTCGCACGTGAGGACTCTGTCGAGGTCGTAGCCCGCCGCAGTCGCCGCCGCGCGCTCCGCGTCGTCACGCGGCCACAGGCGGCCGAGCAGCTGGCCGCCCATGCACTTGAGCGCGGCGGCGGAGATGACGCCCTCCGGAGTGCCGCCGATACCCCACAGGAGGTCGACCGGCGAGCGTTCGCTGACGGCGAGCAGGGCGGCGGAAACGTCGCCGTCGAGGATCAGGCGAATACGGGCACCGGCCTCGCGCACCTGCTTCATCGCCTCCTCGTGGCGCGGACGGTCGAGCATCACGACCGTCACGTCGCCGATGCCCATCCCCTTGCGCTCGGCGATCAGCTTCAGCGTCTCCGCCAGCGGGCGATCGAGCGACAGCAGGTCGGCGATCTCCACGCCGCCGGCGATCTTCTCCATGTAGACGCAGGGGCCCGGGTCGAACATCGAGCCGCGCTCGGCCAGCGCGATCACCGCGAGTGCGCTCGGCATCCCGAGCGCCGTCAGGCGCGTGCCCTCGAGCGGGTCGACGGCGATGTCGACCTGCGGCGGGGTGCCGTTGCCGATCTGCTCGCCGTTGTAGAGCATCGGCGCCTCGTCCTTCTCGCCCTCGCCGATCACGACGAGCCCGTCCATCGGCACCGAGTCGAGCACGAAGCGCATCGCGTCGACGGCGGCCTGGTCGGCCGCCTCCTTGTCGCCGCGGCCGACGAGGCGAGCGGCGGCGAGCGCGGCCGCCTCGGTGACGCGCACGAGCTCGAGCGCGAGGTTGCGGTCGGGGCGGGCGGGCTGGTCAGCTGATGTCATCGGGAGGGGCGGCGTTCGGGGGCACGGGGGGCCGCCGCGCGGGGACGCTATCACTGCCCGGGCGACCAGCCGCCTGCTCGCCAGCACATACCAGATATCGGTAAAATAACGCGATGCTGAGGGGGAGGCTCGATCGGGCGCCGATCGAACGAGTGCCGGCTGCCGCGGTGGCGCGGCGCGGGCGATCCGACGTCGCATGGCTCGCGGTGATCCCGTGCGCGCTCGTCGTGGTCGCCGCCGTCGTGCTGCTCGCGCCGCCCCTGAGTCGGCTGCTGTACCCGAAGACCACGCTCACGCTCATCCCGAGCGATCTCGAGACGCTCAGACCCAAGCCGGAGGAGGACACGCGCTACCTGATCGCGCTGTGCGTACCGGTGCTGCTGACGCTCGCGACGCTGCTGATCTGGCGCGGATCACATCGGCGCCAGGACGGACGCCTGCGCGGTGCGATCGTCCTCGGCACGCAGGCGCTCACGGTGGGGCTGATCGCCGCCTGCTTCGTCGGTCACCACAGCGTGCGCTGGGAGATCGCATACTTCACCGGCAGGACCCTAGTCGTGGCAGCAGCGATCGCCGCAGTGATCCTGCTCGCGACGGTCTTCCTCCGCTCCCGACCGGAACTGCTCCGGCCCGGCAGCTCTCGCGCGGCTCGGATCGCCGTGGCGGCCGGGGCCTTCGTGGCGGTCGCCGTCTGGATCCTCCCGGGGATCGACACCGAAACGTCGATCACCTGGTCCCTGCTGCACCACGACGTGGCATTTCAACTCGACGAAACATTCGCCGTGATCAACGGCCTCACGCCGCTCGTCGACTTCCACGCGCAATATGCCTCGCTGCTTCCGTACGGCATAGCGCTCTCGCTGCTCGCGTTCGGCAAGACCGTGCTCGTCTACACGATCACCGTATGCGCGCTCAGCGTGCTCGCATTCTGCGCCGCCTACGACGTCCTGCGGCGGACAGCCCGCAGCTCCGTTGCCGCGCTGCTGCTGTTCGTGCCCGTCTTGGCGACCAGCCTCTTCAATCCGGAAGACAGCCCGCTCGCACGCTTCTCCGCTGGGACGTACTTCCCGATGTTCCCCTTTCGCTACGGGGGTGCCTACCTGCTCCTCTGGCTGGTCGCGCGCCGCCTCGACGTCGGCCGGCGTTCGCGCGATTGGCTGCTGTTCGCCGCGTGCGGCCTGGTGATCCTCAACAACTTCGAGTTCGGCGTCCCCGCCTTCGGCGCAACCGTCGCCGCGCTGCTTGCGACGGGCGTCGCGTACCGTCGCGCCGCGCTGCTGCGCCTCGCGCGCGACATCGCCATCGGCCTCTTCGTCGCGCTCGCAACGGTCTCGCTGCTGACGCTCCTGCGCGCCGGCTCGCTTCCGGATGTCGCATCCCTGTGGAGCTTCTCGCGCCTCTACGGTGCAGCCGGCTACAGCAATTGGCCGCTCGCGGGTCTCTTCGGCCTCCCGCTCGTGATCTATCTCACGTACGTCGCGGCGATCGGGACGGCGGTCGTGCGGGCGATCAACCACGCCCCCAACCGGGTCCTCTCCGGCATGCTCATGTGGGTCGGCCTGTTCGGGCTCGGATCGGCGACCTACTACGTCGCGCGATCGGAACCGACGCTGATGCCCCTGATCTTCCCCGTGTGGGCGCTGGCGCTCGCGCTGCTGACGCTGGTCGCGGTCGAGTCGATCGCCGCGGACGGCATCCGGGTCGCCGGCTTGCCGGCGCTCGCCGTGCTGTTCGGGATGGGCCTGGCAGTCTGCTCGATCGGCCAGTTCCCATACCCGTGGACGCAGCTGAGCCGCATCCATGCTCGGCCGCCCCTCGACATACCTCGCGAAGCGGTCGAATGGTCCCCCAAGCCGGCGGGCGAACTGTTCGAGCGCTCGTTCATCACCTCGATAGTCAGCAGAGACGGGCGCCCAGTGATGAGGCGCGGGGCCCCGATCGCCCTCTTCGTCACCACCGGCCACCGCATCGCCGACGCCTACGGCGTCGTCGACGTCGTCCCCTTCACCGGCCCGGAGTCGATGCACACGTTCGCGGAATACGAACGCGCGCTCGACGCGCTGCACCATGCCGGCGGAGACACGGTCCTGCTCCCCTTCGAACTGGTCGAAGCGCTGCACGAGCCGCTTGAGCGCCGCGGCTTTCGCATCCTGACGACCGCCGGAGCGCGGCCGACGCCGATCAGCGGCAACCGTCCTCCGAGCAACACGCTGCTCGTGGCCGGACTCACGAAGTGGATCGACCTGCGGGCGTTCCACATCAGCTCGACGGGCTGATCCGACGGCGTGCCGCCGACCTAGACTGCGCTGGCGATGGAGTTCCAGCGTCTGCACCCCGACCCGGCGACGGTCGACAGCGCCGAGCTGCTCGGCGATCTCGGCCTCGGCGCGCGCGCGCACGACGAGCGGCCGTGGATCGTGACGAACTTCGCGACGACGGTCGACGGGCGTGCGACGATCGACGGGCGCTCCGGGCGGATCGGCGACGACGGCGACATGGAGGTCTTCCGCCGCCTGCGGACGCAAGTCGACGCGCTGCTGATCGGCACGCGCACGCTCGCGATCGAGCGCTACGGACGCGCCGTCAGACGACCCGAGCTGCGCGCGGCACGCGAGGCGATCGGGCTTGCGCCCGAGCCGCTGATCGCGACCATCAGCCGCAGCGGCGAGCTGCCGCTCGAGATCCCGTTGTTCGCCGAGCCGGAGGCCGACGTCGTCGTCTTCACGACGCCGGACGCCCCCGAGCCGAGCTGCGCGGCGGACGTCGAGCTCGTGCGGCTCGACCCGGCCGAGCTGACGCTGACGCGTGCGCTGCGCTGGCTGCGCGCCGAGCACGGCGTGCGCTCACTGCTGTGCGAAGGCGGCCCGACGCTGATGGGCGCGCTGCTGCACGAGCGACTCGTAGACGAGCTGTTCCTGACGCTCGCACCGCAGCTCGCCGCCGGCGGCGGCGGCCCGACGCTCAGCAGCGGCCCGGCGCTCGCCGACCCGGCCGCGCTGGAGCTGGTGTGGGCGCTCGAGCGGGCCGGCTCGCTCTACCTGCGCTACGCCATTCGCCGAGCTTGATCAGCGCGTTTCCGGGGCGTACGACGGGGCATGTAGCCTGCGTGCAGATGAGGATCGCCTGCGGCTTCGACCATGCTGGCGTGCCGCTGCGAGACGCGGTCGTCGCGGCGCTCGCCGACGGCGGTCATGAGTTCGTCGACGCCGGCGCGTACGACGACTATCCGTACGCCGCGGCCGCCGTCGGCCGAGCGCTCGCAGACGGCGCCGCCGAGCGCGCCGTGCTCGTATGCGGGTCGGGCGCCGGCGTCTCGGTCGCCGCCGCGAAGCTGCCCGGCGTCCGCGCCGCCACCGTTCACGACACGTACACCGCGCACCAGGGCGTCGAGCACGATGATCTCAACGTGCTCTGCCTCGGCGCCCGCGTGATCGGCCCCGAGCTCGCCGCCGAGCTCGTGCGCACGTTCGCAGCCGCCAGCTTCAGCGGCGCCGAGCGCCACGTGCGCCGCCTCGGACAGGTCATCGCGCTCGAGCGCGACGGGCTCGATGGACTTCGACTGGATCCCGCATCGCCCGAAACAAGCACAGGAGATCGCCACCCATGAGCACCGTCCCTGCGACGACGCCGATCGGCCACCTGGCCGAGCTCGGCACGAGCGCCTGGCTCGACTCGATCCGCCGCTCGATGCTGACGGGCGGGGACCTCGAGCGGCTCGTCAACGAGGACGGCGTGGTCGGGGTGACGTCGAACCCCTCGATCTTCGAGCAGGCGATCCTCGGCAGCCCCGACTACGACGAGCGGCTCGCCGAGCTGACGCACGACGGTGCCGACGTGGAGGCGATCTACTGGACGCTCGCGATCGAGGACGTGCAGGGCGCCGCCGACGTGCTGCGGCCCGTCTGGGAGCGCACGGAGGGGCTCGACGGCTACGTCTCGCTCGAGGTCGCCCCGGCAGTCGCGCGCGACACCGACGGCACGCTCGCGATGGCGCGCGACCTGTGGGCGCGCGTCGACCGTCCGAACGTGATGATCAAGATCCCCGGCACGCCGGAGGGCGTCCCCGCGATCCGCGCCGCGATCGCCGACGGGATCAACATCAACGTCACGCTGCTGTTCTCGCTCGACGCGTGGGCGTCGATCGCCGAGGCGTGGCTCGCCGGGCTGGAGGAGCGCGCCGCGGCGGGCAAGCCGGTCGACGGCATCGCGTCCGTCGCCTCGTTCTTCGTCTCGCGCGTCGACACGGCCGTCGACAAGCGCCTGAAGGCGCTCGGGCACGAGGAGCTGTGCGGGGCGGCCGCCGTCGCGAACGCTCAGCTCGCCTACGAGCGCTGGCAGGCGCTCGTAGGCGGCGAGCGCTTCGCCGCCATGCGCGCACAGGGCGCGCGCCCGCAGCGCCTCCTCTGGGCCTCGACCGGCACGAAGGACCCCGCGTACTCCGACGTCAAGTACGTCGCCGAGCTCGTCGGGCCGGAGACCGTCAACACGATGCCGCTCGCGACGCTGCTCGCCTACCAGGACCACGGCACCGTGGCCGAGCCGCTGCTCCCGGCGGCCGCCCCGGCGGCGCGCGCGGCGATCGCCGCGGTCGAGGCTGCCGGCGTCTCGCTCGACGAGGTCACCGACGAGCTGCTCGAAGCGGGGATCGTCCAGTTCGCGAACGCGATGGACACGCTGCTCGCCGGCGTCGAGGGGCGCCGCGCCGCCGTCCTCGCGGGCGAGCCGGCGAGCGTCGAGGCGCGCCTGACCGACGAGCAGGCGCGTGCGATCGGCGCGCGCGCCGCTTGGGCGCAGGAGGAGCACGTGCTGCGGCGCGTGTGGTCGAAGGACGACTCCCTGTGGGCCGCCGGCGACGACAAGCCGTCGGAGCGGCTGGGCTGGCTGACGATCGCCGAGCAGTCGCTCGAGCACCTCGACGACGTGCTCGCGTTCGTGCAGGAGGTGCGCGCCGACGGCTTCACCGACTGCGCGCTGCTCGGGATGGGCGGATCGAGCCTCGCGCCGGAGGTGCTCGCGCAGACGTTCCCCACCGCCGACGGCTTCCTGCGCCTGCACGTGCTCGACTCGACGCACCCCGACGCGGTCGCCGGGCTGGAGGCGCGGCTGCCGCTCGACAGAACGCTCTTCCTGGTCTCCTCGAAGTCCGGCGGGACGCTCGAGCCGCGCGCGATGCACGCGCACTTCCACGCGCTCGTGCCAGACGGCCGCCAGTGGGCGGCGGTGACCGATCCGGGCACGCAGCTCGAGGCGCTCGCGCAGGAGCAGGGCTTCCGCCGCGTGTTCCACGGCGCGCCGGACATCGGCGGGCGCTACTCGGCGCTGTCAGCGTTCGGCGTCGTGCCGGCCGCGCTGATCGGCGCCGACGTGCGCGGCCTGCTGGAGCGCGCCGAGGTCGCCGCGCGCGCGGCCGATCCGTCGCTGGCGCCCGGTCACGCGCCGGCGCTGTGGCTCGGCGCCGCGCTCGGAGAGCTGGCGAACGGCGGGCGGGACAAGCTGACGTTCGTCGTCGATCCGCCGCTGGCATCGCTCGGGCTGTGGCTGGAGCAGCTCGTCGCGGAGTCGACCGGCAAGCACGGCAAGGGGATCGTCCCGATCGCCGACGAGCCGCTCGGTGCGCCGGAGGTGTACGGCGGCGACCGCGTCTTCGTCCACCTGCACGCGACGAGCGGTGAGGGCTTCGGGGGTGCCGGAGCCGGCCACGTGGCCGGCGGAGGCGGGACCCCCGACCGGAATCCGGACGTGGCGCGGCAGCTCGACGCGCTCGCCGAGGCCGGCCACCCGGTGATCGCCTTCCCGTTCGCCGAGGCGCTCGACCTCGGCGCGCTGTTCTTCCACTGGGAGCTGGCGGTCGCGGTCGCCGGCGCGGTAATCGGTGTCAATACGTTCGACCAGCCGAACGTGCAGGCGGCGAAGGACCTGACCGTCGCGACGATCGAGGCGTACGTGCGCGACGGGTCGTTCCCGGCAGCCGACGCGGGCGCGGTGAGCGGCGACGAGGCCACGGCGGCGCTGCGCGAGCTGCTCGACGCGCGCGCCGGCGCGCGCGCGTACGTGGCGACGATGGCGTACCTCGCGCCGGATCCCGCGGTCGACGCGGCGCTGACCGCGCTGCGCGTGGCGATCCGCGCGCGGACGCGTGCGGCGACGACCGTCGGCTACGGGCCGCGCTTCCTGCACTCGACCGGGCAGCTGCACAAGGGCGGCCCGCCGGTCGGCGTGTTCGTCCAGCTCGTGGACGTCCCCGGCGGAGCCAGCGTCGAGATCCCCGGCGCCGACTATGACTTCGCGGCGCTCGTGCGCGCGCAGGCGATCGGCGACGGGCAGGCGCTGCGCTCGCGCGAGCTGCCGTTCCTGCGGCTCGAGCTGAACGGCGGGGCGGGTGGGGCGGCATCTGCGATCGCCGCGCTCGCCGCGGCGATCGCGTGAGCACGACGCAGGCATCTGCTCCCACCACCGCGAACCCGTTCGCGCAGGACGTCGACGAGCGGCTGCCGCCGCCGTCGACGCTCGTGCTGTTCGGCGGCACCGGCGACCTCGCCGCCCGCAAGCTGCTGCCGGCCGTCTACGACCTGCTCGCCGACGGCCGCTTGCCGGAGCGCTTCCGCCTGCTCGCGGTGGTGCGCGAGGGGCAGGATGACGCCTCCTTCCGTGCGCACGCGCGCGCGTCGATCGAGGCGCACGCCCGGCGCCCGCTCGACGAGCGGCTGTGGGAGGCGCTCGAGCCGCGCATCGGGGTCGTCGCCGGCACGTACGGCACGCCGGAGCTGTACGAGGCGCTGGCGGAGCGGCTCGACGCCGGCGACCGCGAGGACGGCGAGCCCTCGCAGCGGCTCTTCTACCTCGCCGTCTCCCCCAGCTTCTTCGCCGCGACCGCGCGCGACCTCGCCGCCGCCGGGCTCGGCCGTGGCGCCGACCCGCCGACGCGGCTGCTGATCGAGAAGCCGTTCGGGCACGACCTCGCGAGCGCGCGCGAGCTGAACGCGGCGATCGAGGAGTCGTTCGAGGAGCAGCAGGTCTTCCGCATCGACCACTATCTCGGCAAGGAGACGGTCCAGAACCTGCTGGTGCTGCGCTTCGCGAACGGGATCTTCGAGCCGCTGTGGAACCGCACCGCGATCGACCACGTGCAGATCACCGTCGCCGAGGATCTCGGCATCGGCCACCGCGCTCGCTACTACGACCGCGCCGGGGCGCTGCGCGACGTCATCCAGAATCACGCGCTGCAGCTGCTGTCGCTTGTCGCGATGGAGCCGCCGGCGAGCTTCGACGCGAGCCTCGTGCGCGACGAGAAGGCGAAGGCGCTTCACGCCGTGCGGCCCCTCGACCCGGAAGCAGACGCCGTGCGCGGGCAGTACACGGCCGGCTGGCTCGCCGGCGAGCACGTGCCCGGCTACCGCGAGGAAGAGGGCGTCCCGGACGACTCGCGCACCGACACGTACGCCGCGCTGCGCGTCGAGATCGACAACTGGCGCTGGGCCGGCGTCCCCTTCTACCTGCGCACCGGCAAGCGGCTGCCGCTGCGTATGACCGAGATCGCAATCGCCTTCAAGCCGGCGCCGCACCAGCCGTTCCGCGCACTCGACGGGCCGCCGCCGCCGAACGAGCTCGTGATCTCAGTGCAGCCGAACGAGGGCGCGACGCTGCAGATCGCGGCGAAGATGCCGGGCACCGCGCTGCGCATGCGCCCGGTGCAGATGGACTTCCAGTACGGCACGTCGTTCCTGCGCGAGTCGCCGGAGGCGTACGAGCGGCTGCTGCACGACGCGCTGCTCGGCGACGCGACGCTGTTCACGCGCGCGGACGAGGTCGAGGCCGCGTGGAAGGTCGTCGACCCGGTGCTCGTCGCGTGGGCCGACGACGCGAGCGGCGAGCCCGAGCCGTACGAGGCGGGCAGTGCCGGCCCGGCCGGCGCCGACGCGCTGCTGGCCGCCGACGGCCGCGCCTGGAGGCCGCTGTGAGCACACCGGGCGCGGGGACGAGCGCAGCCGTTGCCCGCGAGCACAGCGAGTGGCACGGCGAGGACGTCAGCGCCGGCGAGGTCGCCGAGCGGCTGCTGGCGCTCAACCGCGAGCACGCGCGCCACGAGCACGGCCATGCAGCGACGCGCACGCTCAACCTGCTCGTCGCGCCCGGCGACGACGTCGCACCTGACACGCTCGCGGCACGGCTCGCGGGCCTCAGCGACCGTCATCCCTCGCGTACGATCGTCGTGCGCGAGGGCGCCGCCGCACGGCTCGACGCGACCGTCGCGATCGACTGCACGATCGGATCGGGCGCGGGCGCCGCAGGCCACTGCCACGACATGGCGCTGCTCGTCGCCGACGCGCAGCGGCTCGCGCACGCCGACTCGCTCGTGCGCCCCCTGCGCGTCGTGGGCCTGCCGACCGTCCTGTGGCTGCCGGGGACGCGCGCGAGCCGCGCGCAGGACCCGCTCGCCGCGCTCGCACACGCGATCGTGCTCGACTCCGCCGCCGCCAGCGGCACGGCGCTGCCGGCCGCGTTCGCGCGCGCTGCCGCGCTCGACGTCCCGCGCGTGCGCGACGTCGCCTGGCTGCGACTCGCGCGCTGGCGCCGCCACGTCGCCGCGCGCTTCGACGACCCCGCCGCGCAGATGCTGCTGACGCACGTCGATCGCGTCGAGCTGCGCTCCTGCGAGACCCAGCAGGCAAGCGCGCTGCTGCTTGCGGGCTGGATCGCCGCGCGCGCCGACTGGACGATCGAGCGCCTCACGCTGGAGCCGGACGGCTGGAGCGGCACCGCGCGCCGCGCCGACGGCGCCGCGGTCGCGATCGTGCTCGGGCCGCCCGCTGAGCCGACCCGCACCGGCATCCACGCTCTGGCGCTGCACGCCGGACCGCATGCGATCGCGCTGCGCGCGCCGGTCGCGGCGCCGAATCCGGCACGCGCATTTGCCGCCGCGCTCGGGATGTTCGACACGTCGACGCCGGGCTACGTGCCCGCACTGGCAACGCTGCTGAACGGGATGGAGGCCGCATGATCGACGTGACCGTGACCGACGACGCGGAGGCGGCGGCGCACACGTGCGCGGAACGGATCGCCGCCGCGCTCGACGCCGCGCGCGCGCAGCGCGGCGTCGCGCACGTCGCACTTGCCGGCGGCCGCACGCCCGCGCGCACCTACGAGCTGCTGCCAGGGCTCGTCGCCGACTGGCGTGACGTGCACCTGTGGTTCGGCGACGAGCGCTGCGTGCCGCTCGACGACCCGGAGAGCAACCACAACCTGCTCGCGCGCACGCTGCTCGCGGGACTCGACGCCGATCCCGACCGTCCGCGCCCGATCGTGCACGCCGTGGCGGCCACGGACGGCGATCCGTCCGTGGCCGCGGCCGGCTACGAGCGGGAGCTGCGCGCGACCATCGCCGCGGATACGGCCGGGGGGCCCGCCTCCGCCGGTCACGTGACCGGCTCCGGCACCCCTCCCCCGGTGCTCGACCTCGCGCTGCTCGGCCTCGGCGAGGACGGCCACACCGCGTCGCTGTTCCCCGACGACCCCGCGCTCGAAGAGCGCGAGCGCCTGTGCATCGCGGTGCGTGGCAGAAAGCCGCCGTTCGAGCGCGTCACGCTCACGCTGCCGCTGCTGCGCGCCACGCGCGCGGTCGTCGTGCTGACAGCCGGCGAAGGCAAGGCGTGGGCCGTCAGCGCGATGCTCGCCGGCCCGAGCCCGCGCGTGCCCGCGAGCCTGCTCGCCGACGGCGCCGCGGTCGAGCTGATCGTCGACCGAGACGCCGCGCCGCAGCAGCGCTGACGTGCCACCCGACGCACCCGACTTCTTACGATCCTGAGAAGTTCAGCCCGAAGGTGGTTTCCCTCGCGGCCGGACGTGACAGACTGAGGGGGATGCCGAGCCAGACGGCAGCGCCGGCGCGCGTGACAGGGGACGTGCTTGACGAGCTCAGGGACACGCGCTCGCGCACCCTCGCGCTCGTCGCGCACCTCGACGATGCCGCGCTCGAGCGCGTGCACTCGCCGCTGATGAGCCCGCTCGTGTGGGACCTCGGCCACATCGCCGCGTTCGAGGACCTGTGGCTCGCGCACCGCGGCGGCGGGCTGCCGCTGCTGCGCCCGGACCTCGCCGAGGTCTACGACGCGTTCGAGACGCCGCGCGCCCAGCGCGGCGACCTCCCCTACCTGCGCCGCGCGGACGCGCTCGCCTATCTCGCGGCCGTCCGCGAACGGACGCTCGAGCTGGCCGCGGGCGAGCGCGCCGCCGATGGCGTGCTGCACGAGCTCGTGCTGCGCCACGAGCAGCAGCACACCGAGACGATGCTGCAGACGATGCAGCTCGCGCACCTCCCGGCGCCGCCCCGCGCCGCCGCGGCCGCGCAGGCGGCTCCAGGCAACGGGGCGGTCGTGGGAGCGACCGGCCTCGAGCTGGTGGAGATCCCCGCCGGCCCCTGCACGATCGGGGCACCCGCCGAGGGCTTCGCGTACGACAACGAGCGCCCGCGCCATGCGCGCGAGCTGCCCGCCTTCCGCATCGGCCGCACGGCCGTCACGAACGGCGCCTTCCAGGCGTTCGTCGAAGGCGGCGGCTACGCGCGGCCCGAGTGGTGGACGCGCGAGGCGTGGGCGTGGAAGGAGCAGTACGACATCGAGCGCCCAGCCGGGTGGACGACCGACGGACGCGAGTGGCGGATGGACCGCCGCGAGCCGCTCGACCCGCACGCACCGGTCGTCCACGTCTCCTGGTTCGAGGCCGACGCCTTCGCCCGCGCGCACCGCGCTCGCCTCCCGACCGAGGCCGAGTGGGAGAAGGCGGCGACCTGGGACCAGGACACGGGGACGGCCCGCCTCCAGCCCTGGGGCGACTCGCCCGACGGCAGCCGGGGCGACGCGATCGCGACGCGCGCGAACGTCGACCAGCGCGCGTTCGGGACCATCGCCGCCGGCGCCCACCCCGACGGCGCCTCGCCCGCCGGCTGCCTCGGCATGGTCGGCGACACCTGGGAGTGGACCACCAGCGGCTTCGACGGCTACCCCGGCTTCGCGGCCTACCCCTACCGCGAGTACTCGCAGGTCTTCTTCGGCGGCGACTACCGCGTGCTGCGCGGCGGCTCGTGGGCGACGCGCAGCCGCGTCGCGACGCCGACGTTCCGCAACTGGGACCACCCGCAGCGCCGGCAGATCTTCGCCGGGCTGCGCATAGCGAAGGACGCGTGAGCCATCCCCATGTCCTCGACCTTCCAGCCGGACATCGTGATCGACGACCACCTCGACGCCGCGCACGAGCGCGGCCTCGCCGAGGACGTGCTCGACGGCCTGACGCGGCCGTTCAAGGAGCTGCCGCCGAAGCACTTCTACGACGCGCGCGGCTGCGAGCTGTTCGACCGCATCACCGAGCTGCCGGAGTACTACCCGACACGGGCGGAGCGCTCGATCCTCCAGGCGCAGGCGCAGGCGATCGTCGCCGCGACGGGCGCCGCCGAGCTCGTCGAGCTCGGCTCCGGAACGGCCGCGAAGACGCGCGTGCTGCTCGACGCGATGGCGGCCGCCGGGCAGCTGCGCCGCTACGTCCCGTTCGACGTCGCGGAGTCGGTCGTGCGCGCGAGCGCCGAGGCGCTCGTCGAGGAGTACCCGGGGCTGCGCGTGCACGGCGTGATCGGCGACTTCGAGCGCCATCTCGACCGCATCCCGCCGCCGACGCTCGGCGAGCCGCGGATCGTCGCGCTGCTGGGCGGCACGATCGGCAACTTCCCCCCCGGCAGCCGTCGCCGCCTGCTGCGCGACATCGCCGCGCTGCTCGGGCCCGACGACCGCCTGCTGCTCGGCACCGACCTCGTCAAGGACCCGGCGGTGCTGGAGGCCGCCTACGACGACAGCGCCGGCGTCACTGCGGAGTTCAACCGCAACGTGCTGCACGTGCTCAACCGCGAGCTGGACGCCGACTTCCCGCTCGACGCCTTCGAGCACGTCGCCTTCTTCGACCGCCGCAACGAGTGGATCGAGATGCGGTTGCGCGCGAGCCGCGCGTCCTCGGTGCGCGTCGGCGCGCTGGACCTCGACGTCGAACTGGCCCTCGGCGAGGAGATCCGCACCGAGATCAGCGCGAAGTTCACGCGCGCCCGGCTCGCCGGCGACTACGCCGCCGCCGGCCTCGAGCTGGCCGGCTGGCACACCGACCCGCAGCAGCGCTTCGCGCTCTCGCTGGCAGCGCCGGCCGCCTGAGCCGTCCGCGTGCTGGGACGGCGACGCGCACCGACTCGGGCTGCGAGCCAGAGCGAGCCCGCCAGCCACGTGAGCGACCGGCTGAGGGCGCCCGGATCGTGGATGCTGGGCGCGAGGCGGTGTCGAGAGCAGGCTGGGCGCCTGTGAACGACGCCGCCTCGCGATCCAGCGCCGCGAGCCGGGTTCCTCAGGCGGTCCGCTCGATGAGCATTGCCATTCCCATTCCGCCGGCGACGCACATCGTCTCCAGCCCGATCGCCTTGTCGAGCGTCTGGAGGTCGTTGAGCAGCGTCGTCATGATGCGGGCGCCGGTCATCCCGAACGGATGGCCGAGCGCGATCGCGCCGCCGAACGGGTTGAGCTGCTCGTCGTCGATGCCCCACTCGCGCTGACACGGCACGACCTGCGCGGCGAACGCCTCGTTCAGCTCTACGACGTCGACGTCCCCCATCGTCATGTCGGCCTGCGCGAGCACGTTGCGCACGGCGGGGATCGGGCCGACGCCCATGTACTCCGGCTCGAGCGCCCCGACGGCGGAGGCGATGATGCGCGCCTTCGGCGTGAGGCCGAGCTGCCTCGCCTTGTCCGCGGACATCACGAGCACGGCGGCGGCGCCGTCGTTGAGCGGGCAGGCGTTGCCCGCCGTGACGGTGCCGTCGGGCTTGAACGCCGGCTTGAGCTGCGACAGCTTCTCGATGTTCGTCCCGGGGCGCGGGCCGTCGTCCTTCGCCACGACCGTCTCCGGCACGACGACCTCGTTGCCCTGGTCGTCGACCACGGCGTGCTCGGGGACCGTCACCGGGACGATCTCCGCGTCGAAGTGGCCGGACGCCTGCGCCTCGACGGCGCGGTTCTGGGAGATGACCGCCCAGCGGTCCTGCTCCTCGCGCGAGACGCCCTCGCGCTCGGCGACGTTCTCGGCCGTCAGGCCCATCGGGATGTAGACGTTGACGAGCGAGCCCGGCGAGCCGTCGAGCTGCGGGTGGAACGGCATCGGCGCTCCGCCGCCGAGGCGCGAGACGGCCTCGACGCCGGCCGCGACGTACGTGTCGCCCTCGCCCGCCTTGATCGCGTGGAAGGCCATGCGGATCGTCTGCAGCGAGGAGGCGCAGAAGCGGTTGACGGTGGTGCCGGGAACCGAGATCGGCAGGCCGGCGAGGATCGAGGCGTTGCGCGCGACGTTGTAGCCCTGCTCGCCCTCTCCGGCGGCGGCGCCCATCATCACGTCCACGATCGAGGCAGGGTCGACCTGCGGGTTGCGCTCCAGCAGCGCCCGCAGGGGAATGGCGGCGAGGTCGTCGGCGCGCACGTCCTTCAGCGAGCCCTTCACGGCACGGCCGATCGGCGTCCGCACCGCGTCGACGATGACGGCATCAGACATGAGGGTGGTTCCTTTCGGTGAGGTGCCCGGCGGTCGCACTCCACGGGCCTGCGTTCTCCCCGGCGGTCGCACTCCACGGGGGCCTGCCGTGGAGGATAGGACGAACGGCGGCGTTCACACGCTGGTTGCACCGCTGCCACATTCTGACTAGCCTTGGTCAGATCATGTGTGCCCAGGTGAACGTCTACGACGCCAAGACCCATCTCTCCCGCCTGCTCGAACGCGTGGAGCAGGGAGAGCAGATCGTGATCGCCCGCAACGGCAAGCCGATCGCCGACCTCGTCGCTCATACGCCGAAGCCCAGCCGCGCGTCGTTCTACGGAGCCTGGAAGGGTCAGGTCGACATGTCGCGCTTCGACGAGGCGGACGAGGAGATCGCCCACGAGTTCGGCATGATCGATTGAAGCTGCTGCTCGACAGCCACGTGCTGGTCTGGTTCGCAGCCGCCGACCCTACGCTCGCGTCAGAGGCGAAGCGCGCGATCCTCGATGACGCGAACGCCGCGATGGTGAGCGTCGCCAGCGTATGGGAGCTTGAGCTGAAGCGCGCGAAGGGGACGCTCCGGGTCCCGCAGGATGCCGGCGCTCGGCTCAATCCCGCCGGATTCGAGCTGCTGGACGTCACGCTCCCGCACGTCGTCCGTGCCGCCGAGCTTCCGCCCCATCACCGCGACCCGTTCGACCGCCTGCTCATCGCGCAGGCGCAGACCGAGCAGCTGACGCTCGTGACCGCCGACGTCGCGCTCGAACGCTACGACGTGCCGATCATGCGCGCGCGAGCCTGAGTCCCGCCGCGCGCTACAGCCCCAGCCCGCGCACGCCGTCCTCGTCCCACCCGAGGTGGTGGGCGAGCTCGTGGCGGACGGTGCGGACGACCTGTGCGCGCAGCAGGTCGAGGTCGTGCCCGAAGTCGCGCACGAGCGTGTCCTGGAAGACGACGATCCGCGCGAAGCCGTCGTGGGCGATCGTCGGGCCGTGGTAGAGGCCGTAGGCGTGGTGCTTGCGCCCCTGGCCTTCGACGACGACCGCGACGTGCTCGAGCGCGCGGTGGAATTCGAGCGGCAGCTCGTCGAGCGCCGAGCGCACGAGCGCCTTGAAGTCCTCCTCGTTCCACGGGTCGATCCCGGGGTCGTCGTCATCGTCGTCGTCGAGCTCGTCATCGCCTTCGCCGGAGATCCCCTCGCGCGCGAGCTGCTCGCTGCGCTCCACGAGCGCCTCGAACTCCCGCTCCGAGCGCGGGTTGCGCCAATCGGCGAGGCGGCCCGTCACGAGCGCGAGCGCGAACGTGATCACGAGCGCGCCCGCGAGTGCGAGCGCGATCCCCTGCAGGAAGCGCAGCGGATAGGTCGTCGCGAGCCCTTCGAGCGCCGTGATCGCGAGGATCCCGAGCGTGAAGGCAGCGAGCGCCGACCAGGCGACCTGGGCGCCGGTCGGGAGTCTGGACCACATGGGTCGAGGGTAGTGGCTTCGGAGCCGTCGCGTGCAGGAGCACGGCGGCCTGATGCAGTGGGTCCTCAGCGCAGCGTGCGTGCGATCACGAGGCGCTGGATCTCGTTCGTGCCCTCGTAGATCTGCGTGATCTTCGCGTCGCGCATCATGCGCTCGACCGGGTACTCGCTCACGTAGCCGTAGCCGCCGAGCACCTGCACCGCCTCGACGGTCACGCGCATCGCGTTGTCGGAGTTGAAGAGCTTCGCCATCGCCGAGTACTTGCCGCGGTCGGCGTCGCCGCGATCTGCCTTCGCGGCCGCCTGGTAGAGCAGCTCGCGGCCGGCCGCGCACTGCGTCTCCATGTCTGCCAGCTTGAACTGGATCGCCTGGAAGGCGTTGATCGGCTGGCCGAACTGCCGCCGCTCGCGCGCGTAGGCGGCGGCGTAGTCGGTCGCGCCCTGGGCGATCCCGAGCGCCTGTGCGCCGATGCCGAGCCGCGACCAGTCGAGCGTCCCGAGCGCGACGTGCATGCCCTTGTCGACCTCGCCGATCAGGTTCGCGCCGGGGATCCGCACGTCGTCGAAGATCGGCTGGCCGGTCGGCGAGCCCTTGATGCCGAGCTTCTTCTCGAGCTTGCCGACGCTGAAGCCGGGCCGGTCTCTCTCGACGACGAACGCGCTGATGCCGCGCGAGTGGCCGGCCTTCGGGTCGGTGACGGCGAAGACGACGTAGAAGTCGGCGATGCCGAGGTTCGTGATCCAGTTCTTCGTGCCGCTGACGATCCAGTCGTCGCCGTCGCGCACCGCACGCACTCTCATGCCGCCGGGGTCGGAGCCGGCGTCCGGCTCGGACAGCGCGAACGCCGGCGACCACTCGCCGGTCGCGCACTTCGGCAGGAAGCGGGCCTTCAGCTCGTCGCTGCCGAAGAGTCTGATCGGGAGCGTGCCGAGATCCTGCACGGCGAGCATCAGGGCGCTCGACGCGCACGCCTTCGCGACCTCCTCGATCGCGATGCAGAGCATCAGCGCGCCCGTGCCCGTGCCCCCGTGTTCCTCCTCGAACGGCAGGCCGAAGAGGTCATGCTCGGCGAACAGCGTGCGGAGATCCCACGGGTACTCCGCCTGCTCGTCGATCTCCGCTGCGCGCGGCGCCACGCGCTCGCGCACCATCTGGCGGATCGTGTCGCGGAACGCGAGCTGGTCGTCGGTCAGGGCATAGGAATCGGCGAGCGCGGACATGCGCCCGATGCTAACGGCGGCCCCGCGCCGCGCACGCCGGTTCGGCCGGAGACGGCCAGCGGAGCTAGAAGCCCGTGGGATGACGCACGACGTAGCCGCTCGACGAGCGCATGTCGGACTGCCAGCGCGACGGGCTCGCGCCGCTCGTGTCGAAGCGCAGGCCGGCGACGGTCATGAAGGCGTGGCCGGCGTTCGCGTAGATCGTGATCCAGCGGCCGTTGCCGCGCGAGCCCCACGACTCGAAGCTCGTCGAGTCGAGCTGCGTGTCGATCAGCGCGCCGCCGTGGAGCGCGTAGCTCACCGAGCCGGAGCAGTCGTAGCCGGAGTCGCTCCACGTGCCGTGCCCGCCGCCGTAGACGTAGGGCTTCGTGGCGATGCGGTTGCCGGCGGCGATCACGTCTTTGATCGCCTGCGGCGCGTCGGACGGCGCGACCGCCGTGCCGTCGGCGCGCAGGCTCGCGTGGCCGACCGGAGCGTCGGCGCGCGCGCCCGTGTTGCCGGCGCTGTCGCCGAGGTTGCGCAGCGCCTGCACGGTCGAGGATCCGATGACCCCATCGGCCGTGAGGCCGTGGGCATGCTGGAAGCGCTTGACGTTCTGCAGCGTCTCGGGGCCGAAGACGCCGGCGATCGGCGTCGCGTAGCCGGCGCGCGTGAGGTAGTCCTGCAGCACGCGCACGTCCTGCCCGCGCATGCCCTTTCTCAGCGTGCGATCGCCCAGGTGCCGCGCGCTCCCGCCGGCGCTCTGCTCCGTCCGCTGCTTCGCGGCGGCGCGCCGCGCGCCGACGGTGCGCAGCGCCTGCGCGGTGCCGGCGCCGACGACGCCGTCGGCCGTCATGTGATGCGCGCGCTGGAAGCGCCGCACGTTGCGCAGCGTCTGCGGGCCGAAGACGCCGGCGATCGGCGTCGCGAAGCCGGCGCGCGTGAGGAAGTCCTGGAGGACACGGACGTCGTGGCCGCGATCGCCCTCGTGGAGCGATCGATCGCCGAGGTGCTGGGAGGCGAGCGCCGTGGACGGCGCAAGCGCCGCTGCGGTCGCGGCGAGGCAGATGACGAGACGCGGGCGCCGGAAAGCCGACGCGAGGCTGGACGACACGGGAGCAAACCCCTTCTCTTTCGGGCGCCTGCGGGGTTAGCTGACGGGCTCGCGCAGAAAGAGCAGCGCTACGTCGCAACGTGCGACGATTCGCCCCTGAGTCCCATGTGACCGGACTCCTTGGTTCCCCCGCTCCCCGGCTTTTGCAGTGCCGGGGACTCGGCTGGGTACAAGCGAAGGCCGGCAGCCTAGCGACTTCGGCGGAGGAATGTCGCGTTCCGCGGCGAATGGCGCGCCGCCGCGCCGCGCGTCGGACGCATTCCGCGGCCCTCTGGACGGGCCGGTAAGGTCGCCACGATGCCCGTTCCCGGCGACGATCTCGCCCGTCTCGACCGCGCGACCGCTGCGCTCGAAGCGCCGTTCGCGGTCGTCGACGTCGGCGCCTTCCGCGCCAACGCCCGCGACATGCTGCGGCGCGCCGCCGGACGGCCGATCCGCCTCGCGAGCAAGTCGATCCGCTGCCGCGCGCTGCTCGAGCGCACGCTCGCGTCCGACGCCGGCTTCCGCGGCACGCTCGCGTACACGCTCCCGGAGGCGCTGTGGCTCGCCGACAACGGCCTGCGGGACCTGGTCGTCGCCTACCCCACGGCGGACCGCGCCGCGCTGCGCGCGCTCGCCGCACGCGAGGACGACGCCGGCATCGCGGTGATGGTCGACGACGTCGCCCAACTCGACCTGATCGAGACCGCGATCACGGGGGCGACGAGCGATCCCGCCCGCCCGCTGCGCGTCTGCATCGACGCGGACGCGAGCTGGCGGCCGCTCGGCGGGCGCGTGCACATCGGCGTCAAGCGCTCGCCGCTGCACGCACCGGAGCAGGTCGCCGTGCTCGCGCGCGAGATCGTCGCGCGGCCGGCGCTGCGGCTCGTCGGGCTGATGGCGTACGAGGCGCAGATCGCCGGGCTCGGCGACCGCCCGCCCGGCAAGCCGCTGCTCGGGCTCGCGCTGCGCGCGGTCCAGCGCGCCTCGGCGCGCGAGCTGGCCACACGGCGTGCCGCGATCGTGGCGGCAGTCGAGGCGATCGCGCCGCTCGACTTCGTGAACGGCGGCGGCACGGGCAGCCTCGAGCTGACGGCCGCGGAGCCGGCGGTGACGGAGATCGCCGCCGGCTCGGGCCTCTACGGGCCGACGCTGTTCGACGCCTACTCGCGCTTCAGACCGCTGCCGGCGGCGCTGTTCGCGCTGCCGGTCGTGCGGCGACCGGGCCGCGGCGTCGTGACGGCGCTCGGCGGCGGCTACCTCGCCTCGGGCGCGGGCGACGCGGCGCGCCTGCCGCGCCCCGTGCTCCCCGCCGGCCTGCGACTCGACGGCCGCGAGGGCGCCGGCGAGGTGCAGACTCCCCTGCTCGGCGCCGCCGCCGACCGCATGCGGATCGGCGACCGCGTGTGGCTGCGCCACGCGAAGGCCGGCGAGCTGTGCGAGCGCTTCGCCGAGCTGCACCTCGTCGAGGGCGACCGCGTCGTCGAGACGGTGCCGACGTATCGCGGCGAGGGGCGATGCTTCCTGTGAGTCAGATCGCCCGCAGAACAGGCGATCCTGACCAGAACTCTAATCCTCGACTCGAACGTTAGTGTTGGCCGGATCAGGCGCTCCGACCGGGCCGAGCACGCGTTCGGCGTGCGCGTTGAGGAAGCGCCCGCTCGGATCGAGCCGTGCGCGCACCTGCTGGAAGGCGTCCCACCGCGGATAGCGCCCGCGCAGCGTCTCGGCGGTCTGGAAGTGCCGCTTGCCCCAGTGCGGGCGGCCGCCGTACTCGTCCATCACCGCCTCGACGGCGCGGAAGTACGGCTCCCACGCCATCCCCTCGAACATGTGGACGGCGACGTAGCCGGTAGGGCGCTCGTGCGCGGGGCTCAGCAGCGCGTCGTCGGGCGCGACGAGCCGCACCTCGATCGGGAACGGGACGTGGAAGCCCCGTTCGGGGATCAGCGCCATCACCCGCCGCACGACCTCCGCCGTGTGCTCGCGGGGCAGCGCGTACTCCATCTCCGTGAAGCGGACGAGCCGCGGCGAGGCGAAGATGCGGTCGCTGCGGTCGACGCGCGTCGAGGAGCCGGCGAGTCGCGTGACGGTGCGGTTGAGCTGCGGGATCCAGCGCGGAAACGCGCGGCCCGCGAGGCAGAACGCGTGGAAGGCGCGGTTCGTCAGCAGAATGTCCTGCGCGTACGCGCGAGCGCGCGAGCGCGGGCGCGGCGGCTCCTCGACGCGGTTGTTCGTGCGCGTCAGCGCGGTGTCGCAGTGCGGGAAGACGAACAGCTCGAAGTGGTCGTTCTCCTCCCCCAGGTCCTCCAGGCGGTCGAGCGTCGCGCCGAGCGGCGCGGGCGCGTCGACGCCGCGCAGGGTGAACGCCGGCACCGCCCGCAGCGTCACGGCGGCGATCACGCCGAGGCTGCCGACGCCGACGCGCGCGGCCAGGTACGTCGTCGGGTCCTCGTCGCGGGCGGAGCACGTGAGCGTCGAGCCGTCGGCGAGCACCAGCTCGATCGCCTCGACCTGCGCCGACAGGTTGCGCAGGCGCGCGCCGGAGCCGTGCGTCGCGGTCGAGATCGCGCCGGCGATCGTCTGCACGTCGATGTCGCCGAGGTTCTCGAACGCGAGCCCGTGCGACGCGAGCGCCGCGCTGAGCGCGTGGATCGTGATGCCGCCCTCGACCCGGACCGATCCGCTCGCGCGGTCGACGTCGCGCACCCGATCCATCCGGGCGAGGCTCAGCAGGCGCCCGTCGGTGCAGGCGACGTCGGTGAACGAGTGGCCGCTGCCGACGACGCGCACGCGCTCCCCCGCAGCCGCCGCCCGCCCGAGCGCCGCCGCGATCTGCTCGACGCTCCCCGGCTGCTCGATCGCGGCCGGCGAGCAGCCCTCGTCACCGGCCCAGTTGCGCCACATGGCGCCAGCCTACGCCCGCCGGCCGGCCGGCGGCGCGGTTGTCGAGCGCCGCCCCGCGGGGCGACCGGCAGGCCGGAATCCGGGCAGTTCGAACGCGACGCGCGCGCCGCCCGCCGGCGACTCGCCCGCGACGATGCGGCCGCCGTGCGCCTCGACGATCGCGCGCGCGATCGCGAGCCCGAGGCCCGCACCGCCCTTGCCGCGGGTGCGCGAGCTGTCGAGGCGGTGGAAGCGGTCGAACACGCGGTCGCGCTGGGCGGGCGGTATCCCCGGCCCGTCGTCCTCGACGGCGATCTCGACCCAGCCGCGCGGATGCAGGTTGACCGTCAGCCGCACCAGCCCGTGCGGCGCGGTGTGCTCGACCGCGTTGCGAGCGAGGTTGCGCACGACCTGGGCGAGGCGGTCCTCGTCGGCACGCAGCACGCCGTCGGGCACGTCGCCGAGCTCGAAGCGACGGTCGGCGGCGAGCGTGAGCGCGTCGAACAGCTCGGTGACGAACGGCCGCAGCTCGAGCGCCGTGGGCCGCAGCAGCTCGCCCTCGTCCGCGCGCGCGAGCAGCAGCAGGTCCTCGACGAGCCGCTCCATCCGCAGCACCTCGGTGCGCACGACCTCGTCGACGTGGCGCACGTCCTCGAGCGTGACCTCGCGCTGGCGCGCGAGCACCTCGAGCTGCCCGCGGATCACCGTCAGCGGCGTGCGCAGCTCGTGCGAGGCGTCGGCGACGAAGCCGCGCTGGCGCGCGAACGCGTCCTCGAGCCGGTCGAGCATGCGGTCGAACGCGTCGGCGAGCACGCGCACCTCGTCATGGCGCCCGCGCGCGTCGATGCGCTTCGAGAGGTCGCCGGCGCGCACCTCGGCGGCCGTCGTCGCGATCCGCCGCAGCGGGCGCGAGAGGCGCGTCGCGAAGGCGAAGCCGAGCACGAGCGCCGCGAGCAGCGTCGCCGTGCCGGCGAACAGGAACGTGCGCGCGACGCCGCTCTGCGCGCGCGTCACGCCTTCGGCCGACTCGCCGACGCCGATCGAGGCGACGCGGCGCCCGTCGCGCAGCACGGGGACGACGTACAGCCGCACGGGCGCGCCGCCGACCGTGAGATCCGAGAAGCCGAGCGGCGCCGTCCGCAGTGCGCGTGCGTCGGCGCTCTCGCGGTGCGGTCCGGCGACGTCTCTGTTGAGCGACGCCGCTCCGTCCGCGCTCAGCTCGGGCTGGTTGGAGACGATCCCGCCGCCGGCGATGCGTACGACGTAGAGACGCGGCGTGATCGTGAAGAGCGTGACCTGGTCGTCGAGGTATCGCTGCGCCGCCTTCGTCACGCGTCTCTGCGTGACTCTGTAGACCGGGATCTTCTGCTCGAAGGCCGTCGCCTCCTGGCGCAGGTCCTGGTCGATCTGCGCCTGCACCTGGGTGCCGGTGCCGCGGTAGGTCGCGACGAACGTGGTTCCGAGCGCCACGACGAGGATCACCGCGATCGCGAGCGCGAGCCGTGCGCGCAGGCTGCGGAACCAGGCGACGCGCGAGCCTCGATCGCTGCCGCGCCGCGCCATCGCGTCAGGAGCGGGTCGTGAGCCGGTAGCCGACGGAGCGCAGCGTGTCGATCGGCGCCGGGCGTCCCGGCAGCTCGAGCTTGCGCCGCAGGTAGCGCACGTAGACCTCGACGACGTTCGTGCCGGGATCGAAGTCGTAGCCCCACACGGCGCTGAGGATCTGCTGGCGTGAGAGCGCCTGGTCGGGATGGCGCAGGAAGTAGGCGAGCAGGTCGAATTCGCGCGCGGACAGGCGCAGCTCGATGCCGTCACGCGTGACCTTGCGACCGAGCAGGTCGAGCTCGATCCCCGCCGCCGACAGCGTCGTCGCGTTGCTCTGACGAGGGGTGCGCAGGTGGGCGCGCACGCGCGCGGCCAGCTCGTCGAAGGAGAACGGCTTCGTGACGTAGTCGGTCGCGCCGCCGTCGAGCCCGGCCACGCGGTCGTCGACCGCCGCGCGCGCGCTCAGCATCACGACCGGCAGCTCGGGCTTCTCGCGGCGGATCGCCGCCAGCACGCCGAGCCCGTCCTTGCCCGGCAGCATCACGTCGAGGATCACCAGATCGATGTCGTCGGCGAGCGCCCGCCGCTCCCCTTCGAGCCCGTCCGGGGCGCACGAGACGGCATGCCCTTCGGCCTGCAGCCCACGCTGGATGAAGTCCGCGATCGCCGTCTCGTCCTCCACGACCAGGATGCGCATGGCGAGATCGTACGCCGACTACGCAACCGTCCAGGTGTCGCCCGAGTGGAGCAATGCCTCGAGCTGCGTCACGTCGGCGACGGCGCGGTTAGCGTCGTGGACCGCGGCGGCACCGTGGAGCGGGCGCTCGACGGCGCGCAGGATGCCGATCGGGGTCGGCTCGGTCGGCCGATCCGCAAGGCGGGCGAGCGCGAACGCGAGGCTCGGGTCCACGCGATGGGCGTCGTGGACGAGCAGCGCGTCCTCACCGACCGCGGCGACGTCGACAAGTGCGAGATCGCCGTCGGCGCCCCGCGCGACCCCGCGCTCACCATCCGCGCCGAAGCGGATCGGCTCGCCGTGGACGAGACGGATCTGGTTCGCGTCGCGCGACGTCTTCTCCGTCAGCTCGAAGAACGCGCCGTCGTTGAAGACCGGGCAGTTCTGGTAGATCTCGACGAACGCGGTGCCCTCGTGCTCGGCCGCCGCGCGCAGCACCTCGGCGAGGTGCGCACGGTCACGGTCGAGCGAGCGCGCGACGAACGTCGCCTCCGCGCCGAGCGCGAGCGCGAGCGGGTTGAAGGGCCGGTCGTGCGAGCCGAAGGGGGTCGACTTCGTGATCTTGCCGCGCTCGCTCGTCGGCGACGCCTGGCCCTTCGTGAGGCCGTAGATCTGGTTGTTGAAGAGCAGGATCTTCACGGGCACGTTGCGGCGCAGCGCGTGGATCAGGTGGTTGCCGCCGATCGAGAGCGCGTCGCCGTCGCCGGTGACGATCCAGATCGAGAGGTCGGGCCGCGTCGTCGCGAGCCCGGTCGCGAGCGCGGGCGCGCGGCCGTGGATGCCGTGCATCCCGTACGTGTCCATGTAGTAGGCGAAGCGCCCTGCGCAGCCGATCCCCGTCATGAAGACGATCCGCTCCGGCGGGATCCCCAGCTCCGGCATGAAGCCCTGAACCGCGGAGAGGATCGCGTAGTCGCCGCAGCCCGGGCACCAGCGCGTCTCCTGGTCGGACTGGAAGTCGGCCTTCGCGAGGGCGCCGGCGCCGCCCGCCGTCGATTCGGGAGCGGGCAGATGGCCGTTGCCGTTGCCGCTCACGCCATCGCCTCCACGATCGCGGCCTCCAGCTCGGCTGCGAACAGCGGCTGGCCCGTGATCTTCGTGTGCGAGCGGACGTCGACGAGGAAGTGCGCGCGCAGCACCGCGGCGAGCTGGCCGCTGTTCATCTCCGGCACGAGCACGCGCGGGTAGGCGCGCAGCAGCGCGCCGACGTTCGGCGGCAGCGGGTCGAGGTGGCGCAGGTGGGCGATCGCGACCTTCAGGCCGCGGTCGCGCACGCGCCGCGCCGCCGCGCGGATCGCGCCGTAGCTCGACCCCCAGCCGAGCACGAGCAGCTCCGCGCCGTCGTCCGCGTCCACGGCCAGCGCCGGCAGCTCGCGCTGGATGCCGGCGATCTTGTCCGCGCGCAGGCGCGTCATCGTCGCGTGGTTGGCGGGCTCGTAGGAGATGTTGCCGGTCCCGTCCTGCTTCTCCAGGCCGCCGATGCGATGGGCGAGCCCAGGCGTGCCGGGCGGCGCCCACGGACGCACGCCGCGCGCGTCGCGCGCATAGGGCAGGAACGGCTCGCCGCCCGGCGGGGCGGTCGCGAACGCCGGGTCGATCTGCGGCAGCGCGGCGGCGTCGGGGATCCGCCACGGCTCGGAGGAGTTCGACAGGAACCCGTCGCTCAGCAGGATCACCGGCGTGCGGTAGGCGATCGCGATGCGCGCGGCCTCGAACGCCGTCTCGAAGCAGTCGCCCGGCGTCGCGGCGGCCAGCACCGGCAGCGGCGACTCGCCGTGGCGGCCGTGCAGCGCCAGCAGCAGGTCGGACTGCTCGGTCTTCGTCGGCATCCCGGTCGACGGGCCCGCGCGCTGCACGTCGACGACGACCAGCGGCAGCTCGAGCATCGCCGCCAGGCCGATCGTCTCCGCCTTCAGGTCCATCCCCGGGCCGCTCGTGGCGGTCACGCCGAGGTGGCCGCCGAAGGCGGCGCCGAGCGCCATCCCCGCGGCAGCGATCTCGTCCTCCGCCTGGATCGTGCGCACGCCGACGCCGGCGTGGCGCGACAGCTCGTGCAGCAGCTCGGAGGCCGGCGTGATCGGGTAGCTCGCGAGCAGCAGCGGCAGCCCGCTGCGGACGGACGCGGCGATCAGGCCGAGCGCGGTCGCGGTGGTGCCGTTGACCTGGCGGTAGGTGCCGGGCGCGACGTCGGTCGCGGGCGCGACGCGGTACTGCACGTCGAGCAGCTCGGTCGTCTCGCCGAAGCTCCAGCCCGCGCGGAAGGCGGCGCGGTTGGCCGCCAGCGAGGCCGGCTTGGCGGCGAACCTCGCCTCGATCCAGCGCTCCGTGACGTCGGTCGGGCGGCCGAAGAGCCATGACAGCAGGCCGAGCGCGAAGAGGTTCTTCGCTCGGCCCGCGTCGCGCGTGCCGACGCCTTCCAGGCCCTCGGCCGCGCGCGCCGTCAGCGTCGTCATCGGCACGCGATGGACGCGGTAGTCGCCGAGCGTGCCGTCCTCGAGCGGGTTCGCGGCGTAGCCGGCCTTCTCGAGGTTGCGTCTCGTGAAGGCGTCCTCGTTGGCGATGATCGTCGCGCCGCGCTCGAGCGTGGCGAGGTTCGCCTTCAGCGCCGCCGGGTTCATCGCGACGAGCACGTTCGGCGTGTCGCCCGGCGTGAGGATGTCGCGCGAGGCGAAGTGGATCTGGAAGGCCGAGACGCCGGGGATCGTGCCGGCGGGCGCACGGATCTCCGCCGGGAAGTCCGGCAGCGTCGCGAGGTCGTTGCCGAGCAGCGCCGTGGCGTCCGTGAAGCGCCCGCCGACGAGCTGCATGCCATCCCCCGAGTCGCCCGCGAAGCGCACGACGACGCGCTCGCGCTGCTCGACCGTCTTGCCCACGTCCGACCTTTCCCCCTCGTCGTGGTGCCTGGTCATCGATGCTACACGCCGGGCGGCTGGGGGCGGGTGGGTGGGGCAGGCGAGCGGGGGCGGGTGGGTGGGTTCGAATACACGGAAGGCCCCCTTCCGGAGGCCTTCGAACGTGCGACCGCGGGCTCCATGACGGACCGCGCTCCGGTGCGTCTCCTAGATGGCGGAGACGTTGACCGCCTTCGGGCCCTTGTCGCCCTGCTCCTCCTCGTAGGACACCTTCGAGCCCTCGGCGAGCGAGCGGTATCCGTCGGAGTTGATGCCGGTGTGATGGACGAAGAGGTCGCGGCTGCCCTCGTCGGGCGTGATGAAGCCGAAGCCCTTCTCGTCGCTGAACCACTTCACGGTTCCGGTCGGCACGGTGCTGTCCTCCACTGCTGGTGTGCTGCATGCGCGGAGGATGCTGTGAGGCAACGGTCCCGCGTACGTCGCACTGCTTTCTGCCGGGTGTCTCCCGGCCTTACGCGGCAGAACGTACCAGGCGCCACATCGGGCTGCCAGTCGCCTGTGAGCAGGTTGTGAAGCCGACGCGTCAGTCGCCGAGGCGCGAGATTCGCGCGAGCGCCTCGTGGCACTCCACGACGCGCTTCCGCACGGGGTCGCCCTCTGGCCGGTCATGGACGAGATCCCAGGTGCGATCGGCGATCTCCCGCGCGTTCTCGACGGTCGCCGAATCCCACAGACGGTCCACGAGCAGCAGCTCGAACGTCTGCACCTGCTGCTCGGGCGGACCCGGCGGAAGCTTCGGCAGCGCCTCTCCGGTGACCTCGCGCCACATCCCGGTGGCGACGAGCAGACGGTTGCGGAGGGTCACGGGATCCATGGCGGCAGAGGACGCGACGGAGCGCCCCGCCGGCATCCTAGACAGGATGGGGCCACGCCCGCGCGCCGGTCACGCGGGCTCACAGCGCGGGCAGCTCCTGGGGCACGCTCAGCAGCGGCGCGAACAGGTCGCCGAGCTGCGCGACGCGCGCGAGCACCGCCGCCGGGTCGAACACGAGCTGCTCGGCCTCGCCGGCCGCGTGCGCGGCGCGCAGCTCCTCCCACGACAGCGGCGTCGAGACGGCGGGCTCGGGACGTGCGCGCACGGAGTAGACCGCGACGGTCGTCTTGTGCGCGTCGTTCTGGCTCCAGTCGACGAGCACCTTGCCGGCGCGCAGGCGCTTCGCCATGCGCGAGACGACCAGCTCGGGCAGCTGCTGCTCCAGCAGCGCCGCGACGCGGTGCGCGAACGGCTTCGTGCGTCTGTACGTCGCGGCCCCCTCGCCGAGCGCCACGTAGACCTGCAGGCCCTTGCCGCCGGAGGTCTTGACGACGCTCACGAGCCCGAGCCGCTCGAACAGCCCGTGCAGCACGAGCGCGACCTCGGCGCACTCGGGCAGGCCGGCCGGCGGGCCGGGGTCGAGGTCGAAGACGACCGCGGTCGGGTGGTCGAGATCGCGCGCGCGAGACAGCGACGGGTGCAGCTCGATCGCGGCCTGGTTTCCGAGCCATGCGAGCGTCGGAGCGTCCTGCGCGAGGCAGTAGTCGATCCGCCGCCGTTCGCTGCTGCTGTAGACGGACGCCGTCTCCACCCAGTCGGGCCGATGGCTCGGGGCGTGCTTCTCGTAGAACGTTCTGCCCTCGACGCCGTCCGGCCAGCGGCGCAGCGTCAGCGGCCGATCGCGCAGGTGCGGCAGCAGCGTGGACGCGATCTCCACGTAGTAGGCGATCAGGTCGCCCTTCGTGAAGCCGGTCGCGGGGAACAGGACCTTGTCGCGGTTCGTGATGCGCAGCTCGCGGCCCTCCAGCGCGGCGTCGAGCGCGGGCGCGGCGCCGGGGGCGCGGTCGGGCGAGGCGCCTTCGATCTCGAACACGACCTCGGCCGCCGCCTTGTCGTCGCGCAGCCCCTTGAAGACACCCTGGCGCACGAGCCCGTCGCGCGTGATCTCGGTCAGCTCGACCTCGGCGACGAGCTGTGGCCTGACGTAGCGCGCGCCGCGCGGTGGTCTTGCGCCGCCTGCCTCTATGCGAAAGGGCGAGCGCGTGCGGCGCAGCGGCTCGAGCCGTCGCCGGAGCTCGTCCAGCGTCGCCTCCGTGAAGCCGCTGCCGACGCGGCCGGCGTAGCGCAGCGGCCCCCCCGGCCGCTCGTGTGCGCCGAGCAGCAGCGCGCCGACGCGTCCGGCGCGTCTGCCCTCCCCCTCCGTCCAGCCGCCGATCACCAGCTCCTGGCGGCTGCGGTTGCGCAGCTTGCGCCAGGTGGAGCTGCGGCGACCCGGCTCGTAGCGACCGTCGAGCCGCTTGGCGACGATCCCCTCCAGCCCCTGTTCGCGCGTCGCGTCGAGCAGCGCCTGGCCGCCGCCGCGGTGAAAGCGCGGCGTGCGCCACGCGGGGCCGTCGAGGCCGAGGTCGTCGAGCAGCGCGCGGCGCTGCTCGTAGGGCAGCTCGAGCAGCGAGCGGCCGTCGAGGTGGAGCAGGTCGAACGCCATGTAGACGACCGGCTGCGCTCTCGCGGCGCGGCGGATCGCCGCCTCGCCTTCGACGTTCATGCGCGATTGGAGCCGCTCGAAGCGCGGGCGGCCGCGCTCGTCGAGCGCGACCAGCTCGCCGTCGAGCAGCAGCTCGTGCACGCCGAGCGCGCGGCCGAGTGCGCGCAGCTCCGGGTAGCGGGCGGTGATCTCGCGCTGCGTGCGGCTCTCGATCCGCACGTGGCCGTGGTCGCTCCACAGCAGCGCGCGGATGCCGTCCCACTTGACCTCGTAGCCCCACTGCTCGTCATCCGGAATCCCGCCCACCCCGCCGTCGGCTTCCGCGCGCGCGAGCATCGGCGCCATGTGCGGCGGCAGCGGCGTGCGCAGCGGGTCCGACGGCGGGTCGAGGCGGTGGATCATCCACGGCTCGCCGCCGCCGTCGCCGACGGCCTCCGGCGACGTGCGTCGCAGCGGGAACAGCCCGTAGCGCCCGGCGAGCCGCTCGCCGCGCAGCGTCACCTCCACCTTGCGCGCGGTCCACTCGTGCGACTCGTACGTCCCCGCGTCGAAGATCTCCATCGTGCCGGCGCCGTAGCTGCCGGCGGGGATCTCGCCGTGGAAGTCGAGGTACTCCAGCGGATGGTCCTCGGTGCGGATCGCGGGACGATCGTCGTGCGGGTCGAGCGGGACGCCGCGCGGCAGCGCCCACGAGGCGAGCGTGCCGTCGCGCTCGAGCCGCAGATCCCAGTGCAGGCGCGACGCGGCGTGCTGCTGGACGACGAAGCGGGCCGCGGGCTCGGCGGACGCCGCGGCCGAACCTGCCGGCTCGCTCGTCGTCCCGAAGTCGCGCTTGGCGCGGTAGTCGCGCAGGGGGTCGGTGTCGCCCATGGCGGCACGGTACCCGGCCGCGGCCGCTTCGGACATTCGTCCAATGGCGTGCCGAGGGGCCTCAGATCGTCCAGCTCCAGTCGATGCCAAGGGAGATGCCCCGTTTCCGCGCTCCGCTGCTCGTGCTCGCCGTCGTGCTGCTGGCCGCATTGCTCGTCCCCGCTGCACCCGCGGGGGCGACCCCCGGCGCATGTGCCGGTTCCCACACAGCGGTCCGCAAGGGGACGCTCCGCCAAGCGCGCGACGCGACGCTGTGCCTGCTCAACCGCATCCGCGCCCAGCACGGCCTGCCGCCGCTGCGCCTCAACGCCAAGCTCTCGAGCGCCGCGCGCCGGCACTCGCGCGACATGGTGCGCCGCCGCTACTTCGCGCACGACTCGCTGAACGGCCGCTCGCCGTTCGACCGCATGCGCGCGACGCACTACGTGCCGCGCAACGCGAGCTGGTGGCTCGGCGAGAACATCGGCTGGGGCAGCGGCTCGCTCGCGCAGCCGGCCGCGCTCGTGCGCGCGTGGATGCACAGCCCGCCCCACCGCGCGAACATCCTCAACCGCCATTTCCGCGACATCGGCGTGGGGATCATCCCGGGCGTGCCCGTCGGCGGCGGCGGCGCCACCTACACGACCGACTTCGGCGAGCACTCCTGAGTGCCGAGCCTGGCGTGGCTGGCGGGCGCGAGGCGCCGAGCCTTGCCCTGCGAGGCGCTGAAACCGACGCCTCGCAGGGCAAGCTCGCGCCTCGCGCCTTCAGCACGCGCCTCGTTCGTCGAGCGCGGTAGCGTCCCGCGCGCGATGACGGCGTTGAACGAGCTGTGGCTCGCCCGCCACGGGGAGACCGAGTGGAGCCTGTCCGGCCGGCACACCGGCCGGACCGACGTGCCGTTGACCGCGCACGGCGAGCGGCAGGCCGCGGCGCTGGGCGAGCGGCTGCGCGGCGTCGAGTTCGCCTTGGTGCTCGCGAGCCCGCTCGAGCGTGCGCGGCGCACGGCGGAGCTGGCCGGCTTCGGCGACGCGCTCGCGTTCGACGAGGACCTGATGGAGGTCGACTACGGCGACTACGAGGGTCGCACGAGCGCCGAGATCCGCCGCGCGCGGCCCGACTGGGACCTGTGGCGCGACGGCTGCCCCGGCGGCGAGACGATCGCCGAGGCGGCGCGGCGCGCCGAGCGCGTGCTCGCGCGCACCCGGGCCGTGGACGGCCGCGTGCTGCTCGTCGGCCACGGCCACCTGACCCGCACGCTGGCCTCGCGCGCGCTCACGCTCGCCCCCGACCACGGCCGCCACTTCGCGCTCGACCCTGCGAGCCTGTCGATCGTCGGCTCCGAGCACGCCGCCCCCGCGCTGTGGCTGTGGAACGACGCGAGCCACCTGCTCGCGCGGTCGTGATCGGACGCTGCCGGCTGCCGCCGCCGGCCGCGTCACTCGGCGAGCGCGAGCTCAACCGGCTCGACGAGCTGCTCGACCGGTGACGCGACGTCCGCCGGCAGCGGCGCCACGGACTCGGCGCGGTAGGCGGGCTTGGCGAGCAGCAGCTGCACGTCGGAGATGCGGCGCTCGCGGAAGCCGGCCTGGCAGTAGGCGAGGTAGAGGTCCCACATGCGGCGGAAGCGCTCGTCGTAGCCGAGCGCGCGCAGCTCCGGCCAGGCGGCGCGGAAGCGCTCGCGCCAGCAGCGCAGCGTGCGCGCGTAGTGCGGCGTGATGTCGTCGAGCGCGACCGCGCGGAGGTCGGTGCGGCGAGCGAGTGAGCGCTCGATCGCAGCGAGCGAAGGCAGTGTCCCGCCGGGGAAGACGAACGCGTTGATGAAGCCGGTCGACGCCTTCTCGACGCGGAAGACGCGGTGCGGGTGGACGATCGCCTGCAGCAGCATCGCGCCGTCGGGCTCGAGCAGGTCGCTGCACGCGCCGAAGTACGTGTCGAGATGCTCCCAGCCGACGGCCTCGATCATCTCGATCGAGACGAGCTTGTCGTAGCGCCCGCGCAGGTCGCGGTAGTCCTGCAGCAGGACGGTGACGCGGTCGTCCAGGCCGGCGGCGCGCACCGCCGCCGTCGCGTACGCGTGCTGCTCGCGCGAGATCGTCGTCGTCGTGACGCGCGCGCCGTAGCGGCCGGCGGCGTGCAGTGCGAGCCCGCCCCAGCCGGTGCCGATCTCCAGCAGGCGCTCGCCGGGCGCGAGCGCGAGGCGCCGGCAGATGCGATCGAGCTTCGCCAGCTGCGCGTCGTGCAGCGTCGCGTCCGCGCGCTCGAAGATCGCCGAGGAGTACGTCATCGTCTCGTCGAGGAAGCGCGAGAAGAGGCGATTGCCGAGGTCGTAGTGGGCCGCGATCCGCTCGCGCGCCCGTGCCCGCGTGTTCGCGCGCAAGCGCCAGGCGGTCTGCTGCCACGGCGCGGTCAGCGGCAGCAGCCGCTCGCGCCAGCGGTCGAGGCTGGGCATCGCGCGCGCCGCGACCCGCACGAGCGCGACGAGGTCGTCGCAGTCCCACAGTCCGTCCATGTAGGCGCGTCCGGCGCCGGCGCCGCCGGACAGCAGCGCCGGGTGGAACGCAGGCGAGCGCACCTCGATGCGCGCCTGCAGCGGCGGGTCGCCGGCTGGCGTCCCGAAGGTGCGGACGTCGCCGTCTTCGGCGAGTGAGATCGTGCCGCCCCGCACGCGCGCGAGCAGCGCGTGGACGGCGCGGCGCGCGACCCGCTCGCGCGCGCTCATGCCGCGGTCTTCTCCACGACGGCCTCGGCGGGAGCGGCTGCGCGCGCGGCGGGCACGGCCGGACGGGCGTGCCAGCGCGCGCCCTTGAGCCGCAGCCGCAGCGCCTGCCCGTAGATGCCGCCGAGCACGCGCAACGTCATCGCGGGGTGGCGCGCGAGCACGCGCGTGAGCGCGGCGCGCGTGATGGTCCGGCGGCGCAACGCGAGGTGCGCGTCGAACACGAGCCGGCCGTCCGCGTCGCGGCTCTCGATCGTCACCGCGAGCCGCTCGCCGGGCGTCGCGACGCGCCAGCGGTACTCCATCCCCATCGCCATGAACGGGGAGACGTGCAGCGCCTTCTCGTGCCGGCTCTCGAGCACGTGCTCAGCATTCCCCGGGCCCGCGGCGACGTATGCGTGGCGCTCGCCCCACGGCGTGCTCGTCACCTCCGCGACGACCGCCTCCACGCGCTCGCCGTCCTGCGCGAAGCACCAGTAGAAGGCGACCGGGTTGAAGCAGTGGCCGAGATAGCGCAGGTGCGCGAGCATCCGCACCGGCCCGGCCGGCCGGAAGCCGAGCCGCTCCTCGACGAGATCGCGCACTGCCGCGTCGAGTGGGATCAGCGGATCGCCGAGGAAGTCGTCGCGGCGGAAGCGCGCGAGCGCCGGCCGCCGCGCCGACCACAGCGGATGACCGTCGAACAGGTGCGGCAGCTCGCCGAGGTCGAGGTACATCAGGAACAGCCGCATGCGGAAGGCGTGCTCGACCGGCGTGCGGCGGCGGTGCGTCACGACGCCCTCGTAGATCGCGGAGTGACGTCGCTCGGAGGCGATCGCTCGCGATCGCCGTAGGGCGAAACCCGTCACAACGTCCCTCCCAGCGCCTCGCAGGCGCGCAGTGCGCTGACGACGCCGTCCTCGTGGAAGCCCCAGCCCCAGTACGCGCCGCAGTAGGACGTGCGCGCAACGGCGTCGAGCTCGTGCCGGCGGCGCTGCGCCGCGACGCCGGCCGCCGTGAAGACCGGGTGGTCGTAGCGGAAGCGCCCCAGCACGTGCTCGCTGCGCACGTCGGCGTCGCGGTTGAGCGTGACGAGCAGCTCGCGGTCGGCGTCGAGCGATTGCAGGCGATTCATGTGGTACGTCACGGTGGGCCGGCCGATCTCGCGCTCGAGCAGGTGGTAGTTCCAGCTCGCCCACGCGCGGCGGCGGCGCGGCAGCAGGCCGCGGTCGGTGTGCAGCGTCACGTCGTTGGACTGGTACGGGAAGGCGCCGAGCAGCTCGTGCTCGCGCTCGCTCGGGTCGGCGAGCATCCGCAGCGCCTGGTCGCCGTGGGTCGCGATCACGACGTGGTCGAAGCGCTCGGGCTCGCCGCGCACGGGCGCGAGCTCGACGTGGTCGGCATGGCGTGCGATCGCGCGGATCGGCGTCGCGAGCCGCAGGCGCGCACCGAGCGGGCCTGCGATCGCCTCGACGTAGCGCCGCGAGCCGCCCATGATCGTCCGCCACCGCGGACGGTCGCGGAGGCCGAGCATGCCGTGGTTGTCGAAGAACTCGACGAGGAAGCGCGCCGGGAACGACCACAGCTGCCGCGGATCGGCCGACCACACGGCCGCCGCCTGCGGGACGATCAGCCGCTCGACGAACGCGCGCGAGTAGCGGCGCGCCTCCAGCCACGCGCGCAGCGAGGGACCGTGGCCGTCACGGCCGTCGGCGAGCAGCGTGCGCGCCTCGCGGTTGAAGCGCACGAGGTCGGCGACCATGCGCTGGAACCACGGCGTGACGAGGTGGCTGCGCTTCGCATAGAGGCCGTTCGGCGAAGCGCCGGTGTACTCGAAGTCGCCGACCGGGTCCGAGACGCCGAACGACATCTCGGACGGCTGCGTCGCGACGCCGAGGCGCGCGAGCAGGCGCTGGAACTCCGGGTAGTTGCGGTCGTTGTGGACGATGAAGCCGGTGTCGACGTCCCACGCGCCGCCGTCGGTCTCGACGCGCACCGTGTGCGTGTGGCCGCCCGCGTAGTCGTTCGCCTCGAACAACGTGACGTCGTGGCGGGCATGCAGGACGTGAGCGGCGACGAGCCCGGAGACGCCGGCGCCGACGATCGCGATCTTCATCGGGAGCTTCTACGCAGCGCGGCGTGCGGCGGTTGTGCGGCGGCTCGCGCTGCCCATCGACTAGCCTCGCTCGCATGGGAGTCGCGGTCGAGCGCAACGGCCCCGTCACGACGGTGATCCTCGACGCACCCGAGGTGCGCAACGCCGTCGACGGGCCGACGGCGCAGGCGCTCGCCGACGCGTTCCGCGCGTTCGACGCCGACGCCGACGCGCGCGTCGGCGTGCTGTGGGGCGCCGGGGGCGCCTTCTGCGCGGGCGCGAACCTGAGAGCGGCCGGGACCGAGCGCGGCAACCGCGTCGCCGCCGACGGCGACGGGCCGATGGGGCCCTCGCGGATGCTGCTGTCGAAGCCCGTGATCGCCGCGGTGGCGGGGCATGCGGTCGCGGGCGGGCTCGAGCTGGCGCTGTGGTGCGACCTGCGGATCGTCGAGCGGGACGCGGTGCTCGGCGTCTTCTGCCGCCGCTGGGGCGTGCCGCTGATCGACGGCGGGACGGTGCGGCTGCCGCGGATCGTCGGGCTCGGCCGGGCGCTCGACCTGATCCTCACGGGCCGGCCCGTCGGCGCCGAGGAGGCGCTCGCGATCGGGCTCGCGAATCGCGTCGTGCCGACCGGCAGCGCGCGCGAGGCGGCCGAGGCGCTCGCGCTGCAGCTGGCGGCGTTCCCCCAGCTGTGCATGCGCCACGACCGCCTGTCCGCGTACGAGCAGCACGACCTCGACCTCGACGCCGCGCTCGCGAGCGAGCTGCGCCACGGGCTCGTCGCGCTCGAGCACGAGGCGCTCGGCGGCGCCGCCCGCTTCGCCGCGGGCGAGGGCCGCCATGGCGCCTTCGACTAGGAGGGATTGGCGAACCCCCCCGCGGCGCCTGGCGGCGTGCGACGCTGCCTAGGAGGGATTGGCGAAACTCGCTGCGCCCCGCAGTGGCGGGGCGTAGCTGAGGCGACTTTCTTCGTGGGACCCCAGGCTTCGGCATGGGCTACCCCAGCCATGCGGGAGGTCGCATTCTGCGAGAAGAAGCGACCGCGC
>DASRXW010000041.1:0-17066 GCA_035654055.1 Conexibacter sp.
GCGCGGTCGCTTCTTCTCGCAGAATGCGACCTCCCGCATGGCTGGGGTAGCCCATGCCGAAGCCTGGGGTCCCACGAAGAAAGTCGCCTCAGCTACGCCCCGCCACTGCGGGGCGCAGCGAGTTTCGCCAATCCCTCCTAGCGAGACAGCAACGTGGCAAGGTCGGCGGCGAAGCCCGGGTACGAGACGGCGGCGGCGTCCATCCCCGCGACCTCGACGCCCTCGCGCGAGGCGAGGCCGGCGACGGCGCCCAGCATCGCCAGGCGGTGGTCGCCGTGGGAGGCGATGCGGCCGCCGCGCAGGCTGCCGCTACCACGCACCACGAATCCGTCGGGTGCCTCCTCGATGTCCGCACCGAGCCCGCGCAGTCCGGCGACGACGAGCGCGATGCGGTCGGACTCCTTCACGCGCAGCTCGCCGGCGCCGCGCACGACCGTCTCGCCCTCGGCGAAGCAGCCGAGCAGCGCGACGAGCGGCAGCTCGTCGATCGCGAGCGGGACCTCGTCCGCCTCGACCGTCGTGCCACGCAGCGGGCCATGCGCGACGTCGAGCTCGGTGACCGGCTCGACCGGGGCGAACGTGCCGGCCTCCTCCAGATCGCCGAGCACGATCGCGCCCATCCGCTCGAGGATCCGCAGGAAGCCGGCGCGGGTCCAGTTGACGTTGACGTCCTCCAACACGATCCGCGAGCCGGGCACGAGCACCGCCGCGGCGACGAGGAAGGCGGCCGAGGAGAGGTCGCCCGGCACGTCGATCGCGTCCAGCTCCAGCTCGTCGACGTGGTGGCGGACCGTCACGCGGGCGCCGTCGTGCTCGACCGGCACGCCGGCGCGCGCGAGCAGGCGCTCGGTGTGGTCGCGGCTCGGCGCAGGCTCGATCACGGTCGCCCCGTCGGCGGTCGTGAGGCCGGCAAGCAGCACGCACGACTTCACCTGCGCGCTCGCCACCGGCAGCGCGTACTCGATGCCCAGCAGGTCGGTGCCGTGGACCGTGAACGGCGGGAAGCGGCCCTCGCGCGCGTCGATCCGCGCGCCCATCAGGCGCAGCGGCTCGGCGACGCGGTCGACCGGGCGGCGGCGGATCGAGGCGTCGCCGTCGAGCGTCCACGAGCGCCCGGGCTGCGCCGCGAGCCAGCCGGGCAGCAGGCGCATGAGCGTGCCGGCGTTGCCGACGTCGATCGGGCCGTCCAGCTCCTGCGCGTCGCGCAGGCCGGTGCCGCGGATCACCAGCTCGCCGCCCGCGCGGCGCTCCACGAGCGCGCCGACCGCCTCGACGGCCGCGAGCGTCGAGTTGGTGTCGGCCGCGTCGAGGTAGTTGCGCACGACGACGGGCTCGGCCGTCATCGCCGCCAGCAGCGCCGCGCGGTGGGAGATCGACTTGTCGGCCGGGACGCGCAGCGTGCCGCGCAATCCCCCGGGCGCCGGGTCGAAGCGGACGGTCTGCGCGCTCGCGGTGCTCATGCGCCGACTCCCGGGCGGAGCCGGACGACGAGCGCGCGCCGTCGGGCAGGGTACGGCCTCACGCCCGCGCCACCGGGTAGCCGCGGTCGGCGACGAGCGCGAGCGCGCGCTGCGCCGGCTCGTCGCCTGCGATCCAGAGGGCGACGACGCCCTCGCTGTGGTCCGGAGCCGGGTAGAGCGCCATGTCCGTGATGTTGACACCGGCTCTGGCCAGCTCGAGCGCGAGCGTCGCCACGATCCCCGGCTCGTTCGGCACCGACACGCGCAGCTCGTGCAGCGGGCCACCGGCGAGCTGCGCCTCCAGCAGCAGGCGACGGTCCTCGCGCGCGGCGTCGTTCCAGGCCGTGACCGCGTCCGGGTCCGCGGCCGTCAGCGCCGCGCGCACCGTGCCCAGGCGCGCGATCGCGCCGTCGAGCTGCTCGACGAGCGCGTCGCGGTTCGCGAGGTAGATGTCGGTCCAGATCGCGCTGTTGGCGCCGGCGACGCGCGTCGCGTCGCGGAAGCTCGGGCCGGTCGCCGGGAGCTGCTTGCTCGGGGTGCCGGAGCCGGCCACGTGGCCGGCGGAGGCGGGCCCCCCGGTGGACTCCTCCGCGAGCGCGCTCGCGGCCTGTGCGACGAGCACGTTCGCGAACACGTGCGGCAGGTGCGAGACGGCTGCGAGCAGCGTGTCGTGCGTCGCCGCGTCGACCGTCGTCGGGCGCGCGCCGAGCTCGCGGATCAGCCGGTGCAGGCGTTCGAACAGCAGCCCGGTCGCGCCGCGCGTGGGCGTCAGGTACCAGGTGGCATCCTGGAACAGGTCGGCGCGCGCGTGCTCGACGCCCGCCGTCTCGGCGCCGGCGAGCGGGTGGCCGCCGACGAAGCGAGGATCGTCGATCGCCTCGACGACGCTGCGCTTGGTGGAGCCCGCGTCGGTCACGACGCAGTCCTCGGGCGCCGCCGCGAGCACGTCGGCGACGACCTCCGGGAGCACCCCGACGGGTGCGCAGACGAAGACCGCCTCGGCGTCGCCGACGGCGTCGGCGAGCGAGGCCCCGGCACGGTCGAGCACGTCCAGCTCCAGGGCGCGGTCGAGCGTCGAGCGACTGCGGCTCCAGCCCGACACCTCGGCGCCGAGCCGCGCACGCGCCGCGAGCCCGATCGAGCCGCCGATCAGGCCCACGCCGACGATCGCGATGCGCACGGGCCCGTCGACTCTCTGGACTAGCCGGCGGGAACGGCCGAGAGGACCTTGCCGGCGACGGCGGCGGCCGCTTCGACCTTCGCCACGTACGCCGGGAACTCGGCGGCGATCAGCTGCTGCGGGCCGTCGCAGATCGCCTCGTCCGGCTTCGGGTGCACCTCGACGATGATCCCGTCGGCACCGACCGCGGCGGCGGCGAGCGACAGCGGCGTCACGAGGTCGCGCCGCCCGGCGGCGTGCGAGGGGTCGACGATCACCGGCAGGTGCGTGAGCGACTTCAGCACCGGCACGGCGGTCAGGTCGAGCGTGAAGCGGTAGGCGGTCTCGAACGTGCGGATCCCGCGCTCGCACAGCATCACCGCTTCGTTGCCCTCCTTGAGGATGTACTCGGAGGCGTTGAGCCACTCCTCGAGCGTCGCCGACAGTCCGCGCTTGAGCAGCACCGGCAGACCCGCGCGGCCGAGCTCGGTCAGCAGCGTGTAGTTCTGCATGTTGCGCGCGCCGACCTGGATCACGTCGGCCACCTCGAGCACCGGCTCGAGGTCGCGCACGTCCATCAGCTCGGTGACGATCGGCATGCCCGTCTCGGCCTTCGCCTCGGCGAGCAGCTTGAGGCCCTCCTCGCCGAGCCCGTGGAAGGCGTACGGGGAGGTGCGCGGCTTGTACGCGCCGCCGCGGAAGAGTGTCGCGCCGGCGTCCTTGACGATCTGCGCGGTCGTGAGCGTCTGGTGCTGCGACTCGACCGTGCACGGGCCGGCGATCAGCGCGAAGTGCTCGCCGCCGATCTTGCGCCCGCCGATCTCGAGCACGCTCGGCTCGCCGTGACGGATCTGCAAGGAGGCGAGCTTGTACGGCTTGAGGATCGGCATGACCTTCTCGACGCCGGGCGCCCCCTCCAGCTCGAGCCGCTGCACGTGCTCGCGGTCGCCGATCGCGCCGATCACCGTCACCTCCTCCCCGGGAGATCGATGTGCTCGCGCGCCGACCGCCTCGATTCGATCGATGACGGCCTGGATCTGCTCCTCCGTCGCGTCCTGCTTCATCACAATCATCATCAGTGGTCCTCTCTGCACCTGGAATCTACGGAACGGGCGAGCACCGTGGTGCTCTCGACGTGAACGGCGCCCGGTCCTCGGGAATCCCACGCGGGGGACACGACAGGCCAGGCCGAGCGCCTAGATAAATCGCCAGGCGTAGCAGCGCCAGGAGCTACCGGCATACGACGTGCGGCCGGCGAGGCCGGCGAGCTGCGAGGACGTCGATCGGTGGCTGTCGTTCTGCATGACGCTGGGTTGATTGTGCCAGAGCCGCCGCGGATTGCGCAAGCGTTGCGGCAGCGCGCCTTGAAACAGGTTCTTAGACGAGCTCGCGCAGCGCGTCGAGGAAGCGGCGATTCTCCGTGGGCGTGCCGATCGTCGTGCGCGCCCACCCCTCGCGACCGAGCGCGCTGCCGGAGCGGATCAGCACCTTGCGCTCGGCGAGCCCGTCGAGGATCTGTCTTTCGCGCTCGGCGTCGATGTCGCCGTCCCCGTTCGCACCGAGTGAGTGCCAGAGGAAGTTCGCCTGCGCGTCGGCGACCTGCAGCCCCATCGCGCGCAGCTCCTCCTCCAGCCCGAGCCGCTCGGCGATCGTCAGCTCGACGCGCTTCGTCACCTCGTCCTGGTGGCGCAGCGCCTCCTCGGCGGCGGCCTGCGCGAGCGCGTTGCAGAAGAACGGCTGGCGCACCTGCTCGACCGCCACGCGGAAGCGCTCGTCGCCGCACAGCGCGTAGCCGCAGCGCAGGCCGGCGAGGCCGTAGACCTTCGAGAACGTGCGCAGCAGCACGACGTTCGCGTGGCGGCGCACGAGCTCGAGCGACGCGTCCGGGTCGTCCAGCACGCTGAACTCGCAGTACGCCTCGTCGACGAGCACGCAGACGTTGCGCGGCACGACCTCCACGAACCGCTCGATGTCGGCCAGGGGCAGGGCGGTGCTGGTGGGGTTGTTCGGGTTGCAGACGATCACGAGCCGCGTCGAGACCGTGATCTCCGCGGCCATCGCGTCGAGGTCGTGGCGGTGCTCGGCGTCGAGCCGGACTCTGATCGCGCGCGCGCCGGTCGCCGCCGCCATGTGCGGGTAGACGGAGAACGACGGCCACGCGTAGATCAGCTCCGCCCCTGGCTCCAGCAGCGCCTCGGCGGCGCTCAGCAGGATGTCGCACGAGCCGCTGCCTATCGCGATCCGCTCGGGCGCGAAGTCGAAGCGCGCGGCGAGCGCTCTGCGCAGCCGCATGTTCGAGGGATCGGGATAGCGGTTGGCGTTGCGCAGCGCGCGCTCGACCGCGTCGTGGACGCCGGGCAGCAGGCCGAACGGCGCCTCGTTGCTCGCGAGCATCGCGTACTCGTCGCCCAGCGCGTAGCCGCCCGCGGTCGGGTAGGTCGGCAGGCGGCGGATCTTGTCGGCGAACTCGATGGCCATGAGCGTCCGGTGTCGGGGCGGGCGGTGGGACCCTATTGTGCCGACTCGAGGTCGGTGCGGAGGGCTCTGGCGTCGCGCAGGTAGACGTGGCGCGATGCGTGGTCCTCGTCGGCGTAGTAATGCACGAGCACGCGGATCACGCGCGGCAGCGCACCCGGCACCGGCACCTCACGCGCGCACATGAGCGGGATGGCGCTGAGGCCCATCCGCCGCGCGGCCTTCGCCGGGAACTCGGCGTCGAGGTCCTCGGTGAGCGTGAAAAGGCAGCTGACGAGCGCGCTCGCGTCGAGCCCGTTGCGGGCCATCAGCTCGCGCATCAGCTCGTCCGTCGCCGCGAGGATCTCCTCGGCGTCGTTGTGCTCGACGGTGATGGCGCCTCGCAGCGCGAACAGTCGCATGGCCGCGGAATTCTCTCAGAGCGTCGGCGCGCCGCGGATCGGCCGCCAGATCAACGCGCCGTCCCGTCGGCTGCGGCGGCGAGCGCAACCAGCTCCGTCGTCGTCAGTCGCCGCGCCTTCCCCGGTCTGAGGTCGCCGAGCTCGAGCGTGCCGAAGCGGACGCGCACGAGCTGACGCACCGGCCGTCTGATCGCCTCGCACATACGGCGGACTTGGCGGTTGCGGCCCTCGTGGATCGTCAGCTCGAGCTGATGGGGCGTGAGGCGGCGCACGCGGGCGGGCGCCGTCATGCCGTCCTCCAGCTGGACGCCCTCGCGCAGCGCCTTCAGCGCGCGGTCCGTCAGTGCCGCGCCGCCGAGCGATGCGCGATAGGTCTTCGGCACCTCGTAGCGCGGGTGCGTGAGGCGGTTCGCGAGGTCGCCGTCGTTCGTCAGCAGGATCAGCCCCGTCGATTCGGCGTCGAGGCGGCCGACCGGATACAGGCGGCGCTCGGCGGGGACGAGGTCGACGACGGTTCTGCGCCCATGCGTGTCGCTCGCGGTCGAGACGACGCCGGCCGGCTTGTGCAGCGCGTAGACGACGCGCGACTCGGCGCCGCGGACCGGCTCGCCGTCGAACGCGACGCCGCTCGCCGCGTCGACGTCGCGCGCCGGGTCGCGCACGACCGCGCCGCCGACCGTCACGCGGCCGTCGGCGATCAGCTGCTCGGCGCCGCGGCGCGAGGCGATGCCGGCGTGGGCGAGGAACTTGGCAAGGCGCATGAGCTGCCACGATACGGCTGTGGACCTCGAACTGCTCGACCGCATGCTCGCCGCCCGCGGCGAGCCGGCTTTCCGCGCCAGACAGGTGTGGGAGTGGACGGCGCGGGGAGCGGGGTCGTACGACGCGATGACGAACCTGCCGGTGGGACTGCGCGAGGCGCTCGCAGCCGAGGTGCCCCTGTCGTCGCTGACGCTCGAGCACGAGGCGCATGCGCGCGACGGCACCGTGAAGGCGCTGTTCTCGACGCGTGACGGGCGGTCGATCGAGGCGGTGCTGATGCGCTACGGAGACGGACGCCGCTCGCTGTGCCTGTCCTCGCAGTCGGGCTGCCCGTTGACGTGCAGCTTCTGCGCGACCGGCGCGATGAAGTTCGGCCGCAACCTGACCGCGTCGGAGATCCTCGACCAGGCGCTGCACTTCCGCCGCATGACCGAGGTCGACCACTGCGTCTTCATGGGCATGGGCGAGCCGATGATGAACCTCGACAACGTGCTCGCCGCGTGCCGGAAGCTGCCCGACCTGGGGATCACCTCTCGGCGAACGGCGATCTCGACGGTCGGCTGGATCCCGGGGATCCTGCGGCTCGCGGACAGCGACATGCCGCTGCGGCTGGCGCTCTCGCTGCACGCGCCGGACGACGCGCTGCGCTCCGAGATCATGCCCGTCAACGACCGCTATCCGCTGGAGCAGGTGCTCGAGGCGTGCGAGGAGTTCTACGAGGCGAAGCGCAGGACGGTCTTCGTCGAGTACGTGATGCTCGCCGGCGTGAACGACCGCTACGAGCAGGCGCTCGCTTTGGCGGAGCTGCTCGATCACCGGATCTACAAGGTCAACCTGATCCCGTACAACCCGACCGGGTCCGTGTACGACGGGTCCGGCCGCGAGGCGATCGCCGCCTTCCGCGAGGTGCTGGAGGCGAACGGCGTGGAGGCGACGGTGCGGCTGACCCGTGGACGGGACATCGATGCGGCGTGCGGGCAGCTGGCGGCGAAGGCGGCTGCGGGGGCGTCGTGACGTCCGGCGGCCGCGCCGAGGTGGTCGCGCGGATCGCTGCTCGGCGGGTGGTGGGGATCCTGCGGTGCTCCGAGCCCGTGCGCGTGGGAACGGCGGTCATCGAGGGTGGCATCGACGTAGTGGAGATCCCCTTGGGCGTGCCCAGGGCGCTGGACGCGATCTCCTCCCTGGTTGCCCGTTTTCCGGACGCGCTCGTAGGCGCCGGGACCGTGATGACGGCCGAGGACGCCGTGCGGGCTTTGGACGCCGGCGCGCGCTTCCTGCTGTCGCCCGTGCTGCGGTCGGAGGTGGTGGTGGCGGCTCACGCCGCTGACGCGGCCGCCATGCCCGGCGCGTTCACGCCGACCGAGATCGACGCGGCGATGCGGGCGGGCGCGGACCTCGTGAAGCTCTTCCCCGCCGACCGGCTCACCCCCGCGGATCTGCGCGTCCTCTTGGCCGCGCTGCCGGACGCGCCGCTCCTCCCCACCGGCGGGATCGCCGCCGCGAACGCCGCCGAGTGGCTCGCGGCGGGCGCGGTCGCCGTGGGCGTCGGCGGCGCGCTCACGCAGGACCCGAGCCGCGCCGGTGAACTGCTCGCCGCCGTCGCCGGCTGAGCACTGTCCGTCTGTGCATCGCATGGATGTACGAACGGACAGTGGTCGTCGAATCAGGCGATCGGCATGACCGGGGCGGGCTCGGGCTCGCCCTCCCGCCCCTCCGCCGGCTGCGCCGCCGCCGGCACGCCGAGGCGCGCCTCGCCGGCTCTCAACAGCCGTTCTCGGATCGTGGCGGCGACCTCGGGCGTCGGGTCCCAGGCGGTGACGTCGGGCAGCTCGTCGACGCTCTGGAGGCCGAACAGGCGCAGGAAGAGGTCCGTGGTGCGGTACAGCACGGCACCGAACTGGGAGCGACCGGCCTCCTCGATCATCCCCCGCTCGATCAGCGTCTGCGCGGCCGACTCGGCGTTGACGCCGCGGATGCGGGCGATCTCGGGCCGCGACACGGGCTGGAGATAGGCGACGATCGCGAGCGTCTCCGCTTGCGCCGGCGTCAGCGGCGGCGTGCGCGGCTTCGCCAGCAGGCGCCGCGCCGCCTCCTCGGCCTCCGGGTGGGAGGAGAGCTGCCAGCCGCCCGACAGCTCGCGCAGGACGAGTCCACGCGCGTCGGCGTCGAGCGACGCCGCGAGCGCCTGCAGCGCCTCCTCCGCCTCATCGTCCTCGATGCCGATCGCCTCGGCCAGCGCGGCGGCCGGGACCGGATCCGCGCAGAGGAACAGCAGCGCCTCGAGCGTGCCGGCGAGCTCGATCATGCGGACGCCCCGATCGGCTCGACGGCCGCCACCGCGACCTCCGCGGCGTCGGGCTCGACGTGCGGAGTCCGGATCGGCTCGGCGCCCGTCGCAGGCCCGGCGAGGTCCGGCCACGGACGCTCGGCGAGCGCCTCGACGGTGATGTCGGCGAACGGCTCGTCCTGCTCCCACGTCGCCTCGCCACGCTTGTAGAGCTCGAGCAGCGCCCAGATCGTGACCGCCACGGTCACCCGATCGGCTCTCGCGACGGCCTCCTCGAACGAGAAGCGTCCCCGCGACAGCAGCGAGCGCAGATGTCTGAGGCGTTCGACGACGGTGACTCTCTGGACCGTGACGTGGTGCAGCGAGATCTCCGGCGGCATCCGCAGCAGGCCGCCGAGCGCTCTGCCGAGCACGGCCGAGTCGTAGACGGCCTCGGAGTCCGCGAGCGTCGAGCGGCGCAGCATCGACGGAAGGGGGGCCGAGCGGAAGCGGTAGCCGGACTGCTGCTCCAGGAGACGGGCGAGGTGCTCGGCGGCGCCGCGGTAGCGGTGCGCCTCCAGCAGCCGCGCGAGCAGCTCCTCGGCTGCCTCGCCGGGCTCCAGGTCGAGCAGCTCCTGCTCCTCGCCCGGCAGCATCAGGCGCGACTTCAGCTCCAGCAGCGCCGCGATCAACACGAGGAACTCGGTCGCCAGGTCGAGGTCCAGCTCGCCCCGCGCTTCGAGGAAGTCGATGTACGTGACGACGACGTCGGCGAGGTCGACTTCGAGCAGGTCGACCTCTTCGCGCAGGACGAGCGTCAGCAGCAGGTCGAACGGCCCGGCGAAGACATCGAGGTCGAGATCGAGGTCGGCGGCGCGCACCGACAAAAGCTATCGCGGGACCCGGCGACCGTCGGCCGCGCGGGCGACGCCGCCTTCCGCGCGTCCAGCGAGCCGGGCCGACGGCGGCGAGCCGGCGCGGCCCGCTCAGGCGACGGGACCGACGCCCATCGCGCGGCGCACGTCGGCGAGCACGGGCGCGGCGAGCGAGCGCGCCTTCTCGGCGCCCGCGGCGAGGATCGCCTCGAGCGCGGGCTCGTCCGCGCGCAGCCCGTCGTAGCGCTCGTGGACGGGGCGCAGGTGCTCGATCACGGCCTGCGCGACGGCGAGCTTGAAGTCGCCGTAGCGCGAGTTGGCGTGCGCGGCCTCGACCGCCTCGAAGGACGTGCCCTGCACCGCCGCGAGGATCTCGATCAGGTTCGAGATGCCCGGCTTCCCGGGATCGCGTCGGATCTCCGTGCCGGAGTCGGTGACGGCGCGCTTGAACTTCCGCTCGATCGTCGCGGGATCGTCGAGCACGAGCACGGTGCCCTGCTCGGTGCCGCCCGTCGTCGACATCTTCCGCTGCGGCTCCTGCAGGTCCATGATGCGCGCGCCGACCTCGCGGTAGACGCCGGTGGGGACGACGAGCGTGTCGCCGAAGCGGGCGTTGAAGCGCTCCGCGACGTCGCGCATCAGCTCGATGTGCTGGCGCTGGTCGTCGCCGACGGGGACCGTGTCGGCGCGGTAGGCGAGCACGTCGGCCGCCATCAGGATCGGGTAGGTGAAGAGGCTCGCGGAGACGAGGTCGCGCTGTGCACCGGCCTTCTCCTTGAACTGGTGCATGCGGTTGAGGTCGCCGAACGCGGTGACGCTGGACAGCAGCCACGTCAGCTCGCTGTGCTCGGGCACGTCGCCCTGGCGGAAGAAGACGCAGCGCTCGGGGTTCAGGCCGGCGGCGAGCAGGATCGCCGCCGTGTCGTAGAGCCGCTCGCGCAGCTCGCCCGGCTCGTACGGGACCGTCGTCGCGTGCAGGTCGACGATGCAGAAGATCGCCTCGCCCTGGTCCTGGTGGTGGACGTACTGCTCGATCGCGCCGATGTAGTTGCCGAGGTGCTTGCGCCCGGTCGGCTGGATGCCGGAGAAGATCCGCACGGCGCGGGAGCGTATCGACCGGGGCCGGCCCGCGCCCGATCCGCTGCCCGCAGCGTCCTGCCGGGACGCTCCGCGCGCGATCCCTCGCCGAGGAGGCTTGTGTGAGATCGCGCACAGTACGGCCCGTACTGTCGCAAGTGGGCTTTGACCTTGGTTCAATCGGACGCATGACCGCCACGATCAGCCCCGACGCCCCCACCCGGCCGCGCCTGATCGGCGAGGCCCCTCCATCCCCCTCCGGCCCTGCCCCGGACGACAGCGCGCCGCTCAAGCTGCCACCGGCGCTGACGCTCGCGCGCGGCCTCACCGCGCTGCGCTTCAGCGTGCGTCAGGTGCCGCTGCTGTTCAAGACGCGCCGCGAGCTCGGCGAGACGTTCGCGCTGCGCTTCCCGATGCGGCGCAGATATGCCGACGACCACACGTGGTTCATCACCCACCCCGACCACGTCAGATCCCTCTTCACCGCCCCCGAGCTGGCGATCTCGACCGCCGGCGAGTCGCCGCTGCGGCCGATCGTCGGGCCCAACTCGGTGCTCACGACGGTCGGCCCGGCGCACATGCGCCAGCGCAAGCTTCTGCTGCCGCCGTTCCACGGCGAGGCAGTCGAGCGCTACACGGCGATGATCGCCGAGGTCGCCGAACGCGAGATCGACAGCTGGCCGCTCGGGACCCCGTTCGCGCTCGCCCCCCGCATGCAGGCGGTCACGCTCGACGTGATCATGCAGGGGATCTTCGGCGTCGAGGGCACGCCCGCGCCCGGTACGCCCGAGCACGGACTGCGCACGACGATCCTGAGACTGTCGGCGCTGACGACGACGCCGGTCGGCCAGGTCGCCGAATTGATGAACATCGGCAGAGACGAGCCCGTCGGGATCGTCAAGCGGCTGCTCGACGGCCTCGACCGCGAACTCTACGCGGTGATCGCCGCCGCGCGCCGCAGCGAGGGCGCCGAGGACCGCACCGACATCCTCTCGCTGCTGCTCGCCGCGCGCGACGAGGACGGCGAGCCGATGACCGACGAGGAGCTGCGCGACGAGCTGCTGACGCTCGTGCTCGCCGGCCACGAGACGACCGCCAACTCGCTCGCGTGGACGTTCGAGCGGCTGCTGCGCAACCCGGCCGCGTACGACCGGCTGCGGGAGAGCGTGCGCGCCGCGAAGGAGGACGACGACGGAGCCGACTGGGTCGAGGCGACGATCCACGAGACGATGCGCAACCGCCCGGTCGTGCCGATCACCGGCCGGCGCGTGACGGTGCCGTGGCAACTCGGCGAATACCGCGTGCCCGCGCGCAGCCACATCCTCATCTCGGTGGCGCTGCTGCACCACCGCGAGGACGTCTACCCGGACCCCTTCTCGTTCCGGCCGGAGCGGTTCCTCGGCGTCAAGCCGGGCACCTACACGTGGGTGCCGTTCGGTGGCGGGATCCGCCGCTGCCTCGGCGCGACGCTCGCGATGGCCGAGCAGCGCGTCGTGCTGCGCGCGATCGCCCGCCGCACCGACATGGCTGCGCCGGACCAGCGCCCCGAGCGCGTGCTGCACCGCAACGTCACGATGATCCCCGCGAAGGGCGCCGAGGTCATCGTCACGAGCCGGCGCGCGGCCTGACCGCGCGCCGCTAGAGGGGCTGGCGGAGGACCGGCGTCTTCGCCGCGCGCGCCTCGTCGAGGCGGCGCACCGGCGTCGAGTAGGGCGCGTTGCGGGCGATCTCGGGGTCCTCGGCGGCCTCGCGCAGGATCGCGGCGATGATCGCGGCGAAGCGGTCGAGCGTCTCCTTCGTCTCGGTCTCCGTCGGCTCGATCAGCAGCGCCTCGTCGACCAGCAGCGGGAAATAGACGGTCGGCGGGTGGACGCCGTAGTCGAGCAGCCGCTTCGCGAGATCCAAGGTTCTGATCCCCAGCTCGCGCTTCATCGGCGCGCCCGAGAGCACGAACTCGTGCATGCAGATGCGGTCGTACGCGACCGGCAGGTACTCGGCGACCCCTTCGCGCTTGAGCAGCGCGAGCAGGTAGTTCGCGTTCAGCACCGCAACCTCAGAGACCTCCTTGAGCCCTTCCGCGCCGAGCGAGCGGATGTAGGCGTAGGAGCGCACGAACACGCCGTAGTTGCCCTGGAAGCCGCGCAGCTTGCCGATCGACTTCGGACGGGCTTCGTCGAGGTCGAACGCGGGGCCGTCGTCGTCGCGGCGCACGACCTGCGGCCGCGGCAGGTAGGGCTCGATCCGCTCCGACACCGCGATCGGGCCGGCGCCCGGCCCGCCGCCGCCGTGCGGCTGCGTGAACGACTTGTGCAGGTTGAAGTGCACGATGTCGAAGCCCATGTCCCCCGGACGCGTGATCCCCATGATCGCATTGAGGTTCGCGCCGTCGTAGTAGAGCGTCGCGCCCACGCCGTGGACGATCTCGGCGATCTCGGCGATGTTCGGGTCGAACAGCCCGAGCGTCGACGGGTTCGTGAGCATCAAACACGCCACCTGCTCGTCGGCCTTCGCGCGCAGGTCCTCGACGTCGACGCCGCCGTCGGCGTTCGTGCCGACCTTCACGACCTCGTAGCCCGCCATCGTCACCGTCGCCGGGTTCGTGCCGTGCGCCGTGTCCGGCGTGAGGACCTTCGTGCGGTGCTCGCCGCGGTCCTCGTGGTAGGCGCGCGTCAACAGCACGCCGGCCAGCTCACCGTGCGAGCCGGCGGACGGCTGCAACGAGACGTGCGGCAGGCCCGCGATCTCGCCGAGCGCCTCCTGCAGGTTCCACATCAGCTCCAGCGCTCCCTGTGCGCGCTTGACGTCCTGCAGCGGGTGCAGGCGCGCGTTGCCGGGCAGCGCGGCGACGCGCTCGTGGAGCTTCGGGTTGTGCTTCATCGTGCAGGAGCCGAGCGGATAGAAGCCGGTGTCGAGGTCGAAGTTGCGCTTCGACAGACGGTGGTAATGGCGCACCAGCTCCGGCTCGGAGATCTCCGGCAGCCGCGCGGGCGTCGTGCGACGGAAGCGCGCCGGCAGCAGCTCGTCCAGGGGCCGCTGCGGCACGTCGAGCGCGGGTGCGACGAACGCGCGGCGGCCGGGCTGCGAGCGCTCGTAGATCGTCAGCGTGTCGTCGGCGGCGGCGATGGCGGAGCCGCCCCCGCGCGCGGCGCGCGGCTGCTCGGCGGCGCTCATGCGCCCACCCCCGCCGTCGCGGCGCCGCGTTCGGCAGCGAGCGCGTGGCCGAGCGCCTCGGCGAAGCGGTCGATCTGCGCGCGCGTGCGGCGTTCGGTGATCGCGACGAGCAGGCCGTCCTCGTACTCGGGATACGCACGACCCAGGCGATAGCCGGCGTTGATCCCCTCCCCGGCGAGCCGCTCGACCACGCGCTCGACGTCCCCGTCGATCCGCAGCGCCAGCTCGCGCACGACCGGCTGGCCGTGCAGCAGCGACACGCCGTCGAGCGCGCACAGCGCGTCGCGCGCGTAGGCGGTCCGCTGCAAGAGCAGCTCGCCCAGCTCGACGAGCCCGCGGCGACCGAGCCAGCTCAGGTACACGACGCCGGCGAGCGCGTTGAGCGCCTGCGAGGTGCAGATGTTGGAGGTCGCCTTCTCGCGGCGGATGTGCTGCTCGCGCGTCTGCAGCGTCAGCACGAAGCCGCGCTTGCCGTCGACGTCCACCGTCTCCCCCGCTATCCGTCCGGGCAGCTTGCGCAGGTGCTCCTGCGCGGCGGCGAAGAAGCCGAACGACGGGCCGCCGAAGTCGAGCCGGTTGCCGAGCGTCTGCCCTTCGCCGACGGCGATGTCGACGCCCTGGGCGCCGGGCGGCTCGAGGATCCCGAGCGGGATCGGGTCGCAGGCGCAGATGACGATCGCACCGGCCTTCTTTGCCGCGCCGGTCAGGGCCGCGACGTCCTCGACGGCGCCGAGGAAGTTCGGCTGCTGCAGCACGACGGCGCTGACGTCCTCGTCCGGGCCGAGCGCGGCGACCAGCGCATCGAGGTCGGTGGCGCCGTCCTTCAGCGGGATCTCCTGGACCGTCTGCGGACCACCGGCTGCGCCGGCGGTGCCCCCGCGCGCGAGCGTCGTGAGCGTCTCGCGGCTGTGCGGGTGCACACCGCGCGAGGCGAGCACGCGCGGGCGGCCGTTCGTCAGCTTCGCCAGATAGGCCGCCGCGCCGACGGCGCTCGGGCCCTCGTAGACCGACGCGTTCGAGACCGGCAGCCCCGTCAGCTCGGAGATCGCCGTCTGGTACTCGAACATGACTTGCAGCCCGCCCTGCGAGATCTCCGGCTGGTACGGCGTGTAGGGGGTCAGGAACTCCGAGCGCGACAGCAGCGTGTCGACGAGCGACGGCACGTAGTGGTCGTACATGCCGGCGCCGAGGAAGCTGACCTCGTCCTCGCACGACACGTTCCGGCCCGCCAGCTCGCGCAGGTGCTCATAGACCTCCTGCTCGGCCATCCCCGCCGGCAGCGCGAGCGGACGGTCGAGCCGCAGCGCGCCCGGGATGTCGGCGAACAGCTGCTCGATCGACATGACGCCGATCTCGTCGAGCATCGCGCGGCGGTCGGCGTCGGTTGCGGAGGTGTACGTGGTCACTGTCGGCTCTCGGGTCGCGGGTCAGGTCGGCGGGGCTTGCTTCAGCCGAGCTGGGCCTGGTAGGCGGCCGCGTCGAGCAGCGCGTCGCGCTCGCTCGGCTCCGTCAGCCGCACCTTCACCATCCAGCCCTCACCGTAGGGATCGTCGTTGATGCGCTCGGGCGCGTCGGCGAGGTCCGTGTTGACCTCGACGATCTCGCCCGACATCGGCGCGATCACGTCGGAGACGGCCTTCACCGACTCCACCTCAGCGTAGCTCTCGCCCGCCTTGACCTCGGCGTCGACCTCCGGCGGGTCGAAGAAGACGACCTCGCCGAGCGAGTCCTGCGCGTACCACGTGATGCCGAACGTGGCGACCTCGCCGTCAACGTCGATCTTCACCCAGTCGTGCTCGGGGTGGTAGAACAGTCCCTCAGGGTAGTCGCCCGCCATCAGTTGGTCCCTCCCTTTCGATGCGCCGGTGAATAGAGCGGCTTGTCCTCGATCGTCGCAGGACGGATCTTGCCGCGCACGTCGATCTCGATCGCCGTGCCCGTCGCCGCGTGTGCAGCGGGCACGTACGCCATCCCGATGCCGACGCCGCGGCACGGCGACAGCGTCCCGCTCGTCACCTCGCCACCGCCGACGACCGGGTTGCCCTGCCGCGGTATGCCGAGACCCGTGAAGGCGAACGGCACGAGCAGCTCGGCGGGGCCGGCGGCGCGCGTCGCAGCGACGGCATCGGCGCCGACGAAGCCCGTCTCCTCCTTGCAGCACCAGCCGAGGCCGGCCTCGATCGGACCGCGCGACTCCATCAGGTCGTTGCCGTAGAGGTGGAAGCACGCCTCCAGCCGCAACGTGTCGCGCGCGGCGAGGCCGGCGGGCAGGACGCCGGCCGCGAGCAGCGCGTCCCACAGCGCGGGCGCCGCGCTCGGCGCGCACAGCAGCTCGACGCCGTCCTCGCCCGTGTAGCCGGTGCCGCACACGAGCGCCGGGGCGCCGGCGACGGTCAGCTCGGCCGTGCGGAAGCGCGCCGGAAGCTCCTCGCCGGGGCCGAGCAGCGGCGCGAGCAGCCCGCGCGCGGCCGGGCCCTGCAGCGCGAGCATCGCGTAGTCGTCGATGCGGTCGAGCAGCTCGACGTCGAAGCCGGCCGCGTGCGCGCGCAGCCATGCGAGGTCCTTCCCGTGGTTGGAGGCGTTCGTGACGGTGAGGAAGCGCTGCTCGCCGAGGCGGTAGGTGAAGAGGTCGTCGAGCACGCCGCCGTCCTCGCGGCAGAGGACGCTGTACTGCGCCCCGCCGACCGCGATCTTCGCCACGTCGTTCGACAGCACCCGCTGCAGGAACGCGAGCGCGCCCGGTCCGCGCGTCTCGACCTCGCCCATGTGGGAGACGTCGAACACGCCCGCGTGCTCGCGCACCGCGACGTGGTCCTCACGCACGCCCGCGTACTGGACCGGCATCTCCCAGCCGGCGAACGGCACGAGTCTCGCGCCCGCCGCGACGTGGCGGTCGTGGAGGGCGGTATGGCGGAGCGCGTCGGCGGCGGCAACCACGCCGCGACCCTAGCAACGCGCGCCCCGACGGTGGAGCGTGAGACCGGCTAGGAGATGGTGAACGGGTTGCTGTCGACGGACAGCGTGCCGTCGCTCGCCTGCAGGATGTACCCCGTGCCGCTCTTGTTGATCTTGCAGCCGCTGAACGTCGTGACGCCGCTGCTGAGGTTCGCGTTGCAGTTGTTCAGCGAGGCGTTCGACGCGCCGGTCCCCGGCACGATCGAGAGCGAGACGTTGCCGTTGTAGCCGGTCGCCACGTTGCCGCCGGCGTCGACCGCGGTCACCACGGGCTGCGGGTTGAGCGACGCGTTGCGCGCCGCGCCGCCCGGCTGCGTCGTGAAGACGAGGCTCGTGGCGGTGCCCGCGGTCACGTTGAACGCGCCGCTGGTCACGCTCAGCGTCCCGTCGCTCGCTCTCAACTGGTAGCCCGTCCCGACCTTGTCGATCTTGCAGCCCGAGAACGTCGTCACGCCGCTTCTCAGC
>DASRXW010000042.1:0-5435 GCA_035654055.1 Conexibacter sp.
ATGCGAGGGGTGCGATGGGCGGATGCCGGGGGACGCGCGGTGTCGATGCCATCCGGGGTGCATCATGCCGCCTCCGCGCCGCGCGTGCCGGCGTACGCGCCAGCGGGGACCGCCTCCGACACGGCGGCCGCCGCGGCGAGATCGCGGACGATCTCGCCGAGCGCGGCGCGCAGCTCGGGGTCGTGCAGCGTGCCGTCGGGCGCCCACGCGTCATGGGCTTGACCCACCGGCAGCTCGGCCTCCAGCACCGTCGCCCCGATCGTCGCCAGCACCTTGCGCGCCTCGGCCTGCGCCCACACCGCGCCGAACAGGCCGGTGCTGGCGCCGACCACGGCGGCCGGCTTGGCGCGCAGCGGGTTCGTCGCGTGCGGGCGCGAGGCCCAGTCGAGCGCGTTCTTGAGCGCACCCGGGAGCGAGGCGTTGTACTCCGGCGTCGCGATCAGCACGGCGTCGGCGTCGGCGATCGCCTCGCGCAAAGCCCGCACCGGCTCGGGTGCTGGCGCCGTGTCGAGGTCCTCGTCGTAGGCGGGCAGCTCGGCGACGCGATCGAACTCCACGAGCTCCGCGCCCGGCGGAAGCGCTGCCGCGGCCGCGCGCAGCAGCGCGCGATTGTGGGAGTCGCGCCGGAGGCTCCCGGAGATGCCGAGCACCCGCATGTCGCTATGCCTCCTCGGCAGCCGCAACGAGCGCGAGCTCGACGGTCAGCGTGACGTCGTTCGCGAGCGCCTTGCCGCCGGCCGGCAGGTCGGCGTTCCAGCTCAGGCCGTAGGCAGTGCGGTCGAGCGTCGTCTCGAGCGCGAGGTGAGCGCGACGGCCGCTCAGCGTCTCCGCCTCCGGCGCCCAGCTGCCCTCGGCGTGCACCGGCAGCGTCGTGCCGCGAAGCGTCAGCTCGCCGTCGACGACCGCGCGGCCGTCCTCGGTCAGCTCGATCTGCGTGGAGCGGAACGCGACCTGCGGATGGTTCGCGACGTCGAAGAAGTCGGCCGCGAGGACGTGGTCGCGGAACTGTTGCGGCGTGCGGATCGAGATCGACTCGACCTGCGCGGTCCCGTCGAGCGCGACGCCGTCTGCGCCCGCGGTGAGCGTCGCCGCGACCTCGCCGAGCGTGCCGCGGAACGTCGAGACGCCCATGTAACGGACGGCGAAGGCGAAGCTGGAGTGGATCGGATCTGCGGTGTACGTGCCGGCGAGCGGCTGGACGGCGGTGGTCGACATGCGGGGCCTCCTGGCTGTAAGCGGACTTGGTTCCGCTTCTGATCGTAGCAGAAGCGGAACTCATTCCGCTTGAGGAGCCGCGGGCCCGGCCTGTCGCCCTCGGCTACTGGGTCGGCAGCTTCACCACGGTCACGAAGAACTCGTCGATCTGGCGCACGACCTCGATGAAGCGCTCGAAGTCGACCGGCTTCGTGACGTAGGCGTTCGCGTGCAGCTGGTAGCTGCGCAGCACGTCCTCCTCCGCGTGCGACGTCGTCAGCACGACGACGGGGATCGTGCTGAGCACGGGATCGCCCTTGATCTCGGCGAGCACCTGGCGTCCGTCCTTGCGAGGCAGGTTGAGGTCGAGCAGGATCAGGTCGGGGCGCGAGACGTCCCCGTACTCGCCCTCTCTGCGCAGGTACTGCATCGCCTGCACGCCGTCGGCGACGGACGCGAGCGCGTTGCGCACCTTGTTGTGCTCGAACGCCTCGCGGATCATCAGCGTGTCGCCCGGGTCGTCGTCGACGAGCAGGACGTCGATCGCGTTCAACAGCTGGGGCAGGCTCATCCGGGCTCCTCGTCGATGGCGGGCAGGGTGAAGCGGAACGTCGTGCGGCCGCCGGGCGCAGCGGTGTCGAGCCAGATGCGGCCGCCGTGGTACTCGACGATCTTGCGACACATCGCGAGGCCGATGCCGGTGCCGGCGTATTCGTCCTTCGCGTGCAGGCGCTGGAAGATCAGGAAGATGCGCTCGGCGTACTGGGACTCGATGCCGATGCCGTCGTCCGCGCACGTGAAGAGCCAATCACCGTCGCTCCGCTCGGCGGAGATCGCGACGTGCGGCGGCCCGTGGCCATGGAACTTCAGCGCATTGCCGATCAGGTTCTGGAAGACCGCCGCGAGCAGCGCCGGCTCGCCCCGCAGCGGGGGCAGCGGACCCGCCTCGACCTGCGCGCCGCTCTCCTCGATCGACTCGGCGAGGCTCGCGAGCGCCTGGCGCAGCACGACGTCGCCCGCGACGACCGACTGGTCGGCCGGGCCGTGGCCGACGCGCGAGAAGTCGAGCAGGTCGTTGATCAGCTGCTGCATGCGCTTCGCGCCGTCGACGGCGAACGCGATGTACTGCCTGCCGCGGTCGTCGAGCTGATCTTCGTAGCGCTGCTCGATCAGCTGGCAGAAGCTCGCAACCTTGCGCAGCGGCTCCTGCAGGTCGTGCGAGGCGACGTAGGCGAACTGCTCGAGCTCGGCGTTCGAGCGCGTCAGCTCGCGCGCCTGCTCGTCGAGCTGCTCGTGCGCCGCGCGCAGGCTCGACAGCTCCGCGGCGATGCGCTGGCGCATCGTGTCGACGTCATCCGCCAGGTCGACGACGTCGCGGGCGCCGGCGCGGGCGATCTCGTGGTCGAACTCGCCGCGCGCGACCCGCCGCACGCTGCGGCCGAGCTGGCGCAGCGGGCGGGTCGTCGTCACCCGCAGGGCCAGCAGCGCGCCGGCGAGCCCGATCGCGATCAGCACGACGATCGCGCTGAACGTAGCCGTGAGGAAGGTCGCGGTGCGCGTCAGATGCGCCCGCCCTTCGGTCCGCAGGCGCTCGAGCTCGGAGGCCTGCCGAGCGAGCGCCGTCCGCAACGCGTCGAACGCCCGGCGCCCGGCGGTCGGCGAGGGACCGCCGACGAGGCTCGCCCCCATGCGGCGCACCTTCGCGATCACCGGCAGGGCGTAGGCGCTGTGCCAGGCGTCCGCGCGCTCGCGCACGAGCGCGGTGCTGCGGCGCACCTGCGCCATGTCCGCGTCCCGCGTCAGCTGCGCGAGCTGGGCGAAGGCGTCGCGTTCGGCGACGCGGCCGCTGCGGTAGGGCTCGAGGAACTGCGGGTTGCCGCTGAGCGCGTAGCCGCGCACGCCGCTCTCCTGGTCGACGAGCGCCGTCAGCAGGCTCGTCTGCGCGAGCACAGCGGGGCCGTTGCGGTCGAGCACCACCCGGCGCGCATCGGTCAGCCGCACGATCGCGATCACGCCGAGCGCGGTCCCGATCGCCGTCACGAGCGCGAGCACGCTCGCCGCCAGCGCGAACCACTGGCTCGTCGTGAGGCGCCGCACGAGCGGCGGGCGAGGCACGCGCTCCCGCTCCTCCGTCATCCGTCCCGCCTTGCCACGACGACGACCATCGCGACGTCGTCGGTGAGGTCCCCGCCGTGCAGCCGCTCAACCTCCGTGACGAGCTCGTCGAGCAGCGGCGAGGCGTCGACCAGGCGCCCGACGTCGCCGTCCACGCGCCGCTCCAGCAGCTCGACGAGCCGCTGCTCGCCGAGGCGCTCCGAGCCCTCGCCGATGCGACCGTCGATCAGCCCGTCGGTGTAGAGCAGCAGCGCCCAGTCGCCCTCGAAGCGCAGCGCGTTGCCGCGCCAGCCGCCCGGCTCGACGAAGCCGAGCGGCGGGCTGACGTGCACGACCGCGACGGTCCGCAGCCCGTCGCGGTCGACGACGACCGGCGGCGGATGCCCGGCGACGCGCAGCTCGGCCGTGCCACGGTCGGGCGCGACGCTCAGCATGCACAGCGTCGCGAAGATCGCCGGCGCGTGGCGTTCGTGCCGCAGCACCTCCTGCAGCAGCGGGAGCGCCTCGTCGGGCGGCCGCTGCGCGAGCATCAGCGTGCGCCAGGCGACGCGCAGGCACGCCCCGAGCGCGGCCTCGTCGGGGCCGTGGCCGCTGACGTCGCCGATCAGCACGTGCAGCGTGCCGTCGTCGAGCTCGACCGCGTCGTAGAAGTCGCCACCGAGGAGCGAGCGCCGGCGCCCCGGGCGGTAGGTCGTGCTGAGCGCGATGCGAGGGTCGCGCAGGAGCGCCTGCGGCAGCAGCCCGCGCTCGAGCCGCGCGTTCTCGCGCGCATGGAGCCGCGCCTCGATCAGCTCGCGCTGCGAACGGTCCGCGCGGCAGCGCTCGATCGCGTAGCGGATCGCGCGCGCGAGCAGCGGCCCGTCGATTCTGCCCTTGGCGAGATAGTCCTCCGCCCCGCGCGACAGCGCGTCGATGCCGCGCTGCTCGTCGTCGTACCCGGTCAGCACGACGATCGCCGCGTCGGGCGCGGCGGCGCGCAGCCGCTCGACACCCTCGAGCCCCATCGCGTCGGGCAGGCCGAGATCGAGCAGCACGCAGTCGATTCCGGGCGGGCTCGACAGCATCTCCTCCGCCTCCTGCAGCCTCCCGACGCGCATCACGTCGACGTTCGGCGCCACGCCGGAAAGCAGCGACTCGACGAGCAACGCATCGCCGGGATCGTCCTCGACGAGCAGCAGTTGGATGGGGAGCGAGAGCATTCGGCTCGGGGATTCCTGGCATGCGCCACGTCCGGCGTGGCGCGCCGCAAACGTACCTTGTCACGGGCGTCTCGCACACCCAACACCCGGCGCGGAGCGCTGCCCGCTCAGCGATCCTCGACCGATGGGGGGAAGGGGACGAGCGCCTCGTGCGGGCACGCTCCCGCCGGGCCCGACATCGCTGATGGCCGGGCACGAGACGACCGCCAACGCGCTCACGTGGGGCGTTCGAGCGACTCTCCCGCACCCCGCAAGCGCGCGCGACTTGTGGCAGAGCTGGCCGGCGGCGGCCGCACGGAGTACCTCGACGCGGTCGTGTCCGAGACGCTGCGATCGCGGCCGTCGGTGATCGACGCGCTGCGGACGGCGACGACCGAGATCGAGCTCGGCGGCTACGCGATCGCGCCCGGCACCGTCGTGAGCGCGATGCTCACCACGATGCACCGCCGCGGCGACCTGTGGAGCGACCCGCTCGCGTTCCGGCCCGAGCGCTTCCTCGGCGACAAGCCCGCGCCCTACTCCTACATGCCGTTCGGCGGCGGCGTGCGCCACTGCATCGGTGCATCGCTGTCGCTCGTGCAGCTGCGCACCGTGCTGAAGACCGCGTTCAGCGCACTCGACGTCGAGCCGGCGCCGAGCCGCGAGGAGCGCATGCGCCTCACCGGCATCACGCTCACGCCGTCGCGCGGCGGGCGGGTCGTGCTGCGGCGGCGGTGAGGGGGGAGCAGCTTCCGGACTTTGCAGCGCTCGCACCGGACGCCGCGACATCCGCCTCCCTCCTAGTCCCTTGCCCCGGAAGTAGTGGGTTGGTTCTGTTCGGGGTGTAGGGGATGATTTGCCTGTAAATCGGGTGATTTGGAGGTGGTTTCGGGTGTTGCGGCTTTTGGGGTGGGCAGGTGGAGTCGTTGTTCGATCTGGGGTTGCCGG
>DASRXW010000043.1:0-5346 GCA_035654055.1 Conexibacter sp.
GCGGAGACGGTCGGCGGGCCGGCGACCGTGGTGGCGAGCATCGTCTCGGTGCTGTCGCGCGGCGCCGTCCAGTCGTGCGTGAGCATGCGCGTCTCCCAGGCGGTCGCGACCGGGAAGCGGATGCGGCGCGCGGCGTCGGAGACGAACAGCGTGAGGTTCCCCCACGTGTCGCAGCGGTGGACCTCGCGCAGCAGCACGTCCGGCTCCAGCCCGTAGAGGTAGGCGGCGGTGCCGCCGCCGGCCAGGAAGGCGCCCACGGTGTCTGCGTTCAGCAGCGCGCCCGCGAGGTCGACCTCCGGGCGTCCCGCGAAGGCCGAGTAGCCGTACTCGGTCATCAGCACGGGCACGTGCGCAGGCAGGCCGGCGCGGCGCTGGTTGGCGAGCACGGTCGCGAGCAGGCCGGGCGCGGCTGCGAGCTGCGCGGTCGGGCGTCCGCAGACGTCGTCGAACGGATACCACTCGAACGAGAAGAAGCCGTAGTCGCGCAGCGCCCGGTGCGCGCGCAGCTCGGCGAGGAAGCGGTGCGTCCACGACGTGTCGCCGTGGCGGTCCGGCCACCAGGTCCAGTCGGGGATCTGCGTCTGGTAGCCGGGGCCGCCGAGCGGCACCCGGCGGTCGACGCGCCGCAGCGCCTGCGCGAACTGGGCGTAGAGGCCGCCGTAGTCCTCGGGAGCGACGAGCTGGCCGTCCGGCTCCTCGCCGAGCTCGACGCCCCGCAGCGGCACGTGCAGGCGGTGCAGGTAGCGCAGCTCCCCGGCCGCGTCGGCAGGCGTCCCGTAGAGGAGCGGAACGGGCACGAGCAGCGGCAGGCGGTAGGTGAGCCCGCTCGCCAGCACGCGCGTGAAGCTCGGCTGCTCGACGTTGGGGTCGCGGTCGCTCGCGCGGTGCCACGGGTCGTTGGAGGAGACGTACGTCGGGCTCTGGCGCGCGTTCGACGGGGCGTGGACGAGCACGTCGTGCAGGCGGCCGCCGGCCATCGCGCCGACGCGCAGCTCGCGCACCGCGAAGCCGGAGCGGTCGCGCACGTCGCGCGACCCGCGCGGGCCGGTGCGCGAGCTGGCGAGCAGCAGGATCCGCACGAAGCGCACGGGCAGCGGCGCGTCCGCCAGGCGCACGAGCTGACGGCCGGGACGGCCGGCGAACGCCGCGTGCGGGAAGGGATGCCAGACGTCGCCGGCGAGGTCCGTCTGGTAGGTCGGATCCGTCGTCGCCAGGTAGTCGGCGCGGAAGCGGCGCGCGTACGGCGCGCCCCAGTCGAGCTCGAGCGCGTCGACCGCTTGCGGGTGCCGGCCGAGGTCGACGACGATCCACTGCGGGTGGCGCGCGCCGGGCTCGTGCGTACGCAGCGGGTCGAGGTAGGGATCGCTCTTCCAGAACGTGCGCGCGTCGCCGTCGTCGAGGCGCGAGTAGCCGTCGTTGTTGGCCTGGTCGAACGTGTTGCCGCGGCGCGGGAGGCGGTAGCCGTACGTCACGTCGAACGGTGTGCCCGGCACGGTCGACGACGTCCAGTAGCCCTGGCGGTGGCGCGGGTCGCTCCACGACCCGCGCACGTTCCAGTGCCATGCCTCCACCGCCAGCTCCGTGCGCAGCCGGTAGGTGATCGGGCGCAGCCCGACGGACGCCATCGCGTGCACGTTGGCGGGCGTGTAGATCTGGTGCGTGGACGCGTGGTCGTGGCCGTCGAGGCCCGCACCGAGCGCCGCGCCGGGGCGGAAGCGGGCGATCGGGCGGTCGAGCGCGACCGCGATGTCGGCCGCCGGTGCCGGACCCGGGGCAAGGTCGACCGCGATGTCGGCCGCCGGCACCGGACCCGGGGCTGGACGGTCGATCGCGATGCGGGCCGCCGGCGCCGGGCCCGGCGCCGGGAGGCCGCGCCCGACGGCGAGCGGCCGGACGTGCGCGCCCGACTGGCGCGCCACCGCGAGCGGCGCGGCGAGCGCGAGCAGCACGCCCGCGCCGGCGGCGAGCGCGCGGGCGATCATCCTCCGGAAGCCTGCGCGAAGGCGGCGAGCGCCAGCGCGGCGGCGTCGTCGGAGGGCTCGACGCTCGGCGAGGCGGCGACCGCGTCGACGAAGCGCGCGCCGCGGCCGGCGAACGGCGCGTACGGATCGCCGGCGTGCGCCGGGCAGCGGCGCGCGCCCTCCGGCGCGCCGCCCAGGCCGCGCAGCGCGGCGTCGCTCGCCGGCCCCGGCACCGCCGCGCCGAGCAGCAGCGGGCCGCGCCCGTCGAGCGACCCGGCGAGGTTGGCGACCTGGTGGTGCAGGCAGCGCGGGAACGCCGTCCCGGCCCCGACGATCCAGGAGCTGCCCCAGGCGTTCGCGCCGAGCACGACGTCCAGCTGGCGCTGGGCGAAGGCGGCGAAGCTGCTCGAGCGCGCGGCCGTGTCGTAGATCCGCGCCTCGAGCGCGAGACCCAGCGCGTGCTGGCCGACGTCCCCGTCCGCGTAGCGGTAGCCGAGCCCGAACGGGTCGCGCGCCGCGAGCCGAGAGGCGAGGGCGAGCTGGTCGTGGAGGTCGGCGAGCAGCTCGCCCCGCCCGACCGAGAGGTCCGCGTCGTCCCAGCGGTCGATCGTCCACAGCAGCTCGCCGTGGGCGAGCGCGGCGACGTCGTAGAGGTTGAGCGTGTCGTTGCCGTCGAGCGGGCTGCGCAGGTAGGCGTCCGCCCAGCGCGCCGCGGTGCGCCGGTAGATCGCCGCCGCGTGCGTGTACTGGCCGCCCGCGCCGGCGGCGAGCGCGCGAGCGATCTCGACCGCGCCGAGCTCGAGGTCGTCGCGCCACTCCTGCTCGGCGTAGAAGTCATACGGCGCCGCGGTCGTGAGCCGGCCGACGCGGCGGGTGCGCGCCGCCCCGAACAGCGTCTGCGCCGCGTCGAGGCAGCGGCGCGCGAGGGCCGGGTCCTCGGTGGCGAAGACCTGGGCGCAGAGCGCGAAGGCGGCTGCGCCGCGGCCGGCGAGGTTCGGGCTGACGGGCCCGCTGGTGACGAAGGCGGGCCGGTGCTCGACGTAGTACGCGGCGCTCCCCGGCCGTGCGCCGAGGTGGTCGTCGCTCTGCGGGAGGTGCCAGCGCACGTCGTGCGCGCCGAGCACGTGCGCGTTGCCGTCGCCGATCCCCACCTGGTAGGCGAGCCGGCGCCGGCGCGGGTCCCACATGCGCAGCAGCCAGTCGATTCCGAAGCGCGCCTCGGCGCGCGCCGCCGCAGGGTCGGGGAACGCGCTCGGGCGATCGCGCAGCGTCTGCAGCAGCAGCACCTCGCTGAACGAGGCGGTCTCGAAGAACTTCAGGTAGTCGCCCGCGTCGAACCACCCCCCGCTGGCGTCGACGGTCCCGCCGAGCGGGCGCAGCGCCCCGGCGAGCAGCTCGCCGCGATAGACGGGCGCGGCGTAGCGCGCCGCGTGGGCGTCGAGCAGGTGCGAGGGCCGTCGGGCGAGCAGCGACGGGTCGACCTGCGCGCCGTCGCGCTGCGCGCGCAGGAAGCGGACCGCGTTGCCGACGAAGGGGGCGTAGAGCGCTGCGGCCGCGTCGACGCGAAACGACGGCGAGGTCGCGAGGACCCGCCCGCCGGAGGTCACCTCGACGCGGTAGCTGCCCCGGGGGAGCGCGCCGAGGGCGAGCGGGACGACGGCGCGGTAGCGCCCGTTCCAGCCGCCGAGCGCGCGGCCGAGCGCTCCCGTGCGCACCGTCGCGCCGTCCGCTCGCACGACGGCGAAGCGCGCGCCCTGCGGCGCAGCGGCGGCGAGCAGCAGCGCGCGCGCGTCGCTCCCCGCGGCGAAGCCGATCTGGTCGACCCGCACCTGCGGCCGAACGCGGGCGTCGGCCGGTCGTGTCTGCGCGCCGCACGCCGTCACTGCGAGCGCTGCGAGCGTCGCGAGAAGCGCCGGGCGTCGCAGGCTGCCGCCCGCTCGCCACGGGCGACGGTCGAGCCTGGGCATCGATCCGAGGATAGTGTCGTGCCGGGGCCCGATTCCGGGCGATGGCAACGCCTAACACAATAATCATCGAATCAGAACGTGAATGGGGGCCGCGGCCGTGTTAATAGTGTCGCCCATGTGGTCTTCTCGCGACGAGCACTCCGGGGCAGCGTCGTCGCCGTGGCATGCCGCGGGTCATGAGCGGCCCGTGTTCCTCGACGAGCACGGGCGTCGCCATCGTCTCCTGCGTCTGCTCGGCGTCCTCGCCGTCCTGCTGACGGCCGGCTGGCTCGCCGGCCTCGTCGCCGGCGCGACGGGCTTCGCCACGCTGACGCCGATGCGCGCGCCCGTCGCGGCCCGCCTGCTCGTGCCGCAGGCCCCTGCCGCCGCGCTCACCTCGACGGCCGTGGCGCCGACCGCCTCTGCGGCCGGTCGGCCGCGCGTCGTCCGCGTGCGGACGCCGGCAGACGACCGCTCGTGAGGCGTCGCCGCGCAAGCGTCCCCACCGCCACCCCGCGCTCGGGCAACCCGCCCGGGCATCGCCTCATTCTCGGCTTCTGCATCGGGATGCTCGTCGTGCTGCTGCTCGTCCAGGGCTTCACGACGAAGACCGTCGGCCCCAGCGGCACGGGAGGGGGCGCCGCCGGCCCGTCGCCGATCGCCGGCCAGCTGCCGGTCCTGCAGGCCTCCGGCACGACGCTGCGCTCCACCGAGCCGCCCTTCGGGCGGCGCATCGCGCTGACGTTCGACGACGGGCCGAGCCCCGAATGGACCCCGAAGGTCGTGCGCGTGCTGCAGCGCTTCCACGTCTCGGCGACGTTCTTCGTCGTCGGCAGTCAGGCGGTTCGGTACCCGGAGCTCGTGCGGTTGCTCCACCGCGACGGCTTCGAGCTGGGCAACCACTCGTTCACGCACCCGGACCTGGCGCAGCTGCCCGGTTGGGAGCGCGACGAGCAGATCGCGATGACGGAGAGCGCGATCGGCGGGATCGCCGGCGTGCGGCCGCGGCTCGTGCGGCCGCCCTACTCCGCGGGGACCGCCGAAGCACTGCCCGCCGAGGTGCGCGCCTGGAGCGACATCGCGCGCCACGGCTACGCGATCGCGCTCTCCACGTACAACACGGAGGATTGGAGCCAGCCGGGCGTCGGCTCGATCGTCGACGCCGCGACGCCGCGCGGCGCGGAAGGCGGGATCGTGATGCTGCACGACGCCGGCGGCCGCCGGGCGCAGACGGTCGCGGCGCTCGCGCAGCTGATCCCGCGCCTGAGGGCGCGCGGCTTCCGCTTCGTGACCGTCTCCGACCTCGCCGGGATCCCGCGCTGGGAGGCGGAGGTGCCGGTGAGCGGCTGGGGACGCACGCGCGGGCAGCTGCTCGTGACGATGCTGCGGATCGCCGCCTGGGTGACGAATGCGCTCACGCTCGTCGTGATGGCGATCAC
>DASRXW010000044.1:0-25415 GCA_035654055.1 Conexibacter sp.
GCGCGCACGAAGCTCGTGACCTCGATGCGCTGCAGGCCCGTGCGCGCGAGCAGCTCGACGAGCCGCACCTTCTTGCCGGTGGCGATCACCTCCGGCTCGTTCTGGAAGCCGTCGCGCGGGCCGACCTCGCGGATCCGCACCGCGCGGGGGGGCGTTGGCTGCGGGGCGCCGGCCGCCATGCTCGCTCAGGCTCCCAGCGCCCGTGCGATCACCATCTGCTGGACCTCGTCGGTCCCCTCGCCGATCGTGAGGATCTTCGCGTCGCGGTAGAAGCGGCAGACGGGGTACTCCTCGATGTAGCCGTAGCCGCCGTGGATCTGCACAGCCTCCTCCGCGCAGCGGACGGCGAGGCGACCGGTCTTCAGCTTCGCCTGGGCGGCGGTGAGCGTGAAGCGCTCGCCGCGGTCCTTCAGCAGGGCGGCCTTGTAGACGAGCAGGCGCGCGGCCTCGATCTCGGTCGCCATGTCGGCGAGCTTGCCCTGGATCGCCTGGAAGCGCGAGATCGGCTGGCCGAACGCCTTGCGCTCCTTCGCGTACGCGAGCGCCTCGTCGAGCGCGCCCTGCGCGAGCCCGAGCCCCATCGCGGCGACGCCGATGCGGCCGATGTCGAGCACGTGCAGGAACTGCTTGAAGCCGCCGCCGCGCGGGCCGAGCAGGTTGTCCTCCGGCACGCGGCAGTCGGTGAACGTGAGCGGGCGCGTGTCGGACGCGTTCCAGCCCATCTTGCGGTAGGGCTGGCCCTGCTCGTAGCCGGGGGTGTGGTTGGGGACGATCAGGTTGGAGATCTCGTCGTCGCCGGTCTTCGCGGTGATGCAGACGACGCCGGAGATGTCGGTGCCGGCGTTCGTGATGAACTGCTTCGCGCCGTCGATCACCCACTCGCCGTGGTCGAGGCGGGCGCGCGTCTTGACGTTGCCGGCGTCCGAGCCCGCCTCCGGCTCGGTCAGCCCGAACGCGCCGAGCAGCTCTCCCGAGCACAGCCGTGGCAGCCACTCCGCTCTCTGCTCCTCGCTGCCGAACAGGTAGATCGGCTGCGTGCCGAGCGACGTGTGCGCGCACAGCGTGATCGCGACGGAGGAGTCGACGCGCGTCAGCTCCTCGACGGCGAGCGTGTACGCGAGCGTGTCGCCCCCGCCGCCGCCGACCTCCTCGGGGAACGGGATGCCCATCAGGTTCAGCTCGCCGAGCTGGCGCACGAGCTCGTAGGGGAAGCGCTTCTCGCGGTCCAGCTCCTCGGCGACCGGCGCGACCTCGTTCGTCGCGAAGTCGCGCACGGTGCGCTGGATCAGGCGGTGGTCGTCCGACAGGTCGAAGTCCATGCGCATCACGATACCGAACGCCTGCTCTAATTTCGAACGGCCGTTCGGTTCTGCGCTACGGTGTCGGCGATGGCCGCCGCCTCGCCGCCCACCCGTCCCGCCCTGCGCGCCCGCTACGACCGCCGCCAGCAGGAGGTGATCGCGACCGCCGCGCGCCTGTTCGCCGAGCGCGGCTATCAGGCGACCTCGATGCAGGACCTGACCGAGGCGACCGGCCTCGCGGCGGGCGGGCTCTACCACTACATCGGGAGCAAGGAGCAGCTCCTCTTCCGCATCTGCGACGCGCTGATGGAGCCGCTGCTGGAGCAGGCGCGCGCGATCGTCGCGCGCGAGGCGCCCGCGACCGAGCACCTGCACGAGCTGCTGCGCGCGTGGCTCGCGCACATCGCGACGCACCGCGACCACATGCTGGTCTTCGCGCAGGAACGCCACGTGATCGAGCGCGAGCCGCAGTGGCGCGAAGTGCGCCGCCAGCGCAAGGCGTTCGAGAAGATCCTCGACGACGTGCTGGCACGAGGAGAGCAGGACGGGACGATGGCCTTCGCCGACCGCGGCCTCACGCTGCGCGCGCTGCTCGGGATGGTCAACCACACGCCGCAGTGGCTGCGCCTGCGCGGGCGGCTCAGCGCCGAGCAGATCGCCGACGGCTACTGCGAGCTGATCCTGAGGGCGAGCGCGGCGTGAGCGGCGCCGCCCCTCCGATCCTCTGGCGGCCGTCGCCCGAGCGTGTGGAGCGGGCGTGGCTGACGTGCTACGCGCGGTGGTTGGAGGGGCGGCTGGGGCGCTCGTTCGGCTCGTACGAGGAGCTGTGGCGCTGGTCGGTCGAGGACGTCGACGGCTTCTGGCGCTCGATCTGGGACTTCTTCGACGTGCGGGCGGACGGATCGCCGCAGCGCGTGCTGGGTGCGCGCGCGATGCCGGGGGCGGAGTGGTTCCCGGACGCGGCGCTCAATTACGCCGAGCATGTCTTCCGCGACCGGGCGGATGGCGAGGTCGCGATCCGCCATGCGGGCGAGGGGCGCGAGCTGGCGGCGACGTCGTGGGGCGAGCTGCGGGGGCTGACGGCGCGGATCGCGGCGGGGTTGCGCGCGCAGGGCGTCGGGCGCGGCGATCGGGTCGTGGCGTATCTGCCGAACATCCCGGAGGCAATCGCGGCGATGCTCGCGTGCGCGTCGATCGGGGCGGTGTGGTCGTCGTGCTCGCCGGACTTCGGTGCGCGCTCGGTGGTCGATCGGTTCGCGCAGATCGAGCCGACGGTGCTGCTCGCGGTCGACGGGTATCGCTACAACGGCCGTGCGTTCGATCGGCGCGAGGTCGTGGCGGGGCTGATGGCGCAGATGGGGTCGCTGCGAGCGACGGTGCTGTTGCCGTACCTCGACGCCGATGCGACGCTCGCGGGGACCGTTGGATGGGAGGACTTCCTCGGCCCGGGGGACGGTGAGCTGAGCTTCGAGCGCGTCCCGTTCGACCACCCGCTGTGGGTCCTGTACTCGTCCGGGACGACGGGGTTGCCGAAGGCGATCGTGCAGGGCCAGGGCGGGATCCTGCTCGAGCAATTGAAGAAGCAGCATCTGCACCTCGACGCGCAGCGGGACGATCGGGTCTTCTGGTTCACGACGACGGGCTGGATGATGTGGAACTTCCTCGTCGGCGTGCTCCTGACGCCGGCGTCGGTCGTGCTCTACGACGGCAGCCCGGGCTGGCCGGACATGGGCGTGCTGTGGCAGCTCGCGGCCGACGCCGGCGTCACGACGTTCGGCACGAGCGCGAGCTTCATCGCGAACTGCATGAAGGACGGGATCGAGCCGACCGCCGACGGCCGCGACCTCACGAGGCTGCACGCCGTCGGCTCGACCGGCTCCCCGTTGGCACCCGAGGGCTTCCAGTGGGTCTACGACCAGCTCGGCGCCGAGACGTGGCTGTTCTCGACGAGCGGCGGCACCGATGTCTGCACCGCGTTCGTCGGCGGCGTCCCGACCCTGCCGGTCTATCGCGGCGAGCTGCAAGGCCCCTCGCTGGGCTGCAAGGTCGAGGCATGGGACGAGCACGGCAGACCGCTCGTCGGCGAGGTCGGCGAGCTCGTGATCACCGAGCCGATGCCATCCATGCCGCTGTATCTCTGGAACGACCCGACCGGCCAGCGCTACCGCGAGTCGTACTTCGACATGTACCCCGGCACCTGGCGCCACGGCGACTGGATCGAGCTGACCGAGCGCCACACCGCGATCATCTACGGCCGCTCCGACGCCACGATCAACCGCGGCGGCATCCGCATGGGCACGGCCGAGATCTACCGCGCCGTCCTCACCCTCCCCGACATCACCGACGCGCTCGTCGTCGACGTCGACGGCTGGATGCCGCTGTTCGTCGTGCTGCGTGACGGCGCGACGCTCGACGACGACCTCACCAGGCAGATCGCCACCCGCATCCGCCAGGACTGCTCTCCCCGCCACGTCCCCGACGAGGTCCACGCCGTCGCCGAGATCCCCCGCACGCTCTCCGGCAAGGCGCTCGAGATCCCGGTCAAGCGCATCCTTCAGGGGACCGAACCCGCGCAAGCCGCCAGCCGCGACTCCTTGAGCAACCCCGCCGCGCTCGACTGGTTCGCCGACTTCGCGGCGCAGCGGGCAGCGGGCTGAAGGCCACCGCCCGCGCCGGCGCTCAACGCCTCGCCAGCAACGCTCTGACCTGCCGCTGGAGCGTTCTCACGCTGCTCGCCAGTCTGCGGTTCGAGCGCTGGAGCGCGCTGATCCTTCTGTTCGCCGCCGTCAGGTCGGCCGCGACGCCGGCCGGCCCGGACGCGCCTGTCGTGCCCTGCGGCCCCGGGGCGCCCTGCGGCCCTGGCGTCAGGCCGATCGCGGTGACGCGCGCGTCGAGCGCCTTGACGGCGGCGAGCGCGACGGCGGCCATGTCGGCAGGCGCGATCAGGCTGTCTCTCGCGCCGAGGCCGAAGGCGGCGCGGAAGTCGGCGCCCGCCGGCGCCAGGTGACCCGCGCTGGTCGTGTCGGCGTTGATCGTGTAGCGGGAGATCGGCAGCGTCCGCAGCGCGGCGAGCAGCGCCGGCCCGTTGGGCTCCGCGCTGAGCGTGAGCGCACCCGGGGTCACGCTCTGGGACAGGATCCCGAGCGTGGAGACGTCGCCGGTCGCCGCGATCTCGAGGCTGCTCGTCGGCGCGCCCGGGCGAATCCGGAAGGGAAGGTGGTTGCCGCCGGTGACGTCGCGCACGAAGAAGTTCGCCTCGTTGCCGGCGACGTCCCACGTGTAGTCGCCGAATCCCCCGCCCGTCTGCACGAGGTTGATCCCCGGCGTGTCGCTGACCTTGACGCGCATCAATCTGCTCGAGAACGACTCGCCGTTGGCGCATGAGAGGCCCACGCACAGGTTGCCCTGGACGATCTGGTTGTCGGCCACGACGTTGTCGGCGGCAGCGGGTGCCACGACGACGAGCAGCAGAGCGAGCGCAAGCGCAAGTCCCGCGGGTGCCCTGAGTCGGCGAGAAGGTGGCATGGCGAGTCCCTTCGAGCGATCGGACGGAAGGCCCAACGCTACCCGGCCGCCAGGACGCCGCGGGCTGTGTCGCGCACGCGACACAGCGCGTGTCATGCGGGCGAACGACGCGGCACCGGCGCTCGAAGACGATCCCCTCAGGAAGTCAGGGACGCCAACACCAACCAGGAGGGAACGTCATGGCCCGCACCACCCGCACCACCCGCACCGTCTCCGTCGTCTCCGTCGTCTCCGCCGCCCTCGCCGCGCTCGTGCTGATGCTCGTGCCGGCCGCCGGCATGGCGAAGACGTACACGTTCGGCATCCGGCTCGACCACGAGCCGTCGAACTCCGCCCCAGGGCACAACTGCAAGGAGGACGGCAGCGAAGATCCGACGCCGGCCTGCACGCGCGTCGCGATCGACATGGGCGACGCGGTCCCCGGCGGGCTGCGCGCCCCGCGCGACGGCACGATCGTGAAGTTCCGCGTCCGTGCCGGCGCGCCCGGGCAGCTCACGTTCCGCCTGGCGCAGCTGCGCAACCTCGGCTTCGACCCGTCGCTCGGCGCCTACGCCGGCTTCGGCAAGGGCGCCGGCACGGGCCCGACCGTGCAGGTCGCCGGCCGCGGCTTCGACGACACGAACCAGGTCGAGGAGTTCCCCGCCCACCTGAAGGTCCACAAGGGCGACTACCTCGGGATCGACTCGACCTCGACGTCCGTCCTCTACTGCACCGGCGGCGGGGCCAACCAGATGATCTTCACGCCGACGCTCGGCGGCTCGTTCGCCACCAGCAGCCACACCGAGGGCTGCGACCTGCTCGTGCAGGCGGTCATGAAGCCGGCGCCGAGACGGCATCGCCACTGATCCGAGCTTGCGCACGGACGCGCAGCGCGAGGCCCGCCGGCATGGACGCCGGCGGGCCTCGTGCGTTCAGAGGGGACGCGTGCGCGCGCGGAGCGCGAGGCCCGCGAGCAGCAGCGCGGCGCCGGCGGCCGCCACGCCCGCCGGATCCCAGCCGGTGCGCGGCAGCGTGGCCGGCGCGGATGAGGGCGCCGATGGGGCGGCCGCGGGGGCGGAAGCCGTCCCCGCCGCCGCGCCCGCCGAGGCGCTTCCACCACCGGCGGGACTCGCCTGCTGCCCAGCCCGCCCCGCGCCGGAGCCGCCGCTCGACGCGGCCACCACCGTCACCGTCCCCTTCATGAAGGGATGGATCGCGCAGTGGTAGGCGAACGTGCCCGCGGTCGTGAACGTGTGCGAGCCGCTCGCGCCTCTGCCGAGCCTGCCGGTGTCGAACGAGCCGTCGTCCGCCGTGACGGTGTGCTGCGCGGCGTCCTCGTTCGTCCAGGCGATCGTGTCGCCCGCCGTGACGGTCAGCGACGCAGGGTGAAATGCGAAGCCGGCGATCGTCGCCGTGTGGGCGGCGGCGCTGTGCGCGCTCGCGGTCCGCTGCGTGACGACTGGCGCGACCGGCGTCGTGGTCGCGGCCGTGGCAACGGCGGCGGCGCCGCCGGCGTCTGCGCGCGCCGCCGCCGCTCCCGCGACCGGAGCCGGCGCGGCCACCACGGCCCGTGTGCTCACGATCCGGCCGACGGCAGCCGGTCCCGTGGGGGCCGCCTGCGCTCCACCGGCCGCGAGCCCAAGCACCACGGCGGCTGCGACGGCGATGCCGCAGCGGCCGCCCGCTCCCCGCTCGCTCGATCCAGGTCGCATGCCCATCTGCCCTCCAGGACACCCGACCGGCGCCCAACCTTCCCCGCTCGCGCTGGAGCACCTGGTGGCGCTGAAGCCCGGCTCCTGACCGCCCGGCCCGCGGCGGCACCGGCCGGGTACGCTGGAGCGATGCGCGAACCGCTGCTGGACGGGCATGGGCGGACGATCGGCGACGTGCGCGTGTCGGTCACCGACCGCTGCAACTTCCGCTGCCAGTACTGCATGCCGGCGGACGGCCTGCCGTGGCTCGAGCGCGACGGCGTGCTGCGCTTCGAGGAGATCGCGCGGCTCGTCGCGCGGCTCGCCTCGATGGGCGTGCACGACGTGCGGCTGACGGGCGGCGAGCCGCTCGTGCGGCGCGACTTCCCGCAGTTGGTGGCGCTGCTCGCGCAGATCGACGACGTGCACGACCTGTCGATCACGACGAACGGCTTCCTGCTGGAGCGCGACGCGGCCGCGCTCGTCGCGGCCGGCGCGAACCGCTTCAACGTCTCGATCGACTCGCTCCAGCGCGACCGCTTCTTCGCGATGACGCGTCGCGACGCGCTGCCGCAGGTGCTGCGCGGGCTGGAGGCGCTCGCGGCGTTCCCGGAAGCGCACCCGATCAAGGTCAACGCGGTCGCGCTGCGGGGCTTCACCGAGCAGGAGCTGCCCGCGTTCGTCGCATTCGCGCGCGAGCACCCCTACGAGCTGCGCTTCATCGAGTTCATGCCGCTCGACGGCGACCACGCGTGGAGACCGCAGCAGGTCCTCACCGGCGACGAGATCCGCGCAGCGATCCACGGGCTCCACCCGCTGGAGCCCGAGCCGCGCGACCCGCACGCGACCGCACGGGTGTACCGCTTCGCCGACGGGCGCGGGCGGATCGGATTGATCAACCCGGTGTCGGAGCCCTTCTGCGGCGACTGCAACCGCATCCGCCTGACCGCCGACGGGCGCCTGCGCACGTGCCTCTTCTCGCTCAACGAGACGGACCTGAGGGGTCCGCTGCGCGCGGGCGCGAGCGACGACGAGCTGGAGGCGATCGTGCGCGACGCCGTCTGGCGCAAGGAGCTGAAGCACCACGTCAACGAGCCGGGCTTCGTGCAGCCGGCGCGGACGATGTCGGCGATCGGCGGCTGAGCGGCGGCGGTTTGCGCGCTGCCGCGCGGGCGAGGATGCTTGGACGGTGTCGAGGAACCTCGTCGAGCTGGTGCGGCGCCATCACACGCTCGACGCGCCGAGCGCGCTCGAGGTGCTGAAGGAAGCCATCGAGCTGCGCGGCGAGCTGACGGACGAGGATCGGCGGGCGGCTGCCGCGCGCTCGGGCCTGCCGGAGGCCGCGGTCCACGGCGTGTCGACCTTCTACGACGATCTGCTGCAGCCGCGCGGTGCGCGGCACGTGCGCGTCTGCACCGGCACCGCGTGCTTCGCCGCGACCGGCGACGCACATGTCGACGCGCTGCGCGACGGGCTCGGCGTGGGCCTCGGCGAGCGCGCCGCCGACGGGTCCGTGTCGCTCGCGGAGACGGTCTGCCTCGGCTTCTGCCACAGCTCCCCGGCGGTGCGCGACGGCGACGTGATCGACGCCGGACCGGGCGTGGTCGAGCGTGTGCTCGCCGGTGCGTGCACCGCGGCGGAGGAGCCCGCGTGGGAGAGCACGCTCCCCGAGCCGGTGCTGACGCGGCCGGGCGACTGGTCGGGGCTGCGGCGCGTGCTGGAGGAGGGCGTCGCGCCCGAGGCGCTGCTGGAGGACGTGAAGGCGGCCGACGTCCGCGGGCGCGGCGGCGCCGGCTTCCCCGCCGGCGCGAAGTGGGGCTTCGCGCGCGCGGCGGGCGGGCCCGACGTCGAGACGTTCATCGTCGCCAACGGCGACGAGGGCGACCCCGGCTCCTACATCGACAAGCAGTTGATGGAGTGGAACCCGGAGCTGCTGCTGGAGGGGATGGCGCTGGCCGGGTATGCCGTCGGCGCCGCGCACGGCTTCGTGCTCGTGCGCTCGGAGTACCCGCTGTCGAAGCCGGCGCTGGGGGCCGCGGCGCAGCGGGCGCGCGCGCAAGGGTGGCTGGGCGACGACATCCGCGGCAGCGGCTTCGCGTTCGACGTGACGATCGTCGAGGGAGCAGGCTCGTACGTCGTCGGCGAGGAGACGGCGCTGCTCGCGTGCCTCCAGGGGCTGCGCGGGACCGTCTCCGCGCGCCCGCCGTTCCCCGCCCAGTCGGGCCTGCACGGCATGCCGACGGTCGTCAACAACGTCGAGACGCTCTGCAACGTGCCGTTCGTCGCGGCGCACGGCGCCGACGCCTACCGCGCGCTGTCGCCGGGTGCGACGCCCGGCTCGAAGCTCGTCTGCTTCAACGAGCGCTTCGCGCGGCCGGGCGTCCACGAGGTGTCGTTCGGCGTCTCGATGCGCTGGTTGTGCGAGGAGCTGGCGGGCGGCCTGCGCGACGGCCGCGCGCTCAAGGCGGTGCAGATCGGCGGCCCGCTCGGCGGGATCCTGCCGGCGCAGCGGCTCGACACGGCGTTCGACTTCGACGCGCTGGCGGCCGAGGGCTGCATGCTCGGCCACGGGGGCATCCTCGCCTTCGACGACGAGACGAGCATGCGCGACGTCGCCCGCCACCTGCTGCGCTTCGGCGCCCACGAGAGCTGCGGCAAGTGCTTCCCGTGCCGGATCGGGTTGCAGCGGGCGCACGCGATGTTCGCGGGCGACGCGCTCGTGGAGCGAGCGCGCTTGGAGGAGCTGCTGGAGACGCTCGAGCTGGGCTCGCTGTGCGCCCACGGCGGCGGCATGCCGGCGCCGATCCGCTCGCTGCTGCGCTGGTTCCCCGACGAGCTGGGGCTGGCGGCGTGACCGGCGCCCCGCTTCCCGCTCGCCATCGCGCTCGCCCCGCCGACGAGCAAGGAGGCTGGCTCGCATGACGAACGTCACGGTCGACGGCGTCGCCGTGTCGATGCCCGGCGGCGCGACCGTGCTCGACGCCGCCCGCGCCGCCGGCGGCTGGATCCCGACGCTGTGCTTCGACGCGCGCCAGGACCCGTTCGGCGCGTGCCGCGTCTGTCTCGTGGGTGTCGCCGGGTCGCCCGCACCGCTCCCCGCCTGCACGACGCCCTGCCGCGACGGGATGGCGATCGACACCGCGGACGCGACAGCGCGCCGCGTCGCCGCCGCGGTCGTCGAGCTGGTGCTGTCCGAGCTGCCGGAGCCGCCGGCGCCGCACACGGAGCTGGCGCAGGTCGCGGCCGCACTGGAGGTCGGCGAGCCGCGCTGGCCTGGCGAGGTCCACCCAAAGGTGGAGCCGGACGTGCGTCATCCGTACCTCGCGTTCCGCCACGACCTCTGCATCTCGTGCGGGCGCTGCGTGCGCGCGTGCGACGAGCTGCAGGGGACGTTCGCGCTGACCGCGACCGGGCGCGGCTTCCACGCGAACGTCGCCGCCGGGCTCGACGAGGGCTTTCGCGCGTCCGCCTGCGTCGCCTGCGGGGCGTGCGCCGACACCTGCCCGACCGACGCGATCACGGAGGTCTCGTTGCTGGAGGCGGGACGCGGTCCTGCCGGTCACGGGCGGCCGGACGCCGAACGACTCCATCAGGACGCGGGGCTGGATGCCCCGCGGAGGTGACCATGTCTCGCTTCGACGCAACCGTCACCACCACCTGCGGCTACTGCGGCGTCGGCTGCCGGCTGGAGGCGCACGTGCGGGACGACAGGGTCGCGTCGATCTCGCCCGCGCTCGACGGCCCCGCCAACGCGGGCCACACCTGCCTCAAGGGCCGCTTCGCGCACCAGTTCTCGCGCAACCGCGAGCGGCTCACGACGCCGCTGATCCGCGACGCGCGCGGCGGCCCGCTGCGACCGGCGAGCTGGGACGAGGCGGTCGAGCGGATCGCCGGCGAGCTGGGTCGCATCAGAGCCGCGCACGGACCGGACGCGATCGCCGGGCTCGCCTCCTCGCGCGCGACGAACGAGGACTGCTACGCGATGCAGCGCCTGATGCGCGCCGCGATCGGCACGAACAACATCGACAACTGCTCGCGCGTCTGCCACTCCCCCACGTCCTACGCGCTGCGCAGAGCGTTCGGCCTGTCGGGCGCGACCGGCTCGTTCTCCGACTTCGACCACGCCGGCGCGACGATCCTGATCGGCGCGAACCCGACCGAGGGCCACCCGGTCGTCGGCGCGCGCATCAAGCAGGCGACGCTGCGCGGGATGCGGCTCGTGACGATCGACCCGCGGCGGATCGAGCTGGCCGACTACGGCGTCCTGCACCTCGCGCCGCGACCCGGCACGAACGCCGCCGTGATGCTGGGGATCGCGCACGTGATCGAGCGCGACGGGTTCGTGGACCGCGCCTTCGTGGACGCGCGCACGGAGGGCTTCGAGCCGCTGCTGGAGCTGCTGCCGGCCTACGCGCCCGACGCGGTCGAGGCGATCGCGGGCGTGCCGGCGGCCGACGTCGAGCGCGCCGCGCACGTCTACGCCGAGGCCGAGAGCGCCTGCATCTCCTGGGGCCTCGGCGTGACCGAGCACAAGTACGGCTCCGAGGTCGTGCAGCTCATCTGCAACGTCGCGCTGATGACCGGCAACGTCGGCCGCCCCGGCTCGGCGCTGCTGCCGCTGCGCGGGCAGAACAACGTGCAGGGCTCGTCCGACATGGGCGCGCTGCCGGACACGTACACGGCCTACCGCTCGGTCGAGGACGAGGCGGTCGCGCGCTCGTTCGAAGACGCCTGGGGCGTGCCGCTCTCGCGCACCAAGGGCCTGACGATCCCGCTCATGTTCGACGCCGCCGTCGCCGGCGACCTGAAGGCGATGTACATCTTCGGCGAGGACGTCGCGCAGACCGACCCGAACACCGCGCACGTCGTACACGCGCTGGAGTCGCTCGAGTTCGTCGTCGTGCAGGAGATCTTCGAGAACGAGACGACGCGCTACGCGGACGTGATCCTGCCGGCATCGTCGTTCCTCGAGAAGGCGGGCACGTTCACGAACGCCGAGCGGCGCGTGCAGCTCGTCGCGCCGGCGATCGAGCCGCCGGGCGGGGCGCGGACGGACTTCGAGATCATCGCGACCGTGTCGCGCGCGCTCGGGCACGAGCTGGGCTGGGAGTCGCCCGCGGCCGCGATGCGCGAGATCGCCGCGCTGACGCCCGACTGGGCGGGGATCACGTACGCGCGACTCGGGCGGCGTGGGCTGCAGTGGCCGGTTGCGCCCGACGGCACCGACGCGCCGATCCTCTACGAGCGGGAGTTCGCCTTGGCCGGTGGCCGCGCCCGCTTCGCCGCACTGCCCTACAAGGCACCCGGCGACGCCGCCGACGACGAGTTCCCGCTGATCCTCGTGACCGGCCGCCGCCTCCAGCACTACAACGCCGGCACGATGACGCGCCGCACCGGCAACGTGGAGCTGATGGACGCTGATGTGTTGGAGATGCACCCCGACGACGCCGCGCGGCTGTGGATCGCCGACGGCGACGTGATCTCCGTGCGCAGCCGCGTCGGGCGGATCGAGCTGCCGGCGCAGGTGACCGACCGCATCGAGCCCGGCCACGTCTTCACGACGTTCCACTTCCCCGCGACGCGCACCAACCTGCTCGTCGGCGCCTCGGCCGACGTCAACACGTCCTGCCCGGAGTACAAGGTCGTCGCGGTCGACGTGCGGCCGATCGGCGAGCGGGCCTCACGGACGCCGGCGCTCGCGGGCGGCGCGTGAGCGGTCGCGCCGACGGACAGGGCGCCGCGAGCGTCAGCGGCGCCGAGCCGGCCGCCGCCGGTGCGATGCCTCCGGAGGACGCCCTCGCGTCGCCCCCCGCCGCCCACATGACCGCCGCGATCGTGCGCGACGGCGACGTGCGCGACGACGTCGCGGTCGAGGAGCCGCTCGAGATCCGCGTCGACGGCACGCCGCTGACGGTCACGATGCGCACGCCCGGCCACGACGAGGAGCTGGCGCTCGGCTTCCTGCACGGCGAGGGACTGATCCCGGCTGCGCCACCGCGCGCCGCCGGCCCGGCCGCCGACCTCGCCGCGAACGTCGTCGAGGTCGCCGGCCCGCTGCTGCGTGACCCCGGCGCGCGCAGCTTCTACACGACGTCGTCGTGCGGCGTCTGCGGCAAGGGCGCGCTGGAGGAGGTCGCGGTGCAGGCGCCGGCGGCCACGTCCGGTCCGCTCGTCGCGCGCACGCTGCTCGCGACGATGCCGACGCGCCTGCGTACCGACCAACCGGCGTTCGCGCGGACCGGCGGGCTGCACGCGACCGGCCTGTTCGACGCGCAGGGCGAGCTGCTGCTCGTGCGCGAGGACGTCGGCCGCCACAACGCGATGGACAAGGTGATCGGCCGCGCACTGCTCGACGGCCTGCTGCCGCTGCGCGCGCGCATCCTCTGCGTCAGCGGGCGCCTGTCGTTCGAGCTGGTGCAGAAGGCGGCGGTCGCCGGCGCGCCGATCCTCGTCGGCGTCGGCGCCCCGTCGTCGCTCGCGATCGAGCTGGCCGCCGACCGCGGGATGACGCTCGCCGGCTTCGCCCGCGGCGACGGTCGCGTGAACGTGTACGCCGGGTCGGAGCGGGTGCCGGACTAGGAGGTCATCCGGAATGGCAGCCAGAGCTGCGACGACGCCCCGGCGTCGCGCTGCGCGTTGTGGGCGGCGACCCAGATCCGCAGCCGGCGTCGCAGGTCGTCGAGCGGCGGCGCAGCCGGCGGGACGAACGCCGAGCGCCAATGCCGGGCGACGAGCAGCTCGTGCATCTCGGCGGCGACCGCGGTCCCGCGCTCCGCCGGGTCGGGCACGACGAGACGGATGCCCACGGGCAGGGCGACGCCGCTCAACACGGGAAGCGCGTGGACGAGCATGGCAATCGCGTCGGCTGGCTCGCGGGCCTCGCTCAGCTCGCCGGCGATTCGATGCAGGAACGCGGAGATCTGCGATGCGGTGGGCGGACCGCCGCGGCGACGCAGAAGCTCGGCCCAGACGTAGCGCGTACGCAGCTCCACCGCCGTCAGCTGCCAGAGCACGGCACCGTGGTGCTGGTGGGGCAGCCGTCGGCACGCGACGTCGATCAAATGATCGGGCAGCGGCTCGGGCTGCCGCCGGTCGGGCGCGCGCTCGGCAGGCACGGGCGGCGGAGGCGCCGTGCTCGGTCGCAGCGCGAGCACCGGCCCGAAGCGCCCTCCCAGCGCGCGCGGCACGAGCGCATCGCGCCCCGTCGAGTAGCGGAAGCCGCACGACTGCGCCCGGCGATGGACGGTGGGACCCACGCGCAGGCGCCGCCTCGGCTTCATGCGCACCCACGCTCCGTCCTCGAATCTGAAGCGGCGGCCGGCGAAGCCGAGCGCGACCGCCAGCGCGAGTGCAAGCACCAGCACGACCGCTGCGAACCTGCCGGCGCCCGTGTCGGAGCCGGTGGTCGCGCGCGGGGCGCCTGGCGGCGCCGTGTCGTGCGCAGCCGCGGTCCGTCTGCAGCAGAGCGGTCGCTCACCGAGCGGATACGCGCGCACGAGCTGGGAGTCCGGACCCGCTGCGGCGGCCTCGCTCGGTATGTGCCACGGTGCAGGGGACAGCGTGAGCACAGCGAGCACGACGAGCGCCGCCAGCACGACCGAGCGCCGGCGCATCACCGCACCGTCACCGGCGTGCCGACCGTCATCAGCCGGCCGAGGCGGCGGATGTCGGGGTTCCGCAGGCGAACGCATCCATGGGAGACACGACCCGGGATCAGCTCCGGATGATCCGTGCCGTGGATGCCCACGAAGCCGCCGGCCGGCCAGTCGGTCACCCCCGGCGCGCGAGCGCTGGTCCCGAACGCGAGCGGCCCGTACATCGCGCTGCGATAGTCCCGCAGCACGTCACGGACGTAGAAGCGACCGGCCGGCGTCGGCGAGCTCGGCCGCCCTACCGCCACCGGAGCGCGGAAGACCGGTCGCCCGTCGCGCAGGAGCGTGGCCGTCAGGCGCCGGCGATCGACGACGAGCTGCGTCGTCACGACGACGTAGCCGCCGAGTGCGCGCCGCGGCAGCCATCCCAGCCGGCCCCCGGGCAGCCGTGCGCGCAGCCACACGCCTGCGGGCGTCGCGTGCGAGCGACCGAGCACGAGCACGACGTTGGCGGTGCCCTCGGGCGTGCCGCGGGCGACCACCGCGACCGGGCGCGCTTCCGCACGCGGCTCCTCCCGAGCGACGGTGGCGGCGGCGACCGGCGCCCACCGCACGAGGTGCGGGTCCGCCTTCAGCGGTCTCGGCGGCGGGATCGCGATCGTCTGTGCAGCCGCACGCGGCGTGACGGGTCCGACATGCGAGCCGGCGAGCGAGCTCGCCACCGTCGCGGCACCCGCGAGCGCTCCGGCGGCAAGCGCGAGCAGTCGGGTGCGATGTCCAGCGGGCACGGCGTCCTCAGCCGGTGAGGTGCGGTGCGCCCGTGCCCGTGGTCCTGGGAAGCGAGACGACGAAGCGCGTGGAGGCGACCAGGCGCGCCACCTGGGCTCTGGGCAGCGGCTCGTCGAACGCTCTCGCCGCCGGCAGGACGCCGGCGAGGCGTCGGATCCAGGCGGCATGACGCGCCTCGACCGAGTGGATGGCGACCGCGGCCGCCAGGAAGGCGGGTTGCCGGAGCAATGGGATCTGGTCCTTGTATGCGGCCACCGCCAGATCCTCGAACGCGACCGCCGTCTTGCGGAAGGCCGCCGGGTCCTCCGTCGTGCCGCGGAAATCGAAGCGCGGGGCGGCGATCGCCCGCGTCCCGAGCACTCTGCGGAACGCGGCGACGTGCGCCCGCTCATGGGCGCCCACGACGCGCGCCTGCTCGGCAAGCGGGCCGTGGAGCACGCCGGCGCGCTCGGCCTCGCTGTAGAAGGCGGCCTGGATGTACTCGAGCGTCAGCGCGTAGTTGAGGACGGCGACGTCGCCGGTGGCGGCGCCCGACGAGTCCGCTGCTCGTGCGTCGGCGGCGAGCGCGTGCACCGTCAACGCGGCGGCGCCCGCCGCGCCCGCCTGGAGCGTCTGCCTGCGCGACAGGGCGCCGCCGAACGCCTCGGCGATGGCGTCGTCGCGGTCGTACGCGCGCAGCCACGCGGGCAGGCTCATGGCCGCTCCTTCACGAGGAGGCGGGTCCGCCGCAACTCGGCACGCACGTCGTCGGCGGCGGCGGGCTTGTCCGCGGCGAGCGAGGCCGGGAGCTCGCCCGCGAGGTCGCGCGCCCAGGCTGCGTGGCGCGCCTCCACCGACGCGATGCGCAGCACCGGCCGCAGGCGGGCCGGCGTGAGGTTGGGCACTTGTCCGTTGTAGCCCGCCAGCACGAGGTCCTCGAGCGCGACCGCCGTGGCGCTGACGCGCGCGGCGTCGGCGGTCGCCGACGCGAGCTCGAGCACCGGCGGCGGATCGGCCGCGCCGCCGAGCACGCGGGTGAGCTGCCCGACGTGCGCGCGCTCCTGTGCGCCGACGACGTCCACGAGCTGCCGCAGCTCGTCGCGCAGCTCGGCATGGAGGCGCGCCTGCGCGTAGAACGCCTCCTGCGTGCGCTCCAGCAGCAGCAGGAAGTTGAGGATCGACGCGTCGGCCTGCATCGAGGGCGTGGAGGCGGCCGGACCGGGAGGCAGCCCGAGCACCGCGACCGTCACGGCGGACGTCGCGCTCGCCCCGAGCACGACGCGTCGCAGGAACGATGCGCGCGTCAGCGCCCGCGCGGACGCCGAGGTCGCGCAGTCCGACCCGTCGAGCACGCGCACCGCAAGCGTCCGCGGGCTTCCGGGGTCGACGTCGCCATGCAGCGGCAGCCGCTGCTCGTCCCTGCCGACAGCGTCGTCCACCTTGCCGTGCGCCTACCCCTTCCACCACGTCAACAGACCATCATCCGGTGTCTCGGCGCGCGTCCGCTCGCGGCGCGGCAGCGGCGGCGGCTCGGCAGCGCCTCAACCGGCGTTCGGCTGCACGAGCGCGACCTTCCCGCGGGCGTGGATGCGGTCGAGGACAGCTCGCCGCGGTCCCGCTTGCCGGCGTTGAAGGCGACAAGCTCGGGCTCGACCGCACGTCGCACTGGTGCTACATTCGCAGCCATGACCCGGGAGCTCACCCAGCGCGAGCTGCGCAACAACAGCGGCGAGATCATGCGCGCGCTCGACCATGGCGACAGCTTCGTCGTGACGCGCCGCGGCGTACCCGTCGGGGAGCTGAGGCCCGTCGGGCGCCGGCGCACGGTCAACATGCGCACCCTGCTCGACGCCTTCGCGAGCCTTCCGCCGATCGATCGCGACCGCTTCCGCGCCGATCTCGACGCCGTCGTCGACCAGGACCCGACGCCGCGTGGCTGAGATCCGACCAGGCGGGGGCCTGCTCGACACCTCCGTCGTGATCGAGCTGAACATGGCGGCCTGCCTCCCGGACGAAGGCTCGATCTCCGCACTGAGCCTCGCCGAGCTGGCCGCCGGACCTCACGCCATCGACGACGCCACCGAGCGCGCGCGCCGGCAGCAGCGCATCCAGTTGACGGAGGCGTCCTTCGACGCGCTGCCGTTCGACGACGCATGCGCACGCGTCTACGGCAGCGTCTTCGCCGCCGTCGCCGATGCCGACCGCAAGCCTCGAGGTCCTCGCATGGTCGACCTGCTGATCGCCGCGACGGCGATCGCACACGACCTTCCCCTCTACACCTTCAACGCGCGCGACCTCGCCGGGCTCGAGTCGCTGCTGGAGGTCGTGGATGCGCGTTAGGCCACGGGGTTGACCCCACCCCGCGTGCTCGTCGCGTCCGACTCGTTCAAGGGGACGTTCACCGCAGCGCAGGTGGCCGACGCGGTGGCGCGGGGGCTGGAGCGGACCGGGGTCGTGGCCGATCGCTGCCCGGTCGCGGACGGCGGCGAGGGGACGCAGGATGCCCTGCTGGCGGCGCGTGGCGGGGGCGTCGTGGAGGCGCCGGCGCACGATCCGCTCGGGCGGCCGCTGACCGCGTCCTTCGCGCTGCTCGGCGACGGGCGCACGGCCGTCGTCGAGACGGCGGCCGCGAGCGGGCTTCCGCTGCTGGCGGCGCAGGAGCGCGATCCGTGGGCCGCGAGCACGCGTGGCACCGGCGAGCTGATCGCCGCTGCGCTCGACGCCAGCGCACGCGAGCTGCTCGTGGCCGTGGGCGGCTCGGCGACGGTCGACGGCGGCGCGGGCGCGCTCGACGCGCTCGCCGAGCTGCGGCCGCACGGGCTCGGCGACGCCCGGCTCGTGATGCTGTGCGACGTGCGCACGCCGTGGGAGCGCTGCGCGGAGGTCTACGGACCGCAGAAGGGCGCCGACGCCGCGGGCGTGCTACGGCTCGCGGCGCGGCTCGACGCACAGGCGGCCGCGCTCCCGCGCGATCCGCGCGGCGTGCCGATGAGCGGCGCCGCGGGCGGGCTTTCGGGCGCACTGTGGGCGGCGCACGGCGCCGAGCTGGCTGCCGGCGCCGCGTACGTGCTCGACGCCGTCGGCTTCGACGCGCGCCTGCGCGGCGCCGCGGCCGTGATCTGCGGCGAGGGTCGGCTGGATGCGCAGAGCGGCGAGGGCAAGCTCGTCGGCGAGGTCGCGCGGCGGGCGGGGGAAGCCGGCGTCCCGGCGATCGCGCTCGCCGGGGCGTGCGTGCTCGAGGAGGCCGCGTGGCATGCGCTCGGACTGGCCGAAGCGGCGGCCGCCTCGACGCTCGCGGAGCTGGAGGCGGCCGGCGAGCGGATCGGGCGCGGGCTGCTCACCGCGATCTGAGGCCGGGCACGCGGCCCCGGAGGGGGACCGGCGCAGCGCCGCCCGAGGCGGCGGGTTACGGCACCCACTCGGCGTCGAGCCGCAAGAGCGCGACGCCCGCGTGCACGAGCACGACCGCGCCCGCTTCGAGCGGGGTGACGAGCACCGTCTCGACCGTCGCAGGAATCCCGTCCGTCCCCGCGCAGCGCGCGAGGCTGCCGCCGGCCGGGTCGAGCAGGAGCACGCGCATCGCCATGCCGTCGTTCCCGCGCGTCGCGCGCCGCCGCGTGCCGATTCCGGGCGCGGCGACCGGAGCTGGTTCGGGCTCGCGCGCGGTCACATGCACCGGCTTCTCCAGGCCACGCGGTCGGCGAACGCGCCAAGTCCGCACGCGGACCGCGCCGGCGGCGGGGATCAGCCCGCGGCGCTCAGGTCGAGCCACAGCTCGCTGCGCGTGGGGAACGCGGGGACGGCGTACTCGAGCGTGGCGAGCGGCACGTCGGCGGCGATCGCGATCGTCGCCGCGTGCAGCAGCTCGGCGACCTCGGGGCCGACGAACGTCGCGCCGACGAGCAGCTCGCGCTGCGTGTCGAGCACGAAGCGTGTCGTGCCGGGCGCGTTGCGGCCGTGGAAGCTCGCGCCGGCGGTGCCGGACGTCTCGCGATCGACCGCATGCGCAGCGATCCCCGCCTCCTGCGCGCTCGCGAGCGTGTGCCCGACGGCGGCGACGCCGGGGTCGGTGAAGATCGCGCGCGGCGAGAGCTGGCCGTCGAGCTTCCCGACGCGCACGTCGCGGCCGCAGATGACCTCCGTGACGACGCGCGCCTGGTGCTTGCCCATGTGCGTGAGCTGCGCGCGGCCGTTGACGTCACCGATCGCGTACAGCCAGGGACGTCTGGCGACGCGCAGCGCGTCGTCGACCTCGATCGGCTCGCCCGGCTCCAGCCCGACCGTCTCCAGGCCGAGATCGCGCGTGCGCGGGCGGCGCCCGATCGCGACGAGCAGGCGCTCGCCGGCCAGCTCGTCGCCGTCTTCGAGCGTCACCGTCGTGCGCCCGTCGCCGGCGCGCGCGACGGCCGTCGCGCTCGCGCCGATCCGCAGCGCGACGCCGCGCCGCTGCAGCCCCTCCGCCACCTGCACGCTCGCGAACGGCTCCTCGCGCGCGATCAGTCGCTCGCCCGCCTCGATCAGCGTCACCTGCGCGCCGAGCGTGCTCCACGCCTGCGCCAGCTCCACGCCGACGACGCCGCCGCCGAGCACGAGCAGCTCGCCGGGGACCTCGCCGCTCGTCGTCGCGGCGCGGTTCGTCCACGGCTCGGCCTCGGCGAGTCCGGGGATCGGCGGCACGAGCGCGTCGGAGCCGGTCGCGACGATCACGGCCTCGCACGCCTCGTGCACGACGCCGTCGACCTCGACGCGCCGCTCCCCGGCGAGGCGCGCGTGGCCGCGCAGCAGCGTCACGCCGCGCTCGTCCAGCCACCCGAGCTGGCCCGTGTCACTCAACCCGTGAATCACCTCGTCGCGGCGGCGCAGCGCGGCGGCCGCGTCGACTCCGCGGCCGGCGGCGGCCTCGGCGGCGCCCGGCACGCGCGCGACCTCGTCGAGCAGCTCGCCGGGGCGCAGCAGCGCCTTCGACGGCATGCACGCCCAGTAGCTGCACTCGCCGCCGACCAGCTCGCGCTCGACGAGCGCGACCGCCTTGCCGCGCTGCGCGAGCCGCCCGGCCGCCACCTCGCCGGCCGGCCCTGCGCCGATCACGATCACGTCGAACTGCTGCCCCATTCGCCCTGCCTTCCGGTCGCCGGTCGCGGTCGCTGCCGAGCCTTCCCGTCCGCGGCGGCGCTCAGACCTCGGCGAGCGCGTCGTCGAGCGCGGCGGCGATCAGGTCGGGCCGCTCGAGCTGCGGGTAGTGGCCGATGCCGGGCAGCTCGGCCACGGGAACGCCCGGCCGCAGCTCTCGCAGCCCGTCGAGCACGGCCGTCGTCGCGACCGGGTCCTCCAGCCCCCACGCGAGCGACAGGCGGCCGGGCCAGTCGCGCACGGCGCCGTGCCAGCGCTCGACGTAGCGCTCGCGCTCGGCCATGTAGTTGACGAGCAGGTGGCCGATACGGTGGCCGTCGCCGTGCGCGAGCAGCGCCCACTGGTCGTCCGCCTCCTGGCGGCTCAGCGGATGCGCGTCGGAGAAGATCCGCCCGAACTGGAGGCGGAAGGAGCGCTCGCTCGTGAGCCGCGCGAACAGCGGGCCGAGGCGGCTGCGCAGCAGCTTCTGGCCGACCGTCGGGCTCGCGCGGTCGAGCAGGATCGAGCCGTCGAACAGCAGCGCCCCGGCGACCTCGAGCACGCCGTTGCCGCGCAGCTCGCGCGCGAACAGCTCGGTCGCGACCGACGTGCCCATGTCGTGCCCCACCACGAACACCGGCGGCGAGCCGGCGCGGCGCACGAGCTCCTCGGCCGCATCGGCCTGCCATGCGAGTGTGTAGACGTGGTCGGCCGGCTTGTCGGAGAGGCCGAAGCCGAGGAAGTCGAACGCGAGCGCCGCATGCCGTGGCCGCAGGTCGAGCAGCTCCCGCCAGTCGTACGAGCTGGACGGGAAGCCGTGCAGGAGCAGCAGCAACGGGCCCTCCCCCTCGCGCCGCTGCACGTACAGGCGGCGGCCGGCGACCTCCTCGAAGCCGCCCGCGGCGCGCCACCGCTCGACGTTCGGCGTGAGCATGGCACGCAGCCTATGCGGGCGGGCGGCGCGAGCGCCCCGGTTCGCGGGCGGCGGCAACCGCCGCCTCGACGCTCGGGTCATCAGCATTCGCGCGCTCAACCGGACAGCGGACGGATGTGCGAGCTCAGCGCGTTCGCACCCGCGCAGGTGGAGCCCGCGAAGCCCCCTCAGGCCGTGACGACGCCGAGGCCCTTGCCGGCGATCACGACGCCGAGCACGAGCAGCACGACGAACGTCACGGTCGCGTTCTCGCGCGCGAGCCAGTCCTTCGCGCGCAGCAGCGGCGCCTGCACGCGCTCGCGCATCAGCAGGTAGCCGGCGACGGGGCCGGCGACCGTCAGAGAGCCGACGAGCACGAAGACGCCGAGCGCGACGGCGGACCCGCCGGTCGACAGGCCGGCCTGCGCGATCGACAGCGTGCCGGCGAGCGTCAGCGCGAGGTTCTTCGGGTTGAGCGCCGCGAGCGCGCCGCCGATCGCGGCCGCGCGCGCCGGCGGCATCGTGTCGACCGCCGCCATCCATCCCGGCAGCGCGGCCTGCTCGCCGGGCGCCGGGCGCTTGCGCCATTGCGCGACCGCCATCGCGAGGAACAGCACGCCGAGCACGATCTTGATCCAGCCGCTGGCGGTCGAGCCGCTGCCGCCGCCGGACACGTCGGCCGGGTTCGCGACGAGCAGCACGACCACCCCGACGACGACGAGCCCGAGCACCCAGCCGGCCGCGAACGCCGGCGCGGTGCGCGTCGCGCGCGCCGACATCAGCATCAGCACAGCCGCGATGATCGGGACCGGGCTGATCGCGACGCCGAGCGCCGACGGCAGCAGGTCCCCGATCGCGCCGCCGAGGTTCACGTCAGATCACGCTCGACGCGGTCGCGCGCACCGCACGACTGGCTCGCCGCGATCGACGCCCGGCCAGCACGCCGACGGCGCCGCCGAGGACGGTCGCCGCGAGCCATGTCAGTCCGCCACCGAGCCTCCCAGTTGCTCAGTGGCGCTTCGCGTACTCGGCGTAGTCGCCGAAGTCGAGGAAGACGCACGGCTCGTCCCCGACCACCTCCGCGTCGTGCCCGGGCGGGATCGCGACCACGTCGCCGGGACCCATCTCCCCCTCGCTGCCGTCCGCCATCCGCACGTGCATCCGGCCGGAGACGCAGTAGCCCAGGTGGGCCACCTCGCAACGGTCCGTGCCGGCGATCGGCTTCACGTTCTCCGACCATCTCCAACCGGGCTCATAGACGCCGCGGCCGACCGTCCGGCCGGCGACGACCACCACGTCCGCCTTGCCGAGGCCCTCGAAGGCGCGGGTCTCGTCCGGGGCATCGAAGCGCTTGACCTCGATCGCAGCCATCTGTCGCTCCTCTCTTCGGTAACTCGATGGACCAGGCATTCCCGATCCGGCTGCATGAGATACCTGCCGCGGCGCGACGGGCTCAGATCATGCTCGACGCGATCGCATGCCCGGCCAGCACGCCGACGGCGCCGCCGAGCACGGTCGCCGCGAGCCAGACCAGGCCGCCGCGCAGGCTCATGGGCTTCTCCAGTCGCGTCTCGGGATGGTGAGGCGCTTGGGCAGCGGGGCCGACGGAGGCTCCGGCGGCGGAGCGGCGGGGTGGGCGCCATCCGGCCCGCGCGCGCCGCCCGGCGGCGGGACCTCGCTCCCGTCCGCGCGACGAGCGGTGTACGCGATCCCCGGCACGCCGTCGTAGACGAGCCCCTCGTTCACCTTCGCGCGCACGAGCGGACCTCTGAACAGCGGCGCCTCGGGTGCGCCGCCGCGAGCGAGCAGCTCGCGCGCGCTCCACACGAGCGGCACGATCCCGCCGAGCGCGATCAGCTCGAACACGATGCCCGAGGCGATCCAGCCGCCGGCGCCGCTCTGACCCGCCGGCGGGTCGAAGCCGAGCGTGAGGAAGTTCACGCCGAGCACGCCGAACAGCGCGGCCCACATCAAGAAGCCGGCGTCCATTCCCGAGCCCGGCCCGCCACCGGCGCCCGTGGAGCCCGCGAACACGGCGCCGAAGGCCAGCAGCGCGACGATGCCGCCGATCATCAGGCCGGCCTCGCCGCCGCACTGGTGGCCGGCGGCGACCTGGTAGGGACCGCCGCTCGCGCACGCGCCGCCCTTGCTGACCATCAGGTCACGCATCGCGAGGTAGACGCAGGTGAGGCCGGCGGCGAAGCCGGCCACGCCCGTGAACACGCCGAGCGGGGCGAGCCGGCGCCGGCGAGAGCCGCTGCGGGACTGCTGACCGCCCGGCGGCTCGCCCACGATGCCGAAGGCGGCCTCCATGTCTCGCCCGTTACGCCGCGGCCCAGTTGATCCAGATCGTGCCCGGGTCGTTCGGGTCGACCTTCACCGGCACCGACGCGCCCGCGACGGCCTTGCCGAGGAAGACCTGCTCGACGACCTGGGTGACGGTCGCCGGGTAGGGCGGCAGGCCGTCCGGCATGACGGTCAGGTCGATCTGCAGCGTCGGCTGGAAGTTCACCATCGCGCCCGTCTGCGCGACGCCGGCGATCATCGCCGTCGCGTCGACTCCGGTGGCGGCGACGTTCGCGGCCTGCGTCTGCTGCGCCATGAACTGCTGGGCGTCTCTCATGCGCTCCATGCCGGACGCCATCTGCGCGCCCGGATCCCACGTCTTGTCGATCTCCTTCGCCTGCTTCTGCAGCTGGCGCACGCTTCTGAACATGCCCATGCTCGTCAGCGCCCCACGTAGAGCTTGTTGAACTGCTGGCCGACGGCCGGGTTCGTCTTCATGCGGCCGTTCCAGCCGTCCATCGCGGTTTGCCAGCTGTCGGCGGCGACGCCCTTCGACGCCGCGACCTGCACCGCCTGCGACTGGTCGTAGCCGAGGTCGGCGAGCTCTCTGCTGATCTCGGCATAGAGCTCGATCGAGACGCCCGAGATCGGCTCGAAGTCCGGCCCGCCGGCGGCGAACTGCTGGTTGGCGTTCGCCTGCGCCGCGGCGGCGGCCTGCTGCGCCGCAGCCTGCTGAGCCGCGGCCATCTCCTGCGCCTGCGCGCCGAGCTGCTGCGCCTGGTCGATCATGCCGGGGGCGGCGTTGACGACGTTCTTCATGTCCTTCATCTGCTTGAACAGACCCACGAGTGCTCCTTCGGTGGAGATCCCTGGCAGAACGCTCCCGCGTTGTCGAACGCGACGCTATCCGCGCGCCGGCAGCACGGCAAGTGCTTTAAACCGAAGTTCGACGTGTTGGCGGCCCGCACCTACCGACGGTCCGGCGCGCTCGGCTATCGCAAGGCGAGCACGAGCTCGAGCGCTTCGTCGACCGCACGCTGCTCGGTTGCGCTGAGGCGGCCCGCGAAGTCGCCGAGCCGTTCGAGGTCGAGGGCTCGCATCTGCTCCACCATCACGCGCGTGCGCTCGCCGGCGACCTCCACCTCGGGTCGGAAGCTCGCCGGACGGACGCTGCGCGACGTGGGTGCAACGAGAACCGTCGAGAGGCCGAGCAGCTCCTCGGCCTGGACGAGCACGGCATAGCGTGGACCGTGCTGCTCGCGCCCGCGCCGCGCCGGCAGGTTGACGCGATGGACGTCGCCGCGCGTCATGCCGGCCAGTCGACCGCGACGGCGTCCATGTCCGCCATCACGCGGGCGCGCGCCGCGCGATCCCCGTCGTCTGCGGCAAGACGCTGCACCTCCTCGGCGAGCGCCGAGCGCCGACGTCGACGCTCTCCCGCCTCGACGAGCGCAGCCCGGACCGCCTCCGACTCGTTCAGCCCCTCGCGCATGAGCAGCTCGAGGCTCAGCTCGGACGGCTGGTCGAGGCGGGCACGGACGACGCGCGAGGCCATCGGAACAGCGTAGCACGCGCTGTGCCACACCTCGCCGCGCGGGCGGTTCCACTCAGGCCAGCAGCGCGAACGGGGTCTCGAGCAGCGCGCGGATGCGGGCGAGGAACTGGGCGGCGTCGGCGCCGTAGAGGATGCGGTGGTCGCAGGAGAGCGAGAGGTCCATCAGGCTGCGCCCGGCGAGCGCGCCGTCCGCGCCGACCACCGGCCGCTCGACCGCGGCGCCGACGGCGAGGATCGCCGCCTGTCCGGGGTTGACGACCGCGGTGAACGACGTCACGCCGAACATGCCGAGGTTCGAGACGGTGAACGTGCCGCCCGACAGCTCCGGCGGGATGATCGTCCCCTCGCGCACTCTGCCGGCCAGCGCGCGCGTGGTGCGCGAGATCGCCGTGACGGGCTGCGCGTCGGCATCGAAGATCGTCGGCACGATCAGCGTGCCCTCGGCCGCCACGGCGACGCCCACGTTCACGCGCGCGTACAGCTCGAAGGCGCCGTCTCTGTAGGCGCCGTTCGCGCGCGGGTGCTCGCGCAGCGCGAGCCCGCACGCCTTCACGACGAAGTCGTTGACCGACGGCGCGGACTCCTGCGCCGCCTTCATCTGCGCGCGCAGCGCGAGCAGGTCGGTGACGTCGACCTCCGTGCGGACCTGGAAGTCCGGGATCGTCGCCTTCGCCTCCGCCATCCGCCGCGCGATCG
>DASRXW010000045.1:0-3199 GCA_035654055.1 Conexibacter sp.
GCCGGGATCGCGCGGCTCGAGCGGCTGCAGGCGGCCGCTTCTCGTGTCGTGGAGCGTGATCTGACGCACGGGGCCGCACCCTACCGCGCGGGCGGTCGCCGCCGGCCTCCAGGCGGGCGGTCGCTCAGGCGGCGACGCCGGGCAGCTCGACGGTCGCGATCGCAAGCGCGGCCGCGCCCTCGACGCGCCCGACGAAGCCCATGCCCTCGCCGCGCGTCGCCTTCACGTTCACGCGCTCCGGCGCGAGGCCGAGCACCTCGGCGAGGTTCGCGCGCATCGCGGGCTTGTGCTCGAGCAGCTTCGGCCGCTCGAGCATGATCGTCGCGTCGACGCTCACGACCGCCGCACCCCGCTCGCCGAGCAGCGCGTCGACGTGGCGCAGCAGCACGAGCGAGTCGGCGTCGCGCCATTCGTCGTCGGTGTCGGGGAAGTGCTCGCCCACGTCTCCAAGCCCGACGGCGCCGAGCAAGGCGTCGATCACCGCGTGCGTGAGCACGTCGGCGTCCGAGTGGCCGTCGAGCCCCAGCTCGCTCGGCACCGTCACGCCGCCGAGGATCAGCGGGCGGCCGGGCGCGAGGCGGTGCACGTCCCAGCCGATCCCGGTCGTGATCATCCGAGCGGCTCCAGCCGCCGCGTCCGGCCGTCGAACACGGACAGCTCGCGCACGCCCTGCTCGGCGAGCCACTCGACGGTCGAGGCGTACTCGTAGCCGACGTGCTCGGGGTGATGGGCGTCACTCGACAGCGCGATCGGACAGCCGGCCTCGAGGCACATCGCGAGGAACGGCGGCGCCGGGTAGCGCTCGCCGACCGGCTTGCGCAGACCTGCCGTGGACACCTCGACCGCAACGCCCCCCTCCGCGATCCCCTCGATCGCCAGCTCGTAGAAGCGGCGCAGGTCGCCCTCCGGCCGTGGCCGGTCGGCGCCCCACACCTTCACGAGATCCGGGTGGGCGAGGATGTCGAAGAGCCCGCTGCGCGCCGCCTCGCCGAGCGTCTCGAAGTAGCGCCGCCAGACCTTCTCGGGCTCGACCGAGCCGGTGCTCCAGATGTCCCAGTCGGGGTGGTCGACGGCCTGCTCGCCGACGAAGTGGACCGAGCCGATCACGTAGTCCCAGCCGCGGCCGTCGAGCAGGTTCGCCATGCGATCCTCGCGACCCGGCACGAAGTCGGCCTCGACCCCGACGCGCAATCCTTGCTCGTGCGCGAACTCGACGTAGGCGTCGAGGTCGTCGACGGCGTTCTCGCGCCAGAACGGGTGCTGCCACACGTCGAGCGCCTCCCGGAAGCGGTAGACGTGCTCGGAGGCGCCGAGCTCGGCGATCCCGCGCTCGTCGGCCGCCTCGCGGTAGCGCGCGACGTTGCCAGGCGTGAAGTAGTCGGCGGCGAGGGAACCTTCGCCGTCCGGGCGGAGGTGCACGTGGTAGTCGGTCAGCATCGGTGGCGCTCGTCCAGGAGGAGGGTCGCGAGCCGCAGGTCGGTCGGCGTCGTGACCTTGAGGTTGTCAGCCGGGGACTCTATGACGTGGACGCTCCCGCCCGCCTGCTCGACGAGCCCGGCGTCGTCGGTGGCGGCTGCGAGCACCGCATCCTGCTGTGCGAGCGCGCGCGCGAGCGCGCCGCGGCGGAACACCTGCGGCGTCTGCACGGCCCACAGCGCGCTACGGTCGAGCGTCTCGACGACGGCGCCGTCCGCGGCCGCGCGCTTGATCGTGTCGGTCACGCGCGCGGCGGCGACGACGGCGTCGCAGCCGCGCGCCGCCAGCTCCTCCAGCGCGTGCGCGAACAACGCGGTCGTCGCGAGCGGTCGCGCCGCGTCGTGCACGATCACGGCCTCGTCGTCCGAGATGTCGCCGGCCGCCGCGAGCGCGGCCCGCACCGACTGCGAGCGCTCGACGCCGCCGGCCACGCCGACGACGCCGGGCGGCGCCGCCACGCCAGGCGGCAGCGCGACGACGATCCGCTCGACGGCCGCGACCGCGCGCAGCGCATCGAGGCTCCATTCGAGCATCGGACGGCCCGCCAGCACGACGAACGCCTTGGGCCCGCCGGCGCCAAGGCGTTCACCACGACCGGCGGCCACGAGCAGTGCGACCGCCATTCCGCTTCCCCGTCGTCCCCTGCGACTACTTCGCGGCGACCGCCACCTTGCCGTCGGCGGAGTGCGCGAGCAGCTCGTCGAGATGCTCCTCCGCCTCCTCCTCGCCCATCTCAAGCGCGTACATCAGCTCCGAGGCGAGGATCTTCTTCGCCCGCGTGAACATCTGCTTCTCACCAGTCGACAGGCCCTTCTCCGCCTCTCGGATGGCGAGGTTCCGCACGACCTCGGCGAGCTCGTAGATGTCGCCCGTCTTGATCTTGTCGCGGTTGTGCTTGAAGCGACGGTTCCAGTTCTTCGGCATGTCCGAGCACTCGTCCTGGAGGACGGCGAGCACTCTCTTCACGGTCTCCTCGTCGATCACGCGGCGCAGTCCGGCTATCGCGGCGTTCTCGGTCGGGACCATGACGGTCATGTCGTTGTGGAGGATCTTGATCGTGAGGTACTCACGCACCTCGCCGAGCACGTCCTTCTGCTCCTTCTTGAGGACCTGTCCCGCCCCGTGGTGGGGGTACACGACGTTGTCGCCGATCTCGAAGTCGATGTGCTCGACTTCGACGGTCAGCTCGAGGTCCTCGATCTGCTCTTCGCTCAACTCGGTGATGGTGGCCTCCTTCTCCCAGTGGGCCGCCCTTCAGCCCCCGATTTGTCAGGTCTGCAGGTAACGGTCCACGAGGTTGATCTCCTGCTGACGGCGAAGGCCCTCGCGGATGTCCTTCGCCCGAATCTCGCCGACGCCGTCGACGGTCTCCAGCTCTCCGTCGCCGGCTGCGAGCAGCTCCTCCAGTCCGCCGAACTCCTCGACGATGCGCTGCACGACGAGTCGCGGCAGGCGTGGGATGCGGCCGAGGATCCGGTATCCCCGCGGCGAGACGGGGAAGTCGAGCGTGTTGACCTTGCGGTCGTAGCCGAGCAGCTCGGAGAGCCGCCCGAAGTCGAGCAGGTCCTGGTGCGGCAGGCGCACGAGCTGGTCGAGTGCCTCGGCGAAGCGCTCGTCGGTGTCGTCGGCCAGGTAGTCGCGCACGAGCGCGGCCTTGTCGCCGGCCACGCCGACCATCGTCTCGTCGAGCTGCATCTCGATCAGCCGCCCCTCCGACCCGAGC
>DASRXW010000046.1:0-18574 GCA_035654055.1 Conexibacter sp.
GTCTACTTTCCGTGGGTGTCGCTCGCAACCGTGATGTTGGACGGTTACGTCGACCAGGCAGAGGACGCCGCGGGCGGCTCGCACAGCTACCTCGAGCACTACGGCGATGAAGCGCTCGCCAGCACGCGCCTGCGCGAGAGCATCGAGCGCTCGGCGCGCGGCGTCATGGGCCTGCCGAACGGTCATCGGCACGCCGTGCTCGTGGCGTGCATGACCGCGATGTATCTGTCCAAGGACAGCGCGCGCGCGCCTGAGCTGCGCGAGACGACGCGCGAGCTGGTTGCCGCGGGCGGCTCGCTCACGCGCCTGCTGCTGCCGGTCCTGCGGCTGTGGCGCATCCGCTACGGGCAACGGTCGGCGTGACGCCGGGCCGCGGAGCTGGCGCACGTCGATGCCTACGCGTGAGTACTCGGCGCCAGGGGCTAGGCGGCGCTGAATGCCGGAAATAAGGTGCTAGCGGCGTCTGGTGGTCCCTGGCGGCATCCAACCCCAAGGGATTGCCACACGGATGGCGGGGGTCCCGTCCCCCACGTACCCCGCCCCCAGGCGCACGGGAGGAGGTGGAGGGCAGGGACGCGCCGAGCGCTCGGCGTGTCCTCGCCTCCTCCCGACCCCGGGTCGCCGTCACACGAACCAACGCGCGAGATGAGCCAGCACGACGACGCCGAGGACGTAAGCGAACCTGGGATCGGCTGGCAGCTCGCATTGCTTCGTCACTGCGTCCACGAGACGCGCTCGCTCGCGGGCGCGATCGAAGGAGCGCTTGCCGCGTTCGACCCCGACGGGCTCAACGCCGGCTCCGGCGTCGTGTTGAGCGCTGGAGCGTTGGGTCAGGTCGCCGAGGACGTGATGGAGCTGCAGGATCTCGCCGATCTTGCGGGCGTGATCGCGGGCGGCCTTCCCTCGCGCTGGGACTCGCTCGTGCTGTCCGCCGAGGACGTGGGCGACGAAGCCGAGCTGGCGCTGCGCGCCGGCAGCGGGTACCGCAGGAGCGTTGCGCTCAGCGCCTGCCTGCTGCGGCACCGCAGCGGCTTTCACGCGCTCGCCGACGCGCTCGCGAGCGAGCCCGGGCTCGTCTCCCGCTGGGGGACGCTCACGGTCCGTGAGCTGCTGACGGGCTTCCGCGACGGCGACACGGCCCTGACCCGGCGCGTCTGCGTCGCCGCCGCGATCCATCCGGACACCGAGTGGGCCGACCTCGACGCGCGCGAGGTCGCGCGCGTCGCCGACGCGCTCCGCGGAGCAGCCGATGCCTGACGATCGTCATCCGCGCGAGGGCGAGGTCGCCGACGCGCGCGACACGCAGCGTGCGCGGCAACGCCTCGTGCAGCAGGTCCGCGCAAGCCTGCGCGCGGCCGACGTCTACGCCCGCGTGCTGAGCGACCGCTTCGAGCTGGCGTGCACGACCGATCCCCACCTCCTCGACGGCGTCCCCGCGGACCTCCTCCCGCACCTGATCGCCGCCTCCGACGCCTTCCAGGACGGAGCCCGGCATGCGCTCTGGCACATCGAGCCCGAGCTGGCGCGCAACGCTCGTGTCATCGCCGACCTCGCACGCGAGAGCGCCGGCGTGTCGTCCGCGGAGTCGCGGTGACCGCTAGCGCGACCGCGCGCCGGCGGCGAGGCCGCGCAGCCGCGCGGCGAGCACGAGCGACGCCTCGAACAGCGTGATCTGGCCGCCGGCGGCGAACCACGCGGCGGCGCCTGCCTCGTCGGCGGCGACGCCGCACAGCGGCGTGCCCTGCTCGCGCGCGGCGGTGACGAAGGCGTCGATCGCGGCCTGCACGTCGGGGTGGTCGACCTCGCCGGGGTGGCCGAGCGACGCCGCGAGGTCGGCGGTGCCGACGAACGCGACGTCGACGCCGGGGGTGGCGAGTATCCCCGCCGCGTTCGGCACCGCCTCGGCGTCCTCGAGCTGCACGGCGACGAGCGTGCGTCGGCGTGCGTCGGCGAAGTGCTCGGCGACCGTGCGTGAGCCGTAGCCGGCGGCGGGCGTGCTGAGCGCGAAGCCGCGCCGCCCCTCCGGCGGGTAGCGCGCGGCGGAGACGACGGCCTGTGCCTGGGCGCCGGTGGTGACGTGCGGGACGATCACGCCGTCGGCGCCGGCGTCGAGCGCGCGCAGGATCTCCGGCGTCTCGGGGCCGCCGACGCGCACGAGCGCGCCGAGCCCCGCGGCCGCGGCCGAGCGCAGGTGGTGGTGCAGCGCGACGCCGTCGGCCAGGCCGTGCTCGGTGTCGATCGCGACAAGATCGAAGCCGCTGTGGCCGGCGATCTCGACGACCGCCGGGGCGGGCAGCTTGACGATCAGCCCGAGCAGTCGCTCGCCCGCGCGCACGCGCTCCGCGAGCAGCGGGGCAGGGGCCGAAGCATCCGACATCCAGTGATCATATCTCATTGTTTGACGCGAGCGCCCGGTTGTCGCCGGCGGCGCTCGTCGCCGCGACCGGGAACCGCGTCCTCGGCGTGCTCGTGGAGCGGGGCGGCCTGACAGCAGGGGCTTGACACGATGATTTGCTTAGTGATTCGATCTCTGTATGGGCACTGCCATGCACCCGCCGGCGCGCACCGACGCCGGCGAGATCCTCGTCACCTGGCCTGACTTCGACGTTGCGCTGCACGGCCCGGCGTTCGCCGCGCGCGGGCTCGTGCCGCGGCTGGAGCCGAAGCGCGGCACGCGCACCCCCGAGGAGCTGCGCTCGCTTGCGGCGGACGCCGTCGGCGCGATCGTCAGCACCGACCCGTTCGACGCCGAGGTGCTCGCCGCGACGCCCTCGTTGCGCGTGATCGCGCGCGTCGGCGTCGGCGTCGACTCGATCGACCTCGAGGCCGCGACCGCCCACGGCGTCGTCGTCACCGTCACCCCGGGCGCGAACGAGGCGACCGTCGCCGACCACACGCTCACGATGATGCTCGCCGCCGTGCGGCGCGTCGTCGAGCACGACGCCGGCGTCCGCGGCGGCGGGTGGGACCGCACCGGCGCGCTGACGCCGGGGCAGCTCAGCGGCAGCACGGTCGGGCTCGTGGGCTACGGTCGCATCGGGCGGCTCGTCGCCGAGCGCCTGCACGGCTTCGGGGTGGAGGTGCTCGCCGCGGATCCGGCGGTGAGCGCTGCCGACGGGGACGTCGAGCTGCTGCCGCTGGCCGAGCTGCTCGCGCGCGCGGACGTCGTCTCGCTCCATTGTCCGCTGCTGCCGCAGACGCGCGACCTGATCGGCGCCGCCGAGCTTGCGGCGATGCGTCCCGACGCGATCGTCGTGAACACGAGCCGCGGCGGCCTGATCGACGAGGAGGCGCTCGCCGACGCGCTGGAGCAGGGCCGGCTGAGCGCCGCCGCGCTCGACGTCTTCGCCGCGGAGCCGCCGCATGGGTCGCGCCTGCTGGCGCTCCCGAACGTGCTGTTGAGCCCGCACGTCGCGGGGCTCAGCGAGCGGTCGATCCAAGAGATGACCCGCCGTGCGACCGCCTCCGTGGTCGACGTCATCGACGGCCGGCAGCCCCGGCACGTTGCCAACCCCGAGGTGCTCGAGCGGCTCGGCCTCCAAGCCGCAGCCGCTCCGGCGGACGCGGATGGAGCGCACGATGCCTGAGGGGCTCACGGCGCGGTCGCCGCCGGAGCGAAGCTCACCGGCACCGTCCTGACGCTGCCCGGCGCGACTGCCGCGAGCTGCTCGCGGAGCCGTTCGACCTCGTGTGGGCCCGCACCGAGATGTAATCAGCAGTAGACTGCTCACTCGTGCCCGAGCCGCCTGCCATCACCGACCTCGCGGCCCGGTTGCACGAGCACCTGGCTGCGCGCCGTGCCGAGCTGCTCGACGACCTCGCCACGCTCGTGGCGCTCGAGTCGCCGTCCGAGGACGTCGCTGCGCTGAACCGGACGGCGGACTGGCTGGAGGCGTGGCTCGCGCCGGTCGGCCGCGTGACTGTCCTGCCCGGCGCCGACGGGCGACGCCATCTGCTGCTGGAGCCGTCCGGCGTCCGCGAGCGCAGCGCGCTGCTGATGTGCCACTACGACACCGTCTGGCCGCTCGGCACGACCGCTGCGTGGGGCTTCGCGATCGACGGCGACGTCGCCACCGGCCCGGGCGTGTTCGACATGAAGGCGAGCATCGTCACCGCCCGCCACGCGCTGCTCGCGCTGCAGGAGCTGGGGCTGCCGTGCAACGCCCGCCTGCTCGTGACGGCCGACGAGGAGATCGGCAACCGCACGAGCCGCGCGCTGATCGAGGCGCAGGCGCCACGCACGGTCGCGGCGCTCGTGCTCGAGCCGCCGCTCGACGACGGCCGCCTCAAGACGGAGCGCAAGGGCCGCGGTCAGGCGCGCATCGCCGTGCGCGGGCGCGCCGCGCACGCAGGCGTCTCGCCGGAGGCGGGGATCAACGCGATCGAGGAGTTGGCGCGGCTCGTGCTCGCCGTGCGCGAGGTCGCCGGCGCGCTGCCGGGCGTGAGCGCGACGGTCGGGCAGATCAGAGGCGGAACCGCCGTCAACGTCGTGCCCGAGCACGCCGAGATCGAGATCGACCTGCGCGCGTGGACGGCCGCCGACCTGACAGAGCTGAAGGCGCGGCTCGAGGCGCTCGGCCCGTACGACCCGGCCGCCGGCGTCGACGTGGCGGTGACGATCGAGCGCCCGCCGATGGAGCGGATGGACGCGGTCGACGCGCTGCTCGCGCGCTGTCGCGAGGCCGCTGGCGCACTCGGGCTGACGATCGCCGAGGGCCGCACCGGCGGCTGCAGCGAGGGCAACTTCATGGCGGCCGTCGGCGTGCCGACGCTCGACGGGCTCGGCGTCCGCGGCTTCGGCCCGCACACGCGCGAGGAGCGCATCGATCTCGCTCACCTGCTGCCGCAGGCAGCGCTCGTCGGTGCGCTCGCGGCCGACCTCGGCGCGGATTCGGCCTGAGCGCCCACGGCGCGCGGTGCCGCGTGGACATGGCCCGCACGCGGTGGCGGATCCGGCACGTGCGTGGCCCGCGCGGCGCATGGCGCGCGGGCGGGCGCTCGCGCGTACACCAGCTCGGCAGAGCGCGAGTCCACGACCAGTCCTTTTCGGCGAACGGCGAAACCCGTCAGTTCGCGCGCTTTCGGTCAGCAATGCGCCGCTGCGGCACATCGTGGCACGCGCGAGGTGACGTTGTGCACGAACCTCCGCGCTCGCACCCTTGACACTCAGGTGAGCCAGTGATTTGTTCACTGTTCGCGTCGCGAGCGAATGTCCACTGCGGGTCCCGCCTTTCGTGAAGTTGATGCAAGGCGGCAAACATGGGAGAGAGAATGGGTCTCACGCCAGAACGGATGATCCCGGACTACACCCGGGCTGCGTTTCTCCGCCGTGCTGCCGGTTCGGCGATCGCCGTGTCGAGCGGCGGCGTCCTGCTCGCCGCCTGCGGCAGCGACTCCAAGGGTGGCACCGGAGGCGTTGCAACTGCGCCGAAGGGCACCCCCCCGACGAAGCCGACGGGCGTCGCCCGTCTCGCGATGCTCGGTCCGGTCGCGACGCTCGACCCGGCGCGCAAGGGTGACTATCAGTCGTACTACACGACCGAGGCCGCGTACGACGGCCTGACGAACTGGTCGCAGGATCCGACGAGACTCGCGGCGGGCTTGGCGACGTCGTGGCAGAGCAACGCCGACGCGACGGAGTGGACGTTCACCCTGCGCGATGGTGTCACCTTCCACGACGGTGAGCCGTTGACGTCGGAGTCGGTGAAGAAGTCCATGGAGCACTACCTCAGAGGCAAGGGCTCCTACATGGGCGCGTACGTCGGTACGTTCTCGTCGATCGACGCGTCGGATCCGAAGAAGGTCGTGATCCGTTACAAGGATCCGTTTCCGGATCTCGCGCGCAACATGCCTTGGCTGGGGATCATCTCGGCGAAGGCGCTGACCGGCAGCCCGGATCAGATCGCGAAGCGCCTGGACGCGAGATCGGCTGGTGCCGGCGCGTTCGTGATCACGCGCTCGCCCGACGGTGGAACGGTGACCGGTGACGCGTTCGGCGCGTATTGGGGCGCGGGTCCGTACTTGCAGCAGCTCGTGTTCCGGGCGGTGCCGGTGAAGAGCGCGCAGGTCTCGGCGCTGCGCTCGAATGACCTGCAGTGGATTCCGCAGGTCGTGCCCCAGACGCTGAGCTCGCTCCAGGGCGCGTTCAACACGAGCGGCCAGGTCGGCTGGCTGCAGTACATGGTCAACTTCGCATGCGATCTCGCGCCTACGGACAATGCGCAGGTGCGTCAGGCGATCTCGTACGCAATCGATCGCGAGGCGATCTTGAAGGCGGTGCTGCAGGGCCAGGGCGAGGTGGCGAACAGCTTCATGCCGCCGGGCTGCTACGGCTCGCAGACGACCAACCCGCGCTACGACTTCGACGCCGCGAGAGCGAAGTCGATGATCAGCAGACTCGGCTCGTTGCCGACCGTCCAGATCTCGTACGACCCGAACTCGGACCTCGACACGCAGATCGCGCAGGTGATGGCGCAACAGGTGAGCGAGGCGGGCCTGAAGACGATCGCGCACGCGATCAACTCGGCGGAGGCCGGAAACGAGTACGACCCATCCAAGAAGCGGCTGTTCGGCATGAGCCTGCAGCAGTTCGGTTGGATCAACGGCGGGCCGTTCTTCTTCGCTCCGGGCGGTGCGTACAACCTCGCGACGCTGTGTCGCTACAGAAACCAGGCGTTCGATGCGTTGATGGTGAGAGCGAACGCGGTCGCGGACAGCCCGCAGCGGCTCGACGCGCTCCACGTGATGCAGGACTTCTTTGCGAGAGAGGCGGTCGTGCTGCCGTTGTTCAACCTGCTCGCGACGGATGTGTTCTCGAGAGATCTCCAGGGCTACGTGACGGCGAAGGACGGCTTCGGGCCGCGCTTCAACGGCATGTACTACGCGAAGGGCGCCTGAGCGAGGGGGCCGACCCTTCGGAGGGGTGAACACACGGTGCGGACGTTCGTCACGTTCATCGGGTCACGGTTGCTGCAGGGCGTGCTGGTCGTCCTCGGCGCCGTGATCTTCGGCTACCTGTTGATCAACGGGGCCGGCGACCCGGTCGCCGGCCTCGCGACGCGGCAGTTGACTGCGGCGCAGAGAGCCGCATTGATTCACCAGTATGGGTATGACATTCCGTTGGTGCCGCGGTTCTTTCACTACTTCGGTGGCTTGTTGCGGGGTGACTTCGGTCAGTCGTTCCATTCCGAGGACTCGGCGATCGGGCTGGTGATGCACGCGTTGCCGCAGACGGGACTGCTGGTCGGTGTCGCGATTGCGGTGGCGCTGGCTGTGGCGGTGCCGGTATCGATCTTCTCGGTGCTGCGCCGCAACTCGCGCTGGGACACGGGCGTGCGTCAGACGTTGGTCGTCATGCAGGGGATCCCCGACTTCTGGTTCGCGCTGCTGTTGGTGTTGATCTTCTCGGTGCAGCTCGCGCTGCTGCCGTCGATCGCGAACGGGACGCCGGAGGCGATCATCTTGCCGGCGGCGGCGTTGTCGTTGCCGTTGATGGCGACGTTGGTGCGGATCTATCGCGGGGAGATGCTCGAGGTGCTGGGTGCGGACTTCGTCGCGGCGTTGCGTGCTCGCGGGCTGGGGAATCGCGACATCGTGGTGCGTCATGCTGCGCCGAATGCGCTGCCGGCCCTGATCACGTTCGTCGCGGTCCAGCTCGGCTGGCTGCTCGGCGGCACGCTGGTGGTGGAGACGATCTTCGGCTGGGAGGGGATCGGGTCGCTGGCGATCACGGCGGTGCAGAACACCGATCTGCCGGTGCTGGAGGCGCTGATCATCGTCGTCGCGATCGTCTACGTCGCGATCAGCCTGTTGGCGGACCTGTTGCTGTTCGCGCTCGACCCGCGGATCCGGGTGCCGAGCGCATGACCGGCCAGACGATCACCGTTCCGGGCGGCCGGCTGCGGCGCCTCACGCGCCGTCACGGGGCGCGCTGGCCGGGATCGCTGCGGGTCGCGGTCGCGATCCTGAGCGGCGCGGCGCTGCTTGCGCTGGTCGGTGCGCTCGCGCTGCCCGATCCCAACCACCAGGATCTGCTCGCGGCGTTCGCGAAGCCGGGCACCGGCGGGCACCTGCTCGGAGCCGACGCGTTGGGGCGCGACATGCTGTCGGGGATCGCGGCGAGCATCGTGACGGCGGCGATCGTGAGCGTCTCGGTCGTCGTGATCTCCGGGACGATCGGCGTCTTCGCGGGGATTCTCGCGGGCTATCGCGGCGGCGTGATCGATGCGGTCGTGATGCGGCTGGTGGATCTGCAGCTCGCGATCCCGCCGCTGCTCTTGTTCGTTGCTGGCGCTGCGGTGCTGGGCCGTGACCTGTTGATGGTGATCTTGCTGCTGTGCATCCCGTCGTGGGTGCCCTATGCGCGCGTGGTGCGCAGCCGGGTGCTGGTCGAGCGTGAGCGTTCGTCGATCACGGCGGCTCGCCTTGCAGGGAGCAGCCACTTGCGGATCATGCGCCGCAATCTGCTGCCGGCGACGGTCAAGCTCGTGATCGTGCTGGGCTCGTTGCAGATGGGCTGGATCCTGCTGTGGGAGTCGTCGTTGAGCTTCGTCTCGCTCGGCGTCCAGCCGCCGCATCTGAGCTTCGGGGTGCTGATCTCCCAGGGCCGCAACTCGCTCGCGCAGGCGTGGTGGGTCGTGGTGTTCCCCGGCATCGTCCTCGCGCTGCTCGTGTTGGCCGCCAACTCGCTTGGTGACGGGCTGCGTGACAAGCTCGACGTCGACGCGGAGATCCTCGACTGATGCTCTCGGAGACCGAACCATCCATGACGACCGAGCGCGCGGGACACCGTGTCAGCGACCTGCGGGTGCTCGCGCGCGAGGGCGGCAGCGTTCTGGTCGAGCATGTCGATCTCGCGCTCGCGCCGCGTGAGATCGTCGGGATCGTCGGTGAGACGGGTGCGGGCAAGACGTTGACGACGCGGGCGCTGCTCGGCTTGCTGCCGTCGAGCCTTGCGGCGACCGGCACGCTTCAGATGGGCGACGCGGACCCGGTCGAGCTGGCCGATCTGCGTGCGCTGCGTCGTCAGCTCGGTCGCACCGTGGGCTGCGTGCTGCAGAACCCGATGACGATGCTCGACCCGATCCAGCGGATCAAGCGCCAGTTGGTGGAGGGCGTCACGCGCAGTCGCCTGCTTGAGAAGCGGGCGGCGAGCGAGCGCGCGGTCGCGTTGCTGGAGCGGATGGGGTTCCGTGATCCTGAGGCGGTCGGCAAGCTGTATCCGCATCAGCTCAGCGGTGGGATGGCGCAGCGTGTCGCGATCGCGATGTGCTTGATGTCGAGCCCGGACTTGATCGTCTTGGATGAGCCGACCTCGGCCTTGGATGCGCACACGCGGATCAGCGTGCTCGAGCTGTTGCGCGACGCAGCGGGCGAGCAGGGCGCTGCGGTGATCCTCGTCGGTCACGACCTCGGTCTGGTCCAGCGCTTCTGCGATCGGCTGGTCGTGATGTACGCCGGGACGGTCGTCGAGGACGGGCCGGCGCGTGAGATCGCCCGCAGCCCCCAGCATCCGTACACGCAGGCGCTGCTGGCCTGCTCGGCGACCCTGTCCGCCCCGAACCGCGAGCGCCTCCGGTCGATCCCCGGCACCGTCCCGTCGCCGGCCGAGCGGCCGCACGGCTGCCCGTTCCACACGCGCTGCGCGCACGTGTTCGAGCGCTGCGTCGAGGAGCGTCCCCGGCTCGGTGGCGAGCCTGGCTCACGCGCCGCCTGCCACCTCGCACCCAACGTGTCCGATGTTGCCATCGCACCCGACGCTCCCACTGCGCCACACGCTCCCAACTCACCCGGCATCGCCAGAGGCCCGAAGGAAAGAGACGCCGATGCCACCGGCTGAACGACCCACTGACCCGGCCGCGAACGGCGCGCCTCCCGTCGAGCCGGTGCTCGTCGCGCAGGACGTCAGCGTCGTCTACCGCACCCGCGGCGTGACCCGCCACGCGCTCAGCAACGTCAGCTTCACGCTCGAGCGCGGCAAGACGCTCGCGATCGTCGGTGAGAGCGGCGCGGGCAAGTCGACGCTGACGCGCGTCGTCGCAGGGCTGGAGCGGCCGGCGACGGGGAGCGTTCGGGTGCTCGGCAAGCCGCCAAGGCTGCGCGCGGGGGCGGTCTCGCCGGTGCAGATCGTCTTCCAGCACCCGCAAGCCGCGCTCAACCCCTACACCACCGTCGGGGACAGCATCGCGGAGCCGTTGCAGAAGCTCCCGCGCGAAACGCGGCGTGCGCGGGTCGCCGAGCTGCTGGAGCAGGTCGGCCTCGACCCCCGCCGCGCCGACGAGAAACCGACCCGCTTCAGCGGCGGCCAGCTCCAACGCATCGTGCTCGCCCGCGCGCTCGCCGCCAACCCCGCGCTGTTGATCTGCGACGAGGCGACCTCCGCGCTCGACGTCTCCGTCCAGGCACAGATCGCGAACCTGCTGCTCGACCTCCAAGCCGAGAAGGGCTTCGCGTGCCTGCTCGTCACGCACGACCTCGGGCTCGCGCACGTCCTCGCCGACGACGTGCTCGTCCTCCAGCACGGCAACGCCGTCGAGACCGGCGACGTCACCACCTTCTTCGCCGGCCCCACCTCCGACTACGCGCAAGGCCTCCTTGCCGCCACACGCGAGCAAGCGACCGAGGCGGTGTGAGCGCGGCGCGGAGCATGACGTCGCCGCGCCACCTCGTCTGCGTGCGCGGCTGCGTGCGAACGGGTCGTCGTGGCTGGTCGCGAGATCGTCAACCGCGGTGGTCCGACGTCACGACGATGGAGGCGCCGTCGCCGAATGGCGCGCCCCGAAGCATTTCGACCCTCGACCCGGTGGATGACGAATGACCGATGAACTCTGGACCCGTTCCGCGCTGGAGCTCGCGGCGCTCGTGCGCACGCGCGAGGTCTCGCCGGTGGAGCTGGTGGACGTCGTCCTGCGGCGGATCGAGGAGCGCAACGCGCGCACGAACGCGTTCGTGACGCTTGTGCCCGAGCGCGCGGCCGCGGCGGCGCGTGAGGCCGAGCGGGCGGTGCTCGCGGGCGAGTCGCTCGGCTCGCTGCACGGCGTCCCGATCGCGATCAAGGATCTGGAGGCGACCGCCGGCGTGCGCACGACCTTCGGCATGACGGCCTTCCGCGACCACGTGCCGGACGAGACCGCGGTCTGCGTCGAACGGCTGCTCGGCGGCGGCGCGGGAGCGATCATGGTCGGCAAGACGAACGCGCCGGAGCTGGGGCACAAGAGCATCACGGACAACGCGCTGTTCGGCCCGACGAGCACGCCGTTCGCGCAGGGGATGAACGCGGGCGGCTCCTCGGGCGGGAGCGCGGCGGCGGTCGGCGACGGGCTCGTGCCGATCGCGCAGGGCGGCGACGGGGGCGGCTCGATCCGCATCCCGGCGGCGCTGTGCGGCGTCTACGGCCTCAAGCCGTCGTTCGGGCGCGTGCCGATCGCGGCGGCGCCGAACGCGTACCTCGCACCGCCATTCGTCGGGATGGGACCGCTGACGCGGACGGTCGCGGACGCGGCGGCGATGCTCGATGCGATGAGCGGCCCGGACCCGCGCGACCCGTTCGCGCTGCCGGCGGCCGCGTTGGGGCTGGCCGACGCGCTCGACGCGCCGCTCGCCGGGCTGCGCGTCGCGTACAGCCGCGACCTCGACGTGTTCGACGTCGACGCTGACGTCGCCGCCGTCTGCGAGCAGGCGGTCGCGGCGCTCGCGGCTGCGGGCGCGACGGTCGAGCAGGTGACGCTCGGGCTGACGCGCTCGCAGGAGGAGTACCGCGTGACGTGGCAGGGCGAGATCGCGGTCAAGAACGCGAACGCGTTCGCAGCGATGCGCGCAGCCGGCGTCGACCTCGACGCGCCGGAGAACCGGCCGACGCCGTACCTGCGCGCGGCGGCCGAGCGCGGGGAGGCGATGCGCGCCGTCGACTACGACGCGATCGGGATCCTCAAGTCGGAGGTCTTCCACGCGATCGAGCGCGTCTTCGCCGATCACGACCTGCTCGTCTCGCCGACGTGTGCGGTCGGCGGGGTGGCGAACCCGGCGCCCGGCAGCCTGACCGGCCCGGACGCGCTGCTCGACGCGGTCGCGAATCCGCTCGTCGGTCGCACGCTCGCGTACTTCTTCAACATGACCGGCCACCCCGCGGCCTCCGCGCCGGCCGGGCTCACGCCGGCCGGCCTGCCGGTCGGGCTGCAGATCGTCGGACCCCGCTGGCGCGAGGATCTCGTCGTGCAGGCGAGCGCCGGGCTGGAGCGCGTGCGGCCGTGGGTGCACCTGTATCGCGACTGAGTGATGGCTTATCAGGCCACCCTGTGATTAGATCTCGACCATGGATCGACTGCACCGCGGCCCGCTGCGCACGCTGATCGCGGCGATCGTCGGCGGACGAGCCGTCCCCGGCGAGCAGCTGCCGCGCGAGGCCGATCTCGCCGAGCAGTTCGGCGTCAGTCGCGCCACGTCGCGGGAGTTCATCCGCGGACTCGAGGAGCGCGGGCTGATCAGCGTCAAGCACGGGCGGGGAGCGACCGTCAACCCGCCGGAGCTGTGGGACAAGCTCGACGCCGACGTGCTCGCCGCGCTGCTCGCGGGCGAGCGCCGCCTCAAGCTGCTCGGCGACTTCCTCGAGATGCGGCGGATCTTCGAGATCCAGGCTGCGGGGCTCGCCGCCGAGCGCGCCGACGCGAGCGGCGTCGCGCGGCTGAGAGCCGGCTACGAGCGGATGCAGCAGGCCGCCGGCTACGTCTCGACCGTCGACCCGGACGGCGAGCGCACCTTCCACGAGGCCGACGTCGCCTTCCACCGCACGCTCGTCGAGCTGACCGGCAACGAGACGCTGATCGCGCTCTCAGGCCGGATCCACGGGGCGATGCTGGAGACGCGCCAGCCGCTGGCACGTCCGCGGCTGCGCGTCTCGCACACGCTTCCCGAGCACGAGCGGATCGTGCGCGCGGTCGCGAAGGGCAGCCCAGCCGCGGCCACGCGCGCGATGCAGCAGCACCTCGACTCGGTCGGTGGCTATCTGGAGGAGCACGCCGCCGAGCAGCAACGCGCGCGGTCGAGCGCCTGAGCGCTCAGGCGCCCGCGCGCACGAGCTGCTCGACCTCGCCAAGCGGCGCGAGCCAGACCCCGTCGCGCGCGCGGACCTCGGTCAGCAGTCGCCGCAGCAGCGGCAGCCGGTGCGCCCGCCCGATCACCTCGGGATGGAACGTGTAGACGACGTGGCGGCCCTCCTCGGGCGCCTCCGTCAGCGCCGCCCACCAGCAGGCGAACGCGAGCTCCGGATCTCTCGGCGCCGGATTGCCGAGCGGGAACCACGGCCAGTCGTCGAGGTCCCAGTGCGGCGCCAGCTCGACGATCGAGAAGCCCGACGAGCGGTGCACGAGCTCGTTGGGGCGGTCGTCGGCCATCATGCTGCTGTCGTAGCGGAAGCCGTGCTCGCGCAGCAGCTCCAGCGTCGTCGGCGACAGGCTCCATGAGGGCGAGCGGTAGCCGTACGGGCGCCGGCCGACGACCTGCTCGTGCGCAGCGAGGCCGAGCTCGATCTCGTCGCGCAGTCGCGCCGGCTCGACGTCGTGGTCGGGCAGGTGGAGGTGGCCGTGGTGGCCGATCTCGTGGCCGGCGGCGGCGATCGAGCGGATCGCCTCGGGGTGGCGCAGCGCCGTCGCGCCTGGGACGAAGAAGGTGGCGGGGACCCGCAGCTCGTCGAGCAGCGCGAGGATCCGCGGCAGGCCGCGGCGGATGCCGTACTGACCCTCGCTCACGCGCCCCAGGTCGGATTCCGTGATCGGGACGCCCTCGAGCAGCTCCAGTTCCTGCGGCGGGGCGCCCGACAGCTCGGCGTCGACGTCGAACGTGATCGACACGGCCGTGCCGGCGCCGCCCGGCCACGTCGTCGGGCGCTCGCGGGCGACCCAGGCGCGAGCAGGATCCACATAGAGGTCAGGTGACATGAGATCTGATCACTATAGTGATGGGGGCAACCCACGTTCCTCCTGGAAGGCCGGCACCATGTCATCAGAGCTCCCGACCGCCCTCGAGGCGGCCACGTATCCGTCGATCGTCGTCAGCGGCTCGCCGCGCGAGCGCGGCGAGCAGTACGGTGCCCTCGCGGCCGACCGCATCCGGCGCTCGATCGACGGCTATCGCGACGTCTTCGCCCATTACGTCGGCATCGACTGGGAGTCGGTGCGCGAGCGCGCGGCTGCGTATGTGGCGCCGATCGAGCGCTACGACGCCCGCTACCTGGAGGAGCTGGGCGGCATCGCCGCCGGCAGCGGGGTCGAGCTGCTCGACGTCGTGGCGCTCAACGTCCGCACCGAGCTGATCAACGGCGCTCGCGTGCGCGCGGCGAGCGCGGGCCGCGCGCCGGCGGAGTGCACCTCCCTCGGCGTGCGCCGCGCCGACGGGACGACGCTCGTGGGACAGAACTGGGACTACTACGCCCACTGCCGCGACACGACGGTCGTCCTCTTCGCCACGCAGGACGACGGTCCCAACTGCGTCACCGTCGTCGAGGCCGGGCTGCTCGCGAAGGCGGGCATGAACGCAGCCGGCATCGCGCTCGTCACGAACGGGATCGCGACCGCGGACGACGACGGCACGCCCGGCGTCCCCTACCACGTCCTGCTGCGGGCGGTGCTCGACGCCGAGAGCGTCGCGGACGCGCGCGACGCGCTGGCGCGCGCGGAGCGCCGCGCCGCGTCCGGCAACTTCATGATCGCCTCGGCCGACGGCGAGCTGATCGACGTCGAGGCGTGGGCCGGGGCGGACGCGCCGGCACCGGAGCTGCCGCTCACGGCGGACGGGCTGCTGGCGCATGCGAACCACTGCGTCGTCGTTCCCGGCGATCGCGCGGACGCGCCGTTCGAGCTGACGGAGACGAGCGTCCCGCGTCAGGCGCGCATCGTGGAGGTCGCGCGCGAGCGCGGCGGCGAGGTGACCGTCGAGGACCTGCAGCGCGCGTTCGCCGACCACGACCGGCACCCGCTCGGGATCTGCACGCACGAGGATCCGTCGCTGCCCGCGCTCGAGCGCGCGCCGACGTGCGCGTCGCTGGTGATGGAGCCGGCCGCGCGCCGCATCCTGCTCGCCGACGGCAACCCGTGCAGGGTTCCCTACCGCGAGCTGGACACGGCGATCCTGGTCGCGTAGCCAGCGGTTGAAGCGCCTGAGAGACGGTGATAGGATCACCTGCAGCCCATAGAGGTCGTCCCACGAAGCATTTCGTGGCGGATGCAGCACTTCCGTCGGCAAACGAAATGAAAGGACGATGATGGCTTCGCAGCTTGCGCTCCTCGGCGGTCCCCGCGCCCTCGCCGATCAGACCCTCGGCCTCTGGCCCGACATCCGCGAGGACGACCGCCAGGCGGTCATGGGCGTCCTCGACCGCGGCGTCCTCACCGGCGGCGGCTCCGTCGAGGCGCCCGGCTTCGGCCATGACTACGGCGCCTACGTCGGCGTGCGCCACTGCCTCCCGTTCAACGCCGGCACGGCTGCACTGCACGCCTGCGCCGTCGCGACCGGGATGGAGCCGGGCGACGAGGCGATCGTGCCTGCCTTCACGTACGTCGCGAGCGCGATGGCGATGGCGCTGCACGGCGTCAAGCCGGTCTTCGCCGACGTCGAGCTCGACACGTACCTGCTCGACGCGAACGACGTCGAGGCGCGCATCACCGAGCGCACGAGAGCGATCGTCGCCGTCCACCTGCACGGCCTCCCCTGCGACCTCGACGCGCTGCAGGCGATCGCCGACCGCCACGGCCTCGCGCTGATCGAGGACATCTCGCAGGCGCACGGCGCGAAGTACCGCGGCAAGGTCGTCGGCTCGATCGGCGACTGCGCCGGCGGCAGCCTCAACGCGACGAAGAACCTGCCGGGCGGCGAGGGCGGCATGCTCCTCACGAACGACGACGACTTCTCGATCACCGCGCGGCGCCTGCGCTACATGGGCGAGGACCCGCTCGACACCGACCCGCCGCTCGGTCGCCGCTACTGGTCGCACGGCCTCGGCTGGAACTACCGCCCGCAGGAGCTGCCGTTCGCCTTCGCGCGCTCGCAGCTCAGACGCCTCGACGGCTACAACGCGACCGCCCGGCGCAACGCCGCGATCCTCTCCGCGGGCCTCGCCGAGCTGCCCGGGATCGTGCCGCCGGTCGTGCCCGAGGGGCGCGAGCACGTCTGGTACATCTACCGCGTCCGCCTCGACGCGCAGGCGCTCGGCTGGAACGGGCACGCGACCGAGCTGCGCGACCGCGTGATGGCCGCGCTCGTGGCCGAGGGCGTGCCGGCGACGATCTGGCAGCACGACCCGCTGCCGGCGTTCAGTGCCTTCCGCCGCGCCGACGACACGGTGCGCCCGTCGGTCGCCGGCGCCCCGGAGGCCGAGCTGACGCCGTGGGATCCCGCCGCCTTCCCGAACTCGACGCGCATCTGCCGCGAGACGTTCGTCGTCGGCTCGGGCGCGACCCCGCTGGCGGCGCAGTCCGAGGAGGTCGTGCGCGCGTACGTCGCAGCCTTCCGCAAGGTGGTCGAGGAGATCGACGCGGTCAAGGCGATGGACTTCGAGCTGCCGGCCGAGACGCGCGACGTGATCGAGTTCGACGCCAGCGGCGGCGCCGAGGCCGAGCCGGTGATGCTCCCCGTGTAACGCTTGTGACCGTGTATCCGACGATCACGGTCGCAGGCTCCCCCCGCCAACGGGGGGAGCAGTACGGCAGGCAGTCGGCCGAGCGGATCCGCCGCTCGCTCGACGGCTACCGCGTCGCCTACTGGGCGAGCGGGATCAGATGGGCCGCCGCGCGCGAGCGTGCGGCGGCCTTCATCGCTCCGATCGAGCGCTTCGACGCGCGCCAGCTCGCCGAGCTGGAGGGGATCGCCGCCGGCAGCGGCGTCGACCTGATCGACGTCGTCGCGCTCAACATCCGCACGGAGGTGATCAACTCCGCGCAGGTGCTCGCCGAGCGCGTGCCGTTGCGCCCACTCGAGTGCACGGCGCTCGCCGGCCGCCGCGCCGACGGCTCGACCGTCGTCGCGCAGAACTGGGACTACTTCGAGCACTGCCGTGAGACGCTCGTCGTGCTCGCCGCCGAGCCCGACGACGCGCCCGCCTTCGTGACGCTCGTCGAGGCGGGCCTGCTCGCGAAGATCGGGATGAACGCGTGCGGCCTCGCGCTCGTCACGAACGGGCTCGCGACCGAGGACGACGACGGCGCCCCCGGCGTCCCCTACCACGTGCTCGTGCGGGCGCTGATCGAGGCGGAGTCGCTCGACGCGGCGCGCGCGATGCTGCGGCGGGCAGAGCGCCGGGCGGCGTCGGGCAACTACCTGATCGCCACGGCCGACGGCGCGATCGCCGACATCGAGGCGTGGTCCGGCACGGAGGCACCGCTCTCCGAGGTGCCGCCCGACGACGACGGCACGGTCGTCCACACGAACCACTGCCTCGTCGTCCCGCCCGACCGCGCGGGGGCGCCGTTCGAGCTGACGCCGACGAGCGCGTCGCGGCTCGCGCGGGCCCGCCAGCTCGTGCGCGAGCACGCGGGACCGCTCGAGCCGGAGGACCTGCAACGCATGCTGGCCGACCACGTGGGGGCGCCCGACGGCATCTGCACGCACGCCGATCGTCGTCGGCCGCTGCTCGACCGCGCGCCGACGTGTGCGTCCCTCGTGATGGCGCCGTCCGAGCGGCTGATGCTGCTCGCCGACGGCCCGCCGTGCGAGACGCCCTACCGTGCGCTCGACGCGGCGGTGCTGCGGGGGTAGCGCGCGGGCGCCGCGCTCGCGGGCGCTACGCGAGCGGGTCGCGGCGGTAGCTCATGCGCGCGCGCGTGCCGCCGTCGACGTAGATCACCTGGCCGGTGACGAAGCTCGCGGCCGGCGACGCGAGGAAGGCGACGAGCGGGGCGACGTCGTCCGGCGCGCCGACGCGGCCGAGCGGAATCGCGGCGGCGAGCTTGGAGGCGTCGTAGCCCGGGCGGGCGTGGTAGCGCGGCACCTCGATCACGCCCGGGGCGACGCAGTTGACGCGGATCCCGTCGGGCGCGAGGTCGACCGCGAGCGCGCGCGTCCAGGCCTCGATCGCGCCCTTCGTGCCCGCGTACGCGGCGTGGTTCGGCAGGCCGGCGTGGCCGTGGATCGAGCCGACGTTGACGATCGCGTCGCCGGACGCCAGGTGGGGGAGCGCGGCGCGGGCGCACGCGAGGTACGCCGCCCAGTTGACGGCGATCAGCTCCTCGAGCGCGTCGTCGTCGGTGTCGGCGAACGCGCGCTCGAGCGTGATGCCGGCGTTGTTGACGAGCAGGTCGAGCCCGCCGAGCGCGGCGGTCGCCTCCGCGACGACGCGCCCCGGCTCGCCGCGCGTGCCGAGGTCGGCCTGGACGGCGACCGCCTGCGCGCCTGCCGCGGCGAGCGCCGCGAGCGTCTCGGCCGGCTCGCTGCGCGCGTAGTGGACGGCGACGGCCGCGCCCTGGCGGCCCAGCTCGATCGCGATCCCCTGGCCGATGCCGACGCCGGCGCCGGTCACGAGCGCGCGCCGGCCGCGCAGCGGCTGGGCGGGACGGTCCTCAGGCGGCGCGGTCACGGCGGCTCCTCTCGG
>DASRXW010000047.1:0-90515 GCA_035654055.1 Conexibacter sp.
CGGGGTCCAACCCGTTCTACATCACGAACGGGCGCGCCTACATCACCGACCGCTACGACGACGCCCCGTTCGGGCTCTCGATCGTGGTGCCGGCGGTGGCCGGGCCGTTCAACCTCGGCAACGTGGTCGTGCGTTCGAAGATCTTCGTCGACAAGCACGACGCGACGCTGAGAGTCGTCAGCGACCCGCTGCCGACGATCCTCGAGGGCATCCCGCTCGACGTGCGCGACGTGCGCGTGTCGATCGACAAGTCGGACTTCATCGTCAACCCGACCAGCTGCGCGCAGAAGACGGTGCGCGGTTCGATCCAGTCCACGGGCAATGCGACGGCCGGCGTCAGCTCTCGCTTCCAGGTCGGAGAGTGCGCGAGCCTCGGCTTCAAGCCGAGAATGGTGCTGACCGTGGGCGGAAGAGGCCACACGGCCCTGAACCGCTCGACGCCGCTGTCCACGACGCTGACGATGCCGCCGAAGGGTCAGACGAATCTGAGATTCGTGCGGGTGACCCTGCCGACGACGATCAACGCACGGCTCACGGTGATCAACGACGCCTGCACGCGCGCCGAGTTCGAGCAGGATGTGGCCAAGTGCGCCCATGCCCAGGCGGGGACGGCGACGGCAGTCACGCCGTTGCTGAGGGACCCGTTGAGGGGCAACGTGTACTTCGTCAAGAACGGGCATCCGCTGCCGGACCTGTTCGTGGCGCTGCGCGGCCAGGTCGCGTTCGACCTGATCGGGCGCATCACGATCCCCAACAGCAAGTTCCTGGCGACGACGTTCGACGCCGCGCCGGACGTGCCGATCAGATCGTTCACGCTGAGGCTCTTCGGCGACGCGAAGCACGGGTCGGTCGGCGCTGCCGCGAACCTCTGCACGGCGAAGAGCAGAGCGGCGACGGCGAATCTGGACTACATCGCCCAGAACGGCAAGGTGCTGCAGATCAGCCAGCGGCTGATCGTCCGCGGCTGCTCGAAGCCGAAGGCCAAGCAGCACAAGCCCAAGCGGGGGAAGGGGGCCAGCCACCGCCGCGGGAGGTAGACCTGCGACGGCAGCGCGCGAGCCGCGCGCCTTCTGCCAGGCGTGCGGGGGCTGAGATGAGGGGGTGGCGCCGGGGCCCGGCGCCACCCCCTTTCTCGTACAATCCTCCGCGCAGGGCGCGTAGCTCAGTGGGAGAGCGCTCGCTTCACACGCGAGAGGTCGGTGGTTCGAAACCACCCGCGCCCATTGCAAAAGGCCCGCAAATGCGGGCCTTTCTCTTGGAGTCGCGCAACCGCGGATTGGGCCTATGGCGTCGTGGGCCCAATCATGGGCCCGAACATCTACGACCAAGAGTTGGTGTGATGCGGCAACGCGGGGCTTTCGAGCCAGCGACCTTCTGCATGCGGCGCAAGAGGTCGCCTCCGCGATCCGTGCAGCATCGCGGCGCCGCCGGCAGGCTCGCCTTGCCTCAGGCCACGTGACGACGTCGCCGCTCAGCGAGGCGCGTCTGGCTCGTCCACGCCGATGATGCGGTCCGTGTCCGCGACGGGATCGTTCTGAGCGATCCAGTCTTCGCACCATGTGCACCAGGCCGCGAGGCGTTCTTGCTCGGGTTCCGGAAGGTCGGGCAGCCTGTTGCGCAGCGTGCTGACGTACCGGCGCGCGAGCTCGACTTCGTGCCACGCCTGAGCCTCTGCAAACAGGCGCCCTTTACGAGCCTTTTCGATGCGCGCGAGACGTTCGTGCTCGGCGCGTCGTTCGGACTCCTTCCGCCACTCTTCGGCGCGTCGCGCTGCCTCGGCTGCCTCGAAGTCGTCGTGATCTGCGCGTTCCTCGAGCGCTTTGAACACCTGCGGAAGCTTGTCGTCGAGGGAGCCTCGTGGACCTTCGGTCCAGTTCGCGCGTCCTCCGCGGTATCCATGAGGCAGCGAGAGTCGTAGGCGTCCGGTTGCTCTCTTGCGCTTCAGCTGGGGCGGGGGCATCTGACCCGCGCGACGCTCGGTGTACCACGCCCACTCTGTCCGCCAAGCGGTGATCTCGTCCTTGGTGAACGGGATGGTCTCGGTCACCTCGTGGAGTTCGACCGGATAGCGGTACCCTCGGACGTCGATGGCGATTCCCAGGTGGTCGTCGTAGCCGGCCCGGTCGTATGGCACGACGCCCCATCCGCGGCGGGTCGCTTCGCGGAGAACGCCCTGCAGCACTCGTAGAGCGCGGTTCAGATTCCCGCAAGCGAGGACCATATAGGCGACACCCGGTTGCGGACCGATCTGGATTCGGCCGTCGCCGCCGGGGCTGAGACCCACGGCGGCGTCCCGCGTTGCGAGGACGAACGGATGCGCACCGCGGAGGCTGGCCGGAACGCTGATCTTGGCCGCCACTGGCTGCACTGGCGCGGAAGGGCTCTCTGGCTTCGAGTCTGCTGGCTCGCCGGCGGAGGGCGCGTCGCTCGTGGGTCTGTCGCGGCGAGGGCCTGTCTCCACCCTCTCGGTTCTTGGGTCCTCGAGGCATGCAACGCCAGCGGGAGTCATGTCTGCTCGCCAGGTCGGCCCTCGTCCAGAGATCTTGACCAGACCGCGTGAGCGCAGCGCGACGGCAGAGATGCGATGGCTATAGCCCTCCATCACGCCCGGTGGGGATCCGTCGGCGATCCATCTCAGCACTGCGAGCTGGGCCGAGTTCAGATTGTGTGGCTGTGGCATCCGCGGGTAGATGGTGCGAGCGAACCGCTCGTGCGCGCAAGTCGCGGGTGCCGACTACGTGCGCATGCCTCTTGGCGGTGCTGGCGGGTCGCGGTGCGTCTCGGGTGGGCGGACGGGTTCGGCGCCGGGGATCGTGATGTTGTCGCGGAACAGGCAGAGCGCGCGGTGGTCGGGACGTGCGGCGCTGGCGTAGAGTACGCCGCGGCAGCCGTCGCGGGCGAGTTGCTCACCGGCTTCCTGGAACGCCTGCCAGGTGTGCTGGCCCGGTCGCGGCGGCTGGAGGTCGAGCGCGGCGAGCTTGGCGGGTGTGGTTAGGTCGGCGATGTCGTCGACGGCGATCGCCCAGTGCCACAGGTCGCGCGGCATGCCGTGCGTTGGCGGCATGCCGATCTCGGCGAGCAGTCGGTACCACTCGGCCCAAGCGGTCTCGGCCTCGTCGGCGAAATAGAGCGCTGCGAGGTTCTCGCCGCGTTGCCAACGTCCACTCGAGGGCGGCGCGGCGAGCCAGAGCGGGTCGGAGCCGTGAGGGATCTGCCGCCACCAGGTGCCGGCGACCGAGACGCGATCGACCTTGAGCGCCACCGGACTGGAGCGGGCTACGTGAAGGGGGCCTCTTCGAGCGCCGAGATCAGGCTCGCTACGCGCAGATAGTCCCCGCGCGCGATCAGATCGATCGGCTTCTCATCGCCCAACGCCGGGACCGGCTTGCGCAGCCACACCGCGATGTAGGAGGGCTCCATGACGCGCGCGAGCCGCTCGACCATCGCCGAGAGCTCGATCAGCCGCTCCGCACGATCACCCGTCGGCGAGCGCGTATGCGCGAGCCATGCCCGCGCGGTGCTGCGCGCCACCCCGGTCGCGCGGGCGATGTCCGCGTCGCTGAGCTGTGCGATCTCGTGGAGGTAGACCGCCTCGCGGATCAGGGGCCGGGTGGCGAGTGTTGCCGAAGCCATGGACTGACTGTAGCAGGATTGCAGCAAGAAACCGTGCGCACCTCTCACTGCGGGATTGAGCTAGCTGACTCCGGCCGCTCGACTGCTGCGCTTCGCGCAAAGGAGCACGGCATCGCCGTCGTGCTGCGGTCGGGATCGTCAGCCAGCTCGATCTCGACACCGGCGGCGTGACGGTGACGACGTTCGGCGGCGCGGAGGCGGAGCGGATCGCGTTCGATCCGAGCGGCTCGGTGCTCGCCGCCGCCGGCGCGGGGGTGGTGCACCTCCTGTTCCCGCTCGTGTGACGGGCGAGCCCCGGGAGTGGGCGAGCGTGGGACCGAGGAGCCGAGCCTCGCGTTTGCGGTTTTGGAGACCTCGTGTGACCGACGCACCGGTCCCCGGTGGGACTGCCCATCCAGGGATTCGGGCGCTTCAGCGGCCTGATGGTGCGCTCGTGTGAACGGCTGTGTGAACGTGGGACCCGTGGGCTCGATTGCGACGACCCAGACCGATCGTCGGGACGCGGGCCAGCGACCTATGCCGCCGTGACGACCGCGATGACCATAGGGAGGGCCGCAAGCCTCGACGTCGGGCTCACGTCGCTTGCCCCGCGTGGTCTCGATGGTGCTGTGCCCGTTCTCGATAGCGAGCGCTGATGGCGCGGCCCAGGCCAGCCGCGGCCTGTCCGCGCGAGCGAGCGGGCATGCCGACCACCGTCGTCCGCGGGGCGATGGTTGCCCCCTCCGGCACGAGAGCGCGTGCGCCGACGACGGCATCCGCGCCGATGACGGCGCCGGACATGACGCAGGCGCCCATGCCGATCAGCGCTCCCTCCCCGACGTGGCAGCCGTGGAGGATCGCCGCGTGTCCGGTCGTCGCGTCGCGCTCGACGATCAGCGGCGCGCCGGGGTCGGTGTGCAGCACACAGCAGTCCTGGACGTTGGCCCCGTCCCCGATCACGATTCGCTCGATGTCGCCGCGGAGGACCGACCCGTACCAGACACTCGACTCGGCACCGACGATCACATCTCCGATCAGGATGGCGGTCGGCGCGATCCACGCGGTCGGGTCGACCTGCGGCCGTCTGCTACCGAGGGCGATCAGCGTTCCGGACATCGTGGAGTTACAGATCTGCTGTCAGGTTCGTGCCCTCGGCAAGCGCGTGATCCCTCACGCCAGCTTGAGCTGGATGTCCACGCCGGTCGGCAGGCCGTTCATCCGCTGGAGCGCGTCGATCGTCGCAGCGGTGGCGTTGTGGATCTCGATCAGCCGCTTGTGCGTGCGGATCTCGAAATGCTCCTTCTGATTCTGGAGCGTCGGACCCGTCACGACGGCCCATCGCCGTGTGCGCGTGGGGAGTCGGATCGGGCCGCTGACCTGCGCGCCCGTGCGGCGCGCCGTCTCGATGATCTGGGTCTGCGCCTGCTCCACCATTTCGGTGTCGTAGCCCTTCAAGCGGATGCGGATCTTGGATGGAGATGGCTTGGACACGGGTAGTCCTCGGGTCGGCGTGAAGAACGGCGCCCGGGATCCCGGCGCGCCGCGAACGGGCATTCCAGCCCCTGAGCGGTGGCGCGCCTAGTACGAGCTGCTGATCACCCATTGAGCAGTCCAAGTGAGCGAAGGTGATCAATGGCACTCATGAGCGCAGCAGCAAGTCGGACTTGCGTCGAAGGACGCACCCGCCATGCTTCGTGGTCGCCTTCGTGTCGAGCTGGCAACGGCTCGCCAAGCGGGCGGGAAGGCTTCTCGGCATGAACCTGCGCCATCTCACGACGTTCGTCACCATCGTCGAGAGCGGCACCCTCACCGAGGCGGCGCGCCGCCTGTACAAGACGCAGGGCGCGGTTTCGCACGACCTCAAGGAGCTCGAGTCGGCGCTTGGGCTGGCGCTCATCGATCGCTCCGGCCAGCGGATCCAGCTGACGGCCGCGGGGGAGACGCTGCTGCCGGTTGTCACCGACGTGCTGCGCCGCGTCCGCGAGGTCGAGCTCGTCGGTCGCAAGCTGCGTCAGGGAGAGCTCGGCGTCGTGCGCGTCGGGACGCTGCCGTCGCTCGGGTCGTTCGTGCTCGAGCACCTCACCGACTTCCAGCGCTCGCACCCCGACGTGCGCTTCACGCTCTTCACCGAGCTGCAGACTGTGCTGGCCGATTGGCTTGCGGACGGCCGGCTTGATCTCGTGCTCGCCCAGCCCGAGCTCTCCTCGCGGCTCGAGACGCATCCGCTCGACACCGAAGAGGCATTCGTGGTCGTGCCCGCGGATGATCCGCTCGCTCAGCAGGAGACGGTTTCGCCGGAGGACATCGGCGAGCGTTCGTTCATCGGCTTCGTGCGCGATCTGCAGTCGACGCGGTTGGCGGAGGAGTTCTTCCGTCCGCTCGGCCGCTATCCCGATCCGGCGATCGAGGTCGAGGACTTCCGCCTGATGAGCGAGCTGATCCGCCAGCGTCTCGGGATCGGGTTGATGCCGGCCTCTGCGCTCGTTGCCGAGGCGCCGCGCGACCTGGTTGGGCTGCGTCCCTCGCCGCCGCTCTCGCGACCGCTCGTGCTTCTCACAGACGTGCGCCAGCGCGATGCCTCGTCGGTCGTCGCGCTACGTGAGCATCTGCTCGAGCATTGGCATGCGCCGACGTATGCTTTGGCCGACGGCGCAGGACCGGCGACCGAGTAGCCGGCTCTCAGTAGTCCTCGCAGGAGAACGGGGCGCGGTCGCCGCGGAACAGCGTCGTTGCGCGCGCCACCGCGCCGTCGGTCAGCTCATCGACGCGGCCTGCGCGCAGGAGGTCGAGGAAGGTGAAGCCACCGAGGTAGACGGTCGCGAGGTCGGCGACCGTGAGTCGCACGTCGGCCGCCGTGTCCTCGGCAGGCTCCACCTGCGCTTGTCCGTCGTGGGCCGCGAGTCGCCAGCGGCCTGCGTTCCACGGACAGAAGGCATCCTCGACCTCGAGAATCAGCGTGTCATCGGCCTGGTAGCGACGCCCGGTGAGCGCTGCGGGCACGTCGACGAGACGCACGAACAGCCCGTCCTTGACGCGCAGGCGCAGGCGCGCCGGCTCCATGGCGAGCAGCAGCAGTGGGTGGTCGGGAGCGATGTGCGCGGCGCGCACGCGGCCGACGAGATCCATCCCGAGCAGATAGCGCCAGAGCTGCCGACAGGCGTGCGGCGTGCACGCGACCTCCTCCTGGACGTGCAGCGCGCCGTCGGGGAAGCCTTCCGAGGAGGCGTTCTCGACGCGGTAGAGCGCGTACGCCTCCGGGCGACCGTCGCGCTCGAGCACGGCGCGCTGGAGCGGGCCGGCACCGTGGCGATAGCCCTCCTCGTCCGGCAGCGTCTTGTGCTCCCACCATTCGCGCGTGCGCGAATGGAAGCCGGGGGTGGCGGCGCGCTCGCGGTCGTAGATCTGGGGCAGCAGTGCGAGCGCCTCCTCGTGATCGACGAGGCGGATGCGTCCGTCCTCAGCGGCGGCCGGGAGGCGGATGTGTCGCGCGTCGGCGTCGATGCTCGCATTCGTGGTTGCCAGCCCGTAGCCGTAGCGCCCGTAGATCGCGGCCTCGGTTGCCTGGAGCACGGCGAGCGGCTCGCCCCACGCCCGTACGTCGTCGAGCTGGCGGCGCATGAGCGCGGTGAGGATTCCGCGCCGCCGGTACGCCGGAGAGACGCCGACCTCGGTCACGCCCGCGGCGGGCAGCTCGCCGCCCGGGACGGAGAGCGCGAACGCGACCGCGGCAACCGTTGCGACCGGAGTCGCGTCGGCGTACGCCGCGAGATTGCGTGCGGCGTCGAGGTAGCCGCGGAAGTGCGGGAGCTCGTCCGCGTCGACCTCGGAGCCGAACGCGCTGGCGGTCGCGGCTGCCCAGGCCTCGAGCTCGTCCGCAGCCGGTGGCCGGACCTCGATCACGTGCGCGGGGCCCGCATGACGCGGCGGTGAGGTGCGGGGGGTGAAGGAGCGGGGGCGTATCGGCGCATGCGGGCGCTGAGGCTAGGCGTGCGGGGCGGCCCCTGTCAACGACCGGACCTGGCTCATTAGCAGCACGCGCGGGCTCATCAACGCGCCTGCTCGATGCCGCTCCAGGGCGGTCATCCAGAGTGTTGATGGGCACTGCTCCGAATCGGTGTTTCCTGCTCGCGATCCCGATGGTTGAGTGCATCCTCGATGAGAGCATGCTTGTTCGAAACCCCGACCGGCGAGACGGCCGTCGGTCGTATCGAGGGCGAGACGGTCATCGCCGTCGACGCCCCCGACGTGCCCGCCTACCTCACCAGTGGCGGCGTCGACGTCAGCGAGCACGCGCTGTGCGACGTGACGCTGCTCGCACCCGTTCCACATCCGCCGTCGGTGCGCGACTTCTACTGCTTCCACGGCCACGCGAAGACGGCGATGGCTCGTCGTGGCCGCGAGGTGCCTCCGGAGTGGTATCGCTCGCCGCGCTTCTACTTCTCGAACGCGGTCGCGATCATCGGCCCGGAGAGCGAGGTGGGGTTCCCCGATACATGCGCCGAGCGCGACTACGAGCTCGAGCTCGCCGCGATCGTCGGGACGGCCGGCCGGATCGCCGGATTCACGATCATGAACGACTGGTCGGCGCGCGACCTCCAGCGCGAGGAGATGACCATCGGGCTGGGACCGGTGAAGGGCAAGGACTTCGCGACGAGCCTCGGTCCGTGCGTGCTGAGCGCCGACGCGATGCGCGGGCGCGACCTCGCGATGATCGCGCGCGTCAACGGCGAGGTGCGCACGCAGGCGAACAGCAGCCTGATGTACCACTCGTGGGACAGCGTGCTCGCCTACGCGGCGCGCGACACGCGCTTGCAGCCGGGGGACATCCTCGGCTCCGGCACAGTCGACGGCGGCTGCATCCTCGAGCACGGCGACGGTCGCTGGCTCCAACCCGGCGACGTCGTCGAGCTTGAGATCGAGGGCATCGGCGTGTTGCGCAACCGCGTCGCGTCGCCTGTCGTCGCAGCGTCGGATGGCGCCGCTGGCAACGCCGAGCTCGCGCCCCCGCCACATGCACGGGAGATCGGCGCGTGATGCCGGCGCCGGTCGCAGCCGTGACCGGCGCAAGCCGCGGGATCGGCCGCGCGGTCGCGCTCGAGCTCGCCGCCACGGGCTACGACGTCGGCATTCTCTACCGCGCCGATGCGGCGGCGGCGGAGGACACCGCCGAGCGGGTGCGTGCGCTGGGACGGCGTGCCGTTACGCACGCCGCCGACCTGCGCGACCACGACGGCATCGCGCCCGCTGTCGCTGCGCTGTGGGACGCACTCGGAGGGCTCGATGCACTCGTCAACAACGCCGGCGCGCACCGCCGCACGCCGTTCCTCGAGATCGAGCGGGAGGAGTGGGACACGGTCCTCGCGCTCGACTTGGCGGCGCCGGCGTTCCTCGCCCAGGAGGTCGCGCGCCGCATGGTCGCCGACGGGCGGCCCGGATCGATCCTCAACGTCGGCTCGATCAACGGCTGCATCGCCTACCAGAACCTCGCCCACTACTGTGCGGCCAAGGGCGGCCTGCACATGCTCACCCGGGCGATGGCGCTCGAGCTGGCGCCGCACGGCATCCGCGTCAACGCGATCGCTCCCGGCTTCGTCGAGACGGACCTCTCGCGGCCGCTGCTCGAGGATCCCGAGCGGTTGCGTGACAAGCTCGTGCGCATTCCGCTCGGTCGCGTCGGCCGCCCCGAGGAGGTGGCGCGGCTCGCCGTCCACCTGCTCGACGCCCGCTCAGCATGGGTGACGGGCAACGTCGTCTTGATCGACGGCGGCCAGCACATCCACTGACCCTTAAGCGGTCATCGACGGGGCTCATGACCCCAGCGGCAAGTTGCACTTTCACTGCGACTTCTTGCTCCGCACAATGAGTGACGAGTGAGAGGTATCGCGGCAACCCCCCAGGCCGCAGATCGGAGGAGCAGTGCACGACCATCGAAGCGCCATCGATCGGCGCGACTTCCTGCGTGCCGGTGCCGCATTCGCCGCAGGGGCCGCGACGCTTGGCGTCGCCGCCTGCGGCAGCGGGACGAGCACGACCGACACCACGGCCGCCTCGACGGCGCTCGGGCCGCGTGGCGGCACCGCGCGGTTGCTGCTCAGCGGCGGCGGGCCCAAGCTCGTGCTCGACCCGGCAACGCAGGTGAACGAGCCCGACGCGATCCTCGACGGCCTGCTCTACGACGGGCTCGTGCGGGTGCACGACGACTGGACGATCGAGCCGCGTCTCGCAACGCGCTGGGAGGCGGACGCTGCGCAGCGAATCTGGCGCTTCCAACTGCGCGACGGCGTCACGTTCCACGACGGCCGGCCGCTGACGGCGAAGGACGTCGTCTACAGCCTGCGGCGCCTGCTCGACAAGCGCCTCGGGTCGGCGGTGTATCCGCGCCTGGCCGGTGAGCTGAAGCCCGACGGTATCCATGCCGCCGGCGCGAACGTCGTCGAGCTGCGGCTCGTGCAGCCCGACGCCTTCCTGCCTGTCGCGCTCGGCGCGCGGCACTGCAAGGTCGTGCCGGCCGGGACGACCGACTTCTCGAAGGCGATTGGCACGGGGCCGTTCCGGCTGCGCTCACTCGACCAGGCCAAGCTCAGCTTCGTGCTCGAGCGCAACCCCGGCTTCTGGCAGAACGGCCTGCCACGGCTCGAGGGCATCGAGGGCCTGCTCTCGAACGACCAGTCCTCGCTCGTCCAGTCCGTTGCGTCCGGCGGCTTCGACTTCGGCGGCTTCATCGACCCGTCCGCTGCCGACAGCGTCCAGGGCAGCGGCGCCGCGCAGCTGCTCGCGCACAAGTCGGCGCTCTTCAACGACCTCGTCGCGGCCGCCGACCATGCGCCGTTCACGAATCCCGACGTGCGAATGGCGCTGAAGCTCGCGATCGACCGCGAGCAGGTGCTCAACCTCGCCTACAAGGGGCACGGCAGCGTGACGTACGACGTACCCGTACGTGTCTCCGACCCCTTCTTCGCGACGGCACTCGCCAGTCGCACGCGCGACGTCGAGGCGGCGAAGCGCCTGCTGCGCAAGGCCGGCCACCCGAACGGCATCGATCTCACGTTGCTGACCGCTCCGGCTGGCGCCGGCATGGTCGACCTCGCAGTCGTCGCGAAGGAGAGCCTCGCCGAGGCCGGCATCCGCGTCGCCGTCCAACAGCGGCCCGCGGACACCTACTACGATGTGGTCTGGCTCAAGGAACGCTTCTACGTCGACACGTGGGTGCTCCGCCACCCGCTCGACGCGATGGCCGTGATGTTCGACAGCTCAGCGCCGTGGAACGAGGCGAAGCTGCACTCGGCCCGGCTGGACGAGCTGCTCAAGGAGGCGCGGCGCACCGCCGAGCACGCCCAACAGGTCCAGCTGCTCGGCCAGGCACAGACGCTGATCGCCGACCAGGCCGGGTTCGTCTGCCCCGCGTGGATCGACGAGCTCTACGCCGCCAAGCGCAACCTCAAGGGCGTCGGGTTCAACGCCACCGACCTCGTCAACCTGGAGCGCGCGTCGCTGAGCTGAGCGCGCGTGGAGCCCGCCGTCATGATCGCTCGTGTCCTGCGCCGCATCCTTGCAGTTCTCCTGACGCTCTGGCTGATCTCGATGATCACGTTCGCGGCGACGAGCCTGCGGTCGCCCAGCGACGTGGCGCGCGCGGCGCTCGGGCGCGACGTCGCGCCCGCACAGATCCAGGCGTTCGTGCACGAGTACCGACTCGACGGCTCGCTGCCGGCGCGCTACGGCCGCTGGCTCGGGGACTTCGCGACCGGCAACTGGGGCACGTCGCCGGTCACGCGGCTGCCTGTCACGCAGGACATCGGGCCGCGGCTGCGCAACAGCCTGATCCTCGCGACCGCGGCGCTCGTGCTCGCCCTTCCGCTGTCGATCGCGGTCGGGCTGGGTATCGCGCGGCGGCGCGGCGGGCGCACCGACGTCGCGATCACGACCGCCAGTGTCGTGATCGCGGCGCTGCCGGAGTTCGTCGTCGGCATTGCGCTGCTGTGGGTGTTCGCCGTCCAGGCAGGCGTCCTGCCGGTCGACAGCTCGGGGCTCACGTTCGGCGGCCTCGGCGCCCAGGTCGAGGCGTTCGTGCTGCCGACGCTCACGCTCGCGATCGTGTTGATGCCGCAGTTCGTCCGGATGGTCCGCGCCGCCGCGATTGACGTGCTGGCGCAGCCCTACGTGCGTGCTGCCGTGCTGCGCGGCCTGCCGGTGCGGACGATCCTCTGGCGGCACGTGCTGCCGAACACCGCCGCGCCGCTCGTGAACATCGTCGCGATCAACCTCGTGTGGCTGATCGGCGGCGTGATCGTCGTCGAGAACGTCTTCGCGTTCCAGGGGATCGGCCAGCGGCTCGTCGCCGCGGTCTCACAGGGCGACATGCCGACGGTGCAGGCGCTCGCGATGGTCACGGGCATCCTCTTCCTGGCGATCAGCCTGACCGCCGACGCGATCGTCGGGCGCGTGGAGGCGCGCACCCGATGAGTCATCTCGAGGCGGAGACGGAGCTGCTCGGCTCGTCGGTGGCGGTCGCGGACGAGCTGGCGCAGGCGCCGCGGCGCTCGGCGCTGCGCGCCGTGCTGCGGGCGCCGGAGGGGCGCATTGGGGTTGCGCTCGCGCTGCTCGTGCTCGCGGTCGTGATCCTCGGCCCGCTGCTCGCGCCGTATCCGCCGGACAAGCTCGGCGTCGGCCCGGTCTCCGCCGGACCGACGGCGAGCCACCTGCTCGGCACCGACACGCTCGGCCGGGACGTGCTGAGCCGCGTGCTGTGCGGCGGCACCTCGGTGATCGTGATCCCGCTGCTCGCGGTCGTGCTCGCGCAGCTGCTCGGTGGCGGCATGGGGCTCGCGGCGGGGTATCTCGGCGGACGCTGGGACGCGGTCCTCTCGCGCGTCTTCGACATCTTCATGACGCTGCCGCCGCTGCTGCTCGTACTCGTGCTGATCGCCGGGCTCGGCACGTCGGCAGCGGTGCTGGTCATCGTCGTCGCACTCGTCTTCCTGCCGCGCGCCGGGCGGATCGTGCGTGCCGCGACGCAGTCGCTCGTGCACGCCGACTACGTGGTTGCGGCGCAGACGCGCGGCGAGTCGGCGACCTACGTCGTCGGACGCGAGATCCTGCCGAACATCGTCGGCCCGCTGATGGCCGACGCGGCGCTGCGCCTCACCTACGCGATCATCTTCGTCGCGACGCTGAACTTCCTCGGGCTCGGCGTGCAACCGCCGCGTCCCGACTGGGCCGTGATGATCAGCGAGGGGCGCGCGACGATCGCCATCACGCCGATCGTCGTGTTCGCGCCGGCCGCCGCGATCGCCGCCGTCTCGGTGAGCGCGAACCTGATCGCCGACGCGCTCACCGCGCACTGGTCCCCCGACGCGCCTCGCGCCGGAGGCCTGTGATGGCCGCGCTGGAGATCTCCGGGCTGAGCGTAGGCTTCGAGCGCCCGGACGGCGGCGTGACGCCCGTCGTCTGGGACGTCACGCTCGAGCTGCATGCCGGCCGCGTCACGGCGCTCGTGGGCGAGTCGGGTTGCGGCAAGAGCACGGCGGCGCTCGCCGCGATGGGCTACGTGGCCCCGGGCGGGCAGATCCTCGGCGGCCGCTCGCGACTCGGCGAGGTCGACCTGCTCACGCTGCCGCTGCGGCGGCTGCGCTCGGTGTGGGGGCGCGAGATCGCCTACGTGAGCCAGAACGCATCGCTGGCGCTCAACCCTGCGCTCACTGTCGGGAGTCAGTTCGAGCAGGTGCTGCGTCGTCATGTCGGGATGCGCGGCGCCCGCGCTCGAGCCCGCACGCTCGAGCTGCTCGAAGCGGTCGCCCTCCCCGATCCAGAGACGGCGCCCGCGCGCCGCCCGCACGCATTCAGCGGCGGGCAGCAGCAGCGCATCGCGCTCGCCCTCGCGCTCGCCTGCGGCCCGGCGGTGCTCGTGCTGGACGAGCCGACCACCGGTCTCGACGCGACGACGCAGGCACGCGTCGCAGCGCTGATCCGCTCGCTCGTGAGCGAGCAGCAGACGGCGGCGCTGTTCGTCAGCCACGACGTCGGGCTCGTCAGCATGCTCGCCGACGAGGTCGGCGTCATGTACGCGGGCGAGCTCGTGGAGCTCGGGCCGGCGGCGGACGTCGTCGGACGGCCCGGACACCCGTACACGCGAGCGCTGCTCGATGCGACGCCACGGCTCGACGGCACCGCCGTGCGGGGACTGCCGGGAACGCCGCCCGGGAGCGTCGTGCGCGACCGTTGCCCCTTCCACGCGCGCTGCGCGTTCGCCGTCGAGGCCTGCGTCGGCGGTCCGATCGCGCCGCGGACGGTCGCGCCCGGCCACGTCGCCCGCTGCGTCAAGCCGGAGGTCGTCCCCTCCGCGGACGCGCCGTCGCCGGTGCACCTGCCGGCTCCGCGCGCGTCGGACGTGCTGGCCGCGCACCACGTCACCTGCCGCTACCCGCGCCGCGATCGGCCGGCCGTCGACGGCGTCTCGTTCCATGTCGACGAGGGCGAGATGATCGCGATCGTCGGCGAGAGCGGGAGCGGCAAGTCGACGCTGCTGCGCGCGCTCGCCGGCATCCATCCGCCGGAGGCCGGCACGATGACGCTCGACGACCGCCCGCTCGCCGGCGCCGTCGGCGCGCGACCGCGGCGGGAGCGCGCGCAGATCCAGCTCGTCTTCCAGAATCCGGACGCGTCGCTGAACCCGCGACACCCGGTCGCCGAGATCGTGCGGCGCCCGCTGCGGCTGCTGCGCGACGACGTCGCGCGCGAGCAGGAGCCGGAGGTCGTCGCCGCGCTGCTGGAGAGCGTGCGGCTTCCGGCGGCGCTCGCCGATCGCTACCCCGGACAGCTCAGCGGCGGCCAGCGCCAGCGCGTCGCGCTCGCCCGTGCGTTCGCCGCACGCCCGCGCGTGCTGCTGTGCGACGAGGTGACCTCCGCGCTCGACGTCTCGGTCCAGGCCGCGATCATCGAACTGATCGTCGATCTCGCTCGCGACCACGGCACCGCCGTGGTCTTCGTGAGCCACGACCTGCCGCTCGTGCGCTCCTGTGCGCGGCGTGTGCTCGTCATGCGCGACGGCGTGGTCTGCGAGGAGGGCATGGCGGAGGCGCTCTTCGCCGCACCGCGTCATCCCTACACGGGTGAGCTGCTCGCTGCTTCCTCGGCGCTCGAGACCGCCGCCGGGCGATCGGCCGCGTCGATGGCCTGAGGAGCAGCACGGTGTTTCCCTTTGCTCCCGGCGCTGATTCATTGCAGGTATGACCGTGAGCACGCTCGATCGCACCGCGCTGCTGCTGGAGTCCGAGCGCGCTCGTCTGCACGACGCGACGGCCGGGTCCCGCCGCCGGTTCGCACGTGTCGCCCCGCTGATCCCGGCGGGCGTCGCATCGGACTTCCAGGGTCGCTCTCCCCATCCGATCTACCTGACGAAGGGCCATGGCCCGCACGTCTGGGATGTCGACGGTCGTCAGTACGTCGACCTCCACGCGGGCGCGGGCGCCGCGCTCGCGGGGCACGGCAATCCGCAGGTGGGATGCGAGCTGGCCGACGCAGCGACGAGTGGAACCTGCCTCGCGGCTGCCAGCGTCCACGCCGAGCCGGTCGCTCGCGAGCTGGCGGCGCGCTTCGGCCTTCGGCATTGGCGTTTCGTCAACTCTGGCAGCGAGGCGACGATGGCCGCGCTGCGCGTCGCGCGCGCGTTTACCGGCCGCGACCTCGTCGTCAAGCTCGAGGGCAGCTACAACGGCCACCACGACGCCGTCCTCGTCTCGATCTCGGCCGGTTCGCTCGGCGGCGCCGGCGAGGCACGCCACCCGGTCGCCGCGGGGGTGCCCGATGCGACGGCGCGGCTCACGCTGCTCGCGCCGTACAACGACCTCGAAGCGCTCACGGCGATCCTCGGGGCTCATGAGGAGCAGGTCGCGTGCGTGGTGTTGGAGGTGCCGCTGCTGACGCCGACGGCGATCGCCCCGCGGCCCGGCTATCTCGAGGGTCTGCACGACCTGACGCTCCGCCACGGTGCCCTGCTCGTGTTCGACGAGGTGAAGACGGGCGTCGCCGTGCACCCCGGCGGAGCACGCGGACTCTACGGCGTCACACCCGATGTCGTGGCGCTCGGCAAGAGCTTCGCGGGTGGCGTCGCCTGCGGCGCGCTTGGCGCGAGCGGCGAGGTCGCGGCGTTGCTCGCCGACGGCCGCGCGCACGTGTACGGCACGTTCAACGGCAACCCGCTCACGATGCGCGCCGCGCTCGTGACCCTGCGTGACGTCCTCACGCCCGGCCGTCACGAGGAGCTCGCAGCGCTCGCACGGCGCCTCTGTGCGCACGTCGAGCGGATCGCAACCGAGCATGACGTGCCGCTCGCGGCGAGTGCGTTCGGCGCGAAGGGCGCGCTGCGGCTCACGCGCGCGCCGATCGAGGACGCGGGCGCCTGGGTTGCGGCACATCCGCCCGAGCTCGTCGAGCTCGTCTGGACCTTCCTGGCCAATCGCGGGGTGTTCCTGTCCCCCGCGCCCGACCTGCGGTGGACGGTGACCGTCGCTCACCGCTCATCCGACATCGACCACGTCGCAGACGTCCTGGCGGAGCTGGCCACCGCCTGGGCAGGCGCCACGACCACCTGAGCGGAGACAGACCTTCATGAGCACCATCGAAGCCACACGCCACCTCCACATCGGCGGAGAGCCCGTCGCGCCGATCTCCGGCGAGACGATCGAGATCGTCGACCCTGCGACGGGCACGCCGATCACGACCGTTCCGGCGGCCGGCGTCGAAGACGTCGAGCGGGCCGTCGCCGCGGCTGCGAGCGCGTTCGAGGAGTGGCGCTGGAGCACCCCCGCCGAGCGCGCCGACGTGCTGCTGCGCCTCGCGGACGCGCTCGGCGCCGCCGTGCCCGAGCTGGCCGAGCTGGAGTCGCGTAACACCGGCAAGCCGCCGGCCGCCGCGCGCGGCGAGATCGCCGGCGTCGTGGACAACCTGCGCTTCTTCGCAGGCGCGGCGCGCTGTCTGCACGGCCCCGTCGTCGGCGAGTACAAGCGCGACTTCACGACGATGATCCGGCGCGAGCCGATCGGCGTCGTCGGCCTCATCACGCCGTGGAACTACCCGCTGAACATGGCCATCTGGAAGCTCGGCCCGGCGCTCGCATGCGGCAACACCTGTGTGCTGAAGCCCTCCGAGCTGACACCGCTGACGACGCTGCGGCTTGCCGAGATCGCCGCCGACATCATCCCGCCCGGGGTCCTCAACGTGATCACCGGCACCGGCGAGGTCGCCGGTGCGGCGATCGTCGAGCATCCGCTCGTGCGGCTGATCTCGCTGACCGGCGACACGGCCACGGGCCGCGCGGTCGCGCGCGCCGCCGCGCAGCGGCTCAAGCGCGTCCACCTGGAGCTGGGCGGCAAGGCGCCAGTCGTCGTGCTCGACGACGCCGACCCGGAGGCGGTTGCGCAGTGCCTGCGCGGCGCGAGCTTCTGGAACGCCGGTCAGGACTGCACCGCGGCGACGCGCGTGATCGCGGGCGCGAAGATCCACGACGTGCTGCTGGAACAGCTCGCCGCGGCCGCCGGGTCGCTCAAGGTCGGGCCGCCGAGCGGTGGCGACGACGTCGAGATGGGCCCGCTCATCAGCCGCGCCCAGCAGGAGCGCGTGCTCGGCTTCCTCGAGCGCGCGGGCGGCGAGGTCGTCGTCGGCGGCGGCACCCGCGATGCGGGCTTCTTCGTCGAGCCGACCGTGGTCGCGAACGTCGGGCAGCAGGACGAGATCGTCCAGCGCGAGATCTTCGGCCCCGTCGTCACGGTGCAGCGCGCCGACTCGGCCGAGGAGGCGATCCGGATGGCGAACGACGTGCCCTACGGCCTCTCGGCGTCCATCTGGAGTCGTGACGTCGGCCGGGCGCTCGACGCGGTGCGCCGGCTCGACTTCGGCACGGTCTGGGTCAACGACCACATCACGTTCATCTCCGAGATGCCGCACGGCGGCTTCAAGGAGTCGGGCTACGGCAAGGACCTCTCGATGTACGCGCTCGAGGACTTCAGCAACGTGAAGAACGTGATGGCGAGGATCGGCGCATGACAGCCGCCGGCGTGGGCCGCACCGCGCTTGGCGCGTCGCTGCTGAAGCCGCACGTCGGCATGGCGCCGAACGTGTTCGTGCGCGGCGACGGCGTCGACCTGATCGCCGCTGACGGCCGGCGCGTGCTCGACGCCTGCTCCGGCGTCGGCGTGACCTGCCTCGGGCACACCGTGCCGTCGGTCGTCGCGCGGATGGCCGAGCAGGCCAGCACGCTGCCGTACGTCCACGCCCTGCGCTTCGAGACGCCGCCGCTGCTCGAGCTCGCCGAGCGCGTCGTCGAGCGCGCTCCCACCGGCATCGACCGCGCCCTGTTCGTCTCCGGCGGCTCGGAGGCAGTTGAGACGGCGATCAAGCTCGCCCGCCAGTACTGGCTCGAGCGCGATCGGCCGGAGAAGTGGCGCGTCGTCGGCTGCCAGCCGAGCTACCACGGCAACACGCTGGCGACGCTCGCCGCCGGCTGGCATGAACGGCGGCGTGCCCGGCACGCGCCGCTGCTGCTGGACTTCGCGCACATCCCGGCGCCCAACAGCTACCGTGGCTGCGACCGCTGCCGAAGCGATGCCGGCTGCACGGCCGCCTGCGCTGACGCGCTCGAGGACCTGCTCCGCGAGATCGGTTCGGAGACGGTGTCGTGCTTCCTGATCGAGCCGGTCGCCGGCGCGGCCGGCGGCGCGATCGCGACCCCTCCCGGCTACCTCGAGCGCATCCGCGAGATCTGCGACCGCCACGACGTGCTGCTCGTCGCCGACGAGACGATCACCGGCTTCGGGCGCACCGGGCGCTGGTTCGGCGTCGATTGGACAGACGCGACGCCCGACGTGATGACCTTCGGCAAGGGCATCGGCGCCGGCTTCGCGCCGCTCGCCGGGATCGCGATCAGGGACGAGATCGCCGAGGCCTTCATCGACGGCTCAGGTCGCTTCGAGCACAACTTCACGATGTCCGGGCACGCGATCGCGTGCGCGGTCGGCTGCGCGGTCCTCGACGAGCTCGAGTCGCGCGGGCTCGTCGAGCAGGTCGCGCGCCGCGAGGCGGCGCTGCGGGCCGCGCTCGAGGCGCTGCTTGAGCTCGAGATCGTCGGCGACGTGCGCGGACGTGGCTACCTGTTCGCGGTCGAGCTGGTCGCCGACCGCGAGACGCGGCGCGCGTTCGACCCCGCGCGAAGGGTCGCCGAGCGGGCCGCTGCTCTCACGCTCGAGGAGGGCGCCGTCGTCTACTACGGCGGCGGCGGCTCCCCGCGCTCGGGCGACTTCCTGCTCGTGATGCCGCCCTTCACGACGCCGGTCGACCGCTTCGACGAGCTCGCCGTGTCGATCCGGCGCGCCCTGCTGCGACTCGCCCCGGAGCTCGTGCGGTGATGGCAGCTCCGGCAGTCGCGATCGTCGGTGGTGGCGTCGCCGGCCTCAGCACGGCGATGCACCTCGGCTGGCTCGGTGCAGGGGCGAACGTGACGGTGCTGGAGGCGCGGCTTCCGGCCACGGGCTCCTCCAGCCGCAGCGTCGGCGACGTCGGCGTGCTCTACGAGGGCGCCGACGAGCTCGCGATGCGGCTCGAGGCGCTGCACTTCCTCGAGCAGGTCGCGGACGAGGTCGGCCTGCGCTACGTCGGCGGCCTGCGGGTCGTCGACGACCCCGCGCATCGGGCGCGGCTCCATCGCGCCGTCGAGGCCTACGCGGAGCAGGGAATCGACGCCCGCTTCCTCGAGCCGGACGAGATCGCCGCGATCGTGCCCGACCTGCGCGTCGACGACCTCGCTGCCGGGCTGTGGGCCGACCGCGCTGGGCACGTCGACGGCGCGCTGCTGTGCAACGCCTACCTCGAGCGGGCGCAGGCGGACGGTGTCACGGTCGTCGCGCGCGCGCCTGTGCTGGAGGTGACGCCGGGCGTGCGCCGTCGCTTCCGCCTCGTGACCCCGCGCGGCGAGCACGAGGCCGACGTCGTCGTGAACGCCGCGGGTGGCTGGAGCCACGCCGTCGGCGACCTGCTCGGCGCGCCCGCTCCGGTCGTCTCGCAGCGCCACCAGGTCTGCCTCGCGCGCGTTCCGGGCGCGCTCGCGTACCCGATGCCGCAGTTCCAGGACTCCTTCGGCTACGTCGACAGCGGCCGCGGGCTCTACCTGCGGCCGGAGAGCGCGACGACCTTCATCGCCGGGCTGCACCACAACTACGTGCCGGGCGCTCCCTCGGAGGATCCCGATCGCTACAGCGCGGCTGTCGATGCCGACTACGTCGAGGCGCTCGCCGCCGCGCTGATGGAGCGGTTCCCGGGGCTCGCGGAGATGGGACTCTCCGAGGGCTGGACTGGCCTCTACCCGCTCAGTCCCGACGACCACCTGCTCGTCGGCCCCTACGCAGACGTGCCGGGCGTCGTGGCGGTGACCGGGCTCGGGGGCGCCGGCATCCAGACGTCGTACGCGGCGGGCCGCGTCGCCGCGGAGTGGATCGTCAACGGCGAGCCGAGCGGGCTGACGGACCCGGCGCGCTACCTGCCCGACCGTGCTGCACTCGCCACCGCGGCGGAGGCCTCGTGAGCGCCGAGTCGTTCGTCTGGCAACCGGATCCCGTCCTCGTCGAGCGGGCCAACGTCACGCGCCTCATGCGCACGCTCGGCGTCTCGACGTATCGCGACCTCGTCGACCGCGCCGCTGTGGATCCGGCGTGGTACTGGCCGGCGGTGCTCGACGATCTCGACATCGCGTTCGAGCCACCCTTCGACGAGCTCTGCGACACGCGCGCGGGCGCTCCGTGGGCGCGCTGGTTCGTGGGCGGCGGCATCAACGTCGCAGCCCACTGCGTCGACCGCTGGGCTGCCGCACGCCCGACTGATGCGGCGGTGATCGCCGAGCGCGAGGACGGCCGGGTCCTCCAGTGCGACTTCGATGAGCTGCGAGCCGCCGTCGACGGCCTCGCCGGGCTGCTCGCGGAGCGCGGGGTGCGCTGCGGCGACCGTGTCGCGCTGATCCTGCCGATGGGCCGCGACGCCGTCGCCGCGCTCTTCGCCGTCGCCAAGCTCGGCGCGGTCGCCGTGCCGATGTTCACCGGCTTCTCCGCCGCTGCGATCGCCCAGCGCATGGATGACGCGGGCGCGCGCATGATCGTGAGCGCCGACGCCTCGCTGCGGCGTGGGCGCGTCGTGCCGCTCACGGAGAGCGCGGAAGCCGCCGCGCGTGCGGTCGGCGGTGCCGAGCTGCTCATCTTCGATGCCGACGCGGACACCGGTCGAGCGGGGCACGTGCACTGGGACGCGCTTGTCCGGCGTGGGCGCGAAGCGCCGCTGGATCCCGCCGCGACGCACGCCGAGTCACCGCTGATGATCAACTACACATCCGGCACGACCGGGGCGCCGAAGGGAGCGGTCCACGTGCACGGCGGCCTGCTCGCGAAGGTCGCGGCCGAGGCGGCGTACCTCACGGACCTCGGGCGCGAGGACCGCGCGCTGTGGATCACGGACCTCGGCTGGCTGATGGGCCCCTGGCTGCTGATCGGCGCGTTCGCGGCTGGCGCCTGCGTCGTGCTCTACGAGGGCGCGCCCGACCAGCCGGACCGCGATCGGCTCTGGCGCGTGTGCGCGCAGCATCGCGTCACGATGCTCGGCGTCTCGCCGACGCTCGTGCGCGCGGTGCGGGGAGCGACCGAGCCGGCGCTCGCCCACGACCTCTCGGCGCTGCGCATCCTCGCGTCGACCGGCGAGGCATGGGACGACGCCTCCTACCGCTGGCTGCTCGGCGCCGTCGGCGGCGGGCGCTGCCCGATCGTCAACATCACGGGTGGGACGGAGGTCGGGGCGTGCTTCCTCGGCCAGCCTCCGGTGCTGCCCGCGAAGGCGTGCTCCGTCGGCCTGCCGGTGCCAGGAATGGCCGTCGATGTGCTCGGCCTGGACGGGCGACCGACCGGCGGGGACCTCGGCGAGCTCGTCTGCCGCCGTCCCTGGCCGGCCCAGACGCGCGGCTTCTGGCGCAACCGCCGCCGCTACCTCGACGCGTACTGGTCGCGCTGGGACGACGTCTGGGTCCATGGTGATTGGGCGTCGGTCGACGCCGATGGCTGGTGGTTCCTGCACGGCCGCTCGGACGACACGATGAACGTCGCCGGCAAGCGGATCGGACCGGCCGAGATCGAGGACGCGGTGCTCGCGCTCCCCGAGGTGGCCGAGTGCGCCGCGATCGGCGTGCCCGACGAGCTGAAGGGCACGGCCGTCTGGTGCTTCTGCGTGCTCGCAGACGGAGCCGATCCACCGCACCCGGAGCTGCAGGCGCGGGTCCAGGCCGCGGTCGGCTCGGCGGTCGGCAAGGCCTTCGGCGGCGTGCGCGTCCACGTCGCCGACGCGCTGCCCAAGACGCGCTCGGGCAAGGTCGTGCGCCGCGCGATCCGCGCCCGTGCGCTCGGGGAGGACCCGGGCGACCTCTCCTCGCTCGAGTCGGTCGCCGCGCTCGACGCGGTCGATCGCGCGCTCGGGCGCGGCTGACCGACGCGGATTTCGCCATCGCTGTCACTAATGTGGCCCTGAGGAGTTCGTGCCTTCCATCGCCTGGCCGGTGCGATGAAGATACGGCCATTGTTGAATGGTCGGGCAGTTCAACCGGCCCCAGGGAGTGAGGACGGCGTTGAAACAGACAAATCTGACCCGGCGCGAGTTCACGGCACGGGGTGGGGCGTTGGCGCTCGCGGGGCTTGTTCCCGGTGTGCTGTCCGCCTGTGGCAGCGGTTCGAAGGTCGGTGACTCACTTGAGATGTTCGTCTCCGAGCTGCCGCTGCAGTTGACCGGACAGCGACAATTGATCTCGGGCGCGGGCTCGATTCTGATTGCGCTCGAGCCGCTGGTCACCGTCGATGACAAGGGCACGATTGTGCCCAACCTCGCACAGAGCTTCGAGGTGGTCGACCGGCACACGCTTGTATTCCACGTCCGTCAGGGGGTGCGCTTCTGGGACGGTACCCTGCTCACGCCCGATGATGTCGCGTTCTCGCTCGACATGCATCGCACGGACTCGAGCTCGATCCTCCAGCGCTGGTGGTACCTTGCGGAGAGCGTGAAGCGGCAGGGTGAAGATCGCGTCGTCGTTAAGCTGACGCAACCGTACGCCGGCTTCCTCTATGTGGTGGCGCAGACGCCGATCGTGCAGATGGCGTACGCCAAGCGTCACGGGCAGAGCGTCGGCACGCCGGCGACGCTGAACATGGGAACGGGGGCTTGGAGATTCAAGAGCTTCAATCCCGACCACAGCGTTGAGTTGGTCGCTAATGATAAGTACTGGGGTGAGAAGCCTCAATATCGCCGGATTATTACTCGCATGGCCGCTGACGCCTCCACGGCCGCCCTCGCAATCAAGACCGGTGAGATGACGGGAAACCTGATGGTGCCCGTTGCCGCCGCAGCGACCTACGAAAAGCTCGGGGGTGTGCACGTCGACCGGCGCAAGAGCCTCGAGGTCTGCGTCATCACGATGAACACAGGCTACGCGCCGTGGAACGATCTGCACGTGCGCCGTGCCGTGCAGCACGCGGTTAATCGCGAGGCGTGCGTGCAGGGAGCGCTCGGTGGCCACGGACAATCCGAGCTCTCGATCGTCAGCGAGCAGGCGCTGCGCGCGGTCATGCCCACCGACCAGGTCGATGCGCTCCTGCGAGAGATCACGCCGCAGATCGCTTTCGACCTCGACAGGGCGAAGGCGGAGCTCGCAAAGTCGGCCTTCCCGAAGGGCTTCGACGTTGGGACCGTGATCGACAACGAGCCCGAGATCATTACCACCCTCCAACTGATCGCCGCCGATCTGCGGAAGATCGGCATCAATCTGACAATCAAGCAGGCGCCGTCGTCGGTCTACGAGAACCAGTACGGGAGCCGGCAGTACTCGCTCGGCTCCTACACGGTCCACCCCGACACCGGCGATCCGCTCGCGAACGTCATCGGCAGCGCGTTCGACAAGGCGGGCGTCACGAAGACCGGAAACGGGCCGAACTCGGCGAACTACACGACGCCGCAGCTTCAGCGTCTGCTCGAGCGGCTGCGCGCGACGCCGCCAGAGGACCGCGCCAAGCGCGGCGAGCTGTGCGCCGAACTGGTGCGCTTCAACGCGAGCCAAGCGCTCTATATCGGTGTGTGGTCGCCGCAGGCGATCCTCGCGATCGACGATCGCTACCGCTACCCGAGCTACACCGAGCTGTGGTGGCAGACGCGCTGGCCGACGTACATCACGAAGGGCTGACACACCGATGAGTGGGGCCGAGATCGCGCGCTACGTCGCGAAGCGCCTGCTGTTCTCCTGCGTCGCGATCGTCGCGATCTCGGTCGTCGTGTTCGCGCTCATCCATCTCACGCCGGGAGACCCTGAGCACGCGGTCGGGATCGCCTCGCCGCAGAACGCCACCCCCGCGTTCTTCCATCAGCTTCGCCAGCACTTCGGCCTCGACAAGCCGATCACGACGCAGCTCCTGACGTTTTTCGCGAACGCGAGCCACCTCGACTTCGGCCTGTCCTACCGCACGAACCAGTCCGCGCTCTCGCTCGTCGTCGCGCGGATGGGCGTGACCGGGCCGCTGTTCCTGCTCAGCGCCGGGGTCGCGCTGGTCTGCGGGATCGCGATGGCGGGGGCTGCCGCGTTCCGTCGCGGCGATGCCGTCGACCGCGGCAGCCAGAACGCGGCGATCTTCATGCTCAGCGCCCCGGCGTTCGCCGTCGGGACGATCCTGCTGTATTGCTTCGCCGTCTCGCTCGGCTGGTTCCCCGTACTTGGAGAGGGGACCGGAGTGATGGACCGCTTCTGGCATCTCGCGCTGCCGTCGATCACGCTCGGTCTCACGGGGGTTGCCGTCATCTTCAAGAACCTGCGCTCGCACCTGCTGACGATCCTCGAGCAGGACTATGTGACGTTCGCTCGCTCACGCGGCTTCTCGCGCGCGACGCTGCTGCGCGGCTTCGTGCTTCGCAACGCACTCGTCACGCTGATCACGACGACGAGCGTGATGCTCGTCGGCTTCATCTCCACGAGCGTGATCGTCGAGATCACGTTCGGGCTCGACGGCGTCGGCTCGCTGCTCGCCGACTCGATCCTCCACGAGGACATCCCGGTCGTGCAGGCGATCACGTTCCTGCTTGCGCTGTTCATCGTCGGGCTCAACCTGGTGACCGACCTCCTCTACTTCGCCGTTGACCCGCGCATCCGTGCCGAGGAGGCACGCGCATGAGCTTCGACCGCTCCGTCGGCGCCTCCGGCGCCCCCGACGCCGTCGTCGCGGTCGCACCGCCGCGGCTGCTGAGGCGCACGGGCCGCGTGTCGGTCGTCTCGGTGCTGTCGTCGCTCGTGCTGCTCGCCGTCGCCGTGTGCTGCATCGCGCCAGGACTGGTCGAGCCGCACGACCCCGGTCAGATCGATGTGACCGCACGCTTCGCCTCGCCGAGCGCCGCGCATGTCGCCGGCACCGACTCGCTCGGTCAGGACGTCTTCTCGCGAGTGATCGATGGCACGCGCGCCGCGGTCGGCGGCCCGCTTGTGATCGCGTTCGGCGCGATCGTCATCGCGACGCTGCTCGGCGTGCTGATGGGGTACCACCGCGGCTGGCTCGACCTGGTGCTGGGACGCGCGGTCGACATCCTGTGGGCATTGCCGGGCCTGCTGATCGTGATCGTCATGATCGGCGTGATCGGCGGCGGCTATTGGGCAGCCGTCGCCGTGCTGACGGTGCTGTTCGTGCCCGAGCCGCTGCGCCTCGTGCGCGCGGCGACGATCGAGCAGACGGTCAAGCCGTACATCGAGGCGACGCGGATGCTGGAGCTGCGGACGGCGCGCGTGCTGCTCCGCCACCTGCTGCCGAACCTCTATCCGGTGCTCGTCGCGAACTTCTTCCTGAGCTTCACGTACGGGATCTCCGGCCTTGCGAGCCTGTCGTTTCTCGGGCTCGGCGACGGCCCCGGCTCGACGAACTGGGGCCGGATGCTGTCCGAGAATCGCACGGACGTCTTCACGAACCCGTGGGGAGCGCTCGCGCCGGCGCTTGCGATCGTCCTCGTCGCCGTCGCCGCGAACCTCCTCGGCGGCGCGCTGTACGAGCGGCTCGCGAGCCAGGGCCGCGCGCGATAGATGGCCGTCCAGACGGTCTGCGGCCTCGTGTCCGCCGAGGAGCTCGGCGTCGTGTGTCCGCACGAGCATCTCGTCTGCGACCTGACGGCGCTGTACGGGCCGCGGGCGGATCCCCACGCGGCGGCGAGTGGTGCGTCGGAGGATCTCCGCGCCGGCGATCTGCGCCTCGACGATCCCGTTCTCGCCGCCGAGGAGCTGCGACGCTACCGCGCGGCCGGCGGCGGCACGATCGTCGACGTCACGCTGCGCGACATCGGCCGTGACCCGCTGGCGCTGCGCGCCCTGTCGGAAGCGACCGGGGTGCACGTCGTGATGGGCGCCGGCTGGTACGTCGCGGCCTCCCATCCCGCCGACATGCCCGCGCGCGACGTCGACGAGCTCGCCGCCGAGCTGGTGCGCGAGCTGCGCGTCGGCGCGGACGGCACCGGCATCCGCGCCGGGATCATCGGCGAGATCGGCACCAGCCCGCAGCCGACCGCGCAGGAGCGCAAGGTCGTGCGCGCCGCGGCGCGTGCGCAGCTCGAGACGGGCGCAGCGATCACGCTGCACGCGTGCAGCGCGACGCGCCACGCGATCGAGCTGCTGGAGCTGATCGGCAGCGAGGGCGTCACCGACCTCGGGCGCGTGATCGTCGGCCATCAGGACTGCGTACTCGACCACGACTACCACCGTGAGGTGCTGCGCGCGGGGGCGCTCGTCGAGCTCGACCTGTTCGGCCACGCCTACTACGCCAGCGAGGGCTTCCAGCTCCCGACCGACGCCGAGCGGGTCGACATGGTGGTGGCGCTCTGCGAGAAGGGCTTCGCCGACCGCCTGCTGCTCTCGCACGACATCTGCATGAGGGCGCAGTGGCACTGCCGCGGCGGCGTCGGCTATGCGCACCTCTCGACGGAGATCGAGCCGCTGCTGCGCGCGCGCGGGCTCGACGACGACGCGATCGATCGGCTGCGCCGGCACAACCCCGCGCGCGTGCTCGACCTCGCGCCATCACCTTGACGAACGCAACGAAGGAGTGAACGGGATGTTCCAGTACTTTTCGGAGAACTACTGGTGGTCGCTGATGACGATGTCGGCGCTCCAGACCGGCGGCGAGATCTCCGAGATCGACGAGATCTGCCGCCCGCTCGAGGCGCTCAGCCGGCGCGGCATCGAGGACCACGGCGCGAACGAGGAGTGGTTCGTCGCCTGGACGCGGATGGGCCACCGGCTGGCGCGGCTCGCGCAGGCCGACGCCGAGGCCGGGTACCCCATCGGCGCCGCGCGCAAGCACTACCGCGCCGCGCTGTACTTCAGCGTCGGCGAGCTCGCGCTCGACGCGCGCGTCGTCGCGCGCGGCCGCGAGGCCTACCTGCGCGGGCTCGAGAACTTCCGGCGCGGCGTCGAGCTGTCCGGCGACCCGGTCGAGCTCGTCGAGATCCCGTACGAGGACACCACGCTCGACGCGCTGTTCGTGCGTGCGCCCGAGGGCGATGGGCCGGCGCCGTGCGTGATCCACTTCGGCGGCGCCGACTCGCTCAAGGAGCACCTGTACCTCCGCTACCGCGACGACTGGCGCCGGCAGGGCATCTCGCTGCTGATCGTCGACCACCCGGGCGTCGGCACGGCGATCCGCCTGAAGGGGCTGCCGACGCGCGCCGACATCGAGGTCGCCGCCTCGGCGTCGGCCGACTACCTCGCCACGCGCTCGGACGTCGACGCCGAGCGGCTCGGCATCTGCGCGCTGAGCCAGGGCGGCTACTACGCGCCGCGCATCGCGGCGCTGGAGAAGCGCATGAAGCTGTGCGTCGTGTGGGGGGCGATCTGGGACATGGAGACGATCGTCAACGAGTACAACTCGATCACGCGCGGCAAGCTCAAGCCGAAGCAGCACCGTACGTTCGGCGGGCTGGAGCCGGACGAGGTGGTCGAGCGCCTGAGGCAGATGACGCTCGAGGGACTGGCCGACAAGATCGAGTGCCCGCTGCTCGTGCTCCACGGCGAGAACGACCAGCAGGCGCCGCTGTGGCGCGCGCAGAAGACGTACGACGAGGCCGTCAACGCCTCGCGCCGCGACTACAAGGTCTTCACGGTCGAGGACGGCGGCGCCGAGCACTGCCAGGTCGACATCATGACGATGGCGACCGACTACATCATCGACTGGGCCGCGCAGCGCTTCCGCGAGATGGGGCAGGCCTGACCGTCGGGTCGGGCGAGCTCGAGGTTCTCGCACGCGGGCTCTCCTTCTTGGAGAGCCCGCGCTGGCGCGGCAACCGCCTGCTCGCCTCGGACTTCCACACCCACCGGGTGCTCGCGTTCGGCCTCGACGGCACGGGCGAGACGCTCCACGAGCTGCCGGGACAGCCGTCCGGCATCGGCGTCGATCCGCACGGGCGGCTGCTCGTCGTCTCGATGCACGATCGCCGTCTGCTGCGCGAGGAGCGCGGCCGGCTCGTCGTGCACGCCGACCTCACGGCGCTCGCGCCCGGACCGCTCAACGACATGCTCGTCGACCCGCTGGGGCGGGCGTACGTCGGCAACTTCGGCTCCGACCTGGAGGCGGGTGCGCTGCTCGCGCCGACCTGCATCGCGCGCGTCGATCCGGCAGGTTCCGCGGCGATCGCCGCGGAGGATCTGCTGTTCCCGAACGGGATGGCGCTCACGCCGGCGGGCGACACGCTCCTCGTCGCGGAGACGTACGGCTGTCGCATCAGCGCGTTCGACGTGATGCGCGACGGGCAGCTCGCGAACCGCCGCACCTGGGCGCGGTTCGGCCCTCCGGCCCGGCTTGACCTGCCGCCGGTCGCGCAGCTGCCGTCGCTGTCGGTGTGTCCAGACGGCATGGCGCTCGATGCCGAGGGCGCCGTCTGGATCGGCGACGTCGCCGGTGCCAGCGCGCTGCGCGTGCGCGAGGGCGGAGACGTCCCGGAGCGGATCGCGACGCCTGGACTCACGGTCTACGCGGTCGCGCTTGGCGGCGCGGACCGTCGCACGTTGTACCTCTGCGCCGGCCCGCCCTGGGCCGAGCAGGATCCCGCACGGCGCGACGGTCTGCTGTTGCGCTGCCGCGTCGAGGTCCCGGGCGCAGGGCTGCCGTGAGCCGCCATCGGCAACGCTCATAGCGTCACCAGCAGACCCTCCTTTCAGTCGTCGCGCCGCTGGAAGAGAGTCATCCACGATGAGCACGGACACGGAACTCGCCGGCACGTCCGCCACGACCCTCGCGCGTCTCATCGCCGAGCGCGACGTGTCGGCGGCCGAGGTCGTCGACGCGCACCTCGAGCGGATCTCCGTGATCAACCCGAGCGTCAACGCGGTCGTCCAGAACGCGCCCGACGCCCGCGAGCAGGCTCGCGCCGCCGACAAGGCGCTCGCGCGCGGCGAGCAGGTAGGTCCGCTTCACGGCGTGCCCTTCACCGTCAAGGACAACACCGAGACCGCCGGCGTGATCACCGCCGCGGGCGCGCCCGAGCGTGCGACCGTCGTGCCGGCACGCGACGCGACCGTCGTCGCGCGCATGCGCGGCGCCGGCGCGATCCTGCTCGGCAAGACGAACTGCCCGCCGTGGGGCAGCGGGGTGGAGACCGACAACGAGCTCTACGGCCGCACGAACAACCCGCACGATCTCGCGCGCACGCCCGGGGGCAGCAGCGGCGGGGAGGCGGCCGTCGTCGCCGCCGGCGGATCGCCGTGGGGCATCGGCACCGACTCCGGCGGCAGCGTCCGGATCCCGGCGCACTTCTGCGGCGTCTGCGCCCTGAAGCCCACGCAGGCATTGCTCCCGATCACCGGCGTCTTCGACGACGAGGGCCCGATCGGCGCGATCAGCGACCCTCGCACGCAGGTCGGGCCGATCGCCCGCACGGTCGAGGATCTCGGCGCGATGCTGCGCGTGCTCGCCGGCCCGGACGGACACGACGGCGGCGTCCCGCCGGTCGCGCTCGGCGACCCGGCCGCGATCGACGTCGCCGGCCTGCGCGTCGCCGTCCACGCCGACAACGGGATCGCGGCACCGACGCCCGAGACGGCGGCGGCCGTCCAGTCCGCCGCGGCCGCGCTCGCGAACGCTGGCGCACACCTCCGGGAGCAGCCGCTGCCGGGCGACGGCCACGGGCTGACGGTCCAGGTGTGGGCCTCCTACGAGGGCGGCATGTCGAGCCTCGACCTCTACCGGCTGCTGCGGCGCTGGGACGCCTACCGTGCCGAGGTGCTCGGCTTCATGGCCGAGCACGACGTGATCCTCTGCCCCGTCTATCCGGTTCCGGCGCCGCTCCATGGCGGCACCGCGGGCGCCGAGATGCGCGCGGTCGAGCTGCAGGACGCGATCAGCTACACGACCCCCTTCAGCCTCGTGGGGGCCCCGTGCGCGGTCGTGCCCTTCGGCGTCTCCGCCGAGGGACTGCCGATCGCGGTTCAGGTCGTCGCGCGGCCCTGGCGCGACGACGTCGCGCTGGCGGTCGCGGCGCTGCTCGAGGCTGCACCCCAGCGGCGCATCGTCGCTCCCGCCGCCGTCGCGGCCGTCTGACCCCACGCATGCGGGACGACAGCGCACGACCCGCCGCCGGCGCCGATGAGCTGCTCGCCGTCCGCGACCTCGCGATCGCGAGCCGTATCGGCGGCGTCGTCAAGCCGATCGCCTCGGGCGTCAGCCTCGACATCGCCCGCGGTGAGGCGGTCGCGATCGTGGGAGAGTCGGGGAGCGGGAAGTCGCTGACTGCGCGCGCGATCCTCGGGCTGCTGCCGGACGGCGTATCGGCGAGCGGCGAGGTGCGCTTCAACGGCCGCGACCTGATGACGCTCGGCCGGCGTGAGCGGGCGGCGCTGCGCGGGCGCGAGATCGCGGTCGTGCTGCAGGACCCGTTCACGACGCTCAACCCGGTGCGCCGCTGCCTCGAGCAGGTGATACCGCCGGGGCCCCACGGCCGCGCCCCGCGCCGCACTGCGGCGGCACGTGCCGCCGCGATCGAGCGCCTCGCGGAGGTGGGCCTCACCGCCGAGGCGGCCGACCGCTACCCGTTCCAGCTCTCCGGCGGCATGCGCCAGCGGCTCTGCATGGCGGCAGCGCTCGCGCAGGATCCGAGCCTGCTGATCGCCGACGAGCCCTCGACGGCGCTCGACGTGACGACGCAGGCCGAGGTGCTCAAGCTGCTGAAGCAACTCCAACACGCGCGGGGGATGGGGGTGCTGCTGATCACGCACGACCTGAGCGTCGCGTTCGCGAACTGCGACCGCGTGTACGTGCTCTACGCCGGCAGCCTGCTCGAGGTCGCACCTGCGACGCAGTTGCGCGAGGCGCCGCGCCATCCGTACACGCTGGAGCTGCTGCTGTCCGAGCCGCCGGCCGACCGTCGCATGGCGCGGCTCGCGGTGATCCCCGGCGTGTGCCCGGCGCGCGAGGAGGTCGTCGGCTGCTGTGCGTTCGCGACCCGCTGCCGTTGGGCCGCCGCGGAGTGCCGCGACGGCGAGCCGGCATTGCGGTCGCTCACGCCCGACCACCGCTCGCGTTGTCGCCGGATCGACGAGATCGGCGACGAGATGACGACGCGTCTCGCCGCTGCACGCCGGCCAGCGGACGTGACAGCGGCGACGGTCGCGCTCGCGGCGGCAGCCCCGCCGATCCTGCGCGTCGAGGGGCTGCGCAAGGCGTTCCGGGGCTCGCGCGGCGGCGAGATCGTCGCCGTGCACGAGATCTCGATCGTGGTCTGTCGCGGCGAGAGCGTCGGAATCGTCGGCGAGTCGGGCTCCGGCAAGACGACGACGGCGCGCTGCATCGCCGGCCTCGAGACGCCGACGGAGGGCACGATCGAGCTGACGGACGAGCGGTCCGCTGGAGGAGCCCGCCCGATCCAGATGATCTTCCAGGACCCCTCGTCGTCGCTCAACCCGGCCCTGTCGGTCGGCACGAGCCTGCGCGAGGCGGCACTCGCCGCGCACCCGCTCGTGCCACCGACGCCCGCGCAGATCGGCGAGCTGATCGAGCGCGTCGGCCTCCCGGCCCACTACGCGCAGCGCAAGCCGATCGCGCTCTCCGGCGGGGAGCGCCAGCGCATCGCGATCGCCCGCGCCCTCGCCGCGGGGGCGCGGCTGATCGTCTGCGACGAGCCGGTCTCGGCGCTCGACGTCTCGGTCCAGGCGCAGATCCTCAACCTGCTCGCCGACCTGCGCGCGGAGCTCGGTCTCAGCTATCTGTTCATCACGCACGACCTCGCGGTCGCGCGCCAGGCGACCGATCGCGTCTACGTCGTCCATCAGGGCCGCGTCGTCGAGGAGGGGCCGGTCGCGCAGGTGCTCGACGCGCCGACTCACCCGTACACGGCGAAGCTGATCGCTTCGATCCCCGGCGCGCGGGAGTCGGCCGTCGCGTCATAAGCGCGGTCGATCGATCACGGAGGAGGAAGCGATGCTGCTGCTCGACGCCACGATGTCGATCGCCCCCGCGAAGGAGGCCGAGCTCAACACGTGGTACCACCTGCACGTCCCGCGGCTCGTGGCCGTCCCCGGCTACGAGAGCGGCAACCGCTACGTCGCGATGACGCCCGGCCCGCGCTACGTCGCGCTCTACGAGATCCGCGACCATGCCGCGCTGCCGCTGCTGCTCGGGCAGGACACCGGCGCGCGCGACGAGGTCACCCTGTCGGAGTGGGCGGTGTGGGACCGCGACCTCCTGCCGCACACGAGCGACCTGCACCTGCACGTCTACGAGCCGCTCGCCGCGACCCCGCCGCGCTTGCTGCGCGGGGGCCGGCCACTCGTCGTCGTGCGCGTCGAGACGGACGCCGACGACCCCGCCTCAGCGGACGCGGCATGGCGGGATGCAGTCCTGCCGCGGCTCGCGACTGAGCCTGACGTGACCGGCGCGGTACTGCTGCGCCAGAGCCCCGATCCGGTCGTCGGCTGGCTCAACACCGGGCCGCACCGCCTGCTCGGGCTGATCGAATGCGCCGGCGTCGCGGCCGCGCGCACGCTGGCCGAGAGAGACGCCGCCGGCGGCGGCTTCGCGCAGTCGCTGGCCGACGCGGCCGGCGCCGCGGCCGCTCGTGTGACCGCCTACCGACCGATCGCCCGGCACTGGAATTGGGAGCGGCGCGGCGACGGCGCGCAGGCGGAGGTGGCGCGATGAACGGCCTGCTGCTCGTCGTGCGCTCGGAGCCGACGAGCCCGGAGTGGCAGGCGCGCTACGTCGCCTGGTACGCGGAGCACATGGCGCAAGTCGCAGACGTCGAGGGCGTGCTGAGCGCGCGGCGCTACGAGAGCGTCGAGGGGCCGCTCCGCTACATGTCGACGTACGAGCTCACGGGGCCCGAGGTGTTCGCCTCGCCGGACTATCCGGCGCAGGCCAGCTTCGGGCCGCTCGACGGGCGCGTCGAGTTCACGCGCAACGTCTACCGCGAGATCCCCTGGTCGCCGTCCGGCGGCTGACCCCGACGTAGAGCGAGGAAGCAATGGAACAGGAACTGCCCGAATGGGTCATGGTGGCCGCGCTGGAGGTCGATGCGTCTGTCGAAGCGGATTGGGGCAAGTGGTATGACGAGGTCCACCTGCCGGAGGTCGTCGCGGCACCCGGATTCCGCAGCGGCACGCGCTACAAAGCGGCGCCGCACGCGTTCGACGGCCCTGGCCTGCGCCGTCAGCTCACGATCTACGAGGCCTCCGGCCCCGAGGTCTGGGAGACGCCGGAGTTCGCCGCCGCGCGCGGCCTCGGCGGCTTCGGCGACAAGGTGATGGTGCGCACGCGGATCCTCCGCAAGCACCTGACGCTGCGAAACGAGCATGGCGGCTGAGCACGGGGATCGCCCCGACAGCTGGTACTGGGAGCAGCACTGGGGCCGCGCACGCCGCGGCTCCACGCCGGTCGTGCTCGAGTGGGAGGGCGGAGCGAGCGAGGGCGTCCTCTTCGACGAGGGCACCCCGCGCACCGTCACGGCGATCCTGGAGCGGCTGCCGCTGCGGATTCCCATGATCCATGCGATCTGGAGCGGCGATATCGTCATGAGCGCGGAGCGCTTCCCGCTCGGCTTCGACGAGAAGGAGAACGAGACGCGCCTGCCGCGCGTGGGCGACCTCTCCTGGGATCCGACGTTCGGGGAGATCGCCGTCACCTACGGCACGGCCGAGTGCCGCATGCCGTCGGGCTTCAACACGATCGTCGTGTTCGGTTCGCTGCGGACGTCGCTCGACGAGCTCGCGCGCTGGTGCCGGCGGCGCCGCTTCGATGGCATGGGCGAGCTGCGGCTGCGGCACGGCGCATGACCGGCGCCGCCGCTCCGACGATCGTCGCCTGCGCGCAGCTCGCCCCGCGGCTGGGCGAGGTCGAGCACAACGTCGCGATCGCCTGCGACGCGATCCGCGTGGCAGCCGACCTCGGCGCCCGGGTCGTCGTCCTGCCGGAGCTGGCCGCGACCGGGTATGCGTTCGCGAGCCGCGAGGAGGCGCTCGCGATCGCGCGACGCGACGGCGGCCGCTCGGTCGAGGCGTGGACCGTCGCAGCGCAGCGACACGACGTCGTGGTCGTCGGCGGCTTCTGCGAGCTGGCGCGCGACGGGACGCTCTACAACAGCGCGGCGGTGCTCGACGCGAGCGGGACGCGCGCGGTGTACCGCAAGGCGCACCTGTGGAACCGCGAGCAGCTCATCTTCGCGCCGGGGGAGGTTGTGCCGCCCGTCGTCGAAACCGACGCCGGCCGGATCGCCGTCGGCATCTGCTACGACGTCTACTTCCCCGACCTCGTGGCCGGGATCGCGGCGCGCGGCGCCGAGCTGCTGTGCCTGCCGACGAACGCGCCGCGCCACCTGCCGGGCGAGGCGGTCCCGCCGGCCGCGGGCGGCTACCTGTACCCGGCGCAGCTGAGCCTCTACATCGCGCTCGCGCACATCTACCGCATCTTCATCGCCGCCTGCGACCGCGTCGGCGACGAGCGCGGGATCGAGTGGATCGGCGGCAGCGCCGTCGTCGATCACCGGGGTTGGGTGCTCGCCGGGCCGCCGCCGGCCTACGGCGAGGGCGTGATCGCCGGTGCCTGCGAGCTGGCGCTCGCGCGCGAGAAGCGTCGCAGCGAGCGCAACCACGTCTTCGACGACGCGCGCGCCGGCGTTCTGCGCCCGGCGCCGACCATGGAGGAGGACACATGACCATCGACGCATCGAACGAGCTGACCGCGCTCGACGCGATCGCCCAGGCGGAGCTCGTCCGCGCCCGCGCGGTGCAGCCCGCGGAGCTGGTCGACGCAGCGATCCGGCAGGTCGAGCAGCTCAATCCCGAGCTGAACGCCGTCGTCAACCTCGCTGCCGAGCGCGCGCGAGTGGAGGCGATCGCCGTCGATCCGGCGCTGCCGCTGGCGGGCGTGCCGCTGCTCCTGAAGGATCTCGTCATGCGCCGCGCGGGCTTCCCGGCGACGGACGGGTCGCGTGCGGGCGCCGGGCGCGTTGCCGACCGCGACAGCGAGCTGGTGCGCCGCTACCTCGCCGCCGGTCTGATCGCGATTGGACAGACGAACACTGCCGAGCTCGGGGTCACGCCGACGACCGAGAGCGAACTGTTCGGCCCGGCACGCAACCCGTGGGACCTTGCCCGCACGGCGGGCGGGTCGAGCGGCGGCTCGGCGATCGCCGTCGCGACCGGGATGGTGCCGGTGGCGCACGGCAACGACGGCGGTGGCTCGATTCGCATCCCCGCGTCGTGCTGCGGCGTCTTCGGCCTCAAGCCGAGTCTCGGCCGCACGCCGCTCGAGCCCGATGCCGGCTCGCTGCTCTGCCGCGTGCTCGGCAACCACGTGCTTACGCGCTCGGTGCGCGACAGCGCGCTCGTGCTCGACCTCACCGCCGGACCGGCGCGCGGGTCGCTGCTCGGAGCGGCGCTGCCCCCGGCCGACGGCTATCGGGCCGCCGTGGGCGCGCCGCGGACCGGCATGCGGATCGCGCTCTCGACGACGCCGCTGGTCGCGGTTCCCGTGCACGAGGACTGCACGGCCGCAGTCGAGGACGCGGCGCGCCTGTGTGAGGAGCTCGGCCATCACGTGACCGAGGCGACGCCGCCGCTCGACGCGGACGAGCTGATCGCAGCCTGGTTCGTGCTGTGGCGGGAGTTGATGGGCTCGCTCGTCGCGGAGGTCGGCCGCGAGACGGGGGTGGAGCCGGCGCCCGAGGGCTTCGACGAGCTGACGTGGGAGCACTTCGTCGCTGCGCGTGAGCACACGGCGTTCGAGCACATGCGGGCGCTGACGACGATCGACCGTGCGGCCCGTCTGCTGCATGAGTTCATGGAGGGCTTCGATGCATGGCTCACGCCGACGCTCGCGCAGCCGCCGCTCGTGCTCGGCGAGTTCAGCGAACCGGCCGACCGCGTTGCGCGCTACGTGCAGTTCTCGCCGTTCACGCGCCTGGCGAACATCAGCGGGCAGCCGGCGATGTCGATCCCGCTGCACTGGTCGCCGTCCGGTCTGCCGATCGGCGTGCACTTCCTCGGACAGCTGGGCCGCGAGGGCGTGCTGCTCTCGCTCGCCGGCCAGCTCGAGCAGGCGCGCCCCTGGAGCGGTCGCCGCCCGCCGGTGACGGTCGCCTCATGAGCGGGCCGCGCTCTCGCACCGTGCTGGTGACCGGCGCCAGCTCCGGGATCGGCGCCGCGGTGGCCGTCGCGCTGGCGGCCGAGTCCGCCGTCGTCGTGCTCGCCGGACGGGACCGCGAGCGCCTCGCGGACGTGCGCACCGCAGTCGAGGCGGCCGGCGCGCAGGGCATCGAGGTCGCGGTCGAGCTGGTCGACGACGTGCAGTTGGCGCAGCTCGCTCAGACGGCGGCTGGTGCGACCGGCGCGATCGACGTGCTCGTCCACTCGGCCGGCGTCTACCGCCCGACGCCGCTCGCTCAGCTCGAGCGAGCTGCGCTCGAACGCGAATGGGCGATCAACGTGCTCGCGCCGCTGCGGCTGACGCAGGCGGCGCTGCCCTACCTGCCCTCCGGCGCCAGCGTGGTCTTCATCTCCTCGGTCTCCGGTCGCGTCGGGTTCGCCGGCGACGCGGCATACGCGGCCACGAAGGGTGCGATCGAGAGCATGGTGCGGTCGCTGAGCGTCGAGCTGGCGCCGCAGGGGGTGCGCGTGAACGGCGTCGCACCGGGCTTCACCGCGACGCCGATGAACGCCGCGGCGCGCACCGACGAGCGGCTCGTGCGCACGGCCGAGGCCGCTACGTCGTCGGGTCGGCTCGGCCGGCCGGAGGATGTCGCGGCGGCGGTCGTGTATCTCGCCTCCGAGGCGGCCGCGCAGGTGCGCGGCGTGACGCTCCCGGTCGACGGTGGCTTCCCCGTCTCCGGGTTGCAGCAGGGGCTTCTCTAGTCGAGCGCCGGCGCTTCCGCGAGCAGCTCGCGGAAGCGCTCTGCGACCGGCGCCTGCGCGTCGCGCCGCCAGGCGGCGCCGAGTCGCACGCTCGGCACGTCGCCGCGCAGCGGCACGTATGCCACGCCGGTGCGGCGCATCGTCTCGGCCGAGGCGGGGACGAGCGCGACGCCGATGCCGGCGGCTACGAGGCCGACGATCGTCTGGATCTGCCAGACGTCCTTCTGGACCGCCTTCGGCGTGAAGCCGGCGCGCCGACAGGCCTCGGTGACCTGGGCGTGCAGCCCCGGAACGCGGTACTGCGCGGGCATCACGAACGGCTCCTCGGCGAGCGCGGCGACCGCGATGCGCTTGCGCCCGCTCAGCGGGTGGTCGATCGGCAGCGCAGCGCGCAGCGGCTGCTCGGAGACGACGAGCGTCTCCACCCGCTCATCGAGCAGCGGCAGGTGCAGGAAGCAGAGATCTACGCCGCCGTCGTGAAGGGCGCGCACGAGGTCGTCGGGCGGCATCTCACGCAGATAGAGCTCGACGTCCGGGTGACGCTGGCGAAACGTGCGCAGGTGGCCGGGCAGGACGCTGTTCGCCGCCGAGGGCACGAAGCCGATCGTCAGCTGGCCGACCTCGCCCTGCCCGGCGCGCCGCACCGCCTGAAGCGTCTGCTCGGTCTGGACGAGCAGGCGGCGCGCCTCCGCCAGCAGCGCCTCGCCGGCCGGCGTGAGCCGCACCGCGCGGCGGGAGCGGTCGAGCAGCTGCACGCCGAGCGCACGCTCGAGGTCGCGGATCTGCGTGCTGAGCGGCGGCTGAGCCATATGCAGACGGGCAGCCGCGCGAGTGAAGCTCAGCTCCTCGGCGACTGCGACGAAGTAGCGCAGATGCCGCAGCTCCACACTCATACGTGCAGCATATAGAAAGTGATCATCAAGATATTGGACAGATGATTTCGGCGCCGGCACCATGGCGCTCGTGCCCGCCGCGACCACACCGCCGATCTGCTCCGCCGCCGAGGCCGTTGCCGCGATCGCGCCCGGCGACACTGTGATGGTCGGCGGCTTCGGGCTCGTCGGTGCGCCGCTGGCGCTGATCGCGGCGCTGCGCGAGGCACCGGGCGCGCGCGAGTTGACGGTCGTCTCCAACAACCTCGGCGAGCCGGGTCGCGGCCTCGGCCAGGTGCTGCTCGACGGTCGCGTGCGCAAGGCGATCGGCTCCTACTTCACGACCAACCCGGACGTGCTGCGCTGGCACGCGGACGGGCGGCTCGAGGTCGAGGTGATCCCCCAAGGAACCCTCGCGGAGGCGATGCGCGCCGCAGGCGCCGGCATCGGCGGCTTCTACGTCACGACCGGAGCCGGAACGCTGCTCGCCGATGGCCGCGAGGAACGCACGATCGACGGCAAACGCTACGTGTTGCAGGCACCGCTGCGCGCCGACGTTGCGCTTGTGCGCGCCACGCGCGCCGACACGCTCGGCAACCTCGTCTACACCCGCACCGCGCGCAACTTCAACCCCGAGATGGCGACCGCCGCAGCGCACGTCATCGCCGAGGTCGACGAGATCGTCCCGGCCGGCGCGCTGGACCCGGAGGCGATCGTCACGCCGCACGCCTACGTCGACCGGCTCGTGCTGAGCGGCTCGAGGCCATGAGCGACGTCCACGACCTGATCGCGCGACGTGTCGCCGCGCACCTGCCGGCGGGCGCGGTCGTCAACCTCGGCATCGGGATCCCGACGCGCGTCGCCGACCACGTCGACCCCACATGCGGAATCGTGATCCAGTCCGAGAACGGGATGCTCGGCGTCGGACCGGCGCCCGCACCCGGCGAGGAGGACCCGACGCTCGTCAACGCCGGGAAGCTGCCGGTGACGGCGGCGATCGGCGCCGCCTACTTCTCCTCGGCGCAGTCGTTTGCGCTGATTCGCGGCGGTCACGTCGACGTCTCCGTGCTGGGCATCCTGCAGGTCGACGAGCGCGGCCGCATCGCGAACTGGTCGGTGCCCGGGCGCCCGATCCTCGGCGTCGGCGGCGCCATGGACCTGCTCGCCGGAGCGCGCTCGGTGATCGTCGCCACGACCCATCTGACGAAGGACGGGCAGCCGAAGATCGTTCCGGCCTGCACGCTGCCGCTGACCGGCGATCGACCCATGAGCCTCGTCGTCACCGAGCACGCGACGTTCGCGGTCGACGGCGACGGCCTCGTGCTGACCGAGGTGGCGCCCGGCTCGACGCTCGACTGGGTACGGGACCACACCGCGGCCGCGTTCCGCGAGGACGTCGCCGCACGACCGGAGGGAGCAGCACGATGAGCACGACGCGAGAGGCCTGGATCATCGACGGCGTGCGCACGCCCGTCGGCCGCTTCGGCGGCGCCCTCAGCGGCGTCCGTCCGGACGACCTGGCCGCGCATGCGATCCGCGCGCTCGTCGCGCGCACCGGCGTCCCCGGTGAGGATCTCGAGGATGTCGTGCTCGGCTGCGTGAACCAAGCCGGGGAGGACAACCGCAACGTCGCGCGGATGGCGGCGCTGCTCGCCGGCCTGCCGGTGAGCGTCGGCGGCACGACGGTGAACCGGCTGTGCGGCTCGGGCCTCGACGCGATTGCCTACGCTGCACGGGCGTTGATGCTCGGCGACGGCGAGGCGTACGTCGCCGGCGGCGTCGAGTCGATGAGCCGGTCGCCGTGGGCGGTCGCAAAGCCCTCGCGCGGCTTCGCGGTGGGACCGGCCAAGATGGAGGACACGAGCCTCGGCTGGCGCTTCGTCAACCCGCGCATGGAGAGACTCGGCCACACCGACCCGATGGGCGTGACGGCCGAGAACCTCGCCGCCGAGCGCTTCCACGTCGAACAGGCGGCCGCCTCCGAGGAAGCGGCACGCGCCTACGACGTCAGCCGCGAGGCGCAGGACCGCTTCGCCTTGCACAGCCACCGCAAGGCGCTCGCGGCCGTCGACGCCGGGCGCTTCTACCGCGAGATCGTGCCCGTGACGGTCGCCGAGCGCAGCGGCGAGCATGTCGTCGACGCGGACGAGGGCCCACGCCGCGACACGTCGTTGGAGAGCCTTGCGCGCCTGCGACCGGCATTCCAAGAGGGCGGGACGGTGACCGCCGGCAATTCCAGCTCGCTCAACGACGGCGCGGCGGCCCTCCTGCTGACCTCGCCCGACTATGCCCGTGCGCAAGGCCTGCGCCCGCTGGCGCGCGTGCGCAGCATTGCGACCGCCGGCGTACCGCCGCGCGTCATGGGCATCGGACCGGTGCCGGCGACCGCGAAGGCGCTCGCGCGCGCCGACGCCACGCTCGACGACGTCGGCGCGATCGAGCTCAACGAGGCGTTCGCCGCGCAGTCGCTCGCGGTCCTCGACGCCTGGGGCGTCGACCCCGAGGACGAGCGACTGAACCCGAACGGCGGCGCGATCGCGCTCGGCCACCCGCTCGGCTGCTCGGGAGCGCGCATGCTGCTGACGCTCGCACACGAGCTCCGAGAGCGTCCCGCCGCGCGGCTCGGCCTCGCGACGATGTGCATCGGCGTCGGCCAGGGAATCGCGGCCGTCATCGAGCGGGTCGACAGCGGCTCGTAGCAGTTGCCGCCGGGCAGTCGCGGGAAACGCGTCGGCCGGCGGGCCGAAGATTTACCGCGGTCGGCCCCCGCCAGTCCAGCCCCGATGATCGCGACGTCGGCATCGCGTCTGCGCATCCGTCCCCCAAGCCCCCGTGCTGCTCCGCGCCCCTCCGACGCGTGCGAACAACGAGATTACGGTAGATCATCCCCGTCGCATCCACACGCGCACGACGTTCCCGTGCGCGTGCGTGCGCTGCTCGGTGAGGTCGCACAGCTGGTTGACGAGCCACAGGCCGTAGCGGCCGATCTGGCCGGGCCGCGGCAGCTCGCGGCCGGCGAGCGGGTGCTCGATGCGCCCGGCGTCGCTGACCTCGCAGACGAGCGCGCTCGCGGTCTCCCACAGCATCAGTGTGCCCGCGCCGCCGCCGTGGCGGACGCTGTTCGTCGCCAGCTCGTTGACGGCCAGCACGAGATCCTCGCGGCGCACCGGCGGCAGTCCGGCGCGGGCTGCGCGCCGTGCGACGGCGGCGCGCAGCGACGCGAGCCCCGCGGGTAGGATCGGGATCACGTGCACGTCCGTGGGCGGCGGGGGAAGTGGCGCGGTGCACGGGGCGGCCGCAGCCGCGAGCCCGCGGAAGGCGGGGCTCTCGTGGACGCCGCCGTCGGCGTGCTGCACGAGCGGATGCGTGCGGCGCGCGTGCGCGACGACCGCCGGGTCGAGCGCGGACGTGTCGTAGGGGCACAGCAGGCGGAAGTCCGGCGCGTCGTCGAACGCCAGGTTGAGCAGCGACTCGTGGCGGTGGCACTCGAACAGCTCCGCCGGCGAGCGCTCCGCGGAGATCGGCTCGCCGACGCCGCGCAGCGGCCGCCCCGCGGCTCCGGCCTCGCGGACGAACGCGGTCCACGCCGGGATGATGCGCGCGGGGTTGGCGCCCACCTGCATCATGTCCTCGAAGCGGACGCGCCCTGCGTCGGCCCCGAGCGCCTCCCGCAGCAGCGCGATCTTCGCCGGCGCCACGACGACGAGCGCCGGCTCGTCGTGCGCCGCCCCCGCGCGCAGGAAGCGCAGCGTCCCGTCCATGAAGCCGCGCTCGCCGGCGTACAGCATCGCCTCGTGGCGAAAGCCGGCGGCGTCCGCGGGCTGGTGCGAGTGTCCGTGCGTCTTCGACACGGAAGCGCTGCTGCGGCGAGCTGGCGCGTGCCCGCTCAGGCGCACGCGAGAGCCTCTCTGCATCATCACCCGTTATCCCGCCGCGTGTTGCGGCAGTCGCTGGATCCGCTTGTCCATGCCCTGGCGCTACCCGGCGCTCCGTGGGCGAAACGCGCCAGGTCAGGCGAGCGCGCGGCCGCGTCGGCCAACGAGTCGCTGGCCGTGGGCCAGCTGGGCAACATCGCGCTGCAGGGCGGTCGCGTGACGCTGGACCCGCTGCGCTACGACGCCAAGCCGAACGGCATCACCGTCGACGCCGCCGGCAGACCGTGGTTCGCCGAGGCCGACCCGGGCAATCCAGGGTGGCGCATCGCGACGCCGAGAGGGAGCGACTGCGACGAGTATCTCGTCCAGCCGTGCGCGCCCGCTTCGCCGTGCTCCGGCTCCTACACGGGCACGGGCATCACCGACGTCGCCGTCGCGCACGACGGCTCGATCTGGTTCACGCACCAGCTCAGAGACGAGGTCGGCCGCCTCGACGTCGTGAACAGAACGCTCACCACCTACAGCCTCGCCGGCATCGACGCGAGACTCGTCGGCGGCCAGGCGCGGTCGAGCAGAAGACGCAAGCCCAGAGCGGTGATCCTGGGTACCAAGACCATCACGCTCCACGGCGGCCGGCGACCGCGCGTGACGATCGAGCTGAACGCCACCGGCAAGCGGCTGCTCAGAAGAGCCGGCAGACTGACGGTCTTCTTCACCGTGACCCGGAGAGGCGCGCCCGGCAAGCCGCCGAGACGCATCAAGGCGATGAAGGTCACGTTCAAAGTCAGCAGAAGACGCCGCTGAGGCGCGCCGTCAGGCCGGCGCGAGCAGCTCCGGCGGCCGCGGCCGCGCTGCGGCGTCGCCGCGATCGCCGCGCGCTCGGTCGTGCGCGCGAGCAGGGCGGTCGATACGGAGCACGTCCCGGGAAGCAGCCCGGCCCTCCGGTGAAGGGAGCCGGAGGGCCGAGACGGCGATCCCGGGATCAGGGGATGCTTCGCCGCCCGGGACTGTTCCCCGCTGCCGAACATCCAAACTGGAAATCGGTCCAGCGCTGTCTTGCCCTATCCGCCCGACTCGCCGAGCCGGGCGAGCGTGCGCCGCAGGATGCGTGAGACCTGCATCTGCGAGCAGCCGATCCGCTTGGCGATCTCGCTCTGGGTCATGTCGCGCCCGAAGCGCAGGAAGAGGATCTCGCGCTCGCGCCGCGGGAGCGCGGCGAGCAGCGGCGCGACGTCCGCGTGGAGCTCGGCGAGCTCGTAGTCTCCGTCCACGGCCCCGACCAGCTCGCCGAGCGTCGCTTCGCCGTCCTCGGCATGTTCGCCCGCCGGCTGGTCGAGCGAGGCGATCACCTGCGTCGCGCAGGCGTGCAGCGCCTCGCTGATCGCCTCCGCGTCGAGGCCTGTCTCCGCTGCCAGCTCGCTGACGCGCGGAGCGCGGCCGAGGCGGTGCGCGAGGCGGCCGGTCGCGTCGCGCACGCGCAGCGCGTCCTCCTGCACCCTGCGCGGCACGTGCAAGGTCCACGCGGTGGTGCGGAAATGACGCCGCAGCTCGCCGGAGATCGTCGGCACGGCGAACGACGCGAAGCGCGTCCCGCGTGCGGGGTCGAAGCGCTCGACTGCCTTCACGAGCCCGAGGCTCGCGACCTGCACGAGATCCTCGAACGGCTCCTGACGGCGGTGGTAGCGCGCCGCGAGGCGCCGCGCGAGAGGCAGGTAGCACTCGATCGCCCGCTCGCGCACGCGCGGGTCGCCGGTGCGGTGGTAGAGGACGAGCAGCTCCTCACCCTCGGCCCGGCGCGCGAGCGGCCTGGCGGACGCGTGCGTCATCACGCGGAGGCTTCCCGGTCCGTGACGCTTCCATGTCGCGCATTCGGGCCGCGCCCGCGCGTCCGTGCGCTCAGTGCGCCGGCGCGTCGAAGCGGCTGCGCCCGACGCGCCGGATGCGCTCCTCGATGACCGCGATCGTGAGCGCGCCGCGGAAGCGCCCCGGACCCACGATCCGGGGCCGGGCCGGAAGCGCTCGCGGCGATGGGCGGGTCGGGGCCGCGCTGGCCTCAGGGTTACCCGGCGCGCGGCCGGACAAACGGCGTGCGCGCGCCTCGGTGCCCTGCTGGCGCCGGCAGGACGCGCCTCAGCGGCGCGCGTCGGCGATCGCCGCCAGCTCGGCGATCGTCGGCCGGTACATCACGTCCGTCGTCTCGATCGCGATCCCCGCCGCGCGTGCGCGCCCGACCAGCTCGACGCCGTGCACGAGCATCCCGCCCTGTGCGAAGAAGTTGTCGCGCGTGCCGGCGCGGCGCACGCCGAGCACCTGCCGCCAGATCGCGGCCAGCTCACGCTCGGTCGGGGTCCGCGGCTCCCCATCTCCCGCCTGCGCGAGCGCGCGCGCGACGGCCGGCGAGGCGGCGAGCGCGCCGCGGTCGGGCAGCCCGTCGGGCCGCATCGGGATCGCGTCGAGCGGCGCGTAGCAAGCGGGCAGGATCCAGTCGGCCATCGTGCGCTGGAGCCACTCGTCGAGCTGACTGCGCTCCGGCGGCTCCGCGCGCCGCGGCACGACGCAGCCGACGAGCGCCTCGCTCGTCGGCTCCCAGCAGGCGGCCGCCGCCTGCACGCCGGGATGCGTCGCGAGCGCCGTCTCGACGTCGCGCAGGATCGGCTCGAGCCGCACGCCGCGCCAGTGCAGCTCGTCCGCGACGCGTCCGAGCAGCTCGAGCGCGCCGTCGGTGCGGCGGCGCGCGAGGTCGCCGGTGCGCGCCCGCCGCACGCCGTCGTCCAGCTCCAGCTCGCCGGCGACTCCGGCCGGCGCCAGTCTGCCGTGACGGTCGAGCACGCGCGCACGCAGCCCGGCCGGCTCGCCGTGGTCTGCCAGCACCATCCCGCCAAGCTCCGTCAACCCGTACTGCCGCTGCACGACGAGCCGCCCGCGGCCGCTCGCCTCCGGCGGAACGGTCAGCGCGCCGGCGCCCTGCGCGCACAGCAGCCGCAGCGTCGCCGGCAGCGCGGCCGGACGGGCGAGCGCGGCGTCGGCGAGCCACGGGTCCAGCGCCGCGACGGTGACCGCGTTCGCCTCCAGCCAGCCGGTCGGCGGCGACGCGCTGCGCGGCAGCGGTGCGCGCTCGGGGCCGACGACGGTCGCGCCGGCCGCGAGCGCTGCCCACGGCGCGAGCGCCCACGACCACGCGCCGCGGCCCGGCACGTGGGCGACGCGATCCGCCGGCGTCAGGCGCTGCGCGTCGCGCTGGCGCAGCGCGGCGCGTTGCAGCGCACCGTGCGACAGCTCGACGGCGCGCGGCCCGCCCGACACGCCGGCCGTGCGCACGACGAGCGCGATCCGTGCGGGGTCGACGTCGACCTCCGCGTCTGCCGTCCCGCCCGCGTCCGCCGGGTCCCCGCCGAGTGGGGCCGCGTCCGCGGCGAGATCCACCACGACCGGCGGCATCCCGTCGGGTTGCGTCGCGCCGTCGCGCGTGACGAGCCCGGCGAGCCGCGGCAGGTCCACCAGCGGGTCGCCTTCAATTCCAGGCTCCAGCACCAGCACCGACAGCGGCACCGCCACGGCGCCCGCCTTCAGCACGCCGAGCAGCGCCGCCAGCAGCTCGCCGGACGGCGGCAGCTGCAGGCCGACGCGATCGTTCGCGACGACGCCCCGCGCGCGCAGCAGGCACGCAAGCCGCTCTGCGCGCGCGTCCAGCTCGGCGTAGCTCCACGGCGCCGCGCCGCCGCCCGGGTCGAAGGCGACCGCGTCGGGCGTTCGCCGTGCCGCGGCCTCCACGAGCCCGTGCAGGCCCCGAGCGCCCTCGGCTCCGCGGCCGCCCCCCGCTGCCCGGCCGCCGAGCTGGTCGCGCTCGGCGGGGGAGAGCAGCTCGAGCTCGCTGCCGATCCGCCTGTCGGGATCCTCGGCCACCTGCTCCAGCAGGCGCTCGTAGTGGCGCAGCATGTCGCCGAGCGCGCGCGCGTCGAGCTCGGGCGCCGTCGAGCTGAGCTGCGCGACCGTGCGCCCGTCGGCGCGCTCGGTCACGACGAGCACGAGCCGGCCCCCCTCGCCGTCGTCGCGGTACGGCTTCGCCTGCACGCCCGCCAGTTCGAGCGGCTGCTCCGTCGTCGGGTCCCACAGGCGGAACATCACCGTCCAGCCGCCGAGGCCGCGCATGCCCGGCAGCTCGCGCAGCGCGTTGTCCTCGGGCGCGTACGCGGCATGCCGGAAGGCGCCGAGCGCAACGTCGCGCGTGCGCCGCAGCAGCGTGCGGAAGCTCGGGTCGCCTGCTGCGTCGAGCCGCAGCGGCAGCACGATCGAGAAGAAGCCGACGATCTGCTCCCACTCGACGCGCGCCCGGTTCGCGGCGGGCGACCTGACGAGCAGGTCGGTCTGGCCGCTCCAGCGGTGCAGCACCGCCGCGAGCGCGGCGAGGTGGAGCATGAACGAGGTCGCCGCCTCCTCCTGCGCGAGCGCGCGCAGCCGCGCGACGAGCTGCGCCGGCAGCTGCACGCTTCTGCGCGCGTAGGACGGATCGCCGTCCGCCTCCCCGCTGCCGCGGCGCTCGTGCGGCAGCGGCAGCGCGAGCGGCGCGCCGTCGAGCGCGGCGCGCCAGTGGTCGCGGCCGGCGTCGTCGTCGCGCCCGCCGAGCCGCGTGCCGTGGGCGCGCAGGACGTCGCGGTACTGCGGGGCCGGCTCGGCGAGCGGCGTCGGCTCGCCCGCGACCTCGGCGGCGTACAGCCGGCCCAGCTCGCGCACGAGCAGGTCATACGCCTGACCGTCGCAGACGATCTCGTGCAGCAGGAAGACGAGCACGTGCGCGCTCTTGCCGGTGCGGATCAGACGCACGCGCAGTGGCGGCTCGGTCGCGTGGTCGAACGACTCGGCCCACGCCGCATCGACGAGCCGGCGCACCTCCTCGTCGCGCATCCGTCTCCCGCTGCCGACCTGCTCGACGCGCACCGGCGCGGCCGGATGCACGCGCGCCCGCGGGCGGTGGTCGACGAGCGGGAAGCTCGTGCGGAGGATCTCGTGGCGCGCGGCGAGCGCCGTGAACGCCCGCTCGAGCGCCGCCACGTCGGGCTGGCCCTGCAGCGCGAAGACCTGGCCGACGTGCGGGCGCAGGCCCGGGTTGTAGTGCTGGACCGACCACGCCGAGTCCTGCAGGTGCGAGAGCGCGCCCTCCGGCGCCGCGGCGCGTCCGCCCGCGCGCCCGGCGCCGGCCGCGGGCTCCGCGCGGGCGCCGTCGCGCCGGCCGCGCAGCAGCGAGCGCAGGCCGCGTCTGCGGCCGCCGCTCCCCGCGTCGCCGGCGTCGCGTCCGCGATCCGCGTCGCGCCCGTTCCGCGCAGGCGCGGCCGCCCCGGCGGCGCGCACCTGCGCCGCGTAGCCGCCGAGCGTCGGCGCCTCGAACAGCGCGTCGAGCGGCACCTCGACCCCGAGCACGTCGGCGACGCGCGCCGTGATCTGCGTCGCGAGCAGGGAGTTCCCCCCGAGTGCGAAGAAGTCGTCGTCGACGTCGAGCTCGTCGACCTCCAGCACCTCCGCCCAGATGGCGCTCAGCGCAGGGTCGACGGCCGCGGAACCTGCTCCCACTGCTCCCCCAAGACGCAGTCGCCGCCGGCAAGTGCGCGCCGATCGTACCAGCGACCGGTGCGTCGATCGACCGGAACGACAAGCGGACGGCAGGCCGCAGCGCTACGCATCGACGAGCGGCTTCGTCAGGAACGTCGCCTCGAGCGGCGCGCCCGTGTCCGCGACGGCCACGAGCGGCGTTCCCGGCTCGGTCAGCCGCAGCAGGATCGCGCCAGGCGAGCGCTGCGGCGGCCACGCCGCGGCGTCGACCGCGGCGAAGCGCACGAGCAGGTCGATCAGCAGCGGGTCGACCGCCACCCACTCGCCGTCGACCCGCAGCTCGGCCCAGTTGTGCGGCGTCGAGTACGGCGGCGCGAGCAGCAGGCCGTGCGCGAGCCGCGCCTCGACGCCGAGCCGCGGCGCCTGCTCGACCAGCAGGCCGGCCGTCGAGCGGCAGTTCGCCAGCCGCGTGCGGCGCACGAACGCGAGGTCCGTCTCGAGCGGCGGTCTGAGCCAGCAGAAGTCGTACGTCGCCAGCTCCGCGAGCAGCTCGCCGAGCGCGTTCCCGTCCGCTCCGCGCAGCGGCGGCCGGTTCCCGCGCATCGTCGTCGCGAAGCCGAGCGGCGAAGCGCCCTTCGGCCCGGTCCGCGCGCCCACGCGCTCGCCGCCGGGGGCGAGCAGCTCGATCGCGGTGCCGGGCGGCGCGTACGCGGTGCAGCGGATCTCGACCGGCGTCTCGGCGCGCGCCGAGAAGGCCGTCAGCGCGCCGGCCCAGCGGTTGAGCACGCCCTGGTAGATGCGCGCGCAGCCGAGCCGCACGCCGAGGTACTGGAGGTCGGTCCCCCACAGCAGCGGCCCGTCATCGCCGGGGGCGTGCGGCAGCCCGCGCGCGATCAACGCGTCCGACAGCTCGGCGTCGACGCCGAACTCGCGCTCGGCCTGCGCCGGGCCGACCGCGAAGTCGCGGTGCGCGTCGGGGATCGCGCGCAGCCGCGCGATCCATCCGTCGAGCTCGTCCCCCTGCTCCCCCTTCGTCATCGCCGATCCCCCTTCGGCGTCGTGCGTCCCGGTCGGCTATCTGTGTCCGCAGGCGATGTACGAGTCGGTCGTCGTGGAAGCGCCGCCGAGGAAGTCGAACACGCCGCGCACCGGCACGAGCGCGCCCGGCGGGCACGCGAGCGCCTCGATGAAGCCGTAGCGCACCATGCGCCCGCCCTGGCGCACGCGCACGCTGCCGCCGGTCGTGACCTTGAAGTCGAGCAGCGACGCGAAGATGCCGGTGGCGATCTCCTGCAGTCCGTGCGGCACGTTCATCGTCAGCCGATAGCCCCATCTGCCGCCGTGCAGCGGCGTGAACGGCGCGACGATCATGCCGGCGACCGCGACCGGGTTCTCGCCGTGCAGGAAGAAGATGATGCTGCCGCCGCGCGCGCCGTTGTAGAGCTCGACCCGCAGGTGCTCGTCGACGCCCGCGAACTGGGGCGACGTGCCGATCGCCGTGCCGCCGCCGAGGTGCGAGCCGGCCGGGCAGGCGGCCGGACTGCCGCGCATGCGCTGGAGCCTTCTCGGGTCGCAGCTCGGGAACAGCGCGCCGTTCACGCGCGGCCCGTGCGGGAAGTAGATGACCGCCTTCGCGACCGTCCCGGTCAGCTCGCCGGCGACGTCGCTCGAGAATCTCGCGTCGATCGTGAGGCTCAGCGTCTGCGGCGTGAGCGTGAAGGCGCTTATCGACGGCGTCGCGACGCCGCTGATGTCGACGAGCGTCCTCGCGCCGGCGAGTGCGCTCGAGGCGAGCAGGGCAGCCGCCGCGATCGCGACTGCGGCGAGCGTGCGGAGTGGTCGGGAAACGCGCATGTACCGACTCTACCTCTGCGCGGAGCGGCGGACTGCACCACGGCGGACACGACCCCTCGGTCCGCTAAGGTCGCGCGCATGAACCAGCGCGAAGAGCGGATCGTCGTCGAGACCGAGCACTACCGCCTGACGGGCACGGTGCGGCTGCCGTCCGAGGGCTACCGCAGCCGCCTCACGGACCACCTCAACGCCGGCGAGCGCGAGTTCCTCGCACTGACCGACGTCGAGATGGTCCCGCTCGAGCACGGCGAGCGCGCGGCGAGTCGCCACGCCTACGTCGCGCTCGGGCGTCGCCACATCGTCTTCGCGACGAGCGCCGAGAACGGCGGCGGCGAGCCCTCCTGAACGCGGAGCCCCCCTTGAGGATCCTGTGCGGGCGGGTATCGTAGGCGCCATGGCGAGCTATCCCCGGCGCGCTGACCTGGCAGAGATGAAGCGGTCCGAGGTCCTGCGGGCCTCGCCGCGCATGTTCGAGTCGAACCTGCTCGACAAGCTCTCGCGCGTGCACTGGTCGGTGCCGGCGATCCTCTTCGGCCCGGCGATCGTGCTCGTGCTCGCCCGCGCGCTGCAGTCGATCCCACTGTGGCAGACGATCCTGTGGGCGCTCGGCGGCTACGTCTTCTGGACGCTGACCGAGTACTGGCTGCACCGCATGGTCTTCCACTTCGAGCCTGACGAGGGGATCGGCGCGCGGATGCACTGGATCATCCACGGCGTCCACCACGACCACCCGAACGATCCGCTGCGGCTCGTGATGCCGCCGTCGGTCAGCGTCCCGCTCGCGGCCGCCTTCTTCGGCCTGTTCTCGGTCGTGCTCGGCAGCCCGAGATGCTTCGCCTTCGCGGCGGGCTTCTGGGCCGGCTACCTCGCCTACGACATGCTGCACTACTACGTGCACCATCTCCCGGGCGGGAGGCGCCCGAGAGCGTGGCTCCCGCGCACGCTGCACGAGCTGCACATGCGCCACCACTTCCAGGACCACGACGCCGGCTACGGCGTCAGCGCCCCGTTCTGGGACCACGTCTTCGGCACCGCGCCCGAGCGGCGGGTCGCCCCCGAGCGGCGCCACGTCGAGTCGTAGGGCGCAGCGCCGCCGCGCGCTCAGGCACTCGCCGGAACGCCGAACATCCGGCGGAAGGACTCCGCGTCGTTGAGATGGGGAAGTCGTCCGGCACGTCGACGCCGAGGAACGAGCAGATCGGCTCCCAGCCCTGCTGGATCTCGTAGACGAGCAGCTGGTCGGCCGGGACGAGCCGCGCGCGAGCACGCGAGGCGAATTGCGGCCCGCTGGGACGGAGAGGGGGGGATTCGAACCCCCGAACGAGGTCACCCCCGTTACGCGATTTCCAGTCGCGCCCGTTCAACCGCTCCGGCACCTCTCCGTGCTTGCGCTGACGGCGCGTGGGAAGCCTACCGCGCGTGCGCAGGGGCCGCGGCTGCCCAGCGCTGACCGCGACGCACTGTTTCCCACGGTGACGCTGACACGTCGTGGTTAGTAAACTGACATGAGCCTTGCGCGCGCTCTTCTTCAACGAGGGCAACCTCGACACGCACGTCCTGGGGCACGGACAGCTCGACGCGGCGCTTCGCGCAGGCTCGACCGGGGCGCCGGACGTCGAGGCCCGCTTCGCCGGTCTCACGCCCTTGACCGGCGTCGCCCACGTCCTGTCGAGTCGCCAGGTCCGCCTGCTGCGGAAGGCGGAGCTCGACGTGCTGGTGCTGCGCTGGCACCTCGTGCAGTCGGCGCGCGCACGCCGTGCGCTGCACCGCGAGCTGGAGCGCTGGCCCGCGGACGTCGTGCACTTCTACACCCCCGCGGTCGCACTCACGCTGGCCGGCATCATGCGCACGACGCCCGTCGTGCTGTCGCTCGACACGACGGTGCACGACTGGTGGTCGATGCCGTCCTGGCGTCGCACGCAGCCGCACGCCGAGCTGACGATCGCGCCGAGCCGCGCGCTCGAGCGCCGCGCGCTCCGCCGCGCCGCGCTCGTCCTCGCCCGCACGCCGTGGGCCCGCGCCGCCGCCGAGCGGGAGGCGCCGGGCGTGCGCGTGCTCGAGCACCATCCCGGCATCGACCTCGAGCACTACCGTCCGGCGGCCCGCCGCGAGCGCGAGCGGCCGCGTGTGCTGTTCATCGGCGGCCGCTTCGCGGAGAAGGGCGGCGAGGACCTGCTCGCGGCGCTCGACGACGTGCTCGGGGTCGAGGTCGACCTCGACGTCGTCACGCCGGATCCGGTGCCCGAGCGCCCCGGCGTGCGCGTCCATCGGCTCTTGCGCACGGATCCGCTCCTGCTCGACCTCCAGCAGCAGGCCGACATCGCCTGCCTGCCGACCTACGGTGACACGAACCCGTGGACCGTGCTGGAGGCGATGGCCTGCGGCACGCCGGTCGTCTCGACGCGCGTCGGGGGAATCCCCGACATGCTCGCCGACGGGGAGGCGGGCGTGCTCGTCCCGCACGGCGACCGCGCCGCGCTGCGCGAGGCGCTGCTCGCGCTCGTCCGCGACCCGCAGCGGCGCGAGCGGATCGGCGCCGCCGTACGGCAGCGCTGCGAGGCGCGCTTCGACGCGACGCGGCAGTTCGCCGTGCTGGCCGGGCATCTGCGCGAGGCCGTCGAGGCGCATCGCGCCGTGTCGCGCGGGCGCGCCGAGGCGGAGCCCATCGCGGGCGCCGCGCGATGACGCCCGCGCAGGACGCGCCACTCGCCGCCTGGCTCGCGCGCCGCACCTACGCCGCCGGCGCCTTCCCGCTCGCGCGGCTGCTGGCGGCCAAGCGCGCGAGCGTCAGCGTCGTGCTGCCCGCGCGCGAGGTCGCGGAGACGATCGGCCCGATCCTCGCCCAGCTTGTCCCGCTGCGCGACGCGGGACTGCTCGACGAGCTGCTCGTGATCGACGCCGCCTCCGCCGACGGCACCGCCGCGATCGCGGAGCGGGCGGGCGCGACGGTCGTGCAGGAGTCGGAGATCCTCGCGGAGCACGGTCCTGCGCGCGGGAAGGGGGACGCGCTGTGGCGCGCGGTCCACGCGACGCGCGGCGACGTCGTCGCGTTCGTCGACGCCGACAGCGCCGGCTTCGACGCGCGCTTCGTGCTCGGCCTGCTCGGCCCGCTGCTGACCGACGACGACGTCGCGTTCGTCAAGGGCGCCTACCGCCGCCCGCTGACGGTCGGCGCGGAGATCGTGCCCGAGGGCGGCGGGCGCGTCACCGAGCTGCTCGCGCGGCCGCTGCTGAACCTGCACGTGCCCGAGCTGGCGGGGATCGTGCAGCCGCTCGCGGGGGAGCTCGCGGCACGGCGCTGGCTGCTCGAGGCGCTGCCGTTCCCCGTCGGCTACGGCGTCGAGATCGCGCTGCTGATCGACGCGCTGCGCCATGTCGGCCTCGACGCGCTCGCGCAGGTCGACCTCGGCATCCGCCGCAACGCCCATCAACCGCTGCACGCGCTCAGCGCGATGGCCTACGCCGTGCTCGTCGCCGCCGAGCATCGCATCCACGGCGACGCGCCGGTCGACGCGACCGCTCCGCTCGCGCGCCCGACGGCCGACGGCGCCCTCGCGCTCACGCAGGTCGCCGTCGAGGAGCGGCCGCCGCTCCGGACGCTGAGCCGTTCGGCGCCTGACGCGCCCAGCGGCGCTCGTCAGCCGTAGAACCAGGCGATCGTCACGAGCTGGCCGAACAGGCTCCAGGCCACGCACGTGAGCACGAGCGCGACGCCGGCCGCTCTTCCCCACCGCGCACCGGCCCCGCGTGCGGCGAGCGCGAGCAGCGCGCCGAACAGGGGCAGCAGCGGCAGCAGGTAGCGGCCCTGCACCGCGCCCGCGATTCCCGGTGCGAAGCCGCGCAGCGCGACGAGCCCTATCAGCAGCAGCAGGCCGCCGGCGATCGCCGCGTAGCCGAGCAGCTCGGCCCAGCGACGTCGCAGCGCGGCGCGCTCGCGCAGCGCGGCGCGCAGGGCGAGCACGACGACGGCGCCGAACAGGACCGCCGCGAGCTGATAGACCCACTCCGCGTACCCCACCACCACCCAGCCGAACTTGCCGACGAAGCCCTTCAGCCACAGCTGGTAGCCGGGGTAGAACTCGGGGAAGGCGGCCGACTGGCCGGGCAGGCGCGGCAGGAAGACCTGCCACAGGTAGCTCAGCTGCCCGCCGAGGTCGCCATGGTCCTCGGGCAGTTCCGCCGGCGTGTGCGCGAGGACGAACGTGCGGTCCCACGCGAACGCGTCGAGCGCCGTCAGCAGCAGGTACGGCGCGACGGCGATCCCGAGCGCGATCCCCACGAGGCGCACCGCCTGCCGGTTCATCCCGCCCGCGCTCGCGCGCGCCGCGAGCGCGACCGCAAGCAGCGCGCCCGGCGCGATGCCGTAGAAGTTGATCTTGCCGACGATGCCCGCGGCGAGGACGGCGCCGATCCAGGCCGCGCGACGCGCCGTGAGCCCGCGGCGAAACGCGACGGCGAGCAGGTAGAAGAGCACGGCGCAGATCGCGAACAGCAGCGCGTCCGGATTGACGCCCCCGGAGACGAACCCGAGCACGGGGCTGAGTGCGGCAGCGAGCGCGCCGACGGTTGACGCCCACGGCTTGTCGGGCAGGCACTCGCGTACGAACAGCAGCACGAAGAGTGCCGTCACGCCCGCCAGGGCCGCCGACAGCAGGCGCATCAGCGCGATGCGGTCGAGCAGCGTCGCGCTGCTCGCGACGCGGTACGGGATCGCCTCGAGCGCGTAGTACAGCGGCGGCTCCGGCGCCGCCGGTCCCGCCGTGTCGTTGCCATGGCGTGGGAGCCCGGCGTGGAGGTCGCGCTCGAGCGCCTGCTGCTGCAGTGGCGACCATACGGCCGTCGCATAGGTGCGGGCGCCGAGCGAGCCGAAGCGCGAGCCGCCCATCGCCGCCGTCAGCTCGGGGGCGAGCCGTTCGCTGCCGCGCCGCACGATCGGCGGCCGCCCTGTCTCGGCGATCTGCTGTGCGTACGCGACGTGCGTCTGCTCGTCGGGCACCTGGAACGCCGGCGTGATGAGCGACCACGCGGCCGCGTTGAGCACGGCGACGGCGGCCACCGTCCAGGCGACGGCGGGAATGCGCCGTGTCGCTCGCGTCGCATCTGCTCGCCGGGAGGCGTCGCCGTCCGCGATCACGGCTTGCAGCAGGGTGCGGCCGACCAGCGCGAGCGAGACGACGAGCAGCGCGGCCACCAGCCACACGACCCAGCCTCCGCCCCAGTCGCCGCGTCCGAGCGCCATGCGGTCGGCGACGGTCGACGCGCTCTGCCACCAGGACGCCGAGCCCGCGTGCAGATAGGTGAGCGGGATCGAGGAGCCGGTCGCCGCGCCGTCCACCGTCAGCGGGCCGGTCTGCGGCGGCGTCGGCCCGCCGACCAGCGTGACGTTGCCGCGCGGTCCGATCGTGAGGCACACCTCGACGTCGTCGAGTTCGCGCGTCTGCGGATGGAGCGGCGCGGTGGCGCCTACGCCGTTGCGGGCGCGGAGCAGGAATGAGGTGCGGTCGAGGATCTGCCCGTGCCGGCTCAGCACGATCGAGATGCGCGGGCCGATGGTCTGCATCGGTTGCAGCACGAACGCGATCGCCGCTGCGCCGGCGGGCAGCAGCTCGCGGCGCTGACAGGCACGCTGGCCCGGGCCGACGGTTCCGATCGCGTAGATCGGCCGCACGCCGTTCGTCCCGGCGCGCCGCTGCGAGGCGTGCGACAGCGTCGTCACGAGCCCGGCCGCGAGCACCAGCAGACCGAGCAGGAGGCAGCCGAGCGCACGTGGATCGCGCATCCGCGCCTTCGGTCGGGCGCGCGTCACCGCGGCTCGCGCGTTCATACGCGGCCGACGAATCGATCGCGTGGGCATGCCGGCCCTCCCCCCAATGCATGCAGTCGTAGTCCGTGCTGCCGTCGCTCCCCCGCTCGGGGCGGCGACGATCCGCTCCCAATACACCATTTTACAGGTGTTGGGTGGGAGGGCAGACGGCAGTCGCTGCCGCACGGCCGCGCGCTCAATTCCCCACACCGCGATCGGAGATCACCGCACCGATCGCGGCGATAGGATCGCTTTCATATGCCAGCTCACGACGTCCTCATCATCGGCGCGGGTCTCGCTGGCCAGCGCGCTGCTCTTGCGGCCGCCGACGCCGGCGCGTCGGTCGCGATCCTCAGCAAGGTCCATCCCGTCCGCTCGCACTCCGTCGCCGCGGCGGGCGGCATCAACGCCGCTCTCAACCCCGAGGACACGTGGGAGTCGCACGCGTTCGACACGGTCAAGGGCTCCGACTACCTCGGCGACCAGGATGCGATCGAGATCATGTGCCGCGAGGCGCCTGACGAGATCCTCTGGCTCGAGCACGCCGGCGTCACGTTCCACCGCAGCGAGACCGGCCACCTCGGCACGCGCGCGTTCGGCGGTGCCTCGCAGGCGCGCACGTACTACGTCGCCGACATCACCGGCCAGGCGATCCTGCACGTGCTCTACGAGCAGCTGATGAAGCACCACGAGCGCGTCGACCGTTACGAGGAGTGGTTCACCACGACGCTGCTCCAGGACGACGCCGGCAACTGCGTCGGCTGCGTCGCGCGCGACATCCGCACCGGCGCGCTGGAGGGCTTCGACGCGAAGTCGGTGATCCTCGCCTCCGGCGGCGCCGGCCAGGTGTTCAAGCCGACGACGAACGCGCTCATCTGCACCGGCGACGGGATCGCGCAGGCGTACCGCATCGGCGCGCCGCTGATGGACATGGAGATGATCCAGTACCACCCGACGACGCTCGCGGAGAACGGCTTCCTCATCACGGAGGGCGCGCGCGGCGAGGGTGCCCATCTCTACAACGCGCTCGGCGAGCGCTTCATGGAGAAGTACGCACCGAACAAGCTGGAGCTGGCCTCGCGCGACGTCGTCTCGCGCGCGGAGCAGACGGAGATCAACGAGGGCCGCGGCTTCCCCGACGGGACGATCGCGCTCGACATCACGAGAGTCCCGCGCAAGCGCACGCTCGAGGCGCTGCGCGAGATCGTCAACATCGGCCGCGACTTCGCCGGCGTCGACATCACGCGCGAGCCGATCCACATCAAGCCCGGGATGCACTACATCATGGGCGGCGTGAAGACCGACTTCGACGGCCAGACGCCGATCCCCGGCCTCTACGCCGCCGGCGAGGTCGCCTGCGTGTCCGTCCACGGCGGCAACCGCCTCGGCGCGAACTCGCTGCTCGACACGCTGATCTTCGGCCGCCGCTCCGGCGCGCACGCCGCCCAGCGCGCCCGCGCGGTCGCGATGCCGAAGTCCGCCCCGAGCGTCCTCGCCGACGCGCAGGGCGAGATCGACGCGATCCTCAACCGCGGAACCGGATCCGGAACCGGGCCCCACCCAACCCGGCGCATCTCCGAGATCAAGAACGAGCTCGGCGAGACGATGAACAGATACGTCGCCGTGTACCGCGATGCCGAGGGCCTCGCGACGGCGCGCGAGATCGTCCAGCGCCTCAAGCAGGAGGCGCCGAACGCCGCGATCGACGACAAGGGCACGATCTTCAACCAGGATGTGCTCGGCGCGATCGAGCTGGGGTACATGCTGGACGTGGCCGAGGCGATCGTGATGGGCGCGCAGGAGCGCAGAGAGTCGCGCGGCGCGCAGTTCCGCACCGACTTCCCGGAGCGCAACGACCAGGACTGGCTGCACCACATCACCGTCTCGCTCAACGGCGACGGCCCGGCGCTCGGAACTGCGCCGGTGACGATCACCAAGTGGCAGCCTCAGGCGCGGACCTACTGATGGTGGCCCCTCCGGCAAGCCCTGACACCCGCGGACGAGCGCAGGCGGCGCCTGGCTGCGTCCTCGGTCGGCGCAATAGCGCTGCTATTGCTGCCTCCCTGCGTCCTGGCCAGGCATCCACCTGCATCTCGCCCGCGGGCGCCATGGCTCACCGGAGGAACCACGGAATGGGAACGATCTGACATGGCCGAGTACACGCTCAAGCTCCGGCGCTACGACCCGCAGTCGGGCGAGGCGCCCTACTACGAGGAGTACCAGGTCGACCTCGAGCCCCACCGCTCGGTGCTCGAGGCGATCCTGCAGGTGAAGGCCGAGCAGGACGGGTCGGTCGGCATCCGCTGCTCCTGCCGCGCCGCGATCTGCGGCTCGTGCGGGGTGAGAATCAACGGCAAGGCGGGGCTCGCCTGCCACACGCACCTCGACCGCGCGGCGAAGACCGGCGTCAACGCAGACGGCAAGACGATCCTCGTCGAGCCGATGGGCAACATGCCCGTCATCAAGGACCTGATCGTCGACATGGACGCGGTCCACTGGAAGAAGATCCAGCGCGTCACGCCGTGGCTGCTCGCGAAGGAGCCGGTGCCCGAGCGCGAGTACGTCGTCCCGCACGAGAACATGGTCGACGTCACGCAGACGATGGCCTGCATCCAGTGCGGCGCCTGCGTCTCGGACTGCCTCTCGATGGAGGTCGACCCGCTGTTCGTCGGCCCCGCCGCGGCCGCAAAGGCCTACCGCTTCGTCGGCGACCCGCGCGACGCGCAGCACTTCGAGCGCCTGAAGGACCTCGCCGAGGACCCGCACGGCATCTACGACTGCACCCACTGCTTCAACTGCATCGAGGCGTGCCCGAAGGGCGTCGCGCCGATGAGCCAGATCATGCGCCTGCGGCGCATCTCCGGCAACGACCACCACATCGTCGACCGCAACAACGGCGAGCGCCACGAGCGCACGATCGTCGGCCTGATCCGCGACTACGGCCTGCTGCACGAGGCCGAGATGCTGCCGCGCTCCTACGGCGGCTACTCGTGGCTCGCGAAGTTCCACCCGGCCGCCGGGGCGGAGCTGCTCGACTCGCTGCCCGTGATCACGCGCGCGCTGCTGCGCAGAAAGGTGACACCAGGCAAGGTGATCTTCGGCCACAGAATCCCGAAGGCCGACCTCAAGGCCGTCCAGGCGATCTACGACAAGGTCGAGTCGAAGGACAGACGCTACGAGCTGAACCTCTACATCTCCGGCTACGAGGACGACGACGCGGACGACGCCGCGACACCGGTCGCCGTCGCCTCCGGCGCTGACGGGATGTCGTCGGTCCCCGGCCCGGATCCCCACCAGCCCACCTCCGCGAGCGAAAGCGAGTCGGCATGAAGGTCGCCTACTGGCCCGGCTGCGTGAGCCGTGGCTTCACCCCCGAGCTGCACGGCTCGATGGCGGCGGTGGCGCCGATGCTGGACCTCGAGCTGGTCGAGCTCGACCGCGCCTGCTGCACGGGCGCCGGCGTGATCGCCGAGCACAACCAGGAGCTGGCCGACACGCTGAACGCACGCACCTTCGCGCTCGCCCAGCAGGTCCAGGGGGCAGACCTGATGATGAACATCTGCTCGACCTGTCAGGGCGCGCAGAGCGAGTGCCAGGAGCGGCTCGACGCAAATACCGAATATCGGACCCACGTCAACGGCACGCTCGCGGCCGAGGGCCTGAGCTACGAGAAGGGCCTGACGAACAAGAACCTCCTGTGGCTGCTGGTCGAGGAGATCGGGCTCGAGAACCTCAAGAAGAAGGTCAAGCGCCCGCTCACGAACCTGCGGGTCGGCCCCTTCTACGGCTGCTACATCGTGCGCCCGACCGACCGCCTCGGGATCGACGACGAGCACCCGCGCGACCACTACCTGCACTGGGTGATCGACGCGCTCGGCGGCACCGTCGTCGACTACGCCGGCGTCCACAAGTGCTGCGGCTTCCCGATCATCACGATGAGCAAGCAGGTGTCGCTCAAGCAGGCCGGCACGCACCTCGCAGACGCGCAGGACGCCGAGGCCGACTGCCTCGTCGTGCCGTGCCCGCTCTGCCACCTCAACCTCGACATGCAGCAGCCGCTCGCGGCGAAGGCCGTCGGTCGCGAGCTCGCGATGCCGGTCCTGCACCTCCCGCAGCTGCTCGGGCTCGCGCTCGGGCTCGATCCGAAGCAGCTCGGCATGAGCAAGCACGTCGTGAAGCCGACCTCTGTGATCGACTGGTCGAGCGCCGTCGTGGGCGCTCCCGTCTCCGCCTGAGCGAAGCGGCCCCGCCCGCTCACGTGTCGCCGCCTGGCCCGGGCCCCCGCCCGGTCCGGCCGGCCGGGCGGGGGAGCTTGGGCCCGGGCCCGGCCAGGGGGAGGTGGGCCGGACCCGGGCGTAACGCACCCCGAGGGGAGGGAGGGGGGACCTGGCCTCGCTCGGGGTGGTCACGGCGGTGGGTCGATACCCCTGCCGCCGTGGTGCCCATCCTCTCCGCTGCGGCGAGCGGTGTCGTCCCCTGCGGCGGGTGATCTTCGGGGGACCTCCTGGGGGAGGTGCGGGTGAGGCACGACTCACCCGCCCGACGCTACGATCGACGCGTGGTCGTCCCCAGCCCACCGGTCGGTGTCGTCGTCGCGCGCTTCGAAGATCTCGTCGATCACGGCCTGCGGGTGCTGATCGAGGCGGACGACCACGTGAAGCTGTGCGCGCACAGCGTCCCGCACGAACAGCTCCCGGCGGCGATCGCCACGCACCGGCCGCAGGTCGCGCTGCTCAACTACGGCTCGCTGCGCACTCCCCTCGAAGTGCGCGAGCTCGTCGCCGGCCACCCGGACACGCACCTGATCGTGCTCGCGAACCGGCCGACGCCGCCCGAGTGCAATCAGATGCTGGCGTTCGGCGCGACAGCCTGCCTGTCGAAGGAGACGCAGGCGCGCGACGTGCTGAGCGCGATCCACCTCGCCTCGCGCGGCCTGCAGGTGCTGCGACGAACCGCTCCCGAGGGCGACGCCGAGGCGTTCCCGCCGGGCGGCCCGGAGCTGCTGACCCCGCGCGAGGCCGCCGTCCTCGAACTGCTGCAGGGCGGGCGCTCGAACGGCGAGATCGCGGCGCAGCTCCACATCGGGATCGAGACGGTCCGCACCCACGCACGCAGCATCTACCGCAAGCTCGGCGTCCGCTCGCGGCGCGAGCTCGCGCGCACGTAGCTGGCGACGCGGGCGCACGGCCCGCTATGGTCGGAGCATGGGGGGATCGGGGGATCCGCTGGCGCTCGACGCCGAGGCTGTGATCGCGCAGATCGCAGACCGCACGCGCGCGGCCGTGCGCGAGCTGGGACGCCGCGGCGCGGTCGTGGCGGTCTCCGGCGGCGTCGACTCGGGCGTCGCGGCGGCGCTCGCGGTGCGCGCGCTCGGCTCGTCCCACGTGCTGCTGCTGCGGCTGCCCGAGCAGGACATCGGGCAGGGCTCGTCCGATCTCGGCCTCGAGCTCGCGCAGGCGCTCGGCGCGCGCACGGAGGAGGAGTCGATCACGGCTGCGCTGGAGGGGCTCGGTTGCTATCGCCGCAGGGACGCGGCGATTCGCACGGTCTTCCCCGACTACGAGCCGAGCTGGCGCCACAAGCTCGTGCGCTCGGCGCCGAGCGGCGCGATCATCGTCTTCTCGCTCGTCGTCGAGCGCCCGGACGGGACGACGGAGGAGCGCGCGCTCCCGTCCGCCGCCTACCGCGCGCTGATCGCGGCGACGAACATGAAGCAGCGCGTGCGCAAGGTGATCGAGTACACGTGGGCCGATCAGCTCGGCTACGCGGTGATCGGCACGCCGAACCTGCTCGAGTACGACCAGGGCTTCTTCGTCAAGGGCGGCGACGGGCTCGCCGACGTCAAGCCGATCGCCCACCTCTACAAGACGCAGGTCTACGCGCTCGCGCAGGCGCTCGGCCTGCCGGACGGGATCGCCCGCCGCGTGCCGACGACGGAGACGTTCAGCCTTCCGCAGACGCAGGAGGAGTTCTACTTCGGCCATCCGTACGAGCGGATGGACCTGCTCGTGTGGGGCCGCGACGGCGACGTCGCCCCCGCCGCGCTCGCGCCGCTCGTCGGGCTGCCGGGCGACGGCGTCGAGGCCGCCTACTGGGAGATCGACCGCCGCCGCGTCGCGACGCGCTACCTCCACGCGCCGCCGCTCATGTGCGACTGACATGTGCGGGATCGGGGGAATCGTCCGCACGGATCCGGCCGCCCCGGTCGCGCTCGACGCGCTGCGGCGGATGGCCGGGGCGCTGCGCCACCGCGGTCCGGACGGCTGGGGGATGGCGCGCACGCCGGGCGCCGGGCTCGTCTCGACGCGCCTCGCGATCTTCGACGTGCCCGGCGGCTGGCAGCCGATGCGCGCGGCCGGCGGTGCGCTGCTCGTCTACAACGGCGAGGTCTACAACCACCCGGAGCTGCGCGCGCAGCTCGGCGGCGCGTTCGCGACGACGAGCGACACCGAGGTCGTGCTGCGGCTGCTGGAGCGCGACGGGCTCGCGGCGCTCGACCGCCTCAACGGCCAGTTCGCGCTCGCCTGGTGGGATCCGCAGGCTCGCCGCCTGACGCTTGTGCGCGACCGCTTCGGCGTGCGCCCGCTGCACTGGGCCGCGCTGCCGGATGGCGGGATCGCGTTCGCGTCGGAGGCGACGGCGCTGTTCGCAGCGGGTGAGGTCGCTGCCGAGCCCGACCTCGCGGGGATCGACGAGGTCTTCACGCTGTGGGGGCCGCGTGCGCCGCACACCGCCTTCCGCGGCGTCGCGCAGCTCCCGCCGGGCGGGCTGCTCGTGTGGGAGCGTGGGCGGATCGTCGCGCAGCGCACCTGGTGGGAGCCGCAGTACGAACCGGCCGCGCTCGCCGGCCACGCGGCCAGGGCCGCATCCGTGGCGGTCCCGTCCTCGCCAGCCGCGCCGCGCCCGTCCCCACCCGACCCCGACGAGCTGCCGGAGCTGCTCGCCGACGCCGTGCGCCTGCGCCTGCGTGCCGACGTGCCCGTCGGCACGTATCTCTCCGGCGGGCTGGACTCCAGTCTCATCACCGCGCTCGCACGGCAGGCGAGCGACCACGAGCTGCGGACCTTCTCGGTCGCCTTCCGCGACGCGCGCTACGACGAGCGTGCCTTCCAGCAGCAGGTCGCGCAGGCGCTCGGCACGCGCCACCACGTCGTCGAGGTCGGGCCGCGCGAGATCGCCGACGGCTTTCGCGACGCGGTCGCCCACGCCGAGACGCCGCTGATCCGCACCGCCCCCGTCCCGCTCCAGCTGCTCGCCCGCGCCACGCGCGAGCAGGGGATCACGGTCGTCGCGACGGGCGAGGGCGCGGACGAGCTCTACTGGGGCTACGACCTCTTCAAGGAGACGGCAGTGCGCGAGCTGCACGCGCGCGACCCCGAGCGCGCGACGGCGCTGCTCGACACGCTCTACCCGTACCTCGACGTGCCCGCCGAGCGTCGCGGCCCGGCCTGGGCCCGCTCGTTCTTCGACGCGGGCTCGCAGCAGGACCCGCTCTTCTCGCACCAGCCGCGCATCGCCGCGACCGGGATCGTCAAGGCCTTCTATCGCCCCGAGGTCACGCAGGCGCTCGCGACGAACGGCGGCGACCCGCTCGCGCGCCTGCGCGCCGCGCTGCCTGCGGGGTTCGGTCGCTGGAGCGCGCTCGAGCGCGCCGCCTACCTCGAGCTGACGACGCTGCTCGCGCCCTACCTGCTCGCCGCGCAGGGCGACCGCGTCGCGATGGCGCACGGCGTCGAGGGGCGCTTCCCGTTCCTCGACCACCGCGTCTTCGAGCACTCCGTGCGGCTGCCGCCCGAGCGCAAGCTCGGGCCCGGCCTGCGCGAGAAGGCGGAGCTGCGCGCGCTCGCGCAGCGGCTGTTGCCGCCAGAGGTCGCCGCGCGCACGAAGCAGCCGTACCGCGCGCCGGAGGTCGCGCCGTTCTTCGGCGAGCACGCCCCCGCGTGGGTCGAGGAGCGGCTCGAAGCGCGCGCGCTCGACGACGTCGGGATCTTCGACCCGGCGCGCGTGGCGGGCCTGCTGCGCCGTTGCCGCGCCGGCAAGGCGAGCGGGTTCCGCGAGGGGATGGCGCTCGTCGGCATACTGTCGACGCAGGTGTGGCACGAGCGCTTCTGCGGCGTCGGTGCCGGCGCCGTGGCCGATCGGCCCGCCCAGTCGGCGGGCTCGCCGGCCGACTGGGGGAAGCCGCGGGTGCTGCTCGACGACGTGGGGAACACCGATCCGTAGGGGGGAGCAGATGGGGGAGACGGAGCAGGTCGACACGGGATTGCGCGCACAGCTGCGCGCGTACGTCGAGGAGGCGTTCCTCTACCTGCATCCGGACGTCGAGCTGGCAGACGGCGACCGCTTCCTCGAGCTGGGCGTGATCGACTCGCTCGGCTTCGTCGAGCTGGTCGAGGAGGTGCAGGACCGCTACGGGATCGCCGTCGAAGCGCTCGAGATCACGGAGGAGAACTTCGGCTCGATCGACGCGCTCGTCGCCTACGTCGAGCGCCGGCGGACGTCGTGAGGGCGCGCCGGCCGATCGCCGCTCCCGCCGCCGTGCGAGCGGGCGCATGAGGACGCTCGACGAGGACCTGCGCCGCGCTGCCGCGACCGCGCCTGATCGCGAGGCGGTCGTCGCGGGCGAGCGGCGCATGACGTACGCCGAGCTGGACGCGGCCGCGACGCGACTCGCCGCCCACCTCCACGCGCTCGGCGTCACGCGCGGCGACCGCGTCGCGCTGCTGCTGCCGAACGGCGCCGAGGCCGCCGTCGCGATCTACGGGACGCTGCGTGCCGGCGCCGCGTTCACGCCGCTCAACCCGACGATCAAGGCCGACAAGCTCGCGTACGTGCTGCGCGACTGCGAAGCGGTCGCGCTCGTCTGCGACGAGGTGCTCTCGCCGGTCGCGCAGGAGGCGTGCGAGCACGCCCCGGGCGTGCGCCATCGCGTCGCGCCGGAGGACCTGCGACCGCCCGGCGCGGGCGGCGGGGCCGACGCGCTCCCGCACCCTCCGATCAGCGTCGACCTCGCCGCGATCGTCTACACGTCCGGCTCGACCGGCCGGCCGAAGGGCGTCACGCTCACGCATGCGAACATGGCGTTCGCGGCCGACTCGATCGTCGAGTACCTCGCGATGACGGCGGACGACCGCGTGCTGTGCGTCGTGCCGCTGTCCTTCGACTACGGGCTCTACCAGCTGCTGATGTGCGTGCGCGTCGGCGCGACGCTCGTGCTCGAGCGCGGCTTCGCCTTCCCCGGCCGCGTGCTCGAGCTGCTCGAGCACGAGCGGATCACCGGTCTGCCGGGCGTGCCCACGATCTTCCAGCTGCTCACGTCGGCGGGCGGCGGGCTCGCCGCGCGCGAGCTGCCCTCCCTGCGCTTCCTCACGAACACCGCCGCTGCGCTCGAACCCGGGGCGATCGACGCGCTGCGCACGGCGTTCCCGGGCGCACTGCTCTATTCGATGTACGGCCTGACCGAGTGCAAGCGCGTCTCCTACCTGCCGCCCGACCGGCTCGACGCGCGTCCCCAGTCGGTCGGGATCCCGATCCCCGGCACCGAGGCGTGGATCGAGGACGACGCGGGGCGCAGACTGCCTCCGGGCGACGTCGGCGAGCTGCTCGTGCGCGGCGCGCACGTCATGCAGGGCTACTGGAACGACCCCGAGGCGACGGCGGCGCGGCTGCGCCCCGGGCGCTGGCCGTGGGAGCGCGTGCTCGCGACGGGCGACCTCTTCCGCGCCGACGACGAGGGCTACCTCTACTTCGTCGGGCGCCGCGACGACATCATCAAGTCGCGCGGCGAGAAGGTGGCCCCCCGGGAGGTCGAGGCCGCGCTGCACGCCGCCGCGGGCGTGCGGACGGCGGCCGTCGTCGGCGTCCCCGACGCGCTGCTCGGCGAGGCGATCGTCGCCTACGTCGTGCCCGACGACGGCGTGACGCTGCAGCCGGCGGCCCTGCGTCGTCATTGCGCCGTGCATCTCGAGGACTACATGGTCCCCGCGCGCGTCGAGCTGCGCGGCGCGTTGCCGACGACGCCGAACGGCAAGGTCGACCGCCTCGCGCTCACCGAGGAGGCCGTCACAAGCTGTTGACGCGCGCGGGCGCGAGCTTGTCCTGCGGCGAGTGTTTCATCGCCAGGCAGGGCAAGCTCGCGCCCGCGCCTGCCACGACCGTCCGCGCTGCGAGGCGCGCTACGCCGCGCGCGAGGCGGCGCGCAGCAGCCCGCGCTCGTGCAGCAGCTCGGCGATCTGGACCGCGTTCGTCGCTGCGCCCTTGCGCAGGTTGTCGGCGACGATCCACAGGTCGAGCGAGCGCTCGTTGCCGGGGTCGCGGCGGATGCGCCCGACGAACACGTCGTCCTTGCCGTCGGCCTCGATCGCCATCGGGTAGACGCCGGCGCCGGGGTCGTCGAGCACGGTCACGCCGGGCGCGGCAGCGAGCAGCTCGCGCGCCCGCTCGGGCGACAGCGGCTCGCGCGTCTCCACGTTGACCGCCTCCGAGTGGCCGTTGACGACGGGCACGCGGACGCACGTCGCGCTGATGCGGATCGAGGGGTCGCCGAGGATCTTGCGCGTCTCGGCCATCAGCTTGCGCTCCTCGTCGGTGTGGTCGTCGCCGGGCGCGAAGCTGCCGGCGTGCGGGAGCGCGTTGAACGCGATCTGGTGCGCGTAGACCTCGACCGGGGCGCTCGCGCCGTGGAACACGGCGTGCATCTGGTCGAGCAGCTCGTCGACGCCCCTCTTGCCGGTCCCCGAGACCGCCTGATAGGTCGAGATCACGAGCCGCTCGATGCCGGCGGCGTCGTGCAGCGGCTTGAGCGCGACGACCATCTGCATCGTCGAGCAGTTCGGGTTGGCGACGATCCCGCGGTGCGCGTCGAGCGCCTCCGGGTTGACCTCGCTGACGACGAGCGGGACGTCGTCGTGCATGCGCCACTTCGACGAGTTGTCGACGACGATCGCGCCCGCGTCCGCGAAGCGCGGCGCCCACTCGCCCGAGGTCGCGCCGCCGGCGGAGAAGATCGCGACGTCGAAGCCCTGGATCGTCTCGTCGGTCAGCGGCTGCACGACGCCGTGGCCCTCAAGCTCCTGTCCCGCCGAGCGCTCGGACGCGAACGGCACGATCTCGCGCGCCGGGAAGCCGCGCTCGTGCAGCAGCTCCAGCATCACGCCGCCGACCTGGCCCGTCGCGCCGACGACCGCGACGCGGTATGGACCCCCGTCCGCGGGCGGGTGGGCCGACGTCATCGCGCCTGCTCCCCGATCGGCCGCTCGGCCTGGATGCCGTCCGCGCCCAGCTCGAAGGCGCCGTGCAGCGCGCGCACCGCGTCGGCCACGCGCGCGGCCTGGATGACGCACGAGATCTTGATCGGCGAGGTCGAGATCATCTCGATGTTGATCCCTTCGCCGGCGAGCGTCGCGAAGACCTTCGCGGCGACGCCCGGGTGCGACTTCATCCCAGCGCCGACGATCGAGACCTTGCCCATCTCCGGCTCGCTGTCGATCGCGCTGATGCCGAGGTCGGCGGCGAGCGGCTCGAGCGCCTCGCGCGCGACGCGCAGGTCCTCGCGCGGCACCGTGAACGACAGCTCGGCGCCTTCGCGCCCCTCGCCGATCGGCTCGTTCTGGATGATCATGTCGACGTTGCAGTTGGCCAGGGCGAGCGTCTCGAAGATCCGCGCGGCGGCGCCCGGCTCGTCGGGCACGCCGAGCAGCGTGATGCGCGCCTCGTCGGTCGAGTGCGTGACGGCGGTGATGAGGGCGTGCTCCATGGTCTCCTGCTCTCCGACGACGAATGTACCGGGACCGTCCTCGAAGCTGGAACGGCAGTGGATGCGGACCCCGTGGTTGCGCGCGTACTCGACCGAGCGCAGCTGCAAGACCTTCGCGCCCGACGCCGCCATCTCGAGCATCTCCTCGAACGAGACGACCTCCAGCTTGCGCGCGTCGGGGACGATGCGCGGGTCGGCGCTGTAGACGCCGGCCACGTCGGTGTAGATCTCGCACACGTCGGCGCCGACGGCGGCTGCGAGCGCGACCGCGGTCGTGTCCGACCCGCCGCGGCCGAGCGTCGTCACGTCGCTGTTCCTCGAGACGCCCTGGAAGCCGGCGACGAGCACGATCATGTCCTCCTCGAGCGCCGCCTCGATGCGGTCGGCGCGCACGTCGAGGATGCGCGCCTTCGTGTGCGAGGCGTCGGTCACGATGCCGGCCTGCGAGCCGGTCAGCGAGATCGCGCGGTGGCCGAGGTCGTTGATCGCCATCGCGCACAGCGCGCACGAGATGCGCTCGCCGGTCGACAGCAGCATGTCCATCTCGCGCGGGTCGGGCGCGGCCGAGATCTCGTCGGCGAGGCGGATCAGCTCGTCGGTCGTCTTCCCGCGCGCGGACAGCACCGCGACGACCCTGTTGCCCTGCTCGCGCGCGGCGACGATCCGCCGCGCCGCGCGCTTGAGGCGCTCGGCGTCAGCGACGGACGTGCCCCCGAACTTCATGACCACGGTTCCCGGCATGGGACCGCCAAGGTTAGTAGGGGTGGCGAAAGTTCGCTCGGCTGGTCCTCTGACGGGCATGAGCGCACTTCTTGATTTCCAAAGTAGGAATTTCTATCCTGGAAGTATGAAGTCGAAGATCTCCGAGAAGGGCCAGGTCACGATCCCCAAGCCGCTGCGCGACCAGCTCGGCATCCGCGCCGGCGACGAGCTCGACTTCGAGGCGGAGCCGGGGCGGATCGTGGTGACCAAGGTCGCCGACCAGGATCCCGTCGACGCAGTTTGGGGCACGCTGACGCTGCCCGTGAGCGTCGACGAAGCGATCGAGCAGATGCGCGGGCCGCGCGAGCCATGATCACGGCAGTCGACACGAACGTGTTGCTCGACGTGCTCACGGCCGATCCCACGTTCGGTCCTGCCTCGCGCACCGCCCTGCAGGCGGCCATCCAGACCGGGGCTCTGATCGCATCCGAGGTCGTGTGGGCCGAGACGTCCGCATGGTTCCGCTCCGAGGAGGAGACTGCGCACGCGCTCGATCGGCTGAGGGTGCGGCTCGTGCCGATGGACGTGCCGGCAGCGTTCGCAGCGGGGACCGCGTGGGGGGCGTATCGGCGGCGTGGCGGCAGACGTGATCGAATGATCGCCGACTTCCTCGTCGGGGCGCACGCGGAGGCGAACGCGGATCGGCTGCTCACGCGTGACTACGGCTTCTACCGCGCCCGCTTCAGAGGACTGAAGATCGTCGACCCGACCGCCGGCTGAGGCGCGGCGGTCAGGACATCCGGCGGCGGCCGGCGAAGGCGCGGCCGAGCGTGAGCTCGTCGGCATACTCGAGGTCGGCGCCGACGGGCAGCCCGCTCGCGAGGCGCGTGACGGTGACGTCCGGCGAGCGCTCGCGCAGCTGCTCGGCGATGTGCAGCGCGGTCGCCTCACCCGTGGTCGTCGGGTTCGTCGCGAGCACGACCTCGCGGATCGGCCGTGCGTCTTGGTCGGGCGGGTGCGTGGCATCGGCGGCGGGGTGGTGGGACCCGCTCACCCGCGCGAGCAGCTCGGCGATCCGCAGGTCCTCAGGGTCGACGCCATCGATCGGGGAGAGCGCGCCGCCGAGCACGTGGTAGCGGCCGTGGAACTCGTGCGTGCGCTCGACCGGGATCACGTCGGACGGCTCCTCGACGACGCACACGATCGACGCGTCGCGGCGCTCGTCGGAGCAGATGCGACAGCGCGGCCCGTCGGCGAGGTTGAAGCAGATCTCGCAGAGGCCGATCTTCTCCTTCACCTCGCGGATCGCGTCGGCGAGCGCGAGCGCGTCCTCCTGCGACGCGCGCAGCAGATGGAAGGCGAGCCTCTGCGCGGTGCGCCCGCCGATGCCCGGCAACTTGCCGAGCTCGGTGACGAGCCGCTGGACGGGTGGGGAGAACGACGACATCGCGCTCGCTCAGCCGCCGCGCCCGCTCGAGCCGTCCGTTCGTGCGCGCGGCGCGTCCACGTTCGCCGCGCGCCCTAGAAGCCCGGCAGGCCGAGTCCGCCGAGCCCGCCGCCCGGACCGCCCATCCCGCCGGTGATGCCGCCGAGCTTCTTCGAGGCCAGCTCCTGCGCCGCGCGCAGCGCCTCGTTGACGGCGGCCAGCACGGTGTCCTGCAGCAGCTCGACGTCCTCGGGGTCGACCGCCTCGGGGTCGATGACGATCGCCTTCACGTCGAGGTCGCCGCCGACCTTCACGGTCACCATGCCGCCCCCCGCCGAGGCCTCGACCACCTCGTCCTTGAGCTGCTCCTGGGCCGCCATCATGTCGGCCTGCATCTTCTGGACCTGCTTGAGCATCTGCTGCATGTTCGGCTGCGGCATCAGCTGCCTTCCTCGTCGTCGATCAGCTCCTCTGCGTCGAACTCTGCCACGAAGCGGTCGACGAGATCGTCGCCCGTCGGCGCCGTCGCGGCAGGCACGTCGACCGCGTCCTCCACGGCCAGCTCGCGCAGCTCGTAGCGCGGGCGCAGCGCGGTGCCCCCAAGGGAGCGCACCGTCTCCGCGACCCGCTGGCGGTGCTCGTCCCGCTCCGCCGTCCCCTTGAAGAACGACTCATCGCGCGCGAACGCGAAGACCGCCTCGCCGCCCTCGACGTCGACCGGCTGCGCCTTCTCCAATGCGGCGCCGAGCAGCCCGTTCTCGGCGCGCACCGCGTCGACGACCGCGGGCCACAGCTCGCGCAGCGCGGCGAGGTCGAGCTCGCCGGCCGGCGCGGGCGGCGCAAGCGGCGGGACGGGGACGGGCTCCGGCGGCGCGGCAGCCACGACCGCTGCGGCGGTTGCCGGCCCCGACACGCAGGCCGCGACGGGCGGCGGTGGTGAGGTTGGGGGCCACTCCGGCTCGGGCGAGCCGGGGGCGGGCTCCTGCGACCTGGCTTCCGGAGCAGCCGGCGCGGGCTGGGGCTCGGGCGAGCCGGGCGCGGGCGCCGCCGGCTCGGGCGCCTCGGCGGCGGGCGGTGCGGGCGAGGGTGCGGGAGCGGATGGCGCCGGTGCGGCGGCGGGCGGTGCGGGCGAGGGCGCAGGAGGGGAGGGCGGCGGTGCGGCGGCGGCCGGTGCGGGCGCTGCCGTCGGTGCGCCGCCGGCAAGCTGTGCCTCGAGCCGGTCGATGCGCGCGAGCAGCGCGCGTGCCGAGGGATCGACCTCCGGCGCCGCCGCCTTCACGAGCGCCAGCTCGAGCTGGATGCGCGCCTGCGCGCCGCTCGCGAGCGCCTCGAGCGCGTCGGACAGCAGGTCGAGCAGCCGCACGACGTCGGTGCGGCCGAGCGCCGCCGCCTGCGCCGCGAGCCGCTCGTCGCGCTCCGGCGTCAGCCGCAGCTCCGACGGCACCTCGCCGAGCACCTGCACCGCAAGCAGCTCGCGCGCGTGCGCCTCGAGCTCGCGCACGAGCTGGCCGGCGTCGCGACCGGACTCGGCGAGCCGCGCGACTGCCAGCAGCGCTGCGCGCGCGTCGTGCGCGGCGACCGCGTCGACGGCCCCGAACAGCGCCTCCGCGTCGGCGACGCCGAGCACCGCCAGCACCTCCTCGACGCTGATCTCGCCGTCCGCGCCGTCCGCGCTCCCGTACGTGACGAGCTGCTCGAGCGTGCCGAGCGCGTCGCGGAACGAGCCGGTCGCGTGCCGCGCGACGAGCGCGAGCGCGCTGTCGGGGGCCGCGATCCCCTCCTGGTCGGCGACGCGCCGCAGCACGCCGGCGATCTCCTCGACGGTCGGGCGCTGGAAGTCGAAGCGGTGGCAGCGGTCGACGACCGTCGGCAGGACCTTGTTCGCCTCCGTCGTCGCGAGCACGAAGATCGTGTGCGGCGGCGGCTCCTCCAGCGTCTTGAGGAAGGCGTTCCAGGCCTGCGAGGACAGCATGTGCGCCTCGTCGAGGATGTAGACCTTGTGGCGGCCGGAGATGGGCGCGTAGGCGACCTTGTCGCGCAGCTCGCGGATGTCGTCGACCGAGTTGTTCGAGGCGGCGTCCATCTCGATCACGTCGAGCGACGTCGCCGACGCGATCGAGACGCACGAGTCGCAGACGCCGCACGGCGTCACCGTCGGGCCGTGCTCGCAGTTCAGGCAGGCGGCGAGGATCTTCGCCATGCTCGTCTTGCCGGTCCCGCGCGAGCCGACGAACAGGTAGGCGTGGTGGACCTTCCCGCGCTCGACCGCGTTTCGCAGGGTGCGCACGACGTGCGCCTGCCCGACCACCTCGTCGAACGTGCGGGGACGATGGCGGCGATAGAGCGACGGGCCGGCGGACACGGGACGCTCCAGTCTAGATGGTGGACCCCACGACCCCAGCTCCGGGTCGGGCCGCGAGCGCCCGCCCCGACCGCCGCGCGGCCTATCCTCACGCCGTGCACACGCGCCTGCGATCGGAGGGCGTCGTCCTCGTCCCCGCCCTCCTCGTCGTCGGCCTGTTCGTGTACTGGGGCGCGCACGGCGGCGGCTACGCCTCGACGACCTGGGAGCCGTCCGCCCTGCTCGTACTGGGCCTGCTCGTCGCGACGGCGGCCGGACTCGGCATCGATCGCCTGCGCACGAGCCGTCCGCTGGCACTCGCGCTCGGCCTGCTGGCGGCCTACGCCGGCTTCTCCTACCTGTCGATCGCCTGGGCGCCGTCGCCCGGCGACGCGCTCGACGGCAGCAACCGCGCGCTGCTGTTCCTGCTCCTGTTCGCGCTGTTCGCGCTGCTGCCGTGGCGCAGCTGGAGCGCACGCGTGACGCTCGGCGCGTTCGCGCTCGGGATCGGCACGATCGCCGTCGTCACGCTCGCGCGGCTCGGCAGCGCCGGTCAGGTGCCCGCGCTCTTCAGCGGGACGCGGCTCGCCGCGCCGATCGGCTACGTGAACGGCTCCGCGGCGCTGCTGCTCACCGCGACGCTGCTCGGGATCGCGCTCGCCGCGCGCCGCGAGCTGCCGATCGTGCTGCGCGGGCTGCTGCTCGCAAGCGCTGCGGCAGCGCTCCAGCTGTCGGTGCTGTGCGAGAGCCGCGGTTGGCTGTTCGCGCTGCCGATCGTGCTCGTGCTGACGCTCGTGCTCGTGCCCGGACGCGTGCGGCTGGCGCTGTGGGCGCTGCCCCCGTTCGCGGGCGCGGCGCTCGCGCTGCCGGCGCTGCTCGACGTCTTCGAGCAGGCGGACAAGGCGCCGACGGCTGCGGCGACGGTGCAGGCCCTGATCCGCACGTCCGGCCATGCGGCCGACGTCGCGCTGCTCGTCTGCACGGGCGTGCTGCTGGCAGGGCTCGCGATGGCGGCGTTCGACCGCCGCACCGCCGTCTCGCCGCGGGTCGCGCGCGGCGCAAACCGCGCCGGCGCGGCGATTGCCATCGCGGGCGCGCTCGCGGCGATCGCCGCCGGCTTCGCGCTCACCGACGGCCGGCCCGACCGCAAGATCGCCGACTACTGGAACCACTCGCAGGGCTATCGGGCGACGATGCCCGGCAGCTCCCGCTTCGCCGCCGTCGGCAGCAACCGGCCGGACTTCTGGCGCGTCTCGCTGAAGGCCTTCGCCGACCGTCCGCTCGGCGGCCTCGGCCAGGACAACTGGGGGGAGTACTACCTGGGCGTGCGCCGCAGCTCTGAGCAGCCGCGCTGGCCGCACAGCCTCGAGCTGCGTCTGCTCGCGCACACGGGCCTCGTCGGCTTCCTGCTGTTCGTCGGCTTCCTGGCTGCGGCGCTGACTGCGGCGCTGGCGGGACGGCGCCGGAGCGTTCCCGGCGCCGCCGCGGTCGCCGCGATCGCGCTGCTGCCGCTGGTGGCCTGGCTCGTCCACGGCTCGGTCGACTGGTTCTGGGAGATCCCCGCGCTGAGCGGTCCGGCGTTCGCGTTCCTCGCGCTCGGGGGAGCGGTCATGCGCCCAGTTCCCGTCGCCGGCGCGTCCGCGTCCGTGCCGGACCCCGCGCCGAGCGCGGCACCCGCGGTCGCGTCGACCCCGACGGACGCGGCACCGGGGGCGCCTTCGTCGCCGGCTCGCCGGCCGGTGGTCCTCGCCGTCGGGCTCGGTGCGCTCGCGCTGCTCGCGGCCGCCGCGCTCGCCCTCCCGTACCTCGCCGAGCGCGAGGTCGCGGCGGCGAGCAGCGGCTGGCCGGCCGACCCCGCACGAGCGTTCGCCCGCCTCGATCGTGCCGCGCAGCTGAACCCCCTGAGCGCGCGGCCGCAACTCGTCGCAGGCGTGATCGCCCTGCAGCTGGGGGAACCGCGTGTCGCCGAGCGCCGCTTCACGCAGGCGCTCGAACGCGACGGCGGGGATTGGTTCGCGACCCTCGGGCGGGGGCTCGCCGCCTCGGCGCTCGGACAGCCCGTCCGTGCGCGCGCGTACTATGCCCGTGCCCGCTCGCTCGACCCTGCCGAGCCGCTCGTGCAGGAGGCGCTTGCGCGTGTCGGAGGGCCTCATCCGCTGACGGCGCAGGAGGCTTTCGGGAGCCTGCGACGCGATGTCCAACGCCTCACCGGCCGCCTCGGCGGCCCCGCGAAACCGGTCCACGGGGTCTGAGCACGGCCTTTCGCGGTTGTGGGTCCGCGCCGTTGCTGCTACTTTGAGGCGCAATTCGCCACTATCGCAAGCAAAAGTAGGTTTGAAGCGCGCTGGCGCGCTTCGTGCCAACCAATACAAGGATGGGAAGGGATTGGTTCGAATGAAGCGACTCGCCTTGCTCATGGCCGTGGTCGCTCTCGCGCTTGTCGTCGCCGTTCCGGCGTACGCACAGAGTGCAGTGAGCGACACCTACGCCGGAAAGGGCGGTGGGATCGTCGGCACCGTCGACAGCGGCAATGGACCGTCCGCGTCGGCGCCGCAACAGGTTCAGGTCGCCAGCTCGAGCGACAACGGCTCACTGCCGTTCACGGGTCTCGACATCGGCCTGCTCGCGCTCGGCGGCGTTGCGCTCGTCGGCGTGGGCGTCGGCCTGCGTCGGTTCGCCCGGCCGCTCAGCTGACCTGATAGCACGACAGATGACCAGCGCCCGGACTCGCGGGAGATGAGGACGCGGTGGCGATCGGCTCCGATACGAGCACAGCCGATCGCCCTGCGGCCCCCCCGCGATCCCGGACTGGCGATGTGCCGACCCGGCAGAGCGCACCAGCTGCTCAACCTCCGGCTGGCAACTGCCGAAGAGTCGGTCAGAGCGACGTGGCATCTGCCTTCACCGAGCACCTCACCGATTCCGGCGCGCATGCTGCCCGCGCCGTCCGCGACGACGCCTTCGAACGGCGCCGCCGCCGCTCGCGCTGGGCACGGCTGACCTACCGCAGCGCCGACGCGGCGATGCTGGTGGCGGCGTCGGCGACCGCGGTCGTCGCGGCACCGGCTCCGCACTCGCTCTCGAACTTCGCATGGGGCGTCGGCTATGCGCTGCTGACGCTCGTGATCCTCGAGGCTCGCGGCTTCTACGGCTTCCGCCTGCAGGACACGCCCGTCGACACGGTCGCACGGATCTTCGCGGCGACCTCGATCGCCGCGATGTCGCTGACCTTCGCGCGCGCGCTGCTCAGCGACGACGCGACGCTGACCGCGCAGTCCGTTCGCCTGTGGGCGTTCGCGCTCGTCTTCCTCGGCGCCGGGCGCGTCGGCATCACGCTCGACCGTCGCCGTGCGCTGCGACGCGGCGAGACGGGCTTCAACACGCTCATCATCGGCGCCGGCAGCGTCGGGCACCTGATCGCCAGACGCCTGCGCGAGCGCCCGGAGTTCGGCCTGCGGCCGATCGGCTTCCTCGACAAGGACCCGCTGATCGACGACGCCGACGAGGATGGCCTGCGGGTGCTCGGCGCGAGCTGGGATCTCGAGCAGGTCGTGCAGCGCTATGACGTCGAGCAGGTCGTGGTGACCTTCTCGACCGCCCCGCACGCGGTCCTGCTCGGGATGATCCGCCGCTGCCGCGAGCTGGGCGTCGAGGTCGTCGTCGTGCCGCGCCTGTTCGAGGAGGTCTCCAACCGCGTCGAGGTCGAGCATCTCGGCGGGGTCCCGCTGCTGCGCGCGGCGACGGTCGACCCGCGCGGCTGGCAGTTCGCGATCAAGTACGCGATAGACCGCATCGTCGCGGCCGTCGCGCTGCTGGTCGCCTCGCCGCTGCTGCTCGCGCTCGCGCTCGCCGTGCGCTTCAGCTCGCCGGGGCCGATCCTCTACCGCCAGCGCCGCGTGGGGCTCGACGGACGCGAGTTCGACATGCTCAAGTTCCGCTCGATGCGCATCGCGCCGCCCAACGTCGGCGAGTTCGCCCCGCAGCAGGGGATGGCACCCGGCGGCGTCGAGGGCGACGACCGCCGCACGCGTGTGGGCGAGATCATGCGGCGCCTCTCGCTCGACGAGCTGCCGCAGCTCGTGAACGTCCTGTGCGGCGACATGACGCTCGTCGGCCCGCGCCCCGAGCGCACGAGCTACGTGCGCTCGTTCGAGCAGCACGTCTACCGCTACGGGGATCGCCACCGCGTCAAGTCCGGCCTGACCGGCTGGGCGCAGGTGCAGGGGCTGCGCGGGCAGACGTCGCTGGACGACCGCGTCGAGTGGGACAACTACTACATCGAGAACTGGTCGCTGATGCTCGACATGAAGATCGTGCTGATGACGGTCCCGGCACTGCTCGGGCGCCACGACGTCGAGTAGGCGCTCTCGCCACCGGCCGCGCCGCCATGACGGCGCGAAATGGACCGTGCACCCTCCGTCGAAGCGGGTTCCGAGGCGCTGACGTCATCCGGTGACTCCGGTCAGGCACTCCCGCTGCGCATGACGGAGGCCGCTTAAGGCTGCTTCCTTCCGGACCTGACCTGGTTCACGGGTCGTCATCGCGCGGGACCTGGCCATCGACGCCACCGAGCGACGAGCTGACCCTCGGAGCCGGCACCCCTCAGGAGGGAATTCGGCCCCGCTAGAGCGGATTGCAGGTACAGGGCACCGCTACCTCCCCGCCTAGCACGGTCCGCGGGCGATCATAGCGGGGCGCCGCCGCGGTCAGCGAGCCGGCACCGCGTCGGCCGCCTGCTCGATCACGGCGGCCATCTCGGCCCGGAAGCGCTCGCGGCCGAAGCGCCGGGCGTTCTCGCGCGGCGCCTGCGGATCGAGCCCGAGCGTCTCGAAGCGGCGGATCGCCCCCGCGAGGCTCGCCGCGCTCTGCTCGGCGAACAGCACGCCGGTGCGGCCGTCCAGCACCGACTCGCGTGCGCCCCCGACGCCGTAGGCGATCACCGGGACGCCTGCGGCCTGCGCCTCGACCGGCACGATCCCGAAGTCCTCCTCGCCGGGGAACAGCAGCGCGCGGGCGCCGCCGAGCAGCGCGTCCCGCGCGGCGTCCGAGACGCGCCCGAGCAGCTCGGCACTCGGGCCGGCGCCGGCGCGCACCGCGTCGAGCGCGCGTCCGGCGCCGGCGACCTTCACGGTGCGGCCGGCCTGCGCGGCGCCGGCCAGCGCCAGGTCGACGCGCTTGTAGGGCACGACCCGTCCGAACACGAGGTACCAGTCCTGCGGCGCGCGCTGGAGCGTGAGGTAGTGGCCGACGTCCACGGGCGGGTGCACGACGACCGCCTCGCGGCCGTAGCAGCGTCTGATGCGCGCGGCGACGTGGGCGGAGTTGGCGACGAACGCGTCCGGGCGCACGGCGCCGGCGAGGTCGTTGCGGCGCAGGCGGCCGAGCAGCGGCGGCAGCAGCATGCGCGTCGTGCGGCCGATCTCCTCGCCCGCGAGGAACTCGGGCTCCCACGCATAGCGCATCGGCGTGTGGCAGTAGCAGACGTGCAGCGTGCCGGGCGGCGTGTGGACGTTCTTGGCGTTCGCGTGGCTGCTCGACAGCACGAGGTCGAAGCCGCTGAGATCGAACGCTTCGAAGGCACGATTCATCAGGGGCAGCAGCTTCGGATAGTTGCGCGTCGCGCCGGGGATGCGGTTCAGGTAGGAGGCGTGGACCGGGCGCTCGGTGATCTGCGGCGGCCACGGCGCCGGGTCGTAGACCGACGTGAACAGCTCCGCCTGCGGGAACAGCTCCAGCAGCTCCATCACGACGTCCTCGGAGCCGCCCGGGATCGTCAGCCAGTCGTGCACGACCGCGACGCGCGGGAAGCGGGCGCGCAGGCGCTCGATCAGGGCGGCCGCGTCGGCGGGGGGCGGGGCGGGCGCGGACATGTCGTCGGGCGTGCTCATCGGCTGCGCTCCACGGCGGCGCGGAAGGCCGTCCACTCGGCGGCGAACGGTGCGATCCGTGCGCACAGCGCCTCCAGCTCGCGCCAACCGGCGTCGGCCTCCCAGCCCCAGTGCAGGACGATCGGCGTCCACAGGCCGGTCTGCCGTTCGATCGCCCGCTCGGCGGCCGGCAGGACCTCGCGCGCACGGTCGTAGAAGGGCGTGTAGGCGGGCAGGTAGACGGCGCCGTCGCGCCATTGCGGGGTGCGCTGGAAGCCGATCCGGCGGATCGACTCGGGGCCGCCGCCGACGATCGGGAAGCGCGCGGCGAGCGCCGGCCACTGGGCTGCGTCGAAGCGGTTGTACGGCGCGACGAAGACGTCCGGGTAGATGCCGTGGCGATCGAGCTCGGCGAGCGCGTCGTCGAGCAGCGCGGCCGTCGCTCTCGCGTCGAGGCCGCACAGCTCGGAGTGGCGCCGCGGCGACGCGAAGCGGGTGCGGTGGTCGCGTCCGTGGAGCGCGATCGCGACGCCGCGCGCCGCAGCGACCTGGCGCAGCAGGGCCGCCTCGGCGTCGTCCAGCGGGCGCGACTCGCGGCCCCGCGGGTCGAGCGGCTCGCGGCTCAGGCGCGGGAGGGCGGCGACGAGATAGGGAACGCCGGCCGCCTGGAGGATCGCGTGGAAGCGCTCGAAGCCGTCGCTGCCGAAGCGTGCCGGATCGTCCCAGGCGCGGTAGTGCGGGAACTCGTCCACGCGCACCAGGAAGCGCGGCGGCGCGGCCGCTCGTTCGCCGAGCACGGCCCGCCGCGCAGCGACCAGCGGCGCGTCGACTGCGCGCTCGTGGTCGAGCCGGCCGAGCTTGCGCGCGACGTCCTGCGCGAGTCGCAGCGGCGCGGGGGGCACGCGGCGCGGCCGCACCGCGCCGAGCACCGGCGCGACGGCGACCGCGGCCGGGTCCAGCGTGCCCGACGCGATCTCCGCGTCGAACAGCAGCCGCGCCCCGCGCGCCGCGTCGAGGTCGTGGTCGGCTGCGGTGGCGGCGGGGGTCGGCACCGGGGCGAGGCTACAAGGGAGAGCGGCGCGCGGCGGTGCCGTCGGCGCGCTTGGGATCATGCGGCGATGCCCGACGGATCTTCCCGCCTGCGCGGCCGCGACATCGTGTGCGTCGGCTTCGCGGACTGGGACACGGAGCTGTGGACGAACCAGCACCATCTGATGTCGCGTCTCGCGCGCGAGAACCGGGTGCTGTTCGTCGAGTCGCTCGGGCTGCGTCAGCCGCAGCTCGCGGGCAGGGACCTGCGGCGGATCGCGCGGCGGCTGCGGCGCGGCGTCGCGCCGCCCCGAGCGGCGGACGGCCTGCACGTGCTGTCCCCGCTCGTCGTGCCGCTGCACCGCTTCACCGCCGTGCGCACGCTCAATCGGCGCCTGCTGCCGTGGCTCGTACGGCGCGCGGCGCGGCACCTCGGCCTGCGCCGGCCGATCCTGTGGGCGTACGTGCCGCAGGCCGAGGTGCTCGTGGACGCGCTCGACCCGTCGCTCGTGGTCTACCACTGCGTCGACGACATCGCCGCGCAGCCGGGAATCGATTCGGGCTCGTTCCGTGCGGCGGAGGAGCGCTTCGCGCGGCGCGCTGACCTCGTGCTCGCGAGCGCGCCGTCGCTCGCGCGGCGGCTGCGGAGAATCTCCGGCAACGTGCTCGAGGCGCCGAACGTCGCCGACACCGCGCTGTTCGCGCGGGCGCTGGAGCCCGGTCCGGTCGACGCGGCAGTCGACGCGCTGCCGCACCCGCGCGTCGCCTTCACCGGCGCGGTCGTCGCGACGAAGCTCGACGTGGGGCTGCTCGTCGCGCTCGCGCGCGCCCGGCCGACGTGGTCGTTCGCGCTCGTCGGGCCGGTCGGGCCGGGCGATCCGCGCACCGACGTCGCTGCGCTCGCGGCCGAGCCGAACGTCCACCTGCTCGGCGCCCGCGCCTACGGCGAGCTGCCGGACGTGCTGCGCGGCGCCGACGCGGGTCTGATCCCTTACGCGCGCAACGCGCTGACCGACGCGATCTTCCCGATGAAGGTCTACGAGTACCTCGCCGCCGGCCTGCCGGTCGTCGCGACCGAGCTGCCGTCGATCGCCGGCCTGGCGGAGGTCGCGACCGCGCCGGACGCGGCCGGGCTCGCCGCGCTGCTCGACGCTGCGCTCGCGCACGACGACCCCGCACGCCGCGCCGCGCGCTCGCAGGCGGCGGAGGCGCATTCGTGGGACGCGCGCCTGGCGGCGATCGCGGCGGCGATCGAGGCGCTCGACGGGGGGGCGCCCGCGGTCGCTGCGCATGGGGGCGGGGCGTGAGCGGCACGGCCGCGAGGGGCACGCACTGGGGCAGCGCGTGAGCGGCGGCGCGGGTGACCGCGACGTGCTGGTCTCCGTCCACACGCCCGTGCTGCGCTCCGGCCGCGCGGTGCGCACCTACGGCGTGGCGCGGGCGCTCGCGGCGGCTGGCGGCGGGCTGACGATCGTCTACGTGCGCTTCGGGGCGGACGAGCCGGACGCGGCCTATCGCGGGATCCCCGGCGTCGCGTTCGAGGCGGTCGAGCCCTCGCGCGGGCCGCGGCGGCTCGCCGCGTTCGGCGCCGCGCGCTTGCGCGGCGTCCCAGACGACTTCGCGCGCGGCGTCTCGTCGGAGCTGGCTGCGGCCGTGCGGCGGCGTGCGCCGAGCGACGAGACGCGCGTGATCGCCGACGGGCCGACGGAGGCCGCGGCGCTGGCCGGGCTCGCGCGGCGGCGGCCGGTCGTCTACAACGCGCACAACCTCGAGTCGGCCTACCGCCACGCGCTCGAGGCGAGCAGCGGCCTCGGCAGCCCGCGCGCGCTGCGCGCGTTCGAGCGGGGCGTGCTCGCACGCGCGTCGGAGGCGTGGATGGTGAGCGAGGCGGACGCCGCCGCGGCGCGCGAGCTGTGCCCGGGCGTGCGCGTGCGGCTCGTCCCGAACGTCGTGGACGTGTCCGCGATCGCTCCGGTCGAGCCCGACCTCTCGGCGCGGCGAGCGCTGTTCGTCGGCAACTTCTCCTACGAGCCGAATCGCAACGGCCTGCGCTTCCTGCTCGACGACGTGCTCCCGCGCGTGTGGGCCGCACTGCCGGACGCGCGCGTGCGGCTGGTCGGCGCGGGTCTCGACGCGCCGCCGTCGGACGATCCGCGCGTCGAGGCGCTCGGCTTCGTGGACGACCTCGCCGACGCCTACGCCGGCGTATCGGCGGCCGTCGTGCCGTTGCTGCAAGGCGGCGGCACGCCGCTGAAGTTCGTCGAGGCGCTCGCCTACGGACTGCCGGTCGTGGCGACGCCGCGTGCCGCCGCGGGCCTCGCGGTGCGCGACGGCGAGCATTGCCTGCTGGCCGAAGGCGCCGACGCCTACGCGGCCGCGCTGACCCGCGTGCTGAGCGAGGGCGCGCCCGAGCTCGGGCAGCGCGGGCGCGAGCTGGCGGCCGAGCGCTACTCGATCGAGGCGCTCACGACGCTCGTGGCGCGCTGACCGTCGCGAGCGTCCGTCGCAGCCCGTCGGCGAGCGGGACCTGCGGCTCCCAGCCGAGCAGTGCGCCGGCTCGCGTGGCGTCGAGGCAGCTGCGCAGCACCTCGCCGGCGCGTGCGGGCGCGTGGACGGGGACGAAGCCGTCGCCGTCGTCGAGCGCGCGGAACGCCTCCGCCAGCTCCAGCACCGACGTCTCGACGCCCGTGCCGACGTTGACGGGACCGGATACGTCGAGCTCCGCCGCCCGCAGGTTCGCCTCCACGACATCGCCGACGTAGACGTAGTCGCGCGTCTGCGCTCCGTCGCCGTAGATCGTCGGCGTGCGGCCCTCGGCGAGGCAGCCGCAGAAGATCGCGATCACGCCGCCCTCGCCGAGCGGGTCCTGGCGCGGGCCGTAGACGTTCGCGTAGCGCAGCGCGATCGTCGAGAGGCCGTGCAGGCGCGTGAAGAGCGCGCAGTAGCCCTCGCCGGAGAGCTTCCCTTGCCCGTAGGGCGCAAGCGGCTGCGCAGGCGCGTCCTCCGGCGTCGGCACCAGCTCGGCCTCGCCGTAGACGGCGCCGCCCGTCGCCGAGTAGACGACGCGCTGCGCGCCGGCCGCGTGTGCGGCGGCGAGCACGTTGATCGTGCCCTCGACGTTCACGCGCGCGTCGGTTGCCGGGTCGGCGACTGAGCGGCGCACGTCGATCTGCGCGGCAAGATGGAAGACGCGCTCCGGGCGCGCGCGCTCGAACAGCGCGCGCAGGGCGTCCGCGTCGCGGACGTCCAGCTCGTGCAGCGTCGCGCCTTGCTCCAGCGCCGCGTCGAGGTTCGCCCGCCGGCCGGTCGAGAGGTCGTCGACGACGACGACGGGCTCGCCGCGCGCGAGCAGCGCGTCGACGAGGTTCGAGCCGATGAACCCGGCTCCGCCGGTGACGAGCGCCGTCATGGCGGCACAGGGTAGAGGGGGCGGCGGCCGTCCCGTCGGGCGCGCGACCGCGCCGCCCTCCGCTCCGCGGCCAAGCCCGCCGGCGCTCGCTGGCGCCTGCCCGCGCAGAGCCTGGCGCACCGGCATCCGGTGCGCCCACACCTGTCCAGATCAGGCCAGGCCGGTCGCGATCGAGGTTCAGCTGACGACACCATTGATGAAGCCGCGCAACCGTGCGGCGCCCGTCGGATCGCCCTCTGCGATCCCTCCAGACAAAGGCACCCCCATCGCGAGGTGGGTCCGCAAAGCCAGGGGTCTCTCGCAGACAGCCCAGCTGCCTAAGGAGCATTCATGTCCAGCCAGTCCTCCCGTGCTCGGCGCCTGCTGAGCACCCTCCTCGTCGCGACGAGCGGGCTCGGCCTGCTCGCCGCAAGCAGCGCCGCTGCGGCGACACCGCACGCCACACCCGTGGCGCTGCGCACAGCCGCCGCGCAGGTCACCCGCGCCGACCACGCGCTCGTCGTGAAGGCGAGCGCGCTGAAGCGCTGCCAGCGCGCGCAGCGTCGGCACCCGCGTCGCTGCACCGCACAGCGGCGCGCCGTCCAGCGCGCCGGCACGCAGCTCGCCCGCAGCGAGCGTCGGCTCGCGCGGCTCGGCCGCTCGACCGGCTCGGGCCTCATCGCGCGCGCCGCGGCGACCGTCGCCGCGCCGACGCTCACGGTGAGCGGCCAGACGCTCACGTGGACGAAGGTCAACACCATCGGCAGCTACGTGTTCGTCCGCAAGGTCTCCGCCCTCGCGGACCAGTACTCGGTCGTGAACGGCACCTCCACGACGCCTGCTGTCGTGCCGGGCAAGACCGTGCGCTTCAGCGTGCGCGCGAACGCCCTGGGCAGCACATGGGCGCCCGAGGTCTCGATCGCGTATCCCGCCGCGCCGGCGCTCGTCGACACGACGGCCGCCCCCACGGTGGCGGTCTCCGGGCAGACGCTCAGCTGGAAGGCGATCGGCAGCGTCAGCGCCTACATCATGGCCACGAAGGTTCCCGGCCAGGTCGACCAGTACTCCGTCGTCAACGGCACGTCGGCCACGCCGACGGCCGTGCCGGACGCGACGGTCAGCTACAGCCTGCGCACCGACGTCGACGGCAGCGCCTGGTCGACGCCGGTGTCGATCGCCTATCCGGCTCCGGCGCCTGCGCCTGCGCATGCGCCCACGTCGTTCAGCATGGGCGTCGCCGCCGGCTCGGCGCTGTCGTGGGAGCTGCCGTTCGTCCAGCAGGTGAAGGCGCACACCGCGCGCATGGAGTTCGGGATCGAAACCTCCGCCTCCAGCATGGCGCCGGAGATCGACGCCTACGCGAGGGCCGGGATCCGGCCGCTGCTGCTCGCCACGTTCTACGGTCGCACGCCGACGACGGCGGAGGCGCAGAACCTCGCGAGCTGGGCTGCCGCGTACGGTCCGGGCGGCACGTTCTGGCAGGGCAAGAGCTATCCGGCGAACACGGCCGTGACAGACATCGAGTTCGGCAACGAGACGAGCTACAGCTACCAGTTCTCGGACAACTCGACGAGCACCTACACGGCCCGCGCGCAGGCCTACGCGCAGCGCGCGAAGGACGCCGCGACCGCGGTCGCGGCCGCGAACGCGAAGGTCGGGCTCGTCGTCCAGGGCGACAACGCCCAGCAGGGCACGTCCTGGGTGCAGAACATGTTCAAGGCCGTTCCGGCCCTCGGCAGCTACGTCGCCGGCTGGTCGATCCACCCCTACGGCCCCAACTGGGCCACGCGGGTCGACTCGACCGTCAACTCGACGAGGACGGCCGGCTCGCCCGACCGCCCGATCTGGGTCACCGAGTACGGCATCTCGAGCGACAACGGCCGCACGCTCGACGACAACTACGGCTGGAGCACGAGCATGACGTACGGCGAGGCCGCGACCGCGCTGCACGGCGTGCTGACCGGCATGGAGACGCGCTACGGCAGCCGCCTCGGCGCGTTCTACCTCTACGACGTGCACGACCTCTACGCGACCGGCACGAAGAGCGGCCGCGAGGCGTACTTCGGCGCGATCCAGCTCGACAAGTCGCCCAAGGGCGCGTACACGACGGAGGTGATGGCCGACATCGCCGCGACCCCATGACCCGCGGCACATCCTGATCCTCGATCCGCCGGCGCGCCTCTGGGCGCGCCGGCCGCGTCTCGGGGGCCGGCCGGACATGTGTCCATCGACGGGGGCGGGACTGTCGGCGCGGGGGAGAGTGGCCGAAGGTGGAGATGAGCCCGCTCACCCCCAAGTCCGACGGATCGGACGAGGTGGCGCGAGGCGGCTCGCTTCCCGACAAACGGCACCCCCACCGCGAGGTGGGTCCGCAAAGCCAGGGGTCTCCCGCAGACAGCCCGGCTACCGAAGGAGATGCTCGATGTCCGCGTTCCCCGTGCGCCCGTCGCTGCGCATGCTCATCGTCGCCCTGCTGCTGGCCGGCAGCCTGGTCGCGGTTGCGGCGACCCCCGGCACGGCGGACGCCTCGTCCAAGCACCGCTCGCCCAAGGCCGCCGTCGCTCGCCTGCACAGCGCGGCGAAGGCCCAGCGTGCCGCCGACCATCGCCTCGTCGTGCTGGCGCGCGCCCTCAAGCGCTGCCAGCGCCGCCACGCCGGCGCCTGCAAGGCGCAGCGCCGCGCCGTCCAGCGCGCGGGTCAGCGGCTCCAGCGCGCGCAGCGCCGCCTCAACAGGCTCGCGCGCGACGAGGCGCGCCGGGCGCAGGCGGGCGCGACGGTGCCCGCTCCGACGATCACGGTCGCCGGCCAGAAGCTGACGTGGAACGCCGTCAGCAACGTGGGTCGTTACGTGTTCGTGCGCAAGGTGCCGGGACTGGCCGACCAGTACTCGGTCATCACGGGGGCGTCCATCACGCCGCCCGCCGTACCAGGCACGACCGTGCGCTACAGCGTGCGCGCCGACGCGAGCGGCAGTGCTTGGGCGCGCGAGGTCTCGATCACGTACCCGGCGGTCCAGCCCACCCTCGCGCCGAGCCAGCCGGCGCCGGCTCCCGCGCCGACGCCCACGCCGAGCGTCGATCAGCTCGCTGCCCCAGACCTGACCGCGACCGGCACGGCGCTCGCCTGGAACTCCGTCGGTGGCGTGACCACCTACGTGCTCGTGCGCAAGGTGAGCGGCCAAACGGACCAGTACTCCGTCGTCAGCGGCACGTCTGTCACGCCCGCCGCTGCGCCCGGCGCGACCGTGCGCTACAGCGTGCGCACGGCGATCGACGGCAGCGCCTGGTCGCCCGAGGTCACGATCAGCTACCCGGCCGCGCAGGCGCCCGCTCCTGCGCCCGCGCCGGCTCCGGCCCCCGCGCCGGTCCACGGCAGCTTCCAGATGGGCGTCGTCGCCGGCACCGCGCTGTCGTACGAGCTGAGCTTCGTCAGGCAGCTCGGCGCGCACACCGCGCGGCTCGAGTACGACATCAACACGTCCGCCTCGAGCATGGCGCCGGTGATGGACGCGTACGCGAAGGCCGGGATCCGGCCGCTGCTGATGGCGAACTTCTACGGTCGCGTCCCGACGACGGCGGAGGCGCAGAGCCTCGCGACCTGGGCCGCGGCGTACGGTCCCGGCGGCAGCTTCTGGCAGGGCAAGAGCTACCCCGCCAACACGGCCGTGACGGACATCGAGTTCGGCAACGAGACGAGCTACAGCTACCAGTTCTCCGACTACTCGCTGCCGACCTATGCGGCGCGCGCGCAGGCCTACGCGCTGAGCGCCAAGACGGCCGCGGCCGCGATCACGGCGGCGAACCCGAACGTCGGCCTGCTGGCGATCGGCGACAACGCCGTCAACCAGGACGCCTGGGTCGTCAACATGTTCAGGGCCGTTCCGGACCTCGGCAACTACGTCGCCGGCTGGACGATCCACCCCTATGGGCCGAACTGGGCCACGCGGATCGACTCGACGATCAACTCCACCAAGGCGGCCGGCTCGCGCGACCTGCCGATCTGGATCACCGAGTGGGGCCTCTCGACCGACAACGGCCGCTGCCTCTCCGACAACTACGGCTTCGACAAGTGCATGACGTACGACGCGGCCGCGACCACGCTGCACAGCGCGCTCGCGGGGATGCAGAGCCGCTACGGCAGTCGCCTCGGCGGGTTCTTCCTCTACCAGGGCCACGACCAGTACGCGAGCGGCACGCAGAGCGGCCGCGAGGCGTACTTCGGCGCGCTGCAGAGCGGCGGCGCGGCGAAGGGCGCCTACACGACCGAGGCCAAGGCGGACCTCGCCGTCAACTGAGCGGGCTCAGCCGCGGCTCGGGGCGCGCGACCCGAGCGCGGCGAGCAGCCCCAGCTGCGCGGCGAGCGCGACTGAGAAGCGCCCGTCGACGCCGGTGAAGCTCGCGGTCGTCTCGATCACGATCAGCCCCGCAAGGCCGACCAGCGAGGCGAGGCCGAAGCAGCGGAAGACCGGCTCGCGGTTGCGTCTCCAGGTCTGCCAGGCGAGCACGAACCCGCCGAGCATCAGCGAGACGAACGCCGCCGCGCCGAGGATCCCGAGCTTCAGCCACCACCACAGCAGCGCGAAGTGGACGTACAGGCGTCCGTCGAGGTGCTCGACCGGGAGCGACCGGGCGCTCGCGACCCAGCTCTGCTGGAGCCCGATCCCCGCGATCGGATCGCGCTTGATCTCGGCGATCACGTTGGCACGCTCGTCGAGGCGGTAACGGTCCTCGGCGTTGCTCTGCAGGTTCGTCGGCGAGAGCGACTGCACGCGCGAGGCGAGCGGCGTCTGCGCCTGGAAGCCGATCGAGCCGAGCAGCCAGATCGCGGTCGCCACGAGCGCCACCGACGGCACCAGCACGCGCCGCCCGTGCGGCGACGTGCCGAGCAGCAGCACGAGCATCAGGCCCAGAACCGCCGCGATCCAGAACGAGCGGCGGTAGGACAGCACCAGCGAGGCGGTCAGCAGCGGCACGGCGATCGCCATCCAGCGCTCACGCGGCATCCCGCCGACGATCGCGGCGATCGTGCCCAGCAGCGCGAGCATGATCAGCCAGTTGGCCGTCGGCTCGTAGTAGGTCAGGTGCGTGCCGCCGTTGAGCTCGACGCTGCCCCCGCCGGCCATCACGATCAGGCCCATCGCGGCCTTCAGCAGTGCGAGCCCGACCGCGCCCTTGAGCAGCAGCGCGAGCCGGTCGCGGTCGAGGTCGAGGTTGACGACCGCAAACGGCAGCACGAGCATGTAGCCGAGCACGTGCATCGAGAAGAGCGTGTCGCGCAGTCCCCCGCCGCCGGCGCGCGTGACGGCGAGCCCGGCCGCCATCGCGAGCGCGACCAGCAGCAGCGGGAGGGCGAGCACGGGCGGCAGGTGCGGCTGTCTGCGCCGGCGCACGAGGTCGACCCCGACGGCCACGCCCGCGAGCAGGACGAGCACGTCGAGCGCCGTCAGCTGCTTGTAGACGCGGTCGTAGAGGTGCGTCATGACGTGGATGCCGAACGTCGGCCCCTCGCAGAGGATCGGCAGCGCCACGGCCGTCGCGACGGCGGCGACCGGCCGCCGGAGCAGCAGCACGACCGCGACGAGGATCAGCGGGACGAACAGTCCGACGCCACCGAGCCGCCGCTCGGCGAAGACCGCGATCGCGAGCGTCGCCACCGACGCGGCGAGCGCCGCCAGCAGCGACTCGGCCCAGAAGCCGCTCAGCCGCTGACGAAGCGCGAGCACAGCCTGCCCCGGGCTAGCGCCGTGCGCGCTCGTGGCCCGGAATGGGGGGCAGCACGTCCGCCTCGTGGGCGAGCGGTGCGTCGGCGCCGTAGACCTCGTACCCGTTGCGACCCGTCGAGCGCACGCCCGTCACCAGGAGGCCGACCGGCTGGAGCATGTGGCGGTCGAGAATCGCGCGCGCTCTCTGAACCTGGTCGCGCGTCGTGTAGCCGAGCCGCGCGACGATCAGCGCCGCGTGGATCGCCGGGTTGTTCAGCAGCACCTGCGCGTCCGCGACCGGGTTGAGCGGCGGCGCGTCGATCACGACCATCGTCTCGTCGCTCGCGAGGTCGGCCAGCAGGGCCGAGACGGCCGGCGAGCCGAGCAGCTCCGACGGGTTCGGCGGCAGCGCGCCGGCGGGCAGCACGGACAGGTTCGGGAGTTGCGGCAGCGGCTGCAGCAGCAGGTCCGCGAGCTCCGCGCGGCCCGTGAGCGCGGTCGTTATCCCGCGCCGTGGGTCGAGCGCGAAGTGGTGCGAGAAGCTCGGCTGGCGCAGGTCGAGCTCGACCACGACGACGCGGCGGCCGGCGAGCGCGATCGCGTGTGCGAGGTCGATGGAGGCGGTCGACTTGCCCTCGCTCGCGACGGCGCTCGTGATCAGCAGCGTGTCGAGCTGGCGCGTCACCGCGATGAAGTCGAGCGCGCTGCGCAGGATCCGGTACGGCTCGAGCGAGTGGCCCCGGTCGTCCATGCGGTCGCCCTTGAACGCGCTGGGCGGAACGGTCGCGAGCACCGGCAGCCGGTAGCTGCGTTCGAAGCCCTCGACCGAGTTGATGCGTCGGTCGAGCGACTCGAGCAGGAACACGAGCGCTGCGGACAGCGCGAGCCCGACCAGCAGCCCCAGGATCACGGTCGTCTTGAGGCTCGTCCCGCTGGGCTTCCCGGGCGGGCTGGCGCGCGAGATGATCTGCAGCCCGCCGTTGGCGATCGCCCGCAGCTCGTCGAGCCGCTGGCTCGACTGCTGGAGCGTCACGCGGTCGGCCGAGTTGGGCGGCAGCGCGTTGATCTGGCGCCGCAGGTCGCGCTGCGCGGCGTTGATCGAGGTCAGCTGCGACTGCGTCTCGGTCGCAAGGTACTGGTCGGCGAACGCGTTCGCGAGCTGCGCCGAGAAGATCGGGCTGTCGGTCGAGGCGGTGATGTTGATGACGTTCGCGTTCGGGGCCGCCTCGACGGTCACCGCGCTCTGAAGCGTCGCAGGCGAGGCCGGCGATCTGAGCTCGGTTCTGACGGCCTGGGCGACGTCGCGCGAGGAGGCGATCAGCACGTTCGTCGCGGCGTCGCGCGCGGGGTCGCCGCTGCCGCGCGTTACCTGCAGGGCCGATTCCGTGAGCGTGGTGTTGCCGAACGCGACGCTCGCCGTCGCGTTGTAGCTGCGCGTCGAGGTCTCGTAGCGGGCGACGGCCGCGACGACGCACGCGAGCACGACCCCGAAGATCAGCAGCCATCGGCGCCGCACCACGTCGAGGAACGACGACAGCGACTCGCGCTCGGGAGGCGCCTCGGACGAGGCCATCGCGGGGGTCAGGGCACCGGCCATCACGGCGTACGGTCTGGGGCGGGCATCCGCCGGATGTTACCCGGGCGTGATGTCGGCCTCGTCGCGCCTGGACGCACGTCGAGCAACCGGCGCATGCGCCTCACGCGGGGCGACCAGCGATCGCGTCCGCGTAGAGCGCGCCGGTGCGCCGCGCGATCGCGTCCCACGAGAAGCGCTCGTCGGCCAGCGCGCGCGCCGCGTCGCCGCGCGCGCGGCACGCCTCGCGGCCGTCCGCGGCGATCGCGCGCAGCTGCTGCGCCAGCGCGTCGGGATCGGCGCGTGCGCACAGCCAGCCGGTCTCGCCGTCGACGACGTACTCCGGCAGCCCGCCGACGGGATAGACGACGGCGGGCCGCCCGTACCCGCAGGCGAGCAGCAGCACCCCGCTCGCGCTCGCCTGGTGGTAGGGCAGCGCGGCAACGTCGGCGGCGGCGAACAGGCGCCCGGTCTCCTGCGCCGGGACGAAGCCCTCGCGCACGACGAGGCGGCCGGCGAGCCGCGCGTCCGCGCGCAGGTCCGCGACCTCCGCGAGCGCGCCCTTGTCCTCCCCGGCGAGCACCACGCGCACGCCGGGCACCTGCGCAGCCGCGACGAGCAGGTCGCGCACGCCCTTGTCGGGCCGCAGCTGGCCGAACAGCAGCACGACGAGCTCGTCCTCGCGCGCGCCGAGGCCAGCCCGAGCGGCGTCTGCGTCGGCGTCTGGCGCACCGCGGCCTGCGAGCCCGCCGTACTCGCCGTGCGGGATCACGACCGCCTTCGTGGCCGTCGTCGGAGGCAGCGCGGAGCGGTCATGCTCGGTGTGGATCACGAGGCGGGCCGCGCAGCGGTCGGTCAGCGCGCGCGAGCGCGCGTACGCGCGCTCCCCGCGCTCGAACGTGTTGTGCGGCGTCCACACGAACGGCCGCCGTGCTGCGCACACGAGCAGCGCCTGCAGCGCGCCGAGTGGCGGCCACTCGCCGCCCTGCGCGTGCACGACGTCTGCAGCGTGCGCGAGCCGCAGCAGTGGCGCGCCGGCCGCCAGGTGGGTGACGCCGTTGACGGCCTTCGACAGGCGCGCGCGGCGGATCGCGCGGCCGAGCGGGGTGCGCCCGCGCACGTAGGGGAACAGGCCGTGGAGGACGACGCCCGGCGCGGGCGGGTAGCGGTGATCGCGCGCGGTCGCGACGTCCACCCGCCAGCCGGACCGCGCGAGCGCCGCCGCCAGCTCGGCGGTGTAGTCGGCAACACCGCCGACGCCGCCCTCCTCCACCAACAGCACCCGCGCCGCGCTCATGCGCGCGCAGGCTATCGCGCGCCCGTTCGCGCGGCCGGCTCCCGCTCAGTCGTGCCCCGCCAAGGAGGCTCCGAGCGGGCGGCCTCAGCCGGTCGTGCCGGCTCTGTAGTGCGTGCTCACCCGCGCGGGGCTGAGCACCGCGTTGTAGACGGCGGGCTCGTCGATCGTGCCGCTGAAGAACTCGCTGCTGCCGTCCCACGAGCCGACGAACAACCACCGCGGCGTGATCGTCGCGGAGCCCGACAGCGGGGCGGATGCGACTTGGGTGCCGTTGACGTAGAGGCGCTGGGTCGTGCCGTCGAAGGTGCCGACGACGTGGTAGGTGCCGCCGGCGACGATCACGCCGGCGGGTGTCTGGAGGCGGTGGCGTGCGCCGCTTTGGATGATCGTGAGCTCGAGCACTGGTCCGTTGAACTGCAGCGAGTAGGACTCGGCCTTCGTCAGCACGGAGCGGAAGG
>DASRXW010000048.1:0-6526 GCA_035654055.1 Conexibacter sp.
CCGTTCCAGAGTCCCGGCAGCCTGTCGAAGAACGTCTGGTACGCGACCTCCAGGCCGCGCAGAGTCCCGCCGTCCGCCTGGTTGAACGGGCCCAGTATGCGTGCGGTCTCGGTCGCGCCGTTGTTCACGAACGGGCGGTCGAACTCGCCGAGCGCCACCCGATCCATCAGCTTCTTGTAGAAGAGGTCCAAGCTGAACAGGCTGCTCCTGCCCCAGTAGCGCTCGTAGGAGAAGTCGAGCTGGTCGGCGCGCTCCGGCTTGAGTGCCGCGTTGCCGGCGTTCGAGTTGAAGATGAAGTTGTAGCCGATGACGTTCGCCGCCGTGTGGGCCGCGGTCGGCGAGTTGTACACGACGTACGGCGAATCCGGCGTCGTGTTGATGACCGGCGAGTTGATCTGGACGAAGTTCCGCAGGTAGCCGAAGTCGGGGCGGCTGAGCGCCCGCGAGTAGGCGAAGCGGATGAAGTCCTGCTCTGTCAGCGTGACGCGCACGTTGAGACTCGGCAGTGCGTCGATGTGGGCGGCGTCGTACGTATTGGGCGACCCGCCGCCGTTCGAAAAATTGATTACGCCCGGCGTCAGGTAGCAGCTCGGGTTGACCACGCTGTTTGGCCCGAGCGGCGTGTTGCAGGGCGCGAGCGCCTGCAGGTTCGTGGCGTCGGGATACTCGACGCTGCCGATACCCTGCTCCTCGGTACGTACCAGCCGCAGGCCGAGGTTGCCGACCACGCTCTTGCCGGCGATCTTGAGGTTATCGCCACCGAACGAAACAACGCCGTACAGGGCCTCGGTCATCTCCTTGACCCGCATCTCCTCGGCGGGACTGAAGCAGGTGCCGGCAATGTTGCCCGAGCGGTCGCAGATCGGCGTGTAGCCGCCGCCGAGCGGCGAGTTCGTGTTGTTGCCGCTCAGTGCCGCCACGAGCGCCGGGTAGTTGGTCAGCGTCGGCCGGTTGAGGAATACCAACGGGCCGTTTGCGTAGGCGCCGGGTCCGAAGAAGTTGTTGAAGTTGTCGGCCCCCCAGATGCCGGCTCCGTAGCCCTTGAAATTCGGGTGGCCGGTGTTGCCGCCACAGGCGCCCGCGGTCGGGTATGCGGCGGGCGTCGTGTTGTCGACGTTGAAGCCCGGGCCGTTGCAGTTCCAGCTCGCCGCGATCGGAGTCCAGTTGAAGGTCGAGTAGCGGACCGTCTGGTCGCGGGATGAGGCCCGCGCACCGAACTTCAGGGAGTCGAGCCAGCCCTGGTGATCGAGGTCCAGCTTGAAGTCGGCGCGGAGGGCGTTCTCGGTACCGTCATTGTCCTCGACGTGGCCCTGAATGAACGGCATCCAGTAGTTGTGCGGGTTGCTCAGGCCGCCGGGTGCGTAGTTGACGTTCGAGCCGGGCAGCAGCTGGACCTGCGGCATGCCGTCTGCGCCGGTCGAGTACTGGTAGTTCGCCATCGATCCCGTCGCGACCAGGATGTCGTTGTTGAAGGTGTGCGCGTCGATGTGCTGGGCGTCGAAGTCCCCCTTCAGGCGGTTCGTGATCTTCCAGCCGACGTGCAGCGAGTAGTCGTGCGTGCCCTCCTCGTGGGCGAAGTTCCGCGCCTCGTTCTGGAAATAGAGACCGTCCTGGAGCGTCGTGCAGGTCATCACCGCGCAGTCGTTCACGAACGGCACCCCGGGAACCGCCGAGCCGCCGTTGATGGCGTCGTTGATGTTCGGTGAAAAGCTGCCGAAGAAGCTGCCGTGGGGCTGGGTCAGCACGCCGGACTGCAACATGCCGTTGGAACCGAATACGAGGGGGCCGGTCCCGGCGGCGGGCTGCAGGATCGAGCTGCCGCGCGGGTCGAAAGCCGGCGTGCCGTAGTAGGTGCCGTCGAGGATTGCGTGGCTCGCGTCCTCGAGCCAGGCGTTGCGGTAGTTCGAGTCGATATACTCCGCGGTCACCTCGAGCGTCTTGGCATCGTTCGCGTACTGCAGTGAGACGTCGTCGCCGGTACGGTGGCGATCGTAGTCGACGCGCGAGTAGCGCACCCCGTCCGGCGCGAATGCCCAACCCGTGCCACCGAACGGATTGCCGGTGCAGGGGATGGATCCGTCCGGGCTCACGATCGCAGCCGCGGCTGTCCCGTACCCCCCCGTGCAGTAAGTGTCGATCTTGTCGTCAATGACGCTTTCGACCCGCGATATCACGTGGCTGCGCGCGATGTCGATCAGGTAACCGAACCGGCCCGATTCGGTGTTGAAAGAGTCGCTGAGGAGCGCGGACACCTCGGAGGTGTAGTGCTTTGAGCGGTCGCCATAGTCGGTCACGCCGTTGATCGTCACCACGCGGCCGTCCTGGTCGAATGGCTTGCGCGTGCGCAGGTTGACCGTACCGGCAATGCCGCCCTCGATCAGGTCGGCGGTCTGATTCTTGTAGGCATCGACACCAGAGAGCAGTTCGGGCGAGACGTCATTGAAGTTGAGGCCGCGCGCCGAGTCCGCCGAGAACGCATCCCGGCCGTTGAGCTCGGTCCGCACCTGCGTCAGACCGCGGATCAGGATATTGGTCGGCTCACCGGATGGATGTGTACTGTCGTCGTTCGACTGCAGGGTGTTGACGGTGACGCCGGGCATGCGCTTCAGCGCATCGGAGGCCGACTTGTCCGGGAAGGCGCCAAGGTCGGTCGCATCGATCGAGTCGACGAAAGTGTCGGCGTCCTTCTTGAACTGCGCCGCCGTTTCGAGCGCCCTGCGAACGCCGACGATGACCACGGTGGCGAGCTCGTTGGTGCTCGAGGCGTCGCCGTTGGCGCTCGCGGCGCTGCCGCTGCCCGCCGATTGTTCCTGGGCACCGGCCGCGCCGGCAAACCCGAGCGCGGTAAGCGCCAGGACGGAGATGCTGCCCGGCAGGGCGATCGGCCGACGGCCACGGGCCCGCCGCTGTCGAGCCTCGAGCTTCTTGAGCTTCTTCGACTTCTTCATTGTACCTTCCCCCAGTATTTGACCGAAGACACCGCGGGCATCGTTGGCCCGCGCCTATTCCCGCTTTCGTTGCAGGGCCCGATGCTTGCGCTCAGCATCAGTTCGCCAGCCGCCTGAACCGGATCGCCTGGCCGCCGCCCGGTGCGAGCGCCAGCGTCAGCCGGTCGCTGCCCACGACGATGCGCCTCTCGATCGCGAGCAATTCCGGGTGCGTGCGGTAATCCGCACCCGGGCCGTCCTTATAGATCTGCGCCTCGTAGCGCTCGCCCTCCTGCAGGAAGGCGAGCGGCACCTCGAGGCTGCGAGCCGTGCCGTTCGTGATCGCGCCTAAGTACCAGTCGCGGCCGCCACGCTCGAGCCGGGCGACGACCACGTACTCGCCGATGACGGCATCGAGCGTCCGGGACGTTTCCCAGTCCGTCGGCACGTCCTCGATGAACCGGAACGCGTCCGGCCGCGCGCGGTAGTTTTCCGGCAGGTCGGCGGCCATCTGGATCGGGCTGTAGAGCACGACGTACTCGGCGAGCTGCGTCGCGATGGTCGATTGCACGCGCTCGTTGATCTGCGTGTGTCCGAAGGTCACGTCGAAGATCCCGGGCGTGAAGTCCATCGGGCCGGACAGCATCCTCGTGAACGGCAGGATCGTGAGGTGATCGGGCGAGCTGGTCGGCCGCGCCCAGGCGTTGTATTCCTGGCCGCGCGCGCCCTCGCGGCTGATCATGTTCGGCCACGTGCGCCGCAGGCCCGTGTCCTTCACCGGCTCGTGCGTGTCGATTGCGATGTGATGCGCCGCCGCCGCCTCGACCACCTTCTGGTGGTGGCGAACCATGTACTGGCCGGCGAACCATTCGTGTGCAATCGAGCCGTCGAGTAGCGTCCGCTCGATCGAGCCGTTCGGCCGCACGTAACCGGTCTTGACCGTCCGCACGCCGTGCTGCTCCCAGAGCTGCAGCGCCGCCTGCAGCTGGCGCTCGTAGTTCTCCGCGGCGCCGCCGGTCTCGTTGTGGCCGATCAGTCGGATGCTCCGCTCACGCCCGTAGCGCGCGACCTCGTCCATGTCGAAGTCCGGATACGACTTGGTGAAGTCGAAGTACTTGCCGTTCGCGATCCAGTCGCCATCCCAGCCGAGGTTCCAGCCCTCGACCAGTACATTGTGAATGCCGTGCTCGGCCGCGAAGTCGATGTACTGCTTGGCGTGCTCGGTGGTCGCGCCGTGCTGCGGCCCGCTGCTCCAGGTCCAGCGCCCGATGTGCATGGCCCACCAGACGCCGATGAACTTGCCTTTCTCGATCCACGAGACATCGGATAGCACGCTGGGCTCGTTCAGGTTGAGCTCGATGCGCGAGTCGGCGAGACCCATCGGCGTCTCGGAGATGAGGATCGTGCGCCACGGGGTCTTGAACGGCCCGGTCCGCCGCACCAGCACGCCGTCGGACCACGGCATCAGGTCCGCCTTGAGCGTCCGCTCGGAGATGCGGCGCAGATTCATGCTCGAGTAGTCGACGAGCGCCGCCTCGTGAAATGAAAGGTAGAGGTGATCGCCCTGCAGGGTCAGCGGCGTCTCGGCGACCGTGACCTCCCAGAGCGGCGCGCGGTGGTACAAGTACTCGTCGCGCTCGCGCTGGCGGGCGTAGTACCACCAGGCGTCCCAGTCGCCGACCAGTGAGAACTCAGTGCGTTCGTCGACGATTGCAACGTCTTCGTCCGGCCGGATCCCGTGATACTCGTAGCGAAATCCGAGTCCGTCGTCGAAGACCCGGAAGACGACGTCGAACGGTCGCGCCTCGCGACCGGCGAGCGACACCCGCAGTTCCGCGTGGTTGTCGCGGATCACCCGCTGCTCGCCCCAGGGCTGCTGCCACTCGCTGTCGCTCGCCCGACGAGTCGCGGACTCGATCCGTGTGACCGCGCCGTTCGGGCCCGTGGCGAAGGTGATGCCGAGCGCCGATCGCGCGACGACCGTGCGTGCGCCGCGGAACACCTCGTAGTACGCGCCACCGGCATCAGCGGAGACGCAGGCGCGCAGGACTCGGCCCGGGGACTCGACGCACTCAGTTGCAACCGCGCGCGCGCCGATCGCAGATGCCGCGAGGCACGCGAGCAGCGCACGGCATTGAGCGGCGGCCAAGCGTCCCATTAACGGTCCCCCCCGAAACGACGCCCGCATACTAACGCAAAAGTTGCGTCACCTGTCAACTTGCGGTTAGTGGGTCTTGACGCTCGCGGATCGGAGATCGATTCGAGCGCCGGACGGCCTGCGGAGAGCAGGCGGGGAGCCCAGGCTAGAGATACCAGGTATATGATTGATTTATATTATTTATTCCAAAGTGAATGCAAAGCACGCATGCGCTGACTACGAGTTTGCGTGCGCGGCGAGCGACGCGGCGAACATGCAGGTCGCTAGCTATCTTTCGTACACGGAGCGCAAAACTTGCGTTACGCTATCACCTAGAACGAAATGCACCGAGCGCGATCGAGGTCAGCCCGCCAACCGCGAAGAGCAGCGCCGCGAACTTGAGCGCGCCGACGGCGCTGCCGCCGAGCCCGCTGTCGAGGAGCGGACCGAGAATCACTGCGCCGACGAGCTGCGGCACGACGAGGAAGAGGTTATGGATACCCATGTTCACCCCCATCTTGCTCGCGGGCGATGCGCTGGCGACGATGGCGTACGGTAGCGACAGGATTGAAGACCAGGCGACCCCGATGGCCATTGATGGCAGCCAGGGCAGGGCGTGGGGGTTGCCCGTCACGAGCCCGAGAATGCCCACCGCGCCGATGGCGAGGCACGCGCCGTGCGTGAAATTCCGGCCCCAGCGCGCACTCGCGCGCGCCACGAGCGGCGCCGCCGCGATGGCGAACGCGTTATACATCGCGTACAGCACGCCCACCCAGTCGGCCGCATCGTGAAAATGCGCCGACGCCGGATCATGGGACCCGAACCGATGCTCGGCGACCGCGGGAACCGTGTACACCCAGAGCGTAAAGAGGCCGAGCCAGGTGAAGAACTGCACGACAGCAAGCCGCTTCATCTCGGGCGGCATCCAAACGATGTCTTCGCTGATTTGGAGAAGCCCCGCGGGATGCCTGCCGCGGAGCGCGAGGCCACTGAGCCAGAGCTGCGACAGCCCGTAGAGCGCCGCAAAGGCCGCGAGCACGTACAGCTCCGGGCGGAGCCCGAGTATGCGACTCAGGAAGGCGCACGCGGTCCCGCCGCCGAGCCACACGGCACCGCGAAGCAGCAGTCGCCCGGCCGCCGGCCGCGCGGCACGCAGCGCCGCTTGACCCGGGAACGAGGCCGTGCCCGGAGTCTCATGGACGAAGGCGACCGTCCAGCCGATGCAGGCCAGCAGCGCCAGCGCTCCGAACCAGAATGCAAGTCGCACGGATTCGGGTACCGCGCCGCTGACGGGCTGCGACGCGATCCCGAGCCCATGTCGCAGCACCCAGGGCAATGCCGAGGAGACCACTGCGCCGGCGGCGATAAACGCGGCCTGCAGCGCGAAGGCCCGGTTCCGCTGGTCCTCGGGGACGAGATCACCCGTCAGCGCGCGCAACGGCTCCATCGCCAGGTTCGCGCC
>DASRXW010000049.1:0-2441 GCA_035654055.1 Conexibacter sp.
TCAACCTCGGCGTCCCGGAGGACACGAAGGACTTCGCCGCCGAGGCGTTCGGCCTGCCGCGCGCTCCGATCGCCTCCGAGCTCGACGAGTACGAGCACTTCGGCAACCGGCGCCTGCGCACGGTCGGCGAGTTGATCCAGGAGGCGTTCCGCGTCGGTCTCTACCGCATGGAGCGCGTCGTGCGCGAGCGGATGACGACCGAGGACGTCGACACGATCACGCCGCAGACGATCATCAACATCCGGCCCGTGGTCGCGGCGTTGAAGGAGTTCTTCGGCTCCTCGCAGCTGTCGCAGTTCATGGACCAGACCAACTCGCTCGCCGGGCTCACGCACCGGCGCCGCCTGTCGGCGCTCGGCGCCGGCGGCCTCACCCGCGAGCGCGCGCCGATCGAGGTGCGCGACGTCCACCCGACCCACTACGGCCGCATGTGCCCGATCGAGACGCCGGAAGGCCCGAACATCGGCCTCATCGGTTACCTCGCGTCGTACGCGACCGTGTCGGAGTTCGGCTTCATCCAGACGCCGTACCGCAAGGTCGTCGGCGGCAAGGTGACCGACGAGATCATCTACCTCGACGCAGTCGAGGAGTCGCGCTACACGATCGCGCAGGCGACCGCGTCGACGGACAAGAACGGCAAGCTGCTCGAGGAGGCGGTGCTCTGCCGCTCCGCCGAGGGCGAGGCCGTCACGGCGCCGCCGAAGGCGGTCGAGTTCATGGACGTCGCACCGGCGCAGATCGTGTCCGTGTCGACGGCCCTGATCCCGTTCCTCGAGCACGACGACGCGAACCGCGCGCTGATGGGCGCCAACATGCAGAGGCAGGCAGTGCCGCTGCTCGTCCGCCAGGCGCCGCTCGTCGGCACCGGCCTCGAGTACCGCGCCGCCGTCGACTCGGGCGACGTCCTCATCGCGCTCCACGCGGGCACCGTCGTGGACGTCGACGCCGACAAGATCACCGTCGAGTCGACGAAGGGCCGCGACGACTACACGCTGACGAAGTTCATGCGCTCGAACCAGGGCACGCTCATCCACCACAAGCCGGTGGTGCGCCTGGGCGACAAGGTGTCGGCGGGCGAGGTCCTCGCGGACGGCAGCTCGACCGACAACGGCGAGCTCGCGCTCGGCGCGAACCTGCTCGTCGCCTTCATGCCGTTCGAGGGCTACAACTTCGAGGACGCGATCGTGCTCAGCGAGCGGATCGTCAAGGACGACATCCTCTCGTCGATCCACATCCACGAGTACGAGATCGACGCTCGCTCGACGAAGCTCGGCGACGAGGAGATCACCCGCGACATTCCGAACCGCTCGGAGGAGTCGCTCGCGCAGCTCGACGAGCGCGGCGTCGTCCGCATCGGTGCGGAGGTCGGCTCGGGCGACCTGCTCGTCGGCAAGGTCACGCCGAAGGGCGAGACCGAGCTGACGGCAGAGGAGAAGCTGATCCGCGCCATCTTCAAGGAGAAGGCGCGCGAGGTTCGCGACACGAGCCTGAAGGTTCCGCACGGTGAGGGCGGCGTCGTCATCGACGTCAAGACGTTCTCGCGCGACGGCGGCGACGATCTCAGCCCGGGCGTGAACGAGCTCGTCCGCGTCTACGTCGCGAAGAAGCGCAAGATCGCGGAGGGCGACAAGCTCGCCGGCCGCCACGGCAACAAGGGCGTCATCTCGAAGATCGTCCCGGAAGAGGACATGCCGTTCCTCCCGGACGGCCGCCCGGTCGACATCGTGCTCAACCCGCTCGGCGTGCCGAGCCGGATGAACATCGGCCAGGTGCTCGAGACGCACCTCGGCTGGGCCGCGGCGCACGGCGTCTTCCACGAGAACGGCGACCGCAAGACCGAGGACGACAGCTGGAAGGTGCGCCGCCAGGTGATCAACGGCGGCGACCCGAGGGCGATCGCGACCCCGGTCTTCGACGGCGCGACCCCGACCGACGTCGACGAGGCGCTGATCGCGTGGACGGAGCAGAACCCGGACTCGCCGATCAAGATGAACGTCGACCAGAAGCGGGCCGCCGGCCGCAAGTGCTCGGGCAAGGTGCAGCTCTTCAACGGACGCACCGGCGAGCCGTTCGAGCAGAAGGTCACCGTCGGCTACATGTACATCCTGAAGCTGCTCCACCTCGTGGACGACAAGATCCACGCGCGGAGCACCGGCCCGTACTCGCTCGTCACCCAGCAGCCGCTCGGTGGTAAGGCGCAGTTCGGCGGACAGCGCTTCGGCGAGATGGAGGTCTGGGCACTCGAGGCGTACGGCGCTGCGTACACGCTGCAGGAGATGCTCACGATCAAGTCCGACGACACGGTCGGGCGCGTGAAGGCGTACGAGGCGATCGTCAAGGGCGAGAACATCGCCGAGCCGTCGATCCCCGAGTCCTTCAAGGTGCTGCTGAAGGAGATGCAGTCGCTTGCGCTCGACGTGCACGTGCTTTCCGACGAGGGC
>DASRXW010000050.1:0-11149 GCA_035654055.1 Conexibacter sp.
ACCGCATCCCCATACGCACGATTGCGGTGATACCCGCCACACGCAACCTCGACCCGCTCCAACCCAAGCCCCACCAGAAAATCCAACCCCTCCTCAAACGGAAACTGCAACAGGGCGTTGGAGACGACACCGACCTTCATGCCATCACCCCGCTCAGACCGCGACGCGGTCGCGGGCGGCCAGCAGCGCGTCGCGCGAGATCTCGAGCGCGCGGTCGACGTCCTCGTCCGTGTGGCTGTACGTCACCTGGGCGCGCACGAACGGGACTGGCATCTCGATCATCCCGCGGGCGATCAGCTCGTTGCGGAATGCCACGAACAGCTTCGCGTCGACGTCGACGCGGGCCAGGTCCTCGAACGCGAGCGGCAGTCTGTCGGCGAACAGCAGCGTGTAGATCGAGCCGTAGCCGGCGACGACCGCCTGCACGCCGAGCTCGTGCGCGATCTGCGCGAGCCCCTCGCGCATCCGTCCGCCGAGGCGGAAGAGGTGCTCGTGCACGGGCTCGGTCTCCATCAGCTCGATCGTCGCGTTGGCGGCGGCCACGCCGACGGCGTTGCCGTTGTAGGTGCCCGCGAAGAAGACGTTCCCGTCCGGGTTCGTCGCGTAACGGCCCATCAGCCGCTGCGGGCCGACGACGGCCGCGATCGGGAAGCCGTTCGCCATCGCCTTGCCGACGGTCGTGAGGTCGGGCGTGACGCCGCAGATCTCCTGGTAGCCGCCGAGGCCGTGGCGGAAGCCGGTGATCACCTCGTCGAAGATGAGCAGCGCCTCGTACTCGCTGGCGAGCGCGCGCAGTCCTTCGAGGAAGCCCTCCTGCGGGAACAGGTTCGGGTTGTGGGCGATCGGCTCGACGATGATCGCGGCGACCTCGTGGCCGCGCTCGCGCAGCAGCTTCTCGACGCCTTCGAGGTCGTTGTAGCGGCACGTCAGCACGGTCGCGGCGGCGGCGTTGAGGATGCCGCCGGACTCGTCCTCGTCGGTCTCGGCGCTCTTGAGCACGTAGTCGTGCCCACCGTGGTAGCAGCCGTCGAACTTGAGGACCTTCTCGCGGCCGGTGACCGCGCGCGCGAGGCGGATCGCGTTGTACGTCGCCTCCGATCCGGAGGACACGACGAGCGCCTGCTCGGCGCAGGGGATGTGGCGCACGAGCCGCTCGGCGAGCTCGACCTCGCCCTCGGTCGCGCCGATTCCGACGAGCACGAGATCCTCGATCCGCTTGGCGACCGCGGCCGTCACGGCCGGGTGCGAGTGGCCGAGCACGACGGCGCTGTAGGCCGCGTGGAAGTCGAGGAACTCGCGGCCGTCGGCATCCCACAGGCGCGAGCCGCGGGCTCTCGCCACGCTGATCGGGGTATCGGTGCGTCGCCGCGCCGAGTTCACCGCGCCCGGGATGACTCTCCACGCGCGCTCGAGAATCGCGGCGGAAGTCGTGGCTTGGGATGACGGCATGACCCTCCTGTCGAAACCTGTCGTGTCTCTGCTGATCGCCGATCGACGGCGATTGCAAACCTTTTCATTTTAAACTAGCGCACAGTCACCCGATGCGCATCCCGCGGGTCGTCGCCGGGCCTGCGCACGGTGTGCTTGAGTGTGCGCGCGGATGGCGAAGACGACCGCATACGGAACGCTGGCCGCTCAATTGCGGGACGCGATCGCGCGCGGCGACTACGCGGGCGGGAGACGAATGCCGACCGAGGCCGAGCTGAGCGCGGAGCACGGCGTGAGCCGCCAGACGGTGCGCCGCGCGCTCCAGGAGCTCGTCAGCGACGGGCTCGTCTTCCGCGTCGCGGGCCGCGGCACGTTCCCGACGAGCGTGGCGCCCAACACGCACTACCTCCGCTCGATCGGCTCGATCGACGACCTGCTGGCGCTCCAGCTCGACACGACCCGCGAGACGCTCCGCCCGCTCGCGCTGCGCGCCGACGTCGGCGCCGCCGGCCGGCTCCAGCTCGAGTCCGACCAGGTCATGACCGCGCTCTTCCGCCGCTGCCACGAGGGCGTGCCGTTCGGCGTCACCGAGGTCTTCGTGCCCGTCGCGATCGGCCGCGAGCTGCAGGCCCGCGGAGCGCTCGCGAAGAGCGGGGAGTCCGCCAGACGCGCGATCGTCGGGATCGTCGACGAGGTCGTGACCGACGGCGTCGCGGGCGCCCATCAGAGCATCACCGCCGCGGCGCTGCCGGAGGCGCTCGCGGAGGCGATGGAGTGCCCGCCCGGCACGCCCGCGCTGCGCATCGACCGGCTCTACGTCGATGTCCACGGCCGGCCCGTCGAGCTCGCGGTCAGCCACTTCGACCCCGACCGCTACACCTACCGCGTGCAGCTGCGGCGCGGCCCCTCGTAGAGATCACATCACTGGGTCTTTCGGCCGTATGATCGCTGGGACGACTCCCGTCCAGCCCCGATCAAGCGAGCCGACCGCCCATGACCCTGCCCGAGATTCGCATCGCCCTCGACGCCCGCGACCGCCTCGGCGAGGGCCCCGGGTGGGACGACGAGCGGGGCGAGCTGGTGCGCGTCGACATCACCGGCTCGCGCGTGCACGGCTGGAGCCCCGAGAGCGGGCCGACGTGGTCGATCGAGGTCGAGGGCGAGGTCGGCGCGGCCGTGCTGCGCAAGGACGGCGGGCTCGTGCTGGCGATCGACCACGCGCTCGTGCTGCGCGACCCCGACGGCAGCGAGCGCGTGCTCGCCACGGCCGAAGAGGACAAGGACGAGAACCGCTTCAACGACTGTCGCGCCGACCCGCAGGGTCGCCTGTGGGCGGGCACGATGTCGCGCGTGCGCACGCCCGGCGCGGCCGCGCTGTACCGGCTGGAGCCAGGCGGCGAGCTGGAGCAGGTGCTCGACGGCACGGCGATCTCCAACGGCATCGGCTGGAGCCCCGACGGGGAGACGATGTACTTCGTCGACAGCCCCTCGCAGAAGCTCGACGCGCTCGACTTCGACCCCGCGACGGGCGCGATCTCGAACCGCCGCACGATCGCCGAGGTCGACCCCGCCGACGGCCTCCCCGACGGCCTCACGATCGACGCCGAGGGCGGCGTCTGGGTCGCGCTGTTCGCCGGCGGCGCGCTGCGGCGCTACGCCCCCGACGGCACGTTGGAGGCGCACGTCGAGCTGCCGCTGACGAACCCGACCTGCCCCGCCTTCGGCGGCCCCGAGCTGGAGACGCTCTACCTCACGACCGCCTGGCACAAGCTGACGCCCGAGCAGCACGCGGCCGAGCCGCTTGCCGGCGCGCTGCTCGCGTTCGAGCCGGGCGTGCGCGGGCTGCCGCGCCACCGTTTCGGCGGTTAGCTCTCGATGACGGTCACCGTGATGCCAAGGCCGGGCGCGCCGGCGAGTGCTCGGTCGCACGTGATGAGCGGACAGCCGAGGCCTCGCGCCAACGCAACATAGAAGGCGTCGTAGGAACTGACGTTCTGGCGCAGCGCCCACGCGTCGAGGACAAGCGGAGCGATCGGGAAGCGTTCGATGTCGGCGTCGATCAGCAGCGCGAGTGCCTGCCGAGCCCGCTCCTCTGACATCTCGCCGCGGCGAACGTAGCGGGTGACCGCATGGAGCACCTCGGCATCGAGCAGCGTCGGCGCCACGCCGTCGACCCCCTCCAAAGCAGCCCGGACCGCCGCGGTGCGGGGGTGCTCGACGAGCAGGTCGACGACGACAGACGCGTCAACGACCGCGTGCGCCAACGCTGCCCTTGCGCTTGGGCGAGGGCGCACCGCCGACGCGATCCATCAACTCTTGATCGCGTTCCTCACGGGCTTCGCGGATCACCTCGGCGGCGGACTGCGAGACGGACACCGGCTCGAGCTCGGCGACGCGGTCGAGCCAGTCCGTCTTCGACGGGAGTCGCTGATCCCGCTCGATCAGCTTCAACACGTAGTCGCGAATCGTCAGCCCTTCCTGGTCGGCACGACGCCGCAGCTCGCCGTGCATTGCAGGCGGGACGTTCTTGACCTGGATAATGCTCAAGGCACCACTCTAGCATGCCCGTGGCATGCCTCTAGGTCGTCAGCCGAGCGGGACGAGCGCGCCGTCCTGCTCGGCGGAGCGGCGCAGGGCCTCGAGCGAGCGCGCCTGCGCGACCGCGTCCTCGCGGCCCCATGCGACGGGCTCGCCGCCGCGGATCGCGCGCGAGACGGCTTCCAGCTCGGCGCGGTAGGCGTCGATCGGGTCGACCGCGATCGTCTCGCGGCGCTCGCCGACGCGCAGCTCGAACGGCTCGCCGCGGCAGTGCCACGGGTCCGGCACGACGATCGTGCCCGCGCTGCCGACGAGCTCCAGGTGGTCGCGCCGCGGCAGGTCCATGCCGCAGTCGAACTGCCCGACGACGCCGTCCGCGCCGAAGAGCGTCCCCGCGAAGCGCATGTCGACGCCCGAGGACGCGCGCGTCGCATGGCCGCTCGCCTGCTGCGGCTCGCCCGCGTACATGCGGAAGCCGCTGACGCAGTAGCAGCCGACGTCCATCAGCGAGCCGCCGTCCAGCTCCGCGAGCGTGCGCACGTCGTGCGCGACGTCCTCCAGCGGGAAGCTCAACGCCGCCCGCACCACCCGCAGCTCGCCGATCGCGCCGCCGACGAGCAGCTCGCGGATGCGCGCCGTCTGCGGATGGAAGCGCCACATGAACGCCTCCGCGAGCACGAGCCCCTCGCGCTCGGCGACGTCGAACGCGGCGCCGACGGCGGCGGGGTCGTCGCTGAACGGCTTCTCGCACAGCACGTGCTTGCCGGCCTCCAGGGCGCGCAGCGTCCATTCGACGTGCAGCGCGTTGGGCAGCGGGAGGTAGATCGCGTCGATCTCCGGGTCGGCCAGCAGCGCCTCGTAGCTGCCGTGCGCGCGCGGGATGCCGCGCTCGGCGGCCCACGCGCGTGCCTTCTGCTCGCTGCGGCTGGCGACGGCGGCGAACGCGACCAGCCCGGAGCCGGCGCAGCCTTCGAGCACGGGATCGTTGATCGAGGCCGTCGACAGCAGGCCCCAGCGCACGCTGTTAGTCATCCGATCACTATACGGCTGGCGGCAACCCCACCGGCGCCCCGAGCGTCAGGAACGCGGCAGCGCCGCGCTCGCGCAGCACGGTCCGCTGCGCCTCGACCTGCGGCAGCGCGCTCACATGGCGAGCCCGTGCCGCACCGTGTTCTCCGTCACGACCACCGGCTCGACGAAGTGCAGCAGGTACTCCGGACCGCCCGCCTTCGTGCCCGTGCCGGAGAGGCGGTTGCCGCCGAACGGCTGGCGGCCGACCATCGCGCCGGTCGAGCCGCGGTTGACGTAGAGGTTGCCGACCGGGGTGCGCCGCGCGACCGCCTCGATCGTCCGCGGGTTGCGCGAGAAGAGCCCGCCGGTGAGCGCGTGCGACTGCGCCTCGACCAGCTCGCACGCCGCCTCGACGCTCGCGACCGGCTCGACCGTCAGCAGCGGGCCGAAGATCTCGTCGCGCACGACGGCGGCGTCGGCGGCGGGCGCGAGCACGAGCGTCGGGGCGGCGAAGAAGCCGTCTCCGCTCGGGACCTGCTCGGCGTCGGTGCGGTGGACGGTCGCCCCCGCCTCCGCGGCGCCGGCGGCGTAGCGCTCGACGCGCTCGCGTGCGGACGCCTCGATCATCGGCGGGACGTCGGTGCCGAAGACCTCCGCCTGGCCGACGAGCAGCGTGTCGAGCGCGCCGACGAGCCGCTCCGTCAGCGCGCCGGCGACGCGCTCGTGCACGAGCGCGCGCGAGGCCGCCGAGCACTTCTGCCCGGCGAAGGCGAAGGCCGACTCCAGCAGCGCGGGGACGACGTCCTCGAGGTCGGCGTCGGCGTCCACGATGATGCAGTTCTTCCCGCCCATCTCGGCGATGACGCGCTTGAGGTGGCGCTGGCCGGGAGCCGGCTCGGCCGCGCGGCGCAGGATCTCCAGCCCGACCGCGCCCGAGCCGGTGAAGGCGATCGTGTGCACGCCGGGGTGCGCGACGAGCGCCGCGCCGACGTCTCCCTCGCCCGGCAGCAGCGCGATCGCGCCGGCCGGCACGCCCGCGGCGAGCAGTGCCTCGACGAGCGCGAGCGCGCAGGCCGGCGACTGCTCGGCCGGCTTGAGGCAGACGGCGTTGCCGGTCGCGAGGCCGGCGGCGGTCATGCCGGTCGCGATCGCGATCGGGAAGTTCCACGGCGCGATCACGGCGACGACCCCGCGCGGGCGGTGATGGAGCGTGTTGCGCTCGCCGGGGAGCTGCACGAGCGCGGGCCCGGCCGCCAGCCGCACGGCCTCCTGCGCGTAGTACTCGAGGAAGTCGATCGCCTCGCAGACGTCGGCGTCGGCCTCGGCCCACGGCTTCGCGCACTCGCGAACGGCCAGCGCGGCGAGCTCTTGGCGGCCCGCGCGCAGGTGGCCGGCGGCGCGCGCGAGCACGGCGGCGCGCGCGGTGGCCGGCAGCGCGCCCCACGCGCGCGCGGCGTCGCCGGCGGTGGCGACGGCGGCGTCCACGTCGGCCTGCGTCGCGGCGGCCGCCTCGGCGACGACCCGCTCCGGGTCGCCGGGGTCGACCGACGCGAAGTCGGCGTCGCGGCGGCGCTCGCCGGCGACGATCGTCGGCACGGCGATCGGCAGCGTGCGGTCCAGCTCGGCGAGGGCGTCGAGCAGGCGCTCGCGCTCGGAGGCGCGGCGCAGCTCCAGGAGCGGTTCGTTGCGGAAGGGGGTCATGGTGCGCTCAGCAGTCGGTCGAGGTCGGCGCCGCCCACGCGGCTGGCGAGGAACGAGTCGTCGGAGGTGTTCTCCAGCAGGCGGCGTACGAGGTACGCCATCCCCGCGACGAGGTCGCCTACGGGGCAGTACGTGCGCCCGCGCAGCCCCTCGGCGACGAGCGCGTCCTGCAGGTCGTCGCCGAGCCCGCGCAGCGCCTGCAGCTCGAGGTCCTGCGCGGCGAGGCCGCGGTGGCGCGCGTAGACGACCGCGTGCGCGACCGAGCGCAGGTTGTGCGAGGCGATCGCGGGGCGCACGAGCCGCTCGTCCGCCCACGCGTCGATCAGCCGGCGCGTGACGCGCTCGAAGCAGCGGTCGCTCTCTGCCTTCTCGGTCCACACCGGCGGGACCCAGCCGTGCTGCGCCGCCTCGATCGTCTCGTGGTCCCAGTAGGCGCCCTTCACGAGGCGGATCGTCAGCGGCGGCGTGCGGCCGCTCGCGCGCGCCCACTCGAGGACGCGGTCGAGCGTCTCCTCGGCGTCGCGCAGGTAGGCCTGGAGGACGATGCCGGCCGAGGGGCCTGCGGCGAACTCCGGCTCGGACAGCAGCTCCAGCACGAGGTCGAGGATCAGCTCGCGCGAGTCCATCGACTCCATGTCGACGTGCAGGTGGGCGCCGACGTCGCGCGCGCGGCGCAGCAGCGGGCGCAGCAGGTCGGCGGCGTCGGCGCGGCCGCGCTCCGGCGCCTCGGCGCGCACGAGCGGCGTCAGCGCCGTCACCTTCACCGACAGGTTCGCGCGCGGCAGCGCGCCGGCGGCGTCGCGCTCCAGCAGCGGCTGCGCGGGCCAGCGCGCGGCGTCGGCGGCGAGCTGCACGAGCGCCGCGTCGCAGCGCGCCGCGTACGCGCGGCCCTCGGCGGGCGTGACCGTCGACTCGCCGAGCAGGTCGACCGAGACGGCGGAGCCGTGCTGCCACAGCCCGCGGAGCGTGCGGGCCGCGCCGGCCGGCGTCTCGCCGACGATGAAGCGGCCCGCGATCGCGCGGACGGCCGCGATCGCAGCCCGGCCCACTGCCCAGCGCGCAGCGGGCGCGACCGCGGCCCGCGACGCGACCGCCACCGGGGCGGTTCGCCGCTCGACGCCCGCGAGGTACGCGCCCATGTGCTCGGCCAGCTCGGCCGGACCGGCGCACGCGGGCGCTACGTCGACAAGGCGGAAGAGCGCGGCGCGCAGCTGCGGGTCGCGCGCGACGAGCGCCATCCCGCGATCGTGCGCGGCACGCCGGGCGCGGCCCAGGCGCGAGCCGCCGCGCGCCAGCCGGCGCCCGAGCGCGAGGATCTCGGCGTCGAGCGCCTGCGGCGGTGCGGGGTCCGCGGTGGGCGCGTCGGTGCACAGCTCGGCCATGCCGCGATCGTAGGCGTGGCGGGCGATCCCGCTCCACGGGCGAATGCCGCGAATCGACTGTGCAAATGCTCAGCGGTCGCCGGTGGCGCGCCGCCGGGACGTGCCAGGCTCGCGCACGAGCTCGGCCAGGCGTGCATGCGGCGCTCGCCGCGCGGCCTGGCAGCCCGCGCTCAGTCGCCGATGCGCCGCCGGCGGCGCACGGCGAAGCGCGAGCCGTCGGGAGCGTCGAGGTGCCAGCCCTGGCAGCGGGCGAGCGGGCGGCCGTCAGCCGCGCAGACGACCTCGTCGAGCAGCAGCGCGGAGGTCCCCAGCTCGACGCCGAGCCGCGCGGCGGCCGCGTCGGGCAGCGGGGCGGAGGCGATCTCGCAGTCGGCGTAGTCGACCGGGCGGCGCGCGTGCGCGAGCAGCGCGTCGAGCCCGGCGCCGTCGAGCTTGCGCAGCTGCTCGGGCGCGAGCACGTCGGTGCGCACGTGGTCCACGAGCCAGGCGACGGTCGTCCCGCCCGACTCGACGGCGCGGCGCGCGACGCCGACGAGCACGCCGGGGTCGAGCTGCAGGCGGGCGGCGGTGTCGGCCTCGGGCACGAGCTCCTCGACCTCGACGTCGCGGACCGCGATCTCGACGCCGGCCTCGCGCGCGAACGTCTCGAGCGTGCAGAGGCGGTCGAGCGCGAAGCGCGCGACGTCGACGCGCGGCAGCACCGTCGCGCCGACGCCCTGGCGGACGCTGATCAGCCCGCCCTCCTTCAGCGTGCGCAGCGCGGCGCGGATCGTCACGCGCGAGACGCCGTAGCGCTCGGTCAGCTCCTTCTCGCTCGGCAGCAGCTCGCCGGGCAGGATGGCGTCGTTGAAGATCAGCTCGCGCACGATCAGCTCGGAGATCTCGTCGGCGAGCGCGCGACGGCTGGTGAGCGGGCCGCGCGGGACGGGATGGCCCTGCTCGCGCAGCGCGAGCGAGACGGCGAGCGACCGCTGCGGTCCCGGCACGATCATCGTGGAGCCAGTCTAGCGGGCAGGAGGGCAGTTGTCCTGTGATTATCTGACCGGTGCTGGCGCCGGGGCGGATCGCCCCCCGGACAGGTCAGGCCGTCACGAAACGCCGCAGATGGGCGAGCACCGGCCCGGGCGCGTCGCGCAGCAGCTCGTGCGCGGCGTCCTGGATCGTCACGAGCTCCACCAGCTGCGCGGGCAGCGCTGCGGCGAGCTCGCGCGCCGCCTCCACCGGTGTGATCGGATCGCGCTCGCCGGCGACGATCAGGACCGGACAGCGGATCGTCGCGGCGTCCGCCCGCAGGTCGAACGACGCCCCATCGCCGGCGAAGAAGTGCCGGCTGATCTCGGGGCGGTCGATCGCGCGTCCCACCGTCGCCGGATCCGCCGGCGCCATCGCGTACAGCGGCCGGCAGGCGCGCCGGAACGCGAGCTGGTTCTCCTCCGTCGGATCGGCCAGGAACCGCTCTGCCGCACGCCGCTGCCCGGCGCCGCCGAAGCGCTCGAACGCCGCCATGATGCGCTCCCGCTCCATGCGCGCGGCCGGGGTCACGAGCACGAGCTTGGAAAGGTGGTCGGGATGGCGGATCGCATACTGGAGCGCGACGAAGCTGCCGAACGACGCGCCCAGCACGATCGGCCGCTCTATCTCGAGCGCGTCGCAGAACTCGCGCACGTCGTCCGCCCAGCGCACCAGCGCCCACTCGTCCGCCGGCGTCTCGTCGCTGCGTCCCTGGCCCCGGAGGTCGAGGTAGACGATCTGCGCCACGTCCGCAAGCGCGCCGAGGAACGGCTTGTACTGGGAGTGGTCGCCTCCCGGCCCGCCGTGCAGGGCGACGATCGTCGGAAGCTGGCGCAGGCGCGGCCCGTCGGGGACGAAGCCGGCACCCTCGACGTCGAAGAACAGGCGCGTGCCGTCAACGGCTACGCGCACGACGACGACGCCCCTCCGGCCGGCCACAGGCGGCGGATCGCACCGGCGAGCCGCTCCAGCTCGCGGTCCGCCTGGTCGCCCATGCGCGTGTGCTCGAGAAAGCCGTGGATCGCGCCCGGCACCTCATGGAGCCAGATCGGGACCCCCGCGGCCTCGAGGCGGTGCGCGTAGTCGCGCGCCTCGTGCGTGAGGTAGTCGTGCTCGGCAGTGACGATCGCCGCCGGTGCAAGCCCGCGCAGGTCGGCGAGCGCGTCGGGCGCTGCGAGCGGATCCGGCTCGTCCGTTCGCGCGGGGACGTACTGGTCCCACTCCCAGTGCAGGATCTCCATCATCTCCGGGAAGTCGCCGGGCGAGATCGCCCGCGCCGGAGCGACGCGGTGCTCGCGCAGGACCGGGTTGATCAGCACCTGCAACCCCAGGGGCAGACCGCGCTCACGCGCCGCGATCGCGGCCGCGGCCGCGAGGTTCCCGCCCGCACTGTCACCGCCGACGGCGAGCGCGCCGCTCGTGCGCACGCCGTTCGCCTCGACGAGGTCGCGGGCGCGCTCCAGCACCGCCATCACGTCCTCCAGCCCGGCCGGGAAGGGATGCTCGGGCGCCAGCCGGTACTCCACGGAGACGACCGTGCAGCCGACCGCGAGCGCGAGCCGGCGCACCATCCGGTCGTGCGTGTCGATCGAGCCCGCGACCCAGCCGCCGCCGTGCGCGTACACCAGCACGTCGCTGCAATCCTGCGCGGGCACGTAGATGCGCACGGGCACCGGCGCCTCCCCCGCTGCGACGTCGTCGCGCACGCGCGCGAGCTGGGGTCCCGGCTCCGCCAGCACCTCCATCAGCCGCGGCATGCTCGCCCGCAGCTGCTCGACCGGGACGGCGCCCGGCAGCGGATGGTCGGCGAACGCCTCGGCCGCGCGGCGCGAGTCCTCCGAGAGGACGTTCATGTCGGGGCCGGCGGCGATGGCTACGCCGCTCCGGTCGAGGCTTCGGCCGGCGGGCCGGCCGCGGTGGCGGCCTCGCGCACGAGCATCTGCTGCTCGGTCGTGCGCAACAGGTCGCGGCCGTAGTCCGACGCCGGACCGGCGAAGAACGCGTCCGCGTCGGTCAGCTCCTCCGTGCGCCCGTTGCGCAGCACGAGCACCTCGTCGGCGAGCACGCGCGCGACGCCG
>DASRXW010000051.1:0-11522 GCA_035654055.1 Conexibacter sp.
CGAGACCGGCGCGAGAGTGGAGTGCTCGGTCGACCACGGGACGCCGGCGTACGGGCCGTGCACGACGGCGACCTCGGACACGGTGGCGGCGCCGCTTGCGAACGGGTCCTACGTCTTCCGGGTGCGGGCGACGGACGCGGCGGGGAATCAGGCGGTCGCGACGCAGGCATTCTCGGTGGACACCGCGGCGCCGTCGTTGTCGATCGACTCCGGTCCGTCGGGACCGACGAACGACGCGACGCCGTCGTTCGCGTTCAGCGCCGAGGCTGGTGCGACGGTGGAGTGCTCGGTCGACCAGGGGAGACCCGCGTACGGGCCGTGTACCAGCGCCACGACGGACGTCGTCACCACGCCGCTTCCCGAAGGGACGTACGTCTTCCACGTGCGGGCGACCAACGGGGTCGGGAATCACGCGGTCGTCTCGCGCACATTCACGGTCGACACGACGCCGCCGTCGTTGTCGATCGACCTCGGCCCGTCCGCGACGACGAGCGACAACACGCCGGTGTTCGGCTTCTCGGCCGAGGCGGGGGCGACCGTGGCGTGCTCGATCGATCAGGGCGTCCCGGCGTATCGGCCCTGTGCGAGCGCGACGGGGGATGCCGCGTTCGCGCCGCTGGCCGACGGCGCGTACGTCTTCCGCGTGCGGGCGACGGATACGGCGGGGAACATCGCGGTCGCCACGCGGTCCTTCACGGTCGACACCGCCCCGCAGACGCCCGATCCCGGGAGCCCGAGCCCGGATCCCACGCCCCCGATCACGCCGCCTACCACGCCCACGCCCTCCGCGCCGCAGCTGCTGAGCCCGTTCCCGCTGGTGCGGATCTCGGGCACGCTGACCGCGACCGGAGCACGCATCAGACTCCTCTCGGTACGCGCCCCGCGCGGCGCGCTCGTGCGGGTTGCCGTTACCCCGGCGTGCAGCAAGGCGCGACGGTCGTCGCGGCAATGCCGCGTCCTGCGGGCTGCCGCGACGGTGGGCAGAAGCGACAGCGTCGACTTCAAGAGCCTCGCGCGCGCCTATCGCAGCGGCACCGTGATCGTGGTGCGGGTCTGGCGCGCCGACCGGATCGGCAAGTACACGCGCTTCACGATCGTGCGCGGCAAGGCGCCTGTGCGTATCGACGAGTGCCTCCTGCCGGCGGCGACCCGCGGAAGCCGATGCCCGAGCGACTGAGCCTCGCGACCGTCGCGGCGTGCGTACTGCTCGTCGGCGCCGTGTTCGGGGGTGCCTACGCGCTCGCCCACGGCGGTCCGGCGAAGCCTGCGCCGGCGCCCGCGTCGCCAACGACGATCCGGCTCAAGGACGAGCCGATCGGCGAGCTCCACCGCGTCAGCCCGCTGCCGGCGCTGATCGTGCCGCGACCGCGGCCCAAGCCCGCGCAGCCCCAGCCGGTCGTCACCGTCCCGGTGCCGGTGTCGGTGCCGGTGGTGTCGGCGCCGGCGCCGGCGCCTGTGCCCGCCCCCGCTCCGCAGCCCGCGCCCGCTCCGAGGCCCAGACGGCCTGCGCCGGCGAAGCCGCCCCTCACCTTCGACGACTCCGGCTGACCGTGCCGGATCGCGCGAACAGGCGCCCGTCCGGCCGCGCGCTCGGCGCGACCGGCCATCGCTTCGGCACGCGCCGGCTGCGCGAGCTGCTGGCGGTGCGCGGCGATGCGGGGCTGTGGCTCGCAGAGGACGACGACGGCGGCGAGTCCCTGCTGCGGCTCTACCCGGGTCTCCCGACGCTGGGGGAATGGCACGCGCTCGAGTTGGCGACCTCTCTGCTGACATACGCCGTCGACGCGCGGCTGGTCCCGATCAAGGAGGTCGCGCTCGACGTCTGGCCGCGCTTGAGCTTCGCCTGCTCGGACGCCGAGTCGCTGGCACGACGGATCGCCCGCGAGCCGATGGCGCCCGACGCGGCGGTCGCGATGTGCGCGGATGTCACGGGCGCGCTCGCCGCGCTCGAACGCGTCGGCGTGCTTCCCGTCGACATCGGTCCCGCGGACATCGTGCTCGTCGGCGAGCGGACACGGCTGCTCGCCGACGTCGGGCTGCCGGGCGGTACGCTCGCACACGCGTGCGTCGATCTCGACCATGTCGCGCCCGAGCGTGCGGCTGCGATCGCCGACCGAGCGCGCGGCGTCGACGCCCTGCGCGGGGTCGACGCCTATCCCACCACGAGGAGCATGACCTACGCGCTGGCGTCGATCGCCTCCGCCGCCCTCCGCGGGCCGCAGCCGGTCGGAGCCGGTCCCGAGGGCGAGTCGGGCGGCGCGGGCACCGCGCCGCCGGCGCTGCCCGCGCGGCTCGAGCAGGTGCTGCGCCGCGGCCTTGCCCAGAGCCCGTCCGAGCGGTACGGGACTCCGGCGGCGCTCGTCGAGGCGCTCGGCGACGCGATCGGGGTTCCCTTGCGGCAGAGCGACGCGCGCGTGCCCCGCGGGACCCGTGCGCGAGGCGCCCGGGCTGCGGTCGCGCCGCGAGGGACGAGGCCGGGACGTCGCGACCTCGGCATCGCGATCCCGGCCGCCGTGGTGCTCGTCGCGGCGGCGATCGGCACCGCCGCCGGGTTGGCGACCACGGCGCCGGACTCGCCGGCGGCGGTGACGCTCGTCGGCGCCGGCCTCAGCGTCGAGGCGCCGCGAGGCTGGCTGCGCGCCGGGCCCGGCGGGGCCCCGCCGGCGATCGGCGCCCCGGCGCTCATCGCCCACTCACCCGCCCACCCACCCGGCTCGAGCGCGACGGCGCTCGTGGTCACGCGCGCGGCCGCACCGCTCCTCGCACGGTTGGCGGACGCCGTGCCCGAGCCCGTGCGATTGGGCGGCGGCTACGACGCGTGGCGGTACCGGCACGTCGCGGTCGACGCGGACAGCGTCGCCGACGTGTACGTGCTCGAGGACGGCGACGGTCCGATCGTCGCCGCCTGCCTCGGCCCGACCGACGCGCCCGCCTCGGTGCGCGAGGCGTGCGCCGCCGCCCTCACGACGTTGCGCCTCCACGCCGGTGGGGCTGTCCCGCTCGGTGGTGAAGCTGTGGCACGGCGCGAGCTTGCGCGCGTCGTCGCGGACCTCGATCGCGCGCGAGAGAGAGCGCGCCGTGCACTGGCGGCCGCAGCGACGGGGCGGCGGCAGGCCGCGGCGGCGGACCGCCTGGCCGCCGCGTACGCGCGCGCCGCCGAAGGCGCCGGGAGGATCGGGACGGTCGGCGCGCCCGGCGACCTGTCTCGCCTCGTGAATCGGCTGGAGGAGACCGGTCGGGCCTACGCCGCGCTCGCGGCGGCGGCGCGCGCGACGCGCCGCACGGCCTACGCGCGGGCGCGCGAGCGCGTCGTCGTGCACGAGCGTACGCTCCAGAAGGACTTCGCCACGCTCGCCTCGGCGAGACCGAGCCCCTGAGCGCGGCACGTGCACACACGGGCGCGCGTCCTTCAGGGACGGCATCGCCTGCCCCGTCGGCGCCGTGGCAGCGCAATCGGCGCCAGTGGCAGCAGCGCGGCCTGGTTCGCATTGCGGTGCGCTTGGAGTACTCACAGAAAGCCCCGCAACGCGGGGCTTTCTGCGTTTCGGAGAGCGGTCGGCGAGGGTTCGTGCCGTTTCGTGCACTGAGCGTGCACATGGTTTCCGCGAGGCGCTTCGCGCCGTGACGATCAGTGGCGTACCCGGCGTGCACGAGGTCCGCGCCGGCGACGCCAACGAGCTGCTCGGCGACCGCTCAGCGTGCGGCGAGGCGGGCGTGGACGAGCTGTACGGCCATCGCTCCCTCGCCGACGGCGGTGGCGCAGCGTTTGGTCGAGCCGGAGCGGACGTCGCCGGCTGCGAAGACGCCTGGGACGGTGGTTTCGAGCAGGTTCTCCGTGTTGGCGGCGGCACCGGTGAGCACGAAGCCGTGGTCGTCGCGTCCGACCGCGTCCTCGAGCCACTCTGTGCATGGCAGTGCGCCGAGGAAGAGGAACAGGAACGAGAAGGGCAGGTGCTCGCCGCTCTTGAGCGTGACCGCTTCGAGCTGGCCGTTGGTGCCGTGGAGGGCGGCGATCTCGCTGCGGTCGCGGACTGCGACGCCGTAGCGCTCGAGGTCGCGCACGAGGTAGTCCGACATCGTCTCGCGCAGGTCGGCGCGGCGGTGCAGCAGCGTCACGAGCGCGCCGCCGCGGGCGAGCCAGATGGCGGCCTGTCCGGCGGAGTTTCCGCCGCCGATGACGCCCACGCGCTCGGCGCCGCAGAGCTGTGCCTCCGGCGGTCCGGCGGCATAGAAGATGCTCATCCCCTCGTACTCGGCGAGGTCCTCGACAGGCAGCCGCCGGTACTGCGCGCCGCTCGCGAGCACGACCGCGTGGGCCGCGATCTCGTGACCCTCCTGGAGTCGCACGACGTGGCGTGCGACGCCCGGCTCGAGCGCGACCGCGCGGTAGGGCGTCGCCAGGCGCGCGTCGAACTTGCGTGCCTGGGTGACGGCGCGGGTGGTCAGCTCGGTGCCTGTGATTCCCGCTGGGAAGCCGAGGTAGTTCTCGATCCGTCGCGACGAGCCGGCTTGCCCGCCGAGCGCGGTGCTGTCGATGACGAGCGTGTCGAGGCCCTCCGACGCGCCGTAGACGGCGGCGCCGAGGCCCGCGGGGCCGGCGACGACGACGAGCAGGTCGACCTCCTCCCGCGGTGCGAGCTCGTGGCCGATGCCCAGCGCACGCCAGACTTGGCCGGTCGAGGGGCCGCGCAGCTCGACGCCGCCCGGCAGGCGCACGAGCGGCAGGCTGGCCGTGTCCAGGCCGGCGACGAGTGCGGCGGCGGGATCGTCGGTGCGCTCGGGGTCACGCCAGACGAACGGCAGGCGGTTGCTGCGCGCGAAGTCGAGCATCTGCATCGTGGCCTGGGACGAGCGCGGCCCGATGATCTCCATGCCGACGCCCTGCACCCGCTGGAGCGCCTCGCGCCGGGCGATGAAGACGGACAGCACGAGGTCGCTGAGCGGCCCGTCCTCGAACAGCAGCGATCGCAGCGCGTCGCGATCGACGGCGATGTAACGCAGTGGCTGGGTGACGACCGCCGTGACGAACACGGTCTGTCCGGACAGCAGGTTCAGCTCGCCGATAAAGCTCGACGCTCCGTGGCGGACGATCTCGTTGCCGGCGGCGTCACGGATCGCGACCTCGCCTTCGACGATCGCGATGAACGGGTAGCGCCGATCGCCGACGCTGTAGAGCACCTCGCCGACATCCGCCGTGCGCTCCTCGCCGACCTCGGCAAGCTTCGCCAGCTGCGACGCAGACAACGTCGGACTCGGCGGCGGCGCAACCTGCTTCACGGATTCCGGCACGCGACGATCGTACGCGACGGTCAGAGGTGCGAACCGTCTGAGCTGGATGCGCCCGAGCTGTGGCGCCTGGTCGGGGAAATGGTCAAGATCCGCGGTGCGCTGGCACGGCCTGAGTCGCGGCGACGTTGGGCCGGCGCTCGCTCAGCGCGTGGACGAGAGCACCTCGGACGCGGCCTGTTTGATTACCCCAGCCACTGCCGCCGGCTGCGACAGGAAGATCGAGTGGCTGCCAGCAGCCTCGACGACGGTCGCACCGGCCCGCCCGGCCATCGAGCGCTGGGCTGGCGGTGGGATCATCCGGTCGTCGGTTGCGACGAGGTACCAGCTCGGTTTGCTCCGCCACGCCGCCTCGCTGATCGTGCCACCCAGGGCGTCGACGCCCCAGGGCACCTGTGAGTCCGCCATGAACGCGGCCTGTCCGGCCGGGACATCGGCCGCGAACGACGCATGGAACCTGTCCCGGTCGAGGAACAGGAAGCCGTCCTGCGGCGGCAGGATAGGCGGCACAGGCGCGCCGGGCGGCGGATCGGCGATCAGCGTGTTGACGGACTCGCCGGTGTCCGGCGCGAATGCTGCGATGTAGACGAGCGCCGCCACATTCGGATCGTTGCCCGCCTCGGTGATCACTGCTCCGCCGTAGGAGTGGCCGACGAGGATGACGGGTGCGCCCTGCGCGTCGATGACGCGCTTGGTCGCGGTGACGTCGCCTTCGAGCGACAACGTCGGGTTCTGGACGATGCCGGCGCTGTAGCCGTCCTCCCGCAGCAGCCGGTAGACCTCCTGCCAGCCAGAGCCGTCGACGAAACCGCCGTGGACGAGAACGACGGTGCCTGGTCCACTCATGATGCCCTCCTTCGAGAGGTAGGAGAGAGACGTCGAGGCTAGACCGCGTGCAGGCGAGCGTCAATCGTGCCTTGCGTGGGGGCGCGTCGCAGCCTCGCCCCGGTGCGCCCTCCAGCTCGACAGCCCTGGCTACTCGGCCGTGTCTGGCGCCTGGTGGATGCCCTCGCGGGCCGTGTCGGCGATCGCCACGGACAGCAGCACGGCGCTCGTCGCCGCGATCCCGGCGATCAGCGTGAGCGGGGCGGTGGCGACTGCGAGCACGGCGAGGGCCGCGAGGCCCAGCGATCGGGAGCGCGGGACATGCCCGAGCGCCGCGCGCAGGAAGACGACCTGGGCGAGCAGGAACAGAGCAGCTCCACCGAAGGTGAGGAGCGTGAAGCCGAGCGTCGCGTCCTCACCGGGACGGGCGATCGCCAGCTCGTCGCCAACGGCGATCGCGATCAGCGCAAGCACAAGGAGCGCCAGCGTCCACGTGCCCAACCACCCGACCGCCCCCGCGTCGTCGGCGGTCTCGGCTGCCTCGGCACCGATCCCCTCGGCGCGCTGGAAGTAGCACCACCACAGCGCGACCGTTCCCGTAAACGCGATCGTCAGTGCGAGCAGGCGCTCGAGCTTGAACGGCTCGTCGACGAACGCGTTGCCCATCAACAGGACGGTCTCGCCCAGCACGATGATGAAGAACAGCCGGAAGCGCTCGACGAGGTGCCCGCCCGCGATCTCGGTATGCCCGAGATCGACGCGCTGGCCACGGCCGGGCAGCCAGTGCACGGCCAACGCGCCGCCGTAGGCGGCTATCACCGCAAGTGCCCACAGCAGCAGGCGCGCGTCGCCGTCGGCGATCGCGCCAGCCACCCACAGGACGGCGGCGATCAGCTCCCAGACGAGCACGTTGACGAAGTGCTCGCCGTGCGCGCGGTCGCGCAGCGCCACGATGAGAAACGCCGTGCGCCCGAGCTGGAGCAGCAGATAGCCGGTGACGAACAGCCACGCGCGCCCGCCGAACGCGTCGCCGATCGCGACCGACATGAGCAGGCTGGCGAACATCAGCCCGACGAGCAGCACGCGCACCGGCAGTCGGTCCGGGTCGAGCCAATTCGCCCCCCACGCGGTCATGTACCAGCCGTAGAAGACCGCGAGCGCAAGAATTACCGTCTCTGCGCCTGTCCGCAGATCGACGTGCTCGAGCAGGTGGTGCGAGAGCTGCCCGATCGCGAAGACGTAGACGAGGTCGAAGAGCAGCTCGAGCGGCGTGACGACGCGCTCCGCGCCACGCACCCGCGAGACGGCGATCCTCATCACCGCGATCCTACGCCCGGCCACCCGACACCGCCGCCGCTCCGCGGTCATCGCCTGGTTGCGTACGCACGGTGCGGACCTCGTGGTCCGAGCAAGTTCCCGGCGGACTCTTAGCTGACCCCTCAGCCGACCCTTGGCCGTTGTTGCGGCGCGTGCCCTGAGATCGGGTGCGTCACAACCGACGCGAAGGACCTGCGACGTGCGGACTGTCGCCGTCTATCCGTTGCCGCGGCGCTCCTGCTGGTAGGCGGCGCGCTCGCGCTGCCGCTCGCCGTGTGCGGCTCCTCGAATCGCGGCTCTCCTCTCGAAATGGCGCACTGCCATGCTAGTACGTGAGAATGACCGACGACGCCGCGCTCATTCCGCTTGTAGCCGAGCCACTGCCGGACGGGTTCTCGCGCTCTCGCGTCCGCCGTTCCCTTCTCGTCCTCGCAGGCATCGCCATCATCGTCGTCGCCGTCCTTGCGCTGCTTCCCGGCCTTGCGTCAGTCAGGCACGCGTTCCGCGGAGCCGATCCCGGATGGATCGCGCTCGCGGTCCTCCTGGAGCTGCTTTCCTGCGCGTCCTACGTGCTCGTCTTTCGCGCTGTCTTCTGTCAGCGGATGAGCTGGCGTACGAGCACGGAGATCGGGCTGAGCGAGCAGGCGGCGAACTCCCTCCTCTCGGTCGGTGGCGCCGGAGGCCTGGCGCTTGGCGCGTGGATCCTTCGCCGCGGTGGCATCCCACCGGATCGCATCGCGAGGCGTACGGTGGCTTTCTTCCTCGTCACCAGCATCGCCAGCGTCGGTCTGCTTGCCATTGGCGGTGCGGCGCTCGCGCTCGGGCTGCTGTCCGGTCCGTCAGATCGCGTCACACTCGGAGCGGTACCCGCGGTCGCGGGCGTAGGAGCGATCGCTTTGGCGCTTGCCGCCGGTCGCATCGCGCGGTCGCGCGCGGCCCGGTCCCGTCACCGCCGCGTGCGCACCCTGCTGGCGGCGACGGGCGATGGTGTGGCCGAGGCTGTCAGCTTGCTGCGCTCGCCTGAGATGTGGGCCGGCTCCGTCGGCTACCTGATCTTCGACGTGGCGGTTCTGGGGGTGTGCTTTCCGGCGTTCGGGAATCCTGAGCCGCCCATCGACGCGCTGGTGTTGGCCTATCTGATCGGCCAGCTCGGTGGCCTGGTGCCGCTGCCGGGCGGCATCGGCGGCCTCGACCTCGGGCTTCTCGGCGCCTTGCTGCTCTACGGCGTCGACGCGACAGGCGCCGTCGTCGCGGTCCTCGCGTATCGCGCCGTCCTGCTGGCCGTCCCGGCGGCCGTGGGTCTTCCCGCGCTCGCGTCGCTGCGCCGTCGGCTGCATCGAGAGGACCACGACATCCGCGCCTGCGCGCCCGGTGAGGAGGTCGAGATCCTGGGACTGGGCGCAGTCCGGATGGCCGCGCCGGGCTGGGGCGCGCCCTCGCGCTAGCGGCTGAGCTGCGCGCACGGGCTCGTCGGGCCGAGTGCCGCGGGGGCGCCGTGCTTCGAGTGACCGCGTCGCCTCGTCGAGCGCGGCGCGGCGGCTGCACAGCTCCTCGATGCGGTCCTTTGCGGCGGGGACGACGGGATGGTGCGGGCCGTCGTGCTCCTCGAGGCGCAGCGTCTGGCGGCGAAGGGAGCTCTAGCACGCGCCCACGCTAGGAGGGTTTGGCGAAACTCGCTGCGTCGAGACGTGCGCGATGGACAAGGGCTATGACACGAACCCGATCCACGATGGGTGCATGGACCGGGGCATCCGCCCCATCGTCGCGTTGCGTAAGACCGCCCGCGTGCAGCGTGGCGAGCACAAGCCGCCGTCATGCGAGCACGGCACCTGGACGTTCGCCGGGGCCGACTACGGACGCCGCGCAACGAAGTGGCGCTGCCCCACCGGCGAATGCTCCCCGGCCTCGACGTGGGTCAAGGCCGACCGGCTGCACCCGCTCGTGCCACGCGAGTCCGCGCGCTCGCGGAAGCTCTACCGGGGGCGTGGAGCGGTCGAGCGCGAGTTCGGCCGGCTCAAGCACGAATGGGCGCTGCTGCCGCTGCGCGTGCGCGGCATCGACCGCGTGAAGCTCCACGCCGACCTGACGATCCTCGCGAAGCTCGCCACGACGCTGGGACGGGCGCGGCTGGTGGGTGCGGCCGCTGGGAGTCGCCGGTTGCCGACGGCTACAGAGCGGTGACGACGCAGGATTCGTCGCCAGTGACCACGGCGTCGCGGACGCGCTTCTTCATGGAAGCCGCCACTTCGTCGGCGAAGCCACGCGATGCGTTGACCAGCGTGAAGACGATCCAGACCTTGCCCTGGACGGTGTCCGCGCGCGCAGTCATGCCGTCCGCACCTGACGGAGCATGCTCCAACGCCGCCTCGAAGATCGCCTCGGTCATCGTGCCCTCGACATCTCCGGGCTTGACAGAGAAGGCAAGCGTGATGGTCCAGTCTTTGTAGTCGTTATCGCTCATAGGGTGCGCATCCTCCAAGGGATCGTACGCCCCTGTCAAAAGCAGAGGCGCCCCCAGTCGGTCAGATGTCCAAGCCGGCCCGTCTGAACTCTGCGACCGCGTTCTCGTAGGCGCGGCTACCTCTCGACGTGCCATGCAGCATGACGTGCCCGTCCTCATCGGGTGCCAACCACATGATTCCGCTCTTCTTACGATCCGGCCACCACCAGGCGTCCCAGGCGACCCTCTGGACCTTCTTCAGGTCCTTGTCGCCGACGTAGATGAATGGCTGGTCCTGATGCTTGATCCGCTTCGGGTGCTTCGCCGCGAGCGGGGAAATGTCCTTTCACCATCGGGCTGCTCCTTTTTCCGCCGGAGCGCCTGGCAGAGTCCCCCCTCGAACACAACACCCTGTCAGCCACTCGGTCTGACTCTTGCTGTACCGAAGGCGTCCGAGCAAGAAGCTCGGACGCCTTTGCGCGACAGGGGATGTTCGGTGCGTGTCGGACGACTCGAACGCGAACGTCTACATAATCCGCTTTTCTCCTGCAAAGCGGCGACATGATCACCTCGTGGACGGGGCTTACGACGTAGATGTCGGATCGTCTCCCGCGTTCCGCTCGTAGAGCACCACCAGCTCCGACAGCTCCACGCCGAGCCCACCTGTGAGGTGCACCAGCGTCTTGAAGGTCGGGTTGATGATCCCGCGCTCGATAGCGCCGACGTAGTTCCGATGGAGGCATGCGACGACCGGTTGAGTCCGGGCAAATACGGGTCCTTCGCGTTCACCAGCCGACTGCTCGACGCCGGCATCGACGCCTCGGTCGGCAGCGTCGGCGACGGCTACGACAACGCCCTGGCCGAGACGACGATCGGCCTCTACAAGACCGAGAAGATCCACCGCGAAGGACCCTGGCGCACACTCGCCGACGTCGAGCTCGCGACCCTCGAATGGGTCGACTGGTACAACCACGAACGCCTGCACTCAGGCTCCGGGGACGCGCCCCCAGTCGAGTTCGAAGATCTCTATCTCAAACACACAATGGAGAAGCAGGAAACTCAATAACCACCGCCTCCAACCAACCCGGGGCGGTTCACCATAGGATTGCGCCGTGCCGTTCACGCTCAGGAACCTCAAGGAGGATCTGGAGGACGTCGGCTCTAGGTTCGACGGCGCGCCGGACCTGGAGTTCCGCTTGGCGACCGAGGCGCTCGAGCTCGAGAAATCCGGCCTGGGCTACCAGCGCGTCCCGCCCGGCTATCGCTTTCCGTACGGCCACACGCACAAGACGCAAGAGGAGGTGTACGTGGTCCTGCGCGGGAGCGGGCAGATGAAGGTCGACGACGAGATCGTCGAGCTCAAGGAATGGGACGCGGTGCGCATCCCGCCCGGTACGTGGCGAGGCTACGAGGCCGGGCCGGAGGGCCTCGAGATCCTTGTCATCGGCGCGCCCAATCTCGGCGAGGCTCAGCGCGAAGACGTCGATGGCCAGCGCGATTGGTGGGCTGACTACTTGCCCCGGAAGTAGTGGGTTGGTTCTGTTCGGGGTGTAGGGGATGATTTGCCTGTAAATCGGGTGATTTGGAGGTGGTTTCGGGTGTTGCGGCTTTTGGGGTGGGCAGGTGGAGTCGTTGTTCGATCTGGGGTTGCCGG
>DASRXW010000052.1:0-9755 GCA_035654055.1 Conexibacter sp.
CTGCTGCTGCTCGGGCTGCGCAGCGCGCTGGAGCCCGACGGCGTCCACCTGCACGACGTGAGCGTCGTCGACGGCACGGTCGCCGGCGGCCGCTTCGCCGCGCACGACCTGCTCACGCGTGCGCACCCGCCGACGGCGATCGTGTGCGCCGACGACAAGCTCGCGATCGGCGCGATCCACGCGGCGCACGAGCTGGGGCTGACGGTGCCCGACGACGTCTCCGTCGTCGGGCATGGCGACCTCGACGTCGCGTCGTTCGTCGATCCGCCCTTGACGACGCTCACGTCGCCGACCGCGTACATGGGCGAGCTGGCGCTGGGCCTCGTGCTCGACGCCGCCGCGGACGCCGACGGGTCGCATGCGACCGCGCCCCCCGTCGCGCACCTGCTCCCCGGCGAGCTGGTGCGACGCGCGTCGACCGCCCCGCCGGCGCGCGACTAGCGCGGACGCTCCGCCGGCGCTGGTCGCTGCGCTGCGCGGGTCATCGCGCGGCTGCGCGCCGAGCCGCGCCGCCCAACGCTGCAACCGGTTGCATTCCACTGTCCATGCCTTGACAAAGCCCCGCAGGCATGGCTGAATAGGCCATGTCACCGGTTTCATCGGTGGCATGGCCTTCGGGCTCCGGATGAGCCACCTCGCTCACCCACGCAGCACACACACACTGCTCTCGCCGTCCTCGACCGCAAGGCCGAGGACGGCGAAAGCGCTTGACGGGGGCACGAACGGCGTCAGCCGATCGGCCGCCGCTCAGACGGGGACGACGTCGGGCTCTCCCTCGCGCCCGGCGGTCCGCTCGAGCAGCAGCGCCGCCTGCGTGCTGTCGGGCAGCTCGAAGCTCGACTCCAGCAGCTCGTCGAGGTGGTGGACGACCTTGCGCACGGTGTCGGCGTAGGCGTGCATCATCGCCTCCGACTGGGCGACGATCGGATGGACGGCCGAGCCGAGCACGAGCGTCTGCTTGCAGATCTGCGACGCGACCGGATAGGAGGCGGGATCCCACGGCCGGATCTCCTCCTCGACGCCCGCGACCCACGGGCGCAGCGGGTCGCGCCGGAAGGCGGTGAACGCCGGCAGCGGATCGTGCTGCCAGAGCGTCGCGCGCAGGCCCTCGGCGCGCAGCGCCGCGACGATGCGGTCGCGCAGCTCGACGTCCGAGCCGGACCAGCCGAGCGCGGCCGGATCCACGCGGACGCGGTAGATGTACCAGATCGAATCGCGCCCCTCGGGCACCGCCGGCGGCACGATCCCCGGGATCCCGCGGAGGCCCTCGGAGAGGATCCGCGCGTTGCGACGGGCCTTGGCGATGTAGCCGTCGAGCCGTCTGAGCTGGGAGCGCGCGAAGGCGAACGGCAGCTCCTGCGGACGGTAGTTCCAGCCGAGCCCGTAGGCCCAGTAGCGACGCCCCGCCGGCGGGTCGGCGTCGAGCGGGTCCTCGCCCATGTACCGCAGCCGTCGCGCGGTGAGTGCGACGTCGTCGTCGTTCGTGACGAGCATGCCGCCCTCGCCGCCGGGCAGGTTCTTCGTCGCGTTGAGGCTGCCGGCGGCGCAGCGGCCGTACGAGCCGACGATCCTGCCGTCGTACAGCGCGCCGTGGGCCTGCGAGATGTCCTCGATCAACGTCAGGCCGTGGCGGTCGGCGATCGCCTGCAGCGCGTGGATGTCGCACGGCAGCCCGTGCAGGTGGACGGCGACGATCGCTCTCGTGCGCTCGGTGATGCGCGCCTCGACGTCGTTGGCGTCGAGCAGGTAGGTGTCCAGCTCGACGTCCGCGAACACCGGCGTCACGCCGGCGTGCGCCATGCTCATCGCGCTCGCGACGTAGGTGAAGGCGGGGACGATCGCCTCGTCGCCGGGACCGAGGCCGCTGGCGACCGCGCATGCGTGGAGCGCCGCCGTGCCGGCGTTGAAGCCGAGGCAGTGCCTGGTGCCGACGAAGTCGGCGTACTCGCGCGCGAAGCCGGGTGCCTCGACGGAGCCGCCGCCGGTGAGGACGCCGCGGTCGAGGACGCCCATGACCGCGTCGCGGTCGGCGTCGCGGATGTCGGGCCAGACGCCGTACGCGTCGTCGGTGATGCTCCTGGGGCCGCCCAGGAGCGCGAGCTCTGAAGCCATGATCGATCCTTCGTTATGAGGTGAACGCCAACACACACACTGCGATCGACACGACCGCGCCGGGCGAGTGAATCCGGCGCGGCCACGGTCCGTTCCCTGCACCCTGCCGCGGAGGCGGCGGGCCGCTCAGCTGGTCCGTGTGGCCGAGCCGCTGATGTCGGCCTCGACCTGCTCGGCTTCCGCCGGGTCGGTGAGGCCCGCCATCAGCTCGAGCAGGCGGAGCTTGCTGAGATCTCTGACGGCGCCGTCGTGGACGACGCTGCCGAGCCGCAGCACGACGATCCGGTCCGCGTGCGACATGACGGTCTGGACGTCATGGCTGATGAGGACCACGGCCGTGCCGCTCTCCGCGACGCGCACGACCAGCTGCAGCACGTTGCGCGTCTGGGTGACGCCGAGCGCCGCCGTCGGCTCGTCGAGGATCGCGACGCGCGAGGCCTGCTGGACCGCGCGCGCGATCGCCAGCGACTGACGCTGGCCGCCGGACAGCAGCCGCACGATCGTGCGATAGCTCTTCAGCCGGATCCCGAGGTTCGCGAGATACCCCGCGGCCTCGCGCTCGGCGCAGCGGTCGTCGCGCACGACGAACAGGCCGAGCCGCCGTCGCACCGGCTCGTGGCCGAGCACGAAGTTGTGCGCGACGCTCAGGTTCGAGCACAGCGCGAGGTCCTGGTAGACCGTCGCGATCCCGGCGTCCTGCGCGTCCCACGGGCTGTGCAGCGAGACGGCTCTCCCGTCCACGCGGATCTCGCCCTCGTCCGGGCGCACCGCCCCCGAGAGCATCTTGATGAGCGTCGACTTGCCGGCGCCGTTGTCGCCGATCACGCACACGATCTCCCCGGCGCGGACCTCGAAGTCGACGTGGTCGACCGCGAGCAGCGCCCCATAGCGCTTCGTCATCCCGCGCGCCGACAGGACGACCTCGCCGACCGCCCGCTCGCCGGACGCCTCCGACGCCACCGCCTGCGGCGCGGTCGCGGCGGGCGCCCGTGCGTCGGCGCTCTGCTTCGGCCCGACGCGATTGCGGCGCTCGCGGTTGTACTCCGCGAGCTGGTCGCCGATCAAGGCGACGAGCAGCAGGCCGCCCTTGATGATCTGCTGCCAGAAGTCCTGGAGGTTCTCGAAGATGAGGCCGGCGTTGATGACGCCGAGCAGCAGCACGCCGACGAAGATGCCGATCGGCCGCCCACCGCCACCGGCGAACGCGACGCCGCCGAGGATCACCGCGGTCAGCACGTCGAACTCGAACTGCGTGCCCGTGGTCGGGTTGCCGAGGTTCAGGCGAGCCGTCGTGAGCACCGCGAGCAGGCCGATCAGCGCGCCGTTCATCGTGTACAGCCCGACGAGCAGACGGCCGGTGCGCACACCGTTCAGCTCGGCCGCCCGCGGGTCGCCGCCCAGCGCGTAGACGCGCAAGCCGGTGCGCGTGCGCGTCAGCCACAGCGCGAGCGCCGCGAACAGCACGAGCGAGATGATGATCGGCCAGCTCATGCGCCCGATCCCGCCGCGACCGATCGCGAGGAACGCGTCGGGGAACCCGGTCACCGACGACCCCTGGGTGATCAGGAACGCGAGGCCGCGGTAGAGGCCGAGCGTCGCAAGCGTCACGATCAACGGCGAGATCGTGAGCTTGCGGACGAGCAGGCCGTTCACGCCGCCGAGGAGGACCCCGACGGCGATTCCGGCGACAACGCCCAAGACGACGTTGCCGGTCTTGGACAGAACCTCCGCGGTGATGACGCTCGCGAGGCCGTACATGCTGCCGATCGAGAGGTCGACGTTGCCCGAGACGAGCAGCGCCATCGACCCGATCGCAGCGATCAGGATCGCCGCATTGCTGACGGCGATGTTGAGGAAGTTGTCCGTGGTTACGAAGTTCGGATAATGCAGTGAGAAGTAGAGGAACAGGAGTGCCGCGAGGAAGGCGAGCCCGATGCGGTTGCTCGCCTCCCCCGGAACGGGGTCGTATCGATTCGTCCAGGCGCTGCGCAGTCGACGCGTCATCGATCGGGTATCAAGCCTGCGGGCCATGCCAGGCGCCCGCGAGGTGCGCGTCGCGCGTGTCGTAGTTGATCGATCCCCACAGCTGCAGGTACTCGTCGACGCGGTTCTCCTTGAACACGTTCTCCGGGTGCTTCATGTCCGTCTGGAACTTCGCGACGTTGGCGACCGTCACCTCGAGCGGCGGGTTGTAGAGGCCCATCGGCACGACCTTGCCGTCGAGCCAGTCGCTCGTCCAGTGCGCCGACAGGTAGCCGACGAGCAGGTCGGGATAGCCCCACGAGGTCTTGAACGCGCTGTTCGGCTTCTGGATCGCGTTCAGCTCGTCCTGCGTGCCGCCGATGCTCGCGATGTACATCTCCGGTCTCGCCTTGCCCGTCGACTCGAGCGCCGAGAACGCGCCCACCGTCGCGAGGCCCGGTCCGATGATCGCGTTGATCTCGGGGTTGGCGGCGAGCGCGCTGCTCGCCTGCTTGAAGCCGTCGTCGGCCGTGTTCGCGGGCGTCAGGTCCTTGACGATCGTCGCCTTCGGCGCCTGCGCTCTCAGCGCGTCGCGGATCGCCTGGTAGCGCGGCTTGAGCGCTTCCGCCTTGTCCTCGTTGAACAGCAGGACGCTGGCCTTGCCACCGAGTCTGTCGTTGATGTACTTCGCGGCGGCCTCGCCGATCTGCTTGCCGAAGACGACCTCGTTGGCAGCGACCTGGCTGATGCTGGGCCCGAGGCTGTAGGTGACCACCTCGACGCCGCTGCTGATCGCGTCCGCGAGGATCGGGTCGAGCGCGGTGGGCGCGAGCGCGAACACGAACGTGCCCCCGACTCTGCGCGTGAGCTGCTGCGAGAGCAGGTCGACGTACTTGGCGGCGTCGCCCTGCGCGTTGGCGACGCTGAGCTCGAGATTGACCTCCTTGCAGCCGCGGCCGACCGCGTTCGAGAACGTCACCCAGAACGGGTCGGAGCTGAACGCCACGTACCCGAAGCGCCGCGGGAGCGCGGGCTTCGAGCCGGCCGGCAGCTTCGGATCGAAGCGGGCGGTGATGTCCGGCTTGAACGACGTCGCCGCCGCGCCGCCGCCGGTCGACCCGCCGTGGCTGCTGCCGTTGTCACCGCACGCGCTCAAGAGCACTCCCAGCGCGGATGCCCCCACGACGCCACCGACGCCGCGCTGGAGCAGGGACTTGCGCGTCAGCCCGTTGCCGGGGGACGACGGCGCACCGCTCGTCGACGCCGTGGACGGCGCCGGAACCGAAGGACGGTCCATACCTCACCTCACTCTTAGGAGCACGGCTTCCCGTACTCGACACACACACGCAGGCATCTAATCACTGAGTCACAGGTCGCGTCAAGTGGCGCGACCTGTCCCAGCCGCACAGGCCGGGACGCTCAGCGAGGCTGCGCGAGACGCCCGACGGAGGCGTAGACGGCGTCGATCAGCGCGTGCACACGCCGATCGTCGGGGCTGACCGCATGCCGGCCGGTGACGTAGCCGAGCGAGAGACGTTGCGCTGGATCGGCGTAGCCGAACGAGCCACCTTGGCCGCCGTGACCAAACAGCGATTCCGGGAGGCTCGGCCACGGGCCGGGCTCGACCAGGCCCTTCTGAAACCCGGAGCTGAAGCGCGACGGCCCGAGCGTCACGACGTCGACGGCACCCGCCGCCTGGACGCTGCGCATGCGCGCCTGCGCGCGCTCGGACAGCTGCACGTCGCCGATGCGGCCGTCGGTCGCGAGCGGCCGGTAGAGCAGCGCGAGCGCTCGCGCGCTCGCCATCCCGCCCGCCCCCGGCACCCCCGCCGCACGCGCCGCGCGCAGCGAGCAGACCTCCGGCTCGACGAAGCGGCCCCACGAGTTGAGCACCGACTGCTGAACCGTCCCGCTGCGCCGCGCCTCGACGTAGAACGGCTCCGGATCGTCCGGGAGCGGCGGGTACTCGACGTACGCGGCGCGGTGGTCCTCGGCCTCGGGCAGGCCGAGCCACAGGTCGAGGTCGAGCGGCTCGGCGACGCGCTCCCGCAGGAACGCCCCTGGGGCCATGCCGCTGGCGCGGCGGATCAGCTCGCCGACGATCCACCCGAACGTGAAGGAGTGGTAGCCGTGCTGGGTGCCCGGACACCAGCGCGCCGGCTCCGCCGCCGTCCGCTCGACCATCGCGTCGAAGTCGAACACGAGCTCCGGTGTCGCGAGCGGCTCGACCAGCCCCGGGATCCCGGCCTGGTGGCTCAGCGCCATCGCCACCGTCGCCTCGGCCTTCCCACCGACGGCGAACTCCGGCCAATACTGCGCCACGGGCGCGTCGAAGTCGAGCTCGCCCGCCTCGAGCAGCAGATGGACGCCGAGCGCGAGCGCGCCCTTCGTGCACGACCACACCATCGCGAGCGTGTCCGGTTCCCACGGCCGCTCGCCCGCGCGATCCGCGACGCCGCCGGCGAGATCCACGACGACCTCGCCGTCGAGCGTGACGCAGACGGCCCCGCCGCGCTCGCCGCGCTCCGCGAGGTTGCGCGCGAACGCCTCGCGCACCGGCTCGAACGCCGGCGCGCACGTTCCGCGCGGCGCCGCGTCGGCCGTCGAGCGCGTCCCCATAGTCACACGATGATCAAATCACTTTCTCGCGGCGGACGGGAACTGGCGCGGCCTCAGTCGGCCGCGAGCCCCGAACGGCGCAGGAACTCGAGGCTCGCGACGGCGCCGGCGAGCGCCTTCGCGGCCTTGCCCGGATCGCTCGGCTCGTGGTCCTGCTCGACCGTCGCGGTCCCGTCGTAGCCGTGCTCGTCGAGCGCGGTGGCAAACGCCTCGAAGTCGGTCACGCCCTGTCCGATCGGGCAGAAGACGCCCTCCAGCATCGCCGTGTCGAAGTCGATCCGCTGCGCGACCACGCGCGCGAGCACGTCGCCGTCGACGTCCTTGAAGTGCAGGTGCGCGACGCGATCGGCGAAGCGGCGGTAGAGCGCGGCGGCGTCGATCCCGGCATACGCGCAGTGGCCGGTGTCGATGCACAGCTTGACCGGCGTGCCCGCGAGCGCCTCGGCGGCGCGCGCGATCTCGTCCTCGAACTCGACGTAGCCGGCGACGTGCGGGTGGAGCACCGGCGTGATGCCCGCGGCGACGGCGACCTCGCCGAGTCCGGTCATGTCCGCGATCAGCTGCTCGAAGCCGGCGTCGTCGATCCGCTGCGCGTCGCCGCTGCGGCCGGCGGTCGGGATCCGCAGCGGGTTGCGCTCGTCGATGATCACGAGCAGCTGCCCGCCGACGGCCGCGAGCAGCTCGCAGCTGCGACGCGAGCGCTCGACCACGTCGGCCTGCGCCGCGCGATCGGCGTGCGCCGGCTGGAAGACGTACATCGCGGTCGGCGTCAGGCCGCGGCTGTCGAGCGCCTCGCGCAGCAGCGCGGGGTCCTCCGGCACATAACCGAGCGCGCCCAGCTCGGTCTGGCGGTAGCCGGCGGCGGCGATGCCGTCGAGCACCTGCTCCCACGGGTCGTTGCGCGGGTCGAGCGGGTAGTGCACGCCCCACGAGACCGGGGTGTTGGCGATCTGGACGGTCATCGGCCGGCGACGCCTGCTTGGGCGGCGAGGAACATCTGCTTCAGCACCTGCATGTCGAGCCGCGCCTGCGCGGCCGCGGTGCGGCAAGGCGTGCGCTGCGTGACGCACGCGTGGAAGTGCAGGAGCTCGGCCACGTACGGCTCGATCGCCGCCGTGGCACGCTGGGAGGCCTGGCTCAGCGCGTCACCGTGACGCCGCTCGTACGTCGTCGGCCAGCCGAGGTAGGGCGCGGGGAAGCTGAGCGTGTGCACCGCGTCCGCGAGGTAGACGGCGAAGCGGTCGCGGTACTCCTGCAGCCCGTCGAGCCACAGCCACGTGAGGCTGCCCTGCACGCCGCTCGCGAGTTGCAGCGTGCCGCTGCCGGCCCAGCCGTCGGCCCACCGGCCGCTTGCGATCACCTCGGCGGGGAGCGACTCGCCGATCTGCTCGAGCACCCCGTGGATCAGGTTGAGGTCGTGACTCAGCGCCGACAGGAACGTGAAGTTGTACGCCTGCCAGGCGACCGGGTCGTCCGTGCCGGTCTCCGCCGCGAGCTGCTCGCGCTCGCTGCGCCGCATCCGCTCCAGCGTCGCGGCCGGGATGTCGTCACCGCGGACGAGGTCGCTCGGCAGGAAGAACGGCTCGCGCACCATGTTCGGGTCGTACGTGACGACCGAGACATAGCGCAGCTTGCCGGGCTCGCGCGGCAGCTCGGTCATCATCCGCTCGACCGCCGGGTCGTAGCGCTTCATGTAGGCGACCTGCACGATCCGACCGGTCCGCTGCTCGGCTTCGACGATGCGCTCGGCGTCCTCGAGCGTCACGCACAGCGGCTTCTCGACGAGCACGTCGAGGCCCGCGTCGAGCGCGGCGAGGATCGGCCCGGCGTGTGCGCTGTGCGGGGTGCAGATGACGACCGCGTCGATGCCGCCGGCGTCGACGAGCGCCTCCCACGTCTCGTAGGTCGCGGGGAGGTTGAAGCGGCGCCCGACCTGCTCGCGGACCTTCGCGCTCGGGTCGGCGAGCGCGACGAGCTCGAAGTGCGTGTCGAGGCGGCGCAGGTTCGGCAGGTGCGCGGCCTGCGCGATCAGGCCGCCGCCGATGACGCCGACGCGGACACGTTCCGTCGCCATCGCCTACTCGTCGCCTGTGAGGTTCCAGGAGGAGACGGCGGGTCGTTCGAGCACGAGCGGCTTGAGGAGCGCGACGGCCTTCTCCAATCCCTCACGGGGGTCCATGTAGTCGTCCTCGTGCTCGATCGAGAGCACGTCGTCATACCCATGGGCACGCAAGATGCTCACCATGTCGCGCCAGAACGGCTCGCCGTGGCCGTAGCCGACGGTGCGGAAGTCCCAGGCGCGCTCGTCGAGCTGCGAGAACGGCTTGGGATCGAGCACGCCATCGAGGCGCACGACGTGCTCCAAGACCTTCGTGTCCTTCGCATGCACGTGATAGACCGCCCCAGCGCGCGCGATCACCCGCAGCGCCTCGAGCGGGTCGATGCCCATCCAGAACAGGTGCGACGGATCGAAGTTGCACCCGATCGTCTCACCCACCTCCCCACGCAACCGCAAAAAGCTCGACGGGTTATAGGTGACCGTGTTCGGATGGATCTCGACACAGATCCGACACCCATGCGCCTGCGCGATCCTCGCCTGCTCGGACCAGTACGGGATCACCCGCTGCTCCCACTGCCACTTGAGGATCTCCTGCTCCTGCGGCGGCCACGCATTCACCACCCAATGACCGCACCGGTCACCCGGCGCACCCTCCGGCAACCCGCCCAACACCGTCAGACGATCCACCCCGATCTGCGCACCCAACTCACACGCCGCACGAAAGTCGCGATCGCTCTCCTCCGCCACCGCACGGTCCGGCGACATCGCCGGACCATGCACCGCCAACGCCGAGATCACCAACCCGCGCGAACGGATCGCGTCCAACCACCGCTCGCGCGCCGACGCGTCCGCAGCAAGCGTCACCGCATCCCCATACGCACGATTGCGGTGATACCCGCCACACGCAACCTCGACCCGCTCCAACCCAAGCCCCACCAGAAAATCCAACCCCTCCTCAAACGGAAACTGCAACAGGGCGTTGGAGACGACACCGACCTTCATG
>DASRXW010000053.1:0-11052 GCA_035654055.1 Conexibacter sp.
AAATGATGCCTACATCATCACCCGTCAACAGCTCCTCGGCTGGGACACCGACAACGCCTACGACGTCTACGACGCCCGCGTAGGGGGCGGCTTCCCCGAACCCGCCACACCACCCCAAGAATGCGCCGGCGACGCCTGCCAAGGCCTCGCCACCACCATCCCCAACCTCCCAACACTCGGCAGCCCCACCTTCCGAGGAGCCGGAAACGCAACCCCCGCCCCCGCCCCCACCACCACCAGACACCACCCAGCCGCCCTCAAATGCAAACGCGGCCAGATCAAACACAAAACCCACGGCAAAACCCGCTGCATCAAACGCCCAAAAAAGACCACACGACACACCACAAAACACCGCGCCAAATAACAACAACACAAGGGGAGGCCGCACGCACACACGCGGCCTCCCTGGACACCAACCACCAACCGAGACTTGACCTCGGCGTCCACCTCAGAACCGGGCGCCGATCGACGGATCACAATCAAGATCAGGCTCGGCGGCTTCCAGGGGCTGCTTGCTACTCGTCCGCGATGGCGCCTGCGAGGTTGGTGGGGGTGCTGGAGCGCCGGGTCGCCAGCAGCAGGGCCATGACCACCAGCGCGAGTGTCAGCGGCAGCGTGACGAGGGCGCTGCTCCAACCGAGCTGGATCCCAGGCAGCAGGCCTGCTACGACCGCGACGACGTTGACGATCGCGGGAACCAGAGCAAGACCGACGGGGACTCCCACGATCCAGGCGCAGGCGCCGAGCGTCAGGTGCTCGACGATCACTTGACGCCGCACGAGCCGGCGAGATGCGCCGACCATCTGGGCGATCGCGAGGCTTCGGCGGCGGGCACTGACGCCCGCCGTGATCGCTGTGGCGCCGATCAGCAGTGCAAGGAGGAAGAGCACGCGCGCCACCAGCCCGAATGCCTGCAGCAGGCCGGACGTCAAGCTCGCGAAGTGGCCGCGAATCTCGGCCTGGTCCCACACGACGCTGTCGGGATAGGCAGCGCCGAACGCGTGCTGCAGATGCGCGCGTGCGGCACGCACGTTCGCGCCAGGCGCCAGGGCCGCTGCAAACTGGTAGCGGCGGCGATCTCCGGACAGCTGTGCGTACCGACGTGGAGAGACGAACAGCACGCCGCCGTCCGAGACAAGATCGTTCACGACGGCGGCGATCGGCAGCCGCCAGGCTCTGGAGCGCCCCGGAACGACGATCGTGTCTCCCACCCCGACGTCGTTCAGGCGAGCGAAATTCGTCGACACGCCGATCTCGCCGCGTTCCAGTGCCTGCCAGAAGCGGGCTCCACTAGGGCCGTCCGTCACGTCGAGCGCGACAAGGCGTTGGAGTCCTCTGATGCCGTCTCCCGATCCCCAACTCCACAGGGACACGCGATGGGGGCCCATGTCGAGCAGGCTGTACGCGAACCAGCCGCTGGCAACGACCCCCGGCGTGCGCTTTACGGCGGCCTCCCTCCAAGGAGCGAACTTGTCGTCCTGGAGGTTTTCGCCCGGAGGGGCGGCGTCGACGAATATGTCGGCCTTCGTCCAGGCACGCACGTTGGCATCCATCTGGCGGCGCAGGCTTCCTGCGGCGCCGTCCAGCCCAATTGCCATGGCGACCGCGAGGGCGAACACGGCGACGAGCGACGAGCTGCGCCGAAGGCCGTGCGTCACCTCTCGACCGGCAGCAAGCGCCGTCCAGCCCGGGAGGCGGGAAAGCACAGCTCCGGCAAGCGCCGGGCCCACCATGCTCGCGCCGAGCAGCGTGAGCAGGAGGCCGGCGGCGGCCAGCGCGCGCGCATGCGTCGCGGGGATGCGGAGCAGCACCATGCTCGCGACGCCCGCGGTCAAGGTCGCGATGGCGGCGCCGCGCACGCTGCGCGGCGCAGGAGCTGCCCGGCGGGCGGTGATGCTCTCGATCAAAGGGACCCGGAGCAGAGCCATCGTCGCTCCGATCCATGCGAGCGTCAGCGTCAGACCGCCGATCGCCGCAGTGGCGAGAACCGGTTTCACGATCGGCGTCCGCGGGTGAGCTGCGAGTTGAGCGAGCGTGACGAGGCGATCGGTGAACCCGGAGAGACTTGCCCCCAGCGCGAGGCCGAGGGGCGCGCCGACGAGGAGGCAGATGCAGAGAGCGGGGATGGCGATGAGCGTTGCCGCGACCGCGAGATGTCGCTTGCTCGCGCCGACGAGGCAGAGGCGGGCGACGTTCAGGCGCTCCTCCTCGACCGTGAGGCGCCATGCAAAGTAGAGGACCCCCGCGGAGGTCAGGAGCGCAAGCAGCGCGAACACCGCGAGCAGACTTCGCAGTGAGCGAAAGGACTTCGCCCATCCGTCGGTCATGTGATCCGGTCTCACGATCGTGGCGACGCCGGCGACCGCGCGTTGGAGCCTCGCGTGTCCGTCGCTCGCGGCGGTCGGCAGCCCGATGAACAGCATGTCGATCGACCGCGGCCGTTCGAAGGCGCGCGCCACGGTCGGCAGAGTGGCGAACGCGACCTGTCCACGATTGGCGAACGAGCCTTCGATCAAGCCGGTGACGCGCCAGCTCCTCACGCCGCCTGGCGTCTGGAGCGCGACCGTGTCGCCGACACGGATGTGGCGATCCTTGGCAGCCTCCTGCGTCAGGTAGAGCGCATCGCCTCTGAGCACCGGCAGCCGCCGCATCTGCCGCTGCTCGCGCGGCGCCAGCAGCCGTTCAAGCTCCGTCGTCGCACCGACGAGCAGAAACGGCTCGGTCCCGCCATCCACGAGTCGCGTGTTGGCCAGGATGACCGGTGCGACGTGTGCCCCGCGAACGGCGCGCCGGATCCGCTGTGCGACCGACGCGTCCATCCCCGACGACGATCGCGCGACGGCCGCCCAGTCGGCATGATCGAGCGAGCTGATCTTCACGTCGCGAATCGCATCCAGGACAGACCAGCTGATCACGAACACGGCCGTCGTGAGGGCGAGCCCGCACACGCCGGCGGCGAACGCGGCCGCGACGCGCATGCGGCGGCGGCGCAACGAGCGCAGCAGCGCGAGCGCCACGATCCACACGCCCGCCGACTGGTGGCGAGACCGCCGGCTCACCGGCGGCCGAGTCCCTTCCAGTTGAGGTAGACCGTGTTCGTCATGGCGATCGCGGGGCCGAGCAGCACCACCATGAAGGCGAGCTCCTCGATTGGGAAGCGCGAGCCGGCGACGGTCACCCAGCCGACGTAGCGGCCGGGGAAACGCCAGTAGCCGTTGTGGAGCGCGAGCAGCTCGAACGCGAGGTCGAACGCGACGAAGACAGCCCCCGTCGTCAGCAGCGACCGCATGGCGCGCGGGTCGACCCGCAGGGCCACCGCGAAGATCACCGGGTAGAGGATCAACCCGACCTTGAGGTAGACGTGATCGCGGAGCGGCGCATGGAGCGGTGGCACGAGTGCTACCACGAATCCAGCGAAGAAGAAGCAGCTGAGGACCGTGCGGGACCAGCGCACCGTGGGCGCCGCGGACGGTCGGGCAGAGAAGCGCTCGTGGACCGCGACGACGAGCACGATCATCAGAGCGCACCACGTCACCTGCTCGACCAACACGCCACCGGGGAGGGGCGGAAAGTCAGAGGGCCCCGCCCAAGCGGAGTAGCGCACGCACAGGTAATTGAAGAAGACCGACACGAAGAGCGCATACTTCACGACGAACCAGGGATGCACGCCGCGGCGCGCGAGCGGTGACCGCGCGAGCAGATATGTCGCCGGCAGCGTGAGCAGCAGCAGGTTCACAAGCCACCACGGCGCGCGCAGGAGCCAGCAGACCGGGAAGAGCACCGCAGACCAGCCCGTCAGGACGATCGCGTCCAGGGCGCGCGCCCGGCGCTCGATGCCACGCCGCAGCGCGGGCGCGACGTTCGTGCTCGCGCGCGCCGAGCTCATGCGACGCGCTCCGCCCTGCCTGCGTTCCCGACGACAGCGCCCGCGGCGGCGAGCCCGCTGCGAACCGCGCCCTCGACCGTCGAGCTGCCGGTCAACCAGTCGCCGGCCAGGTGCACGCGCTCGCGTGGCAGTGAGGCGAGTCGGTGGAGCCGGCGCGTGAACCCGGGCTCGGGAATCACGGTCGCCTGCTCTCGCGCGACCACCAGATGCCATGCGGGATCGGGCAGGGTGAACCCGAGGTTCGACACGTCGCGCCGCAGCTCGGCGACGATGGCGTCGTCGTCGCACGCGAGCAGAGCACGACTGCGCCAGCCCATCGCGAGCACCGACACCACCTCCTCGCCCGCGGAGATGTGCCCTGGAACGCCGCCGCGCGACAGGGCGGTGGCGCCGACCAGCGCATGTGGACCCGCACCGCCGATGGTGACCGAGGGGGCGGGAAGCGCGACCGGGTGCGAGTAGCCCATCAGCGCGATGATGCAGGGCTCGAAGCGCGCGCCCGCGACCTCCGCGCGCTCCCGGCTGGTCGTCGTACCACCCTCGATGGCGAGCAGATCCGGGGCCGGGACCGCGAGCACGACGGCGTCAGCGCGAGCGCAGCCGCGCTCATGATGAATCTCGACCGCTCTCGATTCCCGGCGGATCGATTGCACGCGACAGCCGCGCTGCACGTCGAGCGGCGCCGCGAGCGCAGCGCAAAGCGCCCCCATGCCCGCCCGCGGCGTCACGATCGACCAGTGGACCGCATGTCGCAGCAAAGCTCGGGCGACGCCGGCCGAGACCTCTTCGGCTCTCATGTAGAAGAACGGCTCGATCGCGGGACGCACGAAGTAGTCGCAGACCTCCTGCCCGAAGCGCTCCACCGCCCAACTGCGGGCATCCACGTCGTCGACGCTCCTGAGCGAATGGTGGTCCGCGATGTGCAGGGCGGGCCCCCGAGCGAGGCTCACCAGCTCCCTCAGGAGGCGGAGCCGCTGTCGTGCCGGAACCAGCGAGAAGCGCACGAACCCGCGCAGGCTGCCGGGGGCATATGGCACATACCCACGTGGTGTGGCCATGACGCGCTGAGCGCCTGCGCGTGTCGGATGCACGCGCGGCGAGACGAGCGGCAGCTCGAGCGCGCGACACAGAGCGAGGGTCTGGTCGTAGAACGACGCCAGGAACGCGGCACCGAGGTTGAGCGTGGAGCCATGCACGCGCACGCTCCGCGTGCGACCGCCGACCTCGGCCGCGGCCTCGAGCACGACGGTCCGCACACCGTGACGCTGGAGCCACCACGCAGCGGAGAGGCCGGCCGGGCCGGCTCCGACGACGACGCACGACCGCGGACTGCGAGCGCCTGCCCCGGACCTGCCGCGCGCCGCGACATCAGACGACACGGGGCAGCAGTCTCCTGGGCGTGCGCGCCGCGTACATGCGGTACTCGCCGCTGCGCCGCATGAGGACGTCGTCCTCGACGTGCGCCTTCACGAGGAAGAGAGCGCCGATGACGCACAGGTTCGCCGCAGGCGCGACGACGAGCGGCACGGCCACTCCGAAGCGGCGATCGTCGATCGCGGCGCGCACCTCGCGCACGAGCAGCGATCCGCCGCGCCAGGTGGAGGCCATCCATGTCACGAGGCTGAATGCCGCGGCGCGATCGAGCGTGCGCGCCGTCATCGGGAGACGGACAGCCGGGTCGGGCGTCGGTCGAGTCGCTCTCGACTGGAGTCGATTACATAGTCGACCCATCGATGCATGAGTGCCGTGAGCGCACCTGCGCGCACCTCGATGCGCAACGTGGCGTCGGCAAAGCGGCGCGCCGAATGTCGTCGCCGCTCCAACGTCTCGGCACAGCGCTCGAGCGCGCCGTGAGTCGCGAGCAGAGCGAGCAGATCCTCAAGAGCGAGCTCGCTCGGGCGTTGCCGCTCGAAGAAGTGGCGCTCGACCCGCATACGCTCGCGCGAAGAGAGCGGGGATGTGAGCAGCAGCAGCACGGGGAACGTCGGCCTGCGAGTTTCGAAGTCCTTGTACATCACCGTGCTCTCGGTCGAGCCGCCGCAGTAGTCGGCGAGGTCGTTCGCGATCTTCCCCATCAGGGTCAGCGTGTCTGCATACGCCCACACCGTCCGTGTGAGCTCCCGCGACGCATACGGCGCGAGGGGGGCGACCATCGCCCAGTGCGTGCTGTTGTTCATCTCGCGCGCCGCGTACTGATAGCGCCTCATGGTGCGCGGCCGGGCAAAGATCGGGGTCTGGACAACGGCGGCGCGGGCGAGCAGCATCAAGCCCAGCGACTCCATGTAGGCCTTGGGCCAGGTGCGGGCCCCGGGAGCTACTGGAGCAGACGTCATCGTCAGCGCGAGGGCCGCCATCGCCGAGGCCGTCGTCCGTAGAGCCCCGTAGAGGCGATGGGCACACGGATGCCCCTCGCGCTCGCTCGAGCCGTCGAAGATGTCGTCGAGCATGAGTGCGCAGGTCCACGCGATCTCGACCGCCGCGGCCGCGAGCCGGCCGGCCGGCCGCTGCTGCACGGCATCGGCAGCCGCGAGCGCGAAACCGGTGCGAAAGAAGTTCCGGCGCGCATGAAGCGTCATCTCCACCGGCTCCAAGAGCCAGCGCCGTACCGCTTGCGGGCGCTGAACCAGCAGCAGATCGTGCGCAAGCTGCTCGACCTCGGCCTTATATGCGTCGCGGAACTCCGCGAACAGCGCTTCGCCCCTCATCTGGCCCCCGAGTGATCCGCCCGCTCAGCGCATCAAACCAGATTTCGGTTCTATGTTCAACCGGAAGTAGCGGCATCCGTTTGACGTACGCCGACGCAGCAGAGAAGCTGTTCTGCGTGCCGAGTTCGCACCCCGATGTCACGTCGCACCCGAACGCTCGACCGGTGTTGATCGCCAAGGGCGTCAGCAAGACGTACGGCGCCGGGCACACTTCTGTGACGGCAGTTGCCAGGTGCGACGTGACGCTCGTCGCTGCGCAGATCGTCGCGGTCGTGGGACCGTCCGGCAGCGGGAAGTCGACGCTGCTCCACCTGCTTGCCGGCCTGGACACGCCGACGCAGGGGTCCGTGACGGTGGCCGGACGAGATCTCGCAGCCATGACGGAGGCGCAGGCGGCCGCATGGCGGTCGCGAGAGGTCGGGTTCGTGCTGCAGCGCGACAATCTGATCCCGGCACTCACGCTGCGCGAGAACGTCGCCGCGCCACTGTTGTTCGGCGGTATGCCACGCCGTCGCGGGATGGAGCAGGCCGACGCGATCCTCGATCGCGTCGGCCTGCTCCACCGCGCTCACGCGCTCCCAGCGGAGGTCTCCGGCGGCGAGGCACAACGAGCGGCAGTGGCGCGCGCATGTGTGAGCCGACCGATCCTCGTGTTCGCCGACGAGCCCACGGGAGCGCTCGACCAGGCCACCGGATCAAGCGTCATCCGATTGCTGCAGGAGGTAGTGCGAGAGTCCGGGGCCGCAGCCATGGTCGTCACGCACGACGAGCACGTCGCGTGTCTCGCCGACCGGGCTCTCCTGATCGAGGATGGCCGTGTCGTCGATCGCCGGTATGACGGCACGCCCGCCGCACTTCGCTGAGGCGGCGGCTCAAAGCAGACCATGAAGGGGACATGCGATGCGCCGAGCACTCGCCTTGCAGCTCTTGATTGTCAGCATCACGCTCCTCGGATGCGGAGACGCGTCAACGAGGAGAGAGCGGCAACCTACCGAGCGGGCAGCGCCACTGACGTTGACCGATGAGGGCATTGCTCGGTCGGCGCTCCTGCGCGCCGGCGATCTGCCCTCCGAGTGGACCGCAAACCGGAAACGAACCAAGCTTCGATGCGGAGGCATCCGCGCCTTTCTGCGCGAGGCGACCGCTCACGCCACCTCGCGCACTTTCCGCGCGCCAGAAAAGATACAAGTCGAGCAGACGGTTGCGGTGTATCGCGATCGGGGCGCCATGTTGCACGCCTTCGTGACGCTCCGGTCCGGACCTACCCGACGTTGCGTGTACCGCGAAGTCGCAGGTGCCGTCCATTTCGATGCGCAGGTCGTCGACGTGAGTCCACCGGACGAGCTCCTGCTCGACACTCATCCTTACGGGAGGCACGGCTTCCAGTCTCGTACGCGAATACCGACATCGACTCTCGCCGGACCTGTCGCGATCTACCTCGACCAGTTCCTCACACCCGTCGCTCGTGGCCTGTCCTTCCTGGTGGTGATATCTGCCTTCGAAGTCGTCGACCAAGGTCAACTGAGCAAGATGCAGGAGCTGACCGCTAGACGGCTGTCGGAGGCGTTTCGCGAATAGAGGCCGGAGGCGCTTCGATACGCGCGCCTACAAGCAGCATGCAGAGGAGTGCCGTCACGTCGAAGTAGCCGGTCTCGACGCGCAACACCTCACCGCTCTCGACCGGCGAAACCATCCAGGCGACGAACAGGACGGCGCACAGCAGCCAGGCGGCCGCGGCGAGGCCGGCGCGACGGCGAGCAAGCGCGGCCTGGTTGAGCGTGCCGGCGATCAGGTGGAAACCATCCCACCGCGACAAGCGCGAGACCGCCGCGCTCAGAGGAGTGTCAACAACCACGGGGAGCGCTCCAACCACCACAGGCCAGTGGGAGGCCGCGTGTGTGCGGCCTCCCTTGTGTTGTTGTTATTTGGCCCTGCGTTTTGTGGTGTGTCGTGTGGTCTTTTTTGGGCGTTTGATGCAGCGGGTTTTGCCGTGTGTTTTGTGTTTGATTTGGCCGCGTTTGCATTTGAGGGCGGCTGGGTGGTGTCTGGCGATGGTGGTGGTGGGGGGGGTGGTGGTGGCGTTTCCGGCTCCTCGGAAGGTGGGGCTGCCGAGTGCTGGGAGGTTGGGGAGGCCTGTGGCGAGGCCTTGGCAGGCGTCGCCGGCGCATTCTTGGGGTGGTGTGGCGGGTTCGGGGAAGCCGCCCCCTACGCGGGCGTCGTAGACGTCGTAGGCGTTGTCGGTGTCCCAGCCGAGGAGTTGTTGGCGGGTGATGATGTAGGCGTCGTTTCCGTTGGCGCTTGCGTCGAGGAAGAACGAGTCGGATGAGTCCTTGCCGGTCGAGAGCAGGTGCACGGTGTGGGTTTGGACGTCGTACTCGTAGGCGTCGACCTTTCCGTTGGTGTCTTCGGGCACCAACGCCTCTTGGGTGCTGAAGAACACCCGCGTGCCGTCATCGGAGAGCACGTGGTTCAGGTGCGACGAAGCGGTGGTCGCGCTTGCGGCTCTGCGAATGTTGAGCCATGCGCTCTGGGTCCCGGGTGCACCCGATGGGAGGCAGGAGGCGCAGGCCAGGTCTGGTCTGGTCGGCGTGGAGCTATCGGCCCGGTACACGTACACCTCCGAGCACCCCAAGCCGGTCTGATTGGGGTTGCCGAAGTTGACCCCGTCGACGATGTTCAGGCATCTCGACTGGTCATATCTCAACGCCAGACCGCTTCCGTTGGAGACCTCGAAGATCATCGTTCTGCCATCGGGTGTCACACGCGAGATCTTTGCGATGGGCCATGTCTGCTCAGTGGTGACGACGGTGCCCACATCGCCGCCGGCCGTCTCGCCGATGAACGAGAGCGTTCCGCCGGGGGTGCCGTCGGCGTCCTGCCAGTAGTAGAGACCGACGCCGCCGACGGGTGGTGCGCCGTTGACGAACTGCCCGCCTCCGGCGACGAAGTAGAGGCGATGGCCGTCCTCAGAGGCCCCGATCGCGCCCGCGAAGAAGCTTCCCGTTGAGGCGATGAGTGAGAGGTTGTGGACTGGTGTGGTGATGGAAGCGGTTGCGGTGGCGGCGCCGCCGGTGAGGGCACTGGCGTCGGTGGTCAGTGGGGCGACGTCGATGCCTGCGAGCGCGCCGGTGAACGTGACGAGATACGGGGTGGTGCCGCCCGCGTTTCCGGGGCCGCCGGTGACGGTGACGTTTCCGCTGCCGATCACGCTCAACGCCTCGAGCGCGCTTTGGACTTGTGCTGCGGTCGCGTCGTGCGCGAGCGGCGGGGTCGTTGCGTCGGTACTGCCGTCGCGTGCTTGGCCGTGCGCGCTCAGCGTGAACGTCCCACCGGTTGCGTCGACGGTCACCGATTGGGTCTGGTTTGTGGGTTGGCGCGCCCACAGGTAGAGGCCGCCACCATCGACGTTCGTCAGTCTCTCGGTACTGATGAAGAAGACGCGTGAGCCGTCGACGCTCGCGATCTCATATCTGGCTGCGGCCGGCGTGTCGGGGGTGGTGGCCTCTGTGGCGTTGATCTGTGCGTAGGCGTCGTCTGCGGTGGTGGGGGTGCCGCGGTCATCGAGTTGGAAGAGTCTGCCGTCGGGTGTCTTGAAGATGACGCGGCTGCCGTCTTGGGAGAGCGTCCGTGGCGTGTATCTGCGCGAGGAGGCGCCAGCGCCGGCGTTTGCGGGGCCGGCGATCACGAGCCGTGTCTGGTTGCCGTCGGCTTTGTAGAGCTTCGTCTGGAAGCCTCTCGCGTCGCTGGTCAGGTTCAACGCCGACTCGAAGATCACGTGCTGAAGGTCGCTGGTGTGATCCGCGATGAACGGCCGCGAGTCGGGGAACAGGTTCGCGGGTGCCAGGGGTGAGGTGGCGTTGGTCAGCAGCCGGTAGGTGCCGGTGCCTGGGGTGCGCAGGTCCTCACGCACGTACAGGTTCGGCACATGCGCGACGTTCGGGGCGTCGGTCACCGGCGACCACGAGTTGAACACGCCCTTGCTCAGATCAGGCGACATCTCCCCGACATAGGACGGCTCCAACCCGAACACGATCGCGCGAAACGACTCCGGCTCCTGCGCCGGGAAGATCCCATGCGTCGCCCACCCGCTCGTGCCCGGTGTGGCGTCGCGTTGGGCGAGGTACTCCGTCGAGATCCCCGTGCCCTGCACGTCACCGAACGCGACCAATGAGATGAAGCTCACCGCCGCTGGCATGCCCGGCGACTCGCCGGCTGCTGCGTGCGTGCGCGTGCTCTCCGGGACGATCTGCCCGCCGGCCTTGTCGACCGGGGACACCAGCTCGTATCTGCGCCCGTCGGGGAGCCCGTCACCAAACGCGACTCCCGTGCTGGCGCACAGTGCCAAGACAACCCCGCAGACGGGGGCGACCAACCGCGCGCGAGCGCGCCACGACAATCCCAGCACCGCACCTCTCCTCATTTCCGGTTTGCTGGCACTCCGGTAAACGGCACACCGGACCC
>DASRXW010000054.1:0-19481 GCA_035654055.1 Conexibacter sp.
CCTATCGCGCGCTCCAGCGCGACGCCGCCAGCTGGGGCGACATCGAGGTGCGCCACCGCGGTCGCAGCGTCGTCACGCACGGGCACTCGTTCTGGGCGATCACGCGGCGCCAGCTGCTGCGCGTGCTGCAGCAGCGCGCGACGGACAGCGGGGCGGAGCTCGTCTTCGGCCGGCGCGTCGAGGCGCTCGATCAGCTCGGCGAGTGCGACCTGGTCGTCGGCGCCGACGGCGTCAACAGCCTCGTGCGCGAGCGCTTCGCCGACGTCTTCCGGCCCGCCTGGCGAACGGCGCGCTCGAACTACATCTGGCTCGGGGCGACGCACGGCTTCCCCTCCTTCTCGTTCGTCTTCGAGGCGACCGAGGCCGGCGCGTTCGGCGCGCACGTCTACCCGATTGCGCCCGACCTGTCGACGTTCGTCGTCGACGCCGAGACCGAGACGCTCGTGCGCGCCGGCCTGGACCCGACGCTGACGCTGCCGCCGGGCGAGAGCGACGAGGCGAGCGTGCGCTACCTGCACGACGTCTTCGCCGCCCACCTCGGCGGCGGCCGACTCGTCGGCAACAACTCGAAGTGGCTGCGCTTCCGCGAGCTGCGCACCGCCTCGTGGCACACGGGCCGCCACGTGCTGCTCGGCGACGCGGCGCACACCGCGCATCCGTCGGTCGGCTCGGGCACCAAGCTCGCGATGGAGGACGGCGTCGTGCTGGCGCGCGTGCTGGCCGAGCACGACGACGTCGACGCGGCGCTCGGCGCCTACGAGCGCGAGCGGCGCCCGGCCGTCGAGCGCGTCCAGGCGGCGGCCGAGGCCGGCAGCCGCTGGTGGGACTGGTTCGGCGAGCAGACGTCGCTGCCGACCGAGCAGTTCGTCTTCAACTACCTCACGCGCACGCCGCGCATCACCCGCGACGAGCTGCGCACGCGCGATCGGCGGCTCGTGCGCGCGGTCGACGGCTGGTGGGCCGAGCGCCACGGCGACGGCGGATCGCGGCCCGCGGCGCTGGAGGCGCCCTGCCGCGTCGGGCCGCTCGCGCTCGCCAACCGGATCGGCGTCGTGTGCTCGCTGCCGGCCGCCGCCGCGGACGCCGCGGGGCGCGAGCTGGCCGCCGAGGCGATCGTCGGCGCCGCCCGCTGGGGCGCCGGGCTCGTCGTCGTCGACGGCGCCGGGCTGCAGCTCGCGGAGGCTGACCTCGCCGATCTGTTCGCGGCCGCGGAGACGGTCCGCGCCGGCACCGCCGGCGCGACCGCGCTGCGCCTGCACGCCGCCGCGCTCGCGCCGCATACGCTGGAGCTGCTGCGCGGCTCGTGCGTCGACTGCCTCGTCGTCGCGGCGAGCGCGGCGGCCGACGACGTCCACCTCGACGCGGTCCGCCGCGCGAGCGAGCTGACGCCCTGCGTCGTCGGGGCCGAGCTGCGCCTGACGGCGGACGACGCCGCCGAGCCGGCTCGCGCGCTCGAGCGCGCGAGCCGGCTCGCGCAGGAGGGCGCGGCCTTCCTCGCCGCCTCGTTCGACGACACGACGGGCGACGAGCGGCGCACCGCGGCGCAGCACCTCGCCGGCCTGCTGCGCATCCGCGCGGGGCTCCCGCTCGTGCTGTTCGGCGCCGTCGCCGACGACGACGAGGCCAGCACCGCGGTGCTCGCCGCGCGCGCCGACGTGTGCTGCGGCGAGCCCCGCCTCGGGCAGCGCGCGTGGGCCGATCCGCAGCTCGGATGAGCCCGTTCGGCGCCCCCGCAATTTGAGGGTTTTCCCCTGCACGTATTGACGTGGTGAGGAGTTCGGCGCGGCGACAAGCTACCGCCATGGCTTCGACGATCAAGACGCAGACGGGCGCTCGCGCGACGGCCGCGGCGCGCCGGAGGCGCTCCCATGCTTGAGGGCTGCGTGCCGTGGCCCGCCGAGCTCGCCGAGCGCTACGTGCGCGAGGGCTGCTGGGGCGACGAGACGCTCGCGACGGCGACGCTGCGCTGGTGCGAGCAGCACGGCGAGCGCGTCGCGCTCATCGACGACGAGCGCCGGCTGACGTACCGCCAGCTCGACGAGGCGGCCGACGCGCTCGCCGCCGGCCTGCTCGACCTCGGCCTGCGCGCCGGCGACCGCGCGATCTTCCAGCTGCCGAACAGCGCCGACTTCCTGATCGCCCTGCTGGCGGTCGTGCGGATCGGGGTGCTGCCGGTGCTGGCGCTGACGGCGCACCGCGAGCGCGAGCTCACGCACTTCGCCGAGGCGGCCGACGCGAAGGCGTACTTCGTCGGCGCCGAGACGCCGAAGCTCGACACGGTCGAGCTCGCCGAGCGCGTCGTCGCCGCGGTCCCGACGCTCGAGCACGTCGTCGTCTTCCCGCAGGCGGCGCGCCGGCGCTTCCGCGACGCGCGCGACGTCGCGGTCGCGGGCCCGCGCGACGCCGTGCGCGAGCGGGTCCTCGCGGCGGCGCCGACGGACGCGGGCGAGGTGGCGCTGTTCCTGCTGTCGGGCGGCACGACGGCGCTGCCGAAGCTGATCCCCCGCACGCACCGCGACTACGTCTGCGCGATCGAGCGCTCCGCGGAGATCTGCGCGCTCGGCGAGGGCGACGTGAACCTGATCGCGCTCCCGGCCGGGCACAACTTCCAGATCGCCTACCCGGGCATGCTGGGGACGCTGCTGACGGGCGGCAAGGTCGTCGTCACGAGCCTCGTGCGCCCGGCCGAGGCGTTCCCGCTGATCGAGCGCGAGCGCGTCACGCACACCGCGCTCGTGCCGACCGTCGCCGCCCGCTGGGCGAGCGCCCCCGAGCGCGGCGACTTCGACCTCTCCTCGATGCGGCTGTGGCAGGTCGGCGGCACGCGGCTGCTGCCGGACGTGGCGCGGCGCGCGATGGCAGCCTTCCCGGCGGTCACGATCCAGCAGGTCTTCGGGATGGCGGAGGGGCTCGTCTGCTTCACGGCGCTCGACGACGGCGAGGACGTGCTGATCGAGACGCAAGGCCGGCCGATGTTCGCCGCGGACGAGTGCCGCATCGTCGACGCCGAGGACCGCGACGTGGCCGCCGGCGAGCGCGGCGAGCTGATCACGCGCGGTCCCTGCACGCTGCGCGGCTACTACCGCGCCCCGGAGCACAACGCGCGCGCGTTCACCGCCGACGGCTTCTACCGCACCGGCGACGTCGTGCGGCTGCATCCCTCGGGCAACTTCGTGGTCGAGGGCCGCATCAAGGACATGATCAACCGTGGGGGGGAGAAGATCTCCGCCGAGGAGGTGGAGAACCTCATCCTCATCCATCCCGCGGTGGCCGCGACCGCGGTCGTCGCGATGCCGCATCCCGAGCTCACCGAGACGGCATGCGCGTTCGTCACGCTCAATCCCGAGGCTGAATTGACATTCGAAGAGCTGATTCAACACCTGCGCACGCAGCAGATCGCGACGTTCAAGCTGCCGGAGCGCCTCGAGCTGGTCGAGCAGCTTCCGCTCACCAACGTCGGGAAGGTCGACAAGGCGACGCTGCGCGCGCGGATCGCAGCGACGCGGGCGGGCGAGACCGCCGCGGGGGCCGGCCATGGCGCCTGAGGCGACGGCAGCCGGCGCCGCGCGCGAGCCGGCCAGCTGGAAGGAGATGATGGCCGTCTACTTCGCGCGCCGGCTGCGCGACGGCGAGCGGATCGTCTCCGGCAACCACACCGAGATCTCCTACGGCGCCGCGATGCTCGCGCAGCTCGGCCACGCGCCGAACCTGAGAATCCAGTTCGGCGGCACCGGTTGGCTGTGCAACCTCGTCGGCCGCGAGGTGTGGGGCATCCCGCGCACCTCGACCGAGTACCGCATCCTCGACTGGGCGGAGGCGTACGTCGACCACCACGAGATGTTCCTGTTCTACGGGGCGGCCGGCGGCGGGCGCGACTACTACGAGCACCCGGAGAGGTACGCCGACTCGAACCGCTGGTTCTTCGCCGACCACTTCTTCGTCGGCGGCCTGCAGGTCGACTATCGCGGCAACGTGAACCTGATCGGCATCGGCGAGGGGACCGACTTCACGATGCGCGGCCCCGGCACTGTCGGCATCAACGACATCGTCTCCGTCAGAGACGTCAGCATCTTCATGACGGCGCACGACACGAAGCGCTTCGTGGAGCAGGTCGACTACGTCTCGACGATGGGGCCGGCCGGCTGGCGCGAGAAGGGCTTCCGCGGCAACGGCCCGCAGCGGATCGTCTCGCCCCGCGGCGTCTTCGACTTCACCGGACCCGGCATGACGGCGCGCCTGCGCGGCGTCTTCCCCGGCCACACCGAGCAGGAGATCGCCGAGCACACCGGCTTCCCGGTCGAGCGCTCCGGGCAGTTCGCGGAGATCGCGCCGCCGACGGCGGGCGAGCTGACGCGACTGCGCTCGATCGACCGCGAGGGGGTGCTGCGGGCATGACCGGGCGCCCAGGGCCAGGAGCCAGGCAGATGTGGAAGACGGACGAGAGCGGACGCCGCGTGGTGCTCGCGAGCGCGGCCGAGGTCGCGGGTCGCGTCGAAGACGGCATGACGATCGTGCTCGGCGGCTTCATCACCGCCAACCACCCGATGCCGATCGTGCGCGAGCTCGTGCGGCGCCGCGTACGGGACCTGACCGTGATCGGCGCTGCCACCGCGGGGCTCGACGTCGACCTGCTGATCGGCGCCGGCTGCGTGCGCAAGCTGATCGCGCCGTACGTCGGGGCCGAGCTCTACACGCCGATCGGGCACTGCTTCCGGCGCGCCGCCGAGCGCGGCGAGCTGGAGATCTGGGAGAGCTCCGAGTACATCATGTACGCGGGGTTGCAGGCGCGCGCGATGGGGCAGGACTTCGTCGCCTGGCAGGGCGGGATCGGGACGAGCATCCCTGAGCTGAACCCCGACCTGAAGGTCTTCGAGAGCCCGCTCGGCGACGGCAAGGAGTACATCGCGGTGCCGGCGATCGGTGCCGACTGGGGCTTCTTCCACGTCGGCGTCGCGGACTGCTACGGCAACGCGCAGCATCTCGGCGCCCGCTTCGGCGACCGCCTGATGGCGCGCGCCGCCGACCGCGTCGCCGTGTGCGCGGAGAAGGTCGTCCCGAACGAGGTGATCCGCCGCGACCCGATGCGCACGACGATCCCCTACGCGGACGCCGTCGTCGAGGCGCCGTACGGGTCGCACCCGTACTCCAGCCACGGCTGCTACGGCGAGGACGCCGCGCACATCCGCGCCTACGTCGCGGCCAGCGAGGCCTACCGCAAGGGCGACGAGGCGGCCTTCGAGGCGTACCTGGCCGAGTGGATCGACGGGCCGGAGGACCATGCGGCCTACCTCGACAAGGTCGGCACGCGCACGCTGCTCGAGCTCGAGCGCGCGTACGCCGGCATGACCTCCGGCCGGCCGCTGCGCGAGGTCGGCGCGCACGGATCGGGCGGCATGCGATGACGTCGATCGCCGCGTTGGACGCCCGCCTGCTCCGCGTCCCGCTCGGGGCCGCCCGGGGCGGCTCGGGCGCCACGCAGCTCGACGTCGTGCTCGTCACGCTCACCGACTCCGACGGGTGCGCCGGCACGGGCTTCACGTACGCCCTGACCGGCGGCGCGGAGGCCGTGCTGACGATGGTCGAGGCGACCTTCCGCGAGCCGGTCGTCGGCTCGTCGACCGCGGACTGGGATCGCACCTGGGAGCGGCTGCGCGCCGCCACCCACCGCATCGGGCGTGGCGTCTCGCTGCCGGCGCTGTCGGCGCTCGACATCGCCGTCTGGGATCTGCGGGCGCACGCCGCAGAGCTCCCGCTGCACCGCCTGCTCGGCTCCCGACGCGACGCGATCCCCGTCTACGGCAGCGGCCGCGCGACGAACGCGATGAGCGTCGAGGAGCTGGTCGCCGGCACGCAGTCCTACCTCGACGAGGGCTACCGCGCCGTCAAGCTGCGCGTGGGCACGCGCCCGGTCGAGGAGGAGGTCGCGCGCATGGCCGCCGTGCGCGAGGCCGTCGGCCCGCAGGCGAGGCTGATGGTCGACTGCAACGAGCGGCTCGACTACGCGAGCGCGGTGCGGCTCGGGGCGGAGCTCGCCCAGCTCGGCTTCCACTGGCTCGAGGAGCCGCTGCCGGCCGGCGATCTCGCCGGGCACGCACGCTTGGCCGCGCAGCTCGACGTCGCGATCGCCGCCGGGGAGCACCTGCAGGGCCGCCACGACTTCGCCGCCTACCTGCGCAGCGGCGCCGCGTCGGTGCTGCAGCCGGACGCGCCGCTGGCCGGCGGCATCACGGAGACGATGCGCATCGCCACCGTGGCCGAGGCGCTCGGCGCCACGATCAGCCCGCACTTCCTGCCCGAGCTGCACGTCCACGTCTGCCTGGCGGCGGCGTCCGCCACGTACGTCGAGCACTTCCCGCTGCTCGACGACCTGCTCGCCGAGACGCTCGTCGCCGAGGACGGGCTGATGCGCGCGCCGGAGCGGCCGGGCCACGGGATCGCGTGGGATCCGGACGCGCTGGAGCGCTTCGAGGTCGCCCGGTCCACCGAACGTCGATGAGGAGAAGCACGATGTCGTTCTACGACAAGCTGTCGCCGGCCAACGTCGCACCGCTGTGGCGCGCCAGAGGCCTGCTGCCGAAGGAGCCGAGCACCCCGGCCGTCCCGTTCCTGTGGCCGTACGCCGAGGTGCGCGAGCTGCTGCTCGAGGCGGGCGGCGTGGTGACCGCCGAGGAGGCGGAGCGGCGCGTGCTGATGCTGATGAACCCCGGCCTCGACGGCCGCCCGGCCGCGACCGCGAACCTGTACGCCGGGCTGCAGCTCGTGCTGCCCGGCGAGATCGCGCCGATGCACCGCCACTCGGCCGCCGCGCTGCGCCTGATCTGCGAGGGCTCGGGCGCCTACACCGCGGTCGACGGCGAGAAGGCGACGATGGAGGTCGGCGACCTCGTGCTGACGCCGAGCTGGACGTGGCACGACCACGGCAACGAGACGGACGAGCCGATGATCTGGCTCGACGGGCTCGATCTGCCGTTGCTGCACAAGCTCGAGACGCACTTCTTCGAGGTCACGGGCGACGCGCGCCAGGCGTTGACGGTCCCCGAGAACCTGAGCGCGCGGCTGTACGCCTCGGCGCGCATGAACCCGAGCTGGGTCGACGCCTCGACGCCGTACTCGCCGGTCATCGCCTTCCCCTGGAAGCAGGTCGAGCGCCAGCTCGCGGAGGCCGCCACCGTGTCCGACGGCACGCCGGCCGACGGCCTGCTGTTCGAGTACGTCAACCCCTTCACGGGCGGTCCCGTGATGCCGACGCTGAGCTGCCACATGCAGCTCCTGAAGCCCGGCCTGCACACCGACGCGCACCGCCACACGAGCGCCGCCGTCTACCACGTCGTGCGCGGGAACGGCCACTCGATCGTCGGCGGCGAGCGGCTCGAGTGGACCGCGCGCGACACGTTCGCGCTGCCGGCGTGGGCCGTGCACGAGCACGTCAACGCGTCCGGCGACGAGGACGCCGTCCTGTTCTCGTTCAGCGACGAGCCGGTCGTGCGCTCGCTCGGGCTCCACCGCGAGCAGGCCGTCGAGCGGCAGGGGTGACGGGCATGAGGGTCTGTCGCTACAACGGGGACCGCCTGGGCGTCGCGCTCGTCGAGGAGGGCGTCGTCGCCGACGTCACGGGCGCGCTGGAAGTGCTGCCCGTCGTGCGCTGGCCGCCGGCGCCCGGCGACCAGCTCGTGCGGGAGCTGCCCGCCGTGCGGGAGGCGATCGAGCGCCTGCTGCCGGTCGCGCCGCGGGTCGCGCTCGACGCGGTCGAGCTGCAGAGCCCGGTCGCGAACCCCTCGAAGGTGATCGGCGCCCCGCTCAACTACGCCAGACACCAGCAGGAGGTCGGCGAGCAGGTCGCGATCCACGCGAACACGCATGCCTCCAGATTCGACGGCTTCGCGACGCCGATCGACAAGCTCGGGCTGTTCCTGAAGGCCGGGACGTCGCTCGTCGGCCCGTCCGCCGGCGTGCGGCTGGCGCAGACCGGGCGCCGGACCGACCACGAGGTCGAGCTGGCGGTCGTGATCGGGCGGCAGGCGGCCGACGTCGCCCCGCAGGACGCGCTCGGGCTCGTCGCCGGCTACTGCATCGGCCTCGACATGACGGTCCGCGGCCCGGAGGGGCGCAGCTTCCGCAAGTCGCCCGACAGCTACACGGTGCTCGGCCCGTGGCTCGTGACCGCCGACGAGGTGCCGAACCCGGACGCGCTCGCGATCTCCCTGCACGTCGGCGACGAGCTGCGCCAGCGGGCGAGCACCGCCGACCTGATCGTGGACGTGCGCGAGCTGATCGCGCTCGCCTCGCGCTGGTACACGCTCTATCCGGGCGACGTGATCCTGACGGGGACGCCGGAGGGCGTCGGCCCCGTGCGTGCGGGCGACGTGATGACCGCCGAGCTGGAGGGCGTCGGCCTGATGCGGGTGCCGGTGACGTGAGCGCGACCGCCGCCCGCAGGGTGCTGCTCGAACGGGAGCCGCGCAAGGCGGCGATCTCGGCCGACGGAGCGTTCCGGCTCGTCGACTTCTCGTCGGCGCTCGGCGCCACCGCGGACCCGAGCGAGGTCGCGCGGCGCTTCGTCGACGCGAGCGCCGAGTTCGTGCCGGCCGCGGCGGTCGTCGTCTACCTGTTCGAGCAGCCGGGCGGGCGGCTGCTGTGCGCGCGGGCGCGCGGCGTCGGGGACGAGTACCTCGAGCGCTACGAGCACAGCGGGCGGCGCCGCGACCCGGTCTTCAACGAAGCGGTCCGGCGCGGCGCGCCGGTCGGCGTGTGCGCGTTGATGGATCGCGAGCGCTGGACGTCGCTGCCCGTCTACCGCGAGGTGTTCGCGCTGCACGAGCTGGTCGACGTGCTCGTGGCGCCGCTGCTCGTGGGCGAGGCGCTGATCGGCGCGCTGCACTTCATGCGCCGGCCGGGCGAGCCGCCGTTCGACCGCCGCGACCGCGCGACGGCGACGACGATGGCGCGCGTCGTCGCGCGCGGCGTCGTCGCCGCCCGGCGGGCCGCCGACCGGCTGCGCGAGCGCTCGTGCCTGCGCGCCGCGGTCGAGTTCGCGTCCGACGCGATGGTGATCCGCCACGAGGGCAGCGACGTCGCGTACGTCAACGCCGCCGCCCGCCGGCTCGTGGGCGAGATCCGCGACGGCGAGCGCGTGCTCGCCACGATCGGGCGCGAGGAGGGGCTCAGGGCGCGCGCCGTGCGCCTCGCGGCCGGGCACGAGCCGGCGCACGTGCGCGTGCGCACGAACCGCGCCTCGCACGACGCGTCGATCTTCGTCAGCGTGCTCGAGCTGCACGAGGACGGCGACCTCGCGACCTCGGCCGGGCGCGCGGAGACGCTCACGCGCCGCGAGCTGGAGGTCGGCGAGCTGGCCGCCAGCGGGCTGCGCGTCGCCGACATCGCGGAGCGGCTGCTGCTGAGCCCGCACACCGTCAAGCAGCATCTGAAGTCCTGCTACTCGAAGCTCGGCGTCCATTCGCGCATCGGCCTCGCGCGGCAGCTCGCATGAACGCCGTCGCCCCGATGAGCGTCCCTGGAAGCTACGTGCGCACGCATGTATCCTCGATCCGTGGGTCGGACGGCGCGTCCGGTCCCGTGGTCGTGGAGGACGGTGTGCTGGCCGAGCGAGTCACGTCAACGCTGCTGTCGCGTCGCGAGGACGCGCTCGAGCAGACGCTGTGGCTGATCAAGCGCGAGCTGGGCGTCGACCGCGTCTGCGTCAACCAGTTCGTCGACGGGCGCTTCGAGGTGCTGGCGGTCGCCGGCTCGACGATGTTCGACGTCGGCACGAGACTGCCGTTCGACGCCTCCACGCACTGCGAGGTCGCGGCGCAGCGCAAGGTCTTCGCCTCGGCCGACTTCCGCGCCGACGACCGCTTCGTGCGTCCGGTCGACGAGCTCGTGCGCAGCATGGGGTTCCGCTCCGGCTGCGCTCTGCCGCTCGTCGCGGGGGACGAGGTGCTCGGCGCGATCTCGCTCAGCGCGCTGCGCGCCAACACCGACTTCACGGCCGCGACGCACGCGCTGTCGACGATCACCGGGATGCTCGCGATGGCGCTGTTCGAGCGCCGCAGGGCCGCGTCCGCGCCGGCGACGATGCTCGTGCTGCACCACGACCCACTGATCCGCGCGGGCCTCAAGCACATCATCGAGCGCGAGGTCGGCGCCGTGGTGGTGCAGGGCGCCACGGTCGACGAGGCGATGAGCTTCGCGCGGCCGGAGGACATCGACCTGTCGGTGCTGCCGACGTTCCTCGGCGGCCAGCGGATCGACGAGGTGCGCGAGGACCTGCAGAGCGCCGGCGTGCGCGCGCACATCGTGGCGCTCGCGCACAACGACACCGAGCTCAACCGCGCCGCGGCGTCGTACGTGCGGGCGCGCGGGTACGTCAGCCGCGCCGCCGCCGGGGAGCCGGGTGCGCTCGCCCGCACGATCCGGCTCGTGCTCGCCGGCAAGGCGCAGCCGCTCGAGAGCGCGAGCGCCGTCGAGCCGGGGCTGACGGCGCGCGAGCGGGACGTCCTCGTCGCGCTGTCGTCCGGGCTGCAGGTGGACCAGATCGCGCAGCAGCTGACGATCGCGACGTCGACCGCACGCGGCTACGTCCAGCAGGTGTACCGCAAGCTCGGCGTGCATTCGCGCGCGCAGGCGGTCGAGGAGGCGGAGCGCCACGGCCTGCTCGAGTCGCTGCGCCACGGCGAGGCATGAGCGAGCCGGCGGCCGCCGCCGCGAGGGAGCTGCTCTACCGCTCCCACGTCACGGTGCGGCCGGGCGACGGGCCCGACAAGCTCGTGACGCTCGCGCCGGAGCCCGGCGAGCTCGTGATGGGCGCGCACGGCGCGCTCGCGCGCCATCTCGGCGTGCCCGCCGGCCATCCCGAGCGCGCGAGCACGCTCGACTACGTCGCGGCCGCGGCGATCGCCTGCATGTCGGGCACGTTCGTGCGCGCGCTGCGGGCACGCGAGGTCCCCGTCACGCCGGAGTCGTATGCGGTCGAGGGGCACGGCGATGTGCGTCTCCACGCGCGCGTCCCGGTGCTCGAGCGGATCGTCGTGCGACACACGCTGCGCGTCGACCGTGCGCTGGCGCCGCTCGTCGAGCGCGTCCATGCGACCTACCACCGCGGCTGCGCGGTCTCGCAGAGCCTGGCGGGCGCGATCGAGATCGAGTCGACGCTGCTGCTGAGCGACGGCGGCGGCTGAGCGAGCTACGCGCTCGCCCGCTCGCCCCCGACGTCGTCGTCGAGCAGCGGCTGCAGACGGCCGCGGGCCGCGTCGAGCCCGAGCCGCGTGAGCAACTCGTCGGCGACGCGCAGGTAGTCCCGGCCGAGGTCCGGGCGGTAGTCCACGATCGACTGCGCGCGCTCGGCCGACTCGGCGTACGCGATCGATGGGCGGATCGTGTGCTCGACGAGCTTCTCGCCGAAGTGCTCTCTCAGCGAGTCGTACGCCTCGCGCGAATGGCGCGTGCGCATGTCGGCGATGTTCAGCACGACGCCGAGCCACTCGAGGTCGGGGTTGAGGTTCTCGCGGGCGAGGTCGATCACCTCGAGCGCCTGCTCGACGCCCTGCATCGCGAAGTACTGCGCCTCCGCCGACAGCAGCGCGAAGTCGGCGGCGACGAGTGCGTTGACGGTCAGCAGGCCGAGCGCGGGCGGGCAGTCGATCAGCACGACGTCGTAGCCGTCGCCGAGCTCGCGCAGCGCGCGCCGCAGCGTCAGCTCGCGGCCCATCTTGCCGCTCAGCGTGAGCTCCGACTCGGCGAGCCCGAGGTTCGCGGGGATGATCCCGTCGTGCACCGCCTCGGCGGCTCTCGCGCGGCCGCTCAGCACGTCGCCGACGGTCGGACTCGCCTCCGGTTCGACGTCGAGGTAGTCGGACAGGTTGCCCTGCGGATCGAGGTCGACGGCGAGCGTCGAGAGGCCGATGCGGCGGAAGACGTCGGTGAGCGTGCGCACCATCGTCGTCTTGCCGGTGCCGCCCTTCTGCGAGAGGACTGCGATCGTGACCGCCATGCGCGCCGCGGACGATAGCGCCGCGGCGCGGGCGGTCCGCCGGTCAGCCGAGCAGCGGCTCGGGCTGCCCCGTGAAGAGCGCGTCGCGCCCCGACTCGACGGCCGGCCGGTCGACGAACTGGAGGCGATGGCGACCGACGACGAGCTCGTCGCCGTCCTGCAGCGGATGCCACTCGATCCGCTCGCCGTTCACGAACACGCCGTTGAGGCTGCGGTCGTCGAGCACGCGCACGCCGTCGGGCTGGCGCACGACGAGCGCATGACGGCGCGAGACGGTCGGGTCGTCGAAGCGGATGTCGGCTGCGAGGCTGCGGCCGACGCGCGTCCACTCGCGCGTCAGCTCATGCACGACTGCCTCTTCGCCGTCCTCGAACACGAGGTACTGGCCGGGGTCCTCGATCTGCGCACGGATGTCCGCGAGCCGCGTCTCGTCCGCCGCGCTCGCCTCCGGCAGGGAGGGAGCCGACACCTGCTCGGTGGTGAAGAGCGAGGCGCGCACGAAGGCGTCCCCGCCGCAGCTCGGGCACGGGGGAAGCGTGTCCGCGGCGGCGAGGGACACGACGTAATCGCAGGCGACGCAGCGGAAGGTGCCGGTGCCGACGAGGGTTCCTGACGTGTGTGACTCCATGTCCCCAACCTCCGTACGCTCGCGCGAGAGGGTGCGCAGACGCAAGTAACAGATGTGACGAGCCTACCAGGCGCGGTATGCTCGTTGCCGCGGGGGCGGCCAACGCCCGTCTACCCAAGCAGCCTGGGCCTCGAAACGTGGCGCTCGCGTCCGCGCGCGAACCATCTTTCGGCGCGCTGAGGCTCGCAGGGAAGGAGCTGGGCGCCGGCCGGCGAACCGAGACGCATGCTGCGGACCGTCCATCACGCCCCCGAGCTGGAGCGGCAACTGCTGCGCCGCAGCGTGATGGCGCTCTCGGCCGGGCGCGACCGCTGCGACGGTTGCCACCGCACGCCGCTCGTCGGCGAGCACGTGCACGTCTACGACGGCGGGCGCGTGCTGTGCGAGCTGTGCCGCCGCGAGCGCCGCGAGGCGCCGCTTCGCTCGCAGTCCGTGCTCGGCAGCGAGCATGGGCAGACGGTCCGGCTGACGGACCGGCGGCCCGCGCCGCCGCAGCGGCACGCCGCCTGAGGCGCCGCCGCCCTCCCCGCCGTCCGGTCGACTCGCGCGCCCGTTCACTACACTCCGGCCCGCCGTGGACCCCGTCGTCGTCAGCGTCAACATCGCCCGCCCACGCGCGGAGCTGTTCGCGTACCTCGCCGACGTCGCGAACCACCCGGAGTTCAAGGACCACTATCTCGTGGACTGGCATTTGACCCGCGAGGAGAGCGCCGGCCGCGGCGCCGGCGCGCGCTTCAAGGAGGAGCTGCCGCTCAGCCGCTTCGGCTGGGGCGACTACACGCTCGTCGAGGTGGAGGCGCCGTACCGCATCCTCGAGCGCGGCCGCGGCGGGAAGTTCAACCGCGTGCGGTCGATGGGCGAGTGGACGCTTCACGATGCGCCCGGCGGCATGACGCGCGTCGACTACCGCTACGAGACGCAGCCGGCCACGCCGAGCGACCGGCTGATGGAGCTCGTGGCCGGGCGCCGCTGGTGGAAGCGCAAGCTCGCGCGTGCCGTGCGGCGTCTGCAGGCGATCCTCGAGGAGGATCGCGCGCGCGGCAGACGAGCGACGATCGCCGCCCGCTAGATCACTAGACTTCCCGCCCCTCATGACGAATCGACTCCTCCGTTTCCCCGTGCTCACGGTCGCGCTGGCGCTCGCCGCGCTGCTGCTCGTCGCGTGCGGCGGCGGCAAGCAGCCCACCACCGACGGCACCAGCGAGGGCGCCTACATCCAGGCCGGCCCGCTCGTGTATCAGGTGCAGATGTCGCGCGAGCTCAACCCGAGCAACGTCGAGGACAACCAGTACCTCCAGGGCCTGCCGGCCGGCACACCGCCGCTCGCCGGCGACGAGGAGTGGTTCGGCGTCTGGCTGCGCGTCCAGAACGCGACCGGCGCGGCGCACCCGAGCGCCCGTGACTTCAAGATCGTCGACACGACCGGGGCCGAGTACGCGCCGATCGCACTGCCGGCGACCAACGTCTTCTCCTACCAGCCGGTCGTCGTCCAGAGCGACAGCGGCCAGCCGGTGCAGCCCGACCCGGAGAGCGCCGCAGGATCGGGCCCGATCAACGGCTCGATGGTGCTGTTCAAGCTGAAGACCGCGGTCTACGCGAACCGGCCGCTCAGGCTCGAGATCGCGCCACCCGACGGTGGCGCGCCGTCGAGCGTCGTCCTCGACCTCTAGGTTCCTCCGGCTCGGTCCCCGGCCCCGCCGGTCAGCCGCCGCCGGGGTGCTGGAGCGCGGCGGCGAGCACGATGCGCGCCGCCGGGGCGGCGACGTCGCCGCCCGCGCCGGCTTCCGGGAACAGCACGCCGACGGCGATCCGCGGCCGTCGCGACGGGGCGAACGCGACGAACCAGGCGTCCGTGCTCGGTCTGCTGTTGGTCGTCGCCTGCGGGTTCGCGCCGTTCGGGGGCACCGTGTCGTGCAGCTCGGCGGTGCCCGTCTTGCCGGCGACGTCGGCGCCGGGGATCGCCGCCGCGGTGCCCGTCCCGTAGGCGACGACGGCGCGCATCATGCGCGCGACCTCACGTGCGACGCGCGGCCGCGTGACGTGCACGAAGCGCGGCTGCGCGCCGAGGCGCAGCGTCGGGATCGGCCGGCGCCCGTCCATCGCGATCGTGGCTGCGACGGTCGTCATCTGGAGCGTCGTCGCCTGCACCAGCCCCTGGCCGATCGCGGACGACCCGACGGCGAGGTCGTCGCCGATCGCGTCGCCGCTCGGGATCGTGCTCGTGTCGGCGCCCGGGATCGACGGCGGCTGGTTGAAGCCGTAGCGCTCGGCGACGTCGACGAGCCGCTGCCCGCCGAGTCTCGCGCCGAGCGGTGCGAAGACCGAGTTGCAGGAGTGCGCGAACGCGTCGACGAGCGTGCCGCCGCAGTACTCGCCGTTCGCGTTCTCGAGCTTGACGCCCGAGAGCGTCGTCGCGCTCTCGACGGGGAAGGTGGTGCTCGCATTCGCGATGTGCGACTCGAGGGTGCCCGTCAGCGTGACGATCTTGAACGTCGACCCCGGCGGCTGCAGCGCCGAGAAGGCGACGCCGGCGAGCGCGAGCACCTCGCCGGTGCGCGGGTCGAGCGCCGCCACGCCGCCGTAGCGGCCGGCGAGCGCGCCGATCGCCGCGTGCTCGATGCCCGGGTCGATCGTCGTGCGCACGGCCGCGGCCGGTCGCGGCTGCGTCCGCGCGACGACGCGCCCGCCGACGGAGAGGGTGCCGCCGGGCTGCCCGGCCAGCTCCTGCTGGAAGATGCGCTCGAGTCCCGAGATGCCGACGCGGGCGTCCGGCGGATAGCCGAGCGCGCCCAGCACGCCGGCCTCCTCGGGCGGGGCCGCCCCGAGGCTGCCGGCGATCTCGAGCGATACCTGCGCGTCGTCCGAGGTGCGGGCCGCGCCGGTCGCGAGCACCGTCCCGTCGCGGGCGAGCAGCGCGGCGCGCGGTGGCAGCGCGGTCTGGCGCGTGAGCTGCTCCCCGGCGCCCAGGCCGGGGAAGACGGCGTTGTCCCGCCACGCCACGCGCATCGCGTCGCCGTCGCCGCTGACCGGCAGCTCCAGCACGCCGCGCACCGTGCCGAAGGCGCGCGTGCGGAGCAGCAGGTGGACGGGGATGCGGTCGGCCGAGCGGTCGCCGACGGCGCCGACGGCGAGCGAGCGGAGCGTCGCCGTCTCGGCAGCGCTGCGATAGGCCGCCGCGAAGGCCTGGAACGACGTGCGCGCCTGCGCCTCGACGTCGAGCAGCTGGTACATGTGGCCGTAGTCGCCCTCGGCCCACAGCGTCGCGAAGCGCTTCGCGGTCGCGCGTTCCGTGCCGCCGGCGCTGCCGCCCACGAGCAGGCCCACGACGAGCGCGAGCAGGCCGAGGCCCACGAGCGCCGGCAGGCCGCGTCGCAGCAGCTTGCGGCGGCGCTCCACATCGGACTCGGAATACCGCGGCGCGGGATGCGCGCCGCTGCGGCCACCTGCCTCCACGCCTGCGGAGCGTAGATGATGCACCCGATGACGACGCTCGATTGGGTCATCGTCGTGCTCGTCGCGCTGTTCGGCCTCGCAGGCCTGCGGCGCGGCTTCATCGTCGGCGCGCTGTCGCTCGGCGGGCTGGTCGCGGGTGCGCTCGCGGGCGCGCGCGTGGGTCCGCTCCTGCTGCCCGCGGGCGCTCGCTCGCCGTACGCACCGCTGTTCGCGCTCGCCGGCGCGCTGCTGCTCGGCGGTCTGCTCGCGAGCGGGCTGGAGCGGCTCGGCGCACGCCTGCGCAACGGCCTGTGGGTCCCGGGGCTCGGCGCGCTCGACAGGCTGCTCGGGGCGCTCCTGAGCATGGCGATCGCGCTGGGATTGGCATGGCTGGCGGGCGCCGTCGTCTTGCAGACGCCGGCGCTGCGCGACCTGCGCGCCGACGTGCAGCGGTCGCTCGTCCTGCGCGAGCTCAACGCGGTGCTGCCCCCGTCGGGGCCGCTGCTCAACGCGCTCGCCCGCTTCGACCCGCTGCCGTCGATCACGGGGCCGGGGGCGGACGTCGCCCCGCCCTCGCGCGCGGTGCTGCGCGAGCCGGGCGTGCGCGAGGCCGCGCCGAGCGTCGTGCGCATCCTCGGGACGGCCTGCGGCCTCGGCGTCGAGGGCAGCGGCTGGGTCGCGGCGCCCGGGCTCGTCGTGACGAACGCGCACGTCGTCGCCGGCGAGCACGACACGGTCGTGGAGGCACCGGGGGACACGACCGGCGGCCGGTCGGCGACGCTCGTGCACCTCGACGTGCGCAACGACGTCGCCGTCCTGCGGGTCGCCGGGCTTGCGGCCCCGGCACTGTCGATCACGGGCGATTCGGCCTCCGGCACCGGCGGCGCGATCCTCGGCTACCCGCTCAACGGCCCGTTCGACGTCGAGGCGGCACGGATCGGCGCGACGCGCACCGTCCTGTCCGAGGACGCGTACGGGCGCGGTCCGCTGCGCCGCAGCGTGACGCCGCTGCGCGGCCGCGTGCGCAGCGGCAACTCCGGCGGGCCGGTCGTCGATGCGAGCGGGCACGTGCTGACGACCGTGTTCGCCGCGACCACGAGCGGCGAGCCGGGCGGCTACGGCGTGCCGAACGCGGTCGTGCGCGACGCGCTCGCCCAGCTCGCGGGCACGGGCGGCGGCGCGCCGGTCGCGAGCGGCATGTGCGCGGCGTGAGCCTCCCGGCGCGACGGCGCGGCGGTGCTCCCCCGGCGTGGCCGCTACGCTCTCCGGCTCCATGAGCAAGACCCTCGTCATCGCCGAGAAGCCGTCCGTCGGCAGAGACCTCGCCCGCGTGCTCGCCGGCCCCTTCCAGAGACACGAGGGCTTCCTCGAAGGGCCGCAGCACATCATCACCTGGGCCGTCGGCCATCTCGTGCAGCTCGCCGAGCCGGACGAGTACGACGACAAGTTCAAGAGATGGCGGATGGCCGACCTGCCGATCGTGCCCGACAAGTTCAAGCTCGTCGTGCGCGACGAGCGCTCGAGAAGACAGATGAACGTCGTCAAGCGCCAGCTCGGGCGCGACGACGTCGAGCAGGTCGTGAACGCCTGCGACGCCGGCCGCGAGGGCGAGCTGATCTTCGCCTATCTGTACGAGAAGGCCGGTTCGAGACTGCCGGTGCAGCGGCTGTGGCTCTCGTCGATGACGAAGGCCGCGATCGAGGATGCCTTCTCCCGCCTGCGCCCGGGCGAGGAGCTGCGCTCGCTGGAGGACGCCGCGCGCTCGCGCAGCGAGGCCGACTGGATCGTCGGCATGAACGCGACGCGCGCGGCGACGATCCGCCTGCGCTCGTCGTTCGACGGCGCCGTCTCGCTCGGTCGCGTGCAGACGCCGACGCTCGCGATCCTCGCCCGCCGCGAGGAGGAGATCCGCGCCTTCAGACCGGAGGCGTACTGGGTCGTCGACGCGTCGTTCGCGGCGAGCGGGGCGCGCAACTACGAGGGTCGGTACCACGCCCCCGGTGGCGCCGGCGAGGAGGTCGGCAAGGGGCCGCGCGTCGCCTCCGCCGAGCAGGCCGCGGCGATCGTCGCGGCCTGTCGCGACACCCGGGGGATCGTCTCGAAGCTGGAGAAGACGACGCGCAGAGAGCGCGCACCGCTGCTGTACGACCTCACGTCGCTCCAGCGCGACGCGAACGCGCGCTTCGGCTTCTCCGCGCGGCGCACGCTCGGCGCCGCGCAGCGCCTCTACGAGGAGCACAAGGCGCTCACGTATCCGCGTACGAGCTCGCGCTACCTGCCGAGCGACATGATCCCCGAGATCAAGCCGATCGCCTCGATCGTCGGCGGCCGCCGCGAGTACGCCGCGGGTGCGGCGTACGTGACGGGGCTCGACATGCTGCCGCTCGGCCGCGTCGTCAACAACGAGAAGGTCACCGACCACCACGCGATCATCCCGACGAACGCGCCGCACCCGGTCGACAAGATGAGCGACGACGATCGCCGCATCTACGATCTCGTCGCACGCCGCTTCCTCGCCGTCTTCCATCCCGAGGCCGTGTTCGAGAACACGCGCGTCGAGACCGAGGTCGCCGGCCACCTCTTCCGCACGCGCGGCAAGGTGATGCTCGTGTCGGGCTGGCGCGGCGTCTACGGCGAGGAGGCCGACGCCGAGCCGAGGCCGGGCGAGGAGGACGAGGGCCGCGAGCAGCAGCTGCCGAGACTCGAGCAGGGCGAGGCGGTCGAGACGCGCGACGTCCGCTCGGAGGAGAAGGAGACGAGACCGCCGCGGCGCTACTCCGAGGGCTCGCTGCTGGCCGCGATGGAGACGGCCGGCAAGCTCGTCGACGAGGAGGAGCTGCGCGAGGCGATGAAGGACTCCGGCATCGGCACCCCGGCGACGCGCGCGGCGATCATCGAGCGCCTGCTCGCCGTCGGCTACATCGAGCGCGACGCGCGGGCGCTGGTCGTGACGGAGAAGGGGCTGAACGTCGTGCGCCTGCTCGACGGCCATCAGCTCACGTCGCCGAGCCTCACGGGCGACTGGGAGCACCGGCTCGCGCGGATCGAGACTGGCGAGGACTCGCGCAAGGCGTTCATGGGCGACATCGTGAAGTTCGCCGAGTCGACGATCGCCGAGCTCGACGCGAAGCTGAGAGACGTCCGCATCCCGCGCGCCAATCTTGGCCCATGCCCGGTCTGCGGCCACGACATCGTCGAGAACCGCAAGGGCTACTCGTGCTGGTCGCGCGAGGACCCCGGCTGCGGGTTCGTGATCTGGAAGGCGAAGGCCGGCAAGACGCTGACGGCGGCGATCGTGCGCGAGCTGATCCGCACCGGCCGCACCGAGAGAGCGGTCACCGGCTTCAGAGGCCGCTCGGGCCGTTCGTTCCGCGCGCGGCTTGCGCTGGAGCAGACGGACGAGGGCCGCTGGCGCGTCGAGTTCGACGAGCC
>DASRXW010000055.1:0-9453 GCA_035654055.1 Conexibacter sp.
CGGCACGCTCGTCGAGCTGCTCACCGACGAGCGCGTCGAGCACCTCGCCCTCGTCGCGCAGCAGGGCAGCCGTGCGCAGCACGTTGGCGGCGGCGGCGGGATGGATCTGCTCGAGCGCCGGCACGAGCCCGTGGCGCACGCGGTTGCGCGCGTATCTGACGCCGCCGTTCGTCGCGTCGTCGCACCATGCGAGGCCGCGCTGCTCGCAGTAGGCGGTCGTCTCCGCCCGCGTCGTCGACAGCAGCGGGCGCACGAGCAGGCCGTCGCGCGGTCGCATGCCGAGCAGCGCGCGGCGACTCGGCGAGGAGGCGAGCCGGTAGAGGATCGTCTCGACCTGGTCGTCGGACGTGTGGCCGGCGGCAACGACGGCGGGGCGGGCGTGGTCGTGCTCCAGCGCCAGCTTCGTCGCAGCCGCGTAGCGCACGTCGCGCGCCCACGCCTGCAGGTTGCCGCCGGCCTCCGGGCGCCGCGGGCGCTCGATCGCGAGCGTCACGCCGAGCCGCTCGCACAGCTCGGCGCAGTGGCGCTCGTCGTCCACGGCCTCGTCGCGGAGCCCGTAGTTGACGTGCACGGCCGAGACGCCGTCGCCGCCCGTGCCGACGAGCCGCACTGCGACGTCGAGCAGGCAGACGGAGTCGCGTCCACCGGACAAGAGCACCACGACGGACCCGCCGGCGGGAAGCAGCCCCCCGGCGCGCACCTGCTCGAGCACGCGTTCGGCCTCCATCGCGCCCTCAGTGTAGGCGCGCGACGTCACGCGTCCAGCGGGCCGGCGAGGAACAGCTCCGTCGACTCGGTGAAGCCCTTCAGGCGCACCTCGCCGACGCGCTCGAACGCGAGCTGCGCGCCGGCGAGCTCGACGATCGGCCGGGTCACGAGCACCTCGCCGCCGCCCGAGCGCGCGACGACGCGCGCCGCGAGGTTCACCTCGCGCCCGTAGTAGTCGCCCTCGCGGTAGAGCACCTCGCCGACGTGGATGCCGATGCGCGGCGGCGGCCGCTCCGTGTACAGCTCCTGGAATCCGACCGCCCACAGCGCGAGCGCCGCGCCGTCGGGACAGACGACCATCACCTCGTCGCCGATCGTCTTCACGACGCGCGCGTCCTCCGGCAGTGTCAACTCGACGGCTCTGACGAAGTCCTCCACGACCCCTACGGCCCGCTGCTCGCCGATCTCCTCCGTCAGGCGCGTGTAACCGGCGAGGTCCGCGAACGCGATCGCGACGCGCAGCCGGCCGAGGTCGCCGAGCCGCTCGTCGAGCGCCGACTCCATGTGGCCGACGACGTCCTGCTCGAGGAAGTGGCGCAGGAAGCGCTGGTGGACGAGATCCATCAGCGGCGAGGTGAGCGGCAGCAGCGCGCCGGCGAGCTGCTCGATCTGCTCGGCGATGTCGAGTCCGGGGACGCCGTCGCGCATCAGCGGCTCGTGCACGTAGAGATGGAACAGGCGCACCTCCGCGTCGGCGATCTGCGCGAGCGCCTGCCCGTACACGCGCACGACCTGCAGCAGCGCGACGAGCGGGAAGCCGGCGTCGAGCGCGGCGGCGGCGCGATGGAGGAGGGCAACCTCGGCCGGCGGGATCCGCTCGGTCGCGCGCTGGGGGTAGCCGAGCGCGATCAGCAGGCGTCTGACGAGCGCCGGCTCGAGGCCGGTCTGCCGCGCCGCCTCCTTCAGCCCGATCCCACCCTCTGAGGACGGCAGCAGCTCTTCCGCGTAGCCGAATGCGAGCCGACCCTCCTCGCTCGCCGTGCGGATCGCCGCGAGCGTGTGCCCGCGCTCGCGCAGGCGCGCGACGATCCGCGCCTGTGCCGCGGCAGCGGGAGTCCAGGCGCCGTCCCGCAGCGGCACGATGCCCTGGGCGGCCCAGCGCCGCAGCGTCGCCGGCGCGATCCGCGCGCGCTGCGCCGCCTGCTCGAGCGTCAGCGTCGTCTGCCCGTCGCCCTGCGCCATGGCGTCACGCTAGCCGCTCCTCCGCCGTTCGGCGCCATGCGCGGGCGGCTGGTCAGGATGGCGGCGGGACCCTCTGCAGTCCCGCCGCCGGCGGGCGAAGCGGCCCGCTGCGTGGGCCGTCGGCGCTCGTCGGGGACGGCGGCGCCTCGCGAGCGGTGCGCCCGCCGCTCGACCGGCGACCGCCCACTATTCGGCCTGTTGCCTCTGCATCTGTAGGCGTACTCCCGGTCACTGCCGGTGTCAACCGTGAGAGTCCGCAGACGGCCTCAGAGCGCGAGGTGCGGGTACTCGCGCTCGACGAGCTCGCGGTAGTGCTCGAAGACCGGCTTCGTGATCGGCATCAGCGCGAGCGCGGCCTTCACGTCCCCGCCCGCCTTGATGCGCCGCCGCGCGATTGCGATCGCGACGTTCTCCTTGCCCTGGAAGTAGCGATTCGCGGTCTCGGACGACATCGACATGCGCACCCGCGACTCCCATGCGACGTCGTCGCTCCACACCCACACGAGATTCGTGTCCTCGTCCGGCGTGGCGGCCCGAATGTTCACGACGAGGTCGAGATCCTCGAACTCGAACCGCTGCGGCACGTCCGCATCGCGCAGGCGCGGACCCATGTCCGGGTCCTCGTCCATCAGCGCGAAGATGCGGTCCATCACCTCGCGGAACTCCTTGGACGACTTGAAGGCGCTCATCGCCCCGCAGTCTACGTCTATCCTCGCCGCCCGTGACGCCGACGCTGCACGTGCATCCGACCGCCGAGCTGGCCGAGCGCGTACTGCTGCCGGGCGATCCCGGCCGCGCGCTGCTGCTCGCGCAGGCGCTGCTCGAGCAGCCGCTCATGTTCAACCACAACCGTGGGCTGTGGGGCTACACGGGCGCGGCGGCCGACGGTGCGCCGCTGACGATCCAGAGCACCGGCATGGGCGGTCCGAGTGCCGCAATCGTGATCGAGGAGCTCGTGCGCCTCGGCGCGCGACGGCTCGTGCGCGTCGGCACATGCGGCGCGCTCGTCGACGGCGTCGCGCTCGGCGACGCGATCATCGCGGAGACGGCGATCTGCGGGGACGGCACGAGCCGTGCGCTCGGCGCCGGCACGCGGGTCGCGGCAGACCGCGCGCTGACGGCGGGACTCGTCACGGCAGCAGCGCACGACGGCGGCGCACGCAGCGGCGCCGTCGTCACGACCGACCTCTTCTACGACTCCGCGGGCCACCACGCCGACCACGCCGGCTCCACCGGGTCCGCACTCGCGATCGAGATGGAGACCGCGACGCTGTTCCGCCTCGCGACGTTGCGCGGCGTGCAGGCCGGCTGCGTGCTCGCCGTCAGCGACCTGCTCGGCTCGGCGCGCGGGCGCATCGACGCCGATGCGCTCGACGCGGCGTCGCGGCGGATCGGCAGGATCGCCGCCGCGGCGCTGTCCTGATGTGCGTCAGGAGGTGCCGGCTCTTCTGCCGGCAGCGCGCTTCTTGGCGGCCGCCGCACGCGTGCGCGTGGGTCTGGTCTGTGTGGGAGTGACACGAGCGGGAGCGGCCGAGACGGATGCGCCCGCCGGTGCCCCGATCTGACCGGCGACGTCCGCGAGCTGAGCCGCGAGCGCCGACAGCTGGCCCTCGATCGCCGTGAGTCGCTGGTCCAGCGCGCCGGCGCCGCCCATGCCGCCTACGCGCTCGTCGATGCGGTCGAGCGCGTCCTCGACGCCCTCGAGCCGCTGCGAGACGGAGCGGACGCGACGCGTGAGCCGCTCGAGGTCCCCGGCGGACGGCAGGTTGAGCGCGCCCATCGCGACCTCCTGGGCCTGGGCCGCCTTCTCGCGCGCGTCGAACGCGCGCGAGAGCGCGCCGCTCACCAACGGGCTCTCGAGCAGCTCCTGGGCGAGGCGGCCGAGCGCGTCCTCGCTCTGGCGTGAGATGCGGGCGCGGAGCCCGTCGCTGGCGGTGTCGGTCGTCATCGTCCCCCCTTGCGGGGTCGGGGTCGCGGGCCGCGGCGGACGATAGCGCAGCCCCGCGGCGCAGCCGCCGACAGCCCGGCACGAAAAACCCTCGAGCGGTGGTCGAGGCTTCCGCAGCAGCGCACCCAGGCTTCATCGACCCTTTAAACGAGACGTTTACGGTGGCGGCGTGACGGGTGTGGTACTCAAGGGGTGCGCGCCGTACGCCGATGGTCTGGCGACCTGTGCAACGCGCGGTCCCAGCCATCTGCAAACACGCGGGTTCTTCTTTGCAAACGTCCAGATCACTCGGTAGCTTGCGGGGAGATCGCCAACGCGGCGGTCTTTCGACCTGGCCGCGCCGGCGGCCGCGCGTGAGGAGCTCGACAGGCGCATGAGGACCAAGTCGTTTCGCATCGCCTCCCTGATCTTGGGGATCGCGCTCCTGTCGATGGCGCTGCTGTCCGGCCCGGCGACCGCGGAGACGCGTCGCCTCGTCGTGACCCTCCTGGGCGGCAAGCAGGTCACGCTCAGCGTCGACGCCGCACCCGGCACGCCCGTCGGCAGCATCCCGCTGCCCGATCTCGGGATGCCCGTCGTGAGCGTCTCGGAGGTCGCCAGCGCGGCGACGCCCGCCACCACCGCCACCTCGACGACGTCCGGGACCACGATCACCGGCCCGCCGACGACGATCACGGCGGCGCCGACGACGGGCACCGTTCCGCCGACGACCGCGACGGGTCCGGCCGCGATCGGGGGAATCGTCCAGCCGAAGGGTCAACCTAAGGGTAAGGGTTCCGGCTCGGCAGTCGCCGTCGTGCCGACGACGACGCAGGCCGGCGGCGGGAACGCCCAGGCGGCGCTCCAAGACGCGAGCGGCTCGCCCGCAACCTCGCAGAGCCAGAGCGACGGCGCCGCGCCGAGCCCGGCCGCCCCCGGCTTCACGGTCGCGCCCCCCGGGCCCGCGCCGCTCGGCGTGCCGAACTTCTTCATCGAGAACTTCCGCATCCCGCCGTTCCTGCTGCCGATCTACCAGGCCGCCGGAATCCAGTACTCGGTGCCATGGCAGGTGCTCGCCGCGATCAACGAGATCGAGACCGACTACGGACGCAACCTGTCGGTCTCCAGCGCCGGCGCGGTCGGCTGGATGCAGTTCATGCCGTCCAGCTGGCAGACGTACGGCGTCGACGCCAACGGCGACGGCGTGAAGGACCCCTACAACCCGGTCGACGCGATCTTCGCCGCCGCGCGCTACCTCAAGGCCGCCGGTGCCGAGACCGACCTGTCGCGCGCGATCTTCGCCTACAACCACGCTGACTGGTACGTCCAGTCGGTGCTGCTGCGGGCGCGCGTGATCGGCGGCATGCCGGCCGACCTCGTCGGCTCGCTCACCGGCCTCACGCAGGGCCACTTCCCCGTCGCGGCTCGCGCCACGTATGCGGACGGGCTCAACGCCAAGGCCGCGACGCGACGCGTGCAGGGGACGAACGCCGCCGTGCCGGTCGAGGGGAACCCGTCGCGGCGCTCGATCAACATCTTCGCGAAGCCCGGTGCGCCGGTGATCGCCGTCAACGACGGCCGCATCATGCAGCTCGGCGAGAACGCCAGACTCGGCCGCTTCGTCGTCCTGCAGGACGTCTACGGCAACACTTACACGTACAGCCACCTCGGCTCGATCGCGAGCAGATACCCGGTCCCGAAGCCGCACACGGCCAACGTCGCGTCCACGAGCAACGATCTCGCGCTGCCGAAGGCGGACGTGAAGCCGACCGCCGCGGCGACGGCGGGCGCCCAGCCCCCTTCCGCCGCGACCGGCGGCGGGAAGCAGCGCGTCGCGGCGAGCGGTCAAGGCGCCGGCACGAGCACGACGGCATCCGCCGCGGCCACGAAGGAGCGCCTGTTCGCGCATCCCGAACGGCCCGCCGCCTACGCCGCCGGCGGCCAGCGCCAGCTCGCGGAGCTCGGCCAACCGCTCCAGAGCTTCGACGGCTACTTCACCGACGCGCTCGCGCTCGACCCGCACGACTACCTGCTGAAGCCGCTGCAGCGCGGCTCCTCGGTGATCGCCGGCACGATCCTCGGCCGCATCGGCAAGACGGACCCCGCGCTCGCACCGCACGTCGAGTTCGCCATCCGCCCCGCCGGCCGCGGCGCTCCGCAGGTCGACCCGAAGCCGATCCTCGACGGATGGAAGCTGCTCGAGTCGACCGCGATCTACCGCGCGAAGGGCGTGAACGCGTTCGCGGCGGCCAACGGCGCCGGCCCGTCGATCGGCCAGGTCATGCTGATGAGCAAGGAGCAGCTGGAGCGGGTGGTCCTCGCCGATCCGCGCGTGAGCATCTACGAGTGCGGTCGTCAGGACATCGCGACCGGAGCGATCGACCGGCGCGTGCTCGCGACGCTCGAGTTCCTCTCCGCGAGCGGGCTGCGCCTGACGGTGAGCGCGCTGAAGTGCGGCCACGGCTACTACACGACCTCCGGCAACGTGTCCGAGCACTCGAGCGGCGACGCGGTCGACATCGCCGCGGTGAACGGCATCCCGATCTCGGGCCACCAGGGCGACGGATCGATCACGGACATCACGATCCGCCGCCTGCTGACGCTCCAGGGCACGATGAAGCCGCACCAGATCATCAGCCTGATGACGTACCCCGGCACCGACAACACGCTCGCGCTGCCCGACCACGCCGACCACATCCATGTCGGCTTCCACCCGGCCGGCAGCCTGCTCGGCGACCAGAGACTGCAGACGATCCTCAAGCCGAGCCAGTGGACGAAGCTCGTCGAGCAGCTCGGGTCGATCCCGAACCCGGTCGTGCCGCAGCGCGTCTCGAAGTACGCGATCAAGGACGGCCGCGGCGACTGACGCGGCCGCCGTGCCCGCCGCCGCACCTGAGCGACGGGCCTTCTGCTTCGTGCAGTTCGAGTTCCCGTGGGCGCTCGGCCCCGCAGACGGTCGCTACGTCCTGCGAGACGTGGCCGGGGAGCCGCCGTCACACGTGCTGGTGCTCGCGACGCTCGGCGCGCCGGAGCGCCGGCGCCTGCGCGACCGGCGCACGCGCCCGGCCGCGCCGGAGCCACCACCCTCCCCCGTGACGACCGCCCGCGCAACCGTCGTCGACGCCGAGCCGATGGCCGTGGACGCGGCCGAGCGCTGGCTCGCCGCGGCGGGACCCGAGGATGCGGACCGCGCGCTCGCCCAGGTCGCGCGCGCGGTGCGCTCCCACCGCCTCGCGAGCGGGGACCCCGCCGTCCACGAGCCGACGCTCGCGCAGGCGCTCGTCGTGCGCGCCGGCCACGGCGCCGGCGAGCAGGTCGCCGAAGGCCGCTGGAGCGCCGCGCGCGAGCTTCCCCCGGCGCGGCCGCAGCGGCGCAGACGCGTCGCCGGACTGTGGCCGCAGGAGCGGCTCGCCGCGCTGCTCGGCGGGCACGAGATGCCGCTCGCGTGCGAGGAGCTGACGCTGCGCGCGCGACACGACCTCGACCACGGTCACCTCCGCGAAGCGGCGCTGCAGCTGCGCGCCGCGCTCGACGCTGCGCTGCGCGAGCTGCCCGCCGAAGCCGCCTCCTCGCCTGACATGACGGCCCGCGTGGCAGAGCTCGACGAGCGACGCGCGGCCGTCGAGGCTCTCGCCGACGCGGCGATAGGCGGGGACCTGCCGACGGACGCGCAGGAGACGCTGGCGAGCACGCTGCAACGGGTCGAAGCCGCGCTGCGAGCGCGAATCGCGCCTTCTCACTGACGCTCAAGTCGAGGGTTAGACCTGAGAGGGTTTCAGCGGCCTTCGAAGCGGGGCGCGCGCTTCTCGAGGAAGGCCGTGATCCCCTCTCTCGCATCGGCGGATGCGAACACCTGCGCGAAGGCCGCCTGCTCGGCCTCGATGCCCGCGTCGAGATCGGGATTCGCAGACACGCGCTTGATCTGCTCGACCGCGAGCGGCGCCCGCGCCGCCAGCGCCTCGGCCAGCTCGAGGGCGGTGCCGAGCAGCTCCTCGTCCGGCACCACCCGGCTGACAAGCCCGCACGCCGCCGCCTCCTGCGCCGAGATCGGGTCGCCGACGAGGTTCAGCTCGAGCGCCTTCGCCGCGCCGACGAGACGCGGCAGCCGCTGCGTTCCGCCGAAGCCGGGAATGATGCCGAGCTTGATCTCCGGCTGGCCGAAGCGCGCCGACGCGGCCGCGACGCGCAGGTCGCACGCCATCGCGAGCTCGCAACCACCACCGAGCGCGAGGCCGTTGACCGCCGCGATCGTGACGGTCCCGCTGCGCTCGAAGGCGCGCAGCAGGTCATGCGTGCCGGCGACGTAGGCGCGCCCCGCGGCCTCGTCCATCGCCGTGAAGGCCTTGATGTCGGCGCCGGCGCAGAACAGCCGCGCGTTCGCCGATGCGATCACGAGCGCACGCAGACCGGCGTCGCCGTCGACGCGCTCCCAGACCCGCCGCAGCGCGTCGATCGTGTCCGGCGAGAGCGAGTTCGCGGGCGGCCGGTCCAGCCACGCGAGCGCGATCGCGCCACGTGTCGCGAGCCTCACAGGACCTTCGTCCCAGCCGGCATCGGGACGGGGCGTGAGCGGCGGATCTGAAGTGGCCATGCGGGGATTCTACGGTTCGGCGGACCATGTGCACGCTCTGACCAGATGGCGCGCAGACATTTAGGTACGCCGACGTTCCAGCTTGACCTCACCAGTTGTCACCCGATAGTCATCCCCGCTCGCTCGCCTTCGAAGAGGGGAAAGACATGGTTCCGGCCACCATGTGTCGGAAGGCGATGGTCGCAATGCTGTGCGCCGTCGTCTGTCCGATCGCAGTGCTCGTACACACGCAGACCGCGTGGGCTGACGCCCCCGTACCACTCGGGGAAGCCCCGCCAAGTGACGCGCCATCCGCCGATGGCGCGGGCAGCACGAACGTAAGCTCGCCGCCCACCGACTGGTCGTCCAGTGGCTGGTCGGCAGACGGCTGGTTCGCCAGCTCGTCGGGCTCGGACTGGTCGTGGAACGCCTGGTTCCCGGGCGACGGGCCTGGCGAACCGCCGCCCGCCGCTGCGCCGGCCGACGTAGCGCCGGCCGACGTAGCGCCGGCGGATGTGTCGCCGCCCGCCGCAGCGCTCCCAACAGGCAGCCCGCCCGCCGACGCGTCACTCGCCCAAGCGACGACGCTCGCCGCCAGCGTGCTCGACGCCCCGACGTTGTCAGCGTCCGGAACGACGCTCTCGTGGACCTCGGCCATCCCCGCAAGCTCGTACGTGTTCGTGCGCAAGGTGCCGGGTCAGGCGGATCAGTACTCGATCGTGAGCGGGACGTCGGCGACGCCGCCGGCGGTGCCCGGCGCGACCGTCCGCTACGGCCTGCGCACGAACGTGGGCGGGAGCGCCTGGGCGCCCGAGGTCTCGATCACCTATCCGGCCTCGCCCCCGGATCCGACGCCCCCGCCCGGCCCGACGGTGGACCCGAAGACGGCGCCGACGCTGAGCGTCTCCGACACCACGGTGAGATGGAACGCCGTGGGCTCGGTCAGCTCGTACGTGTTCGTGCGCAAGGTGCCGGGTCAGGCGGATCAGTACTCGATCGTGAGCGG
>DASRXW010000056.1:0-19752 GCA_035654055.1 Conexibacter sp.
CGTGGTGCTCGTCTACGCACTCGTCGACTCGACGAACGCGGGCTGGGGATCGACGCAGACGATCGGCCTGCTCGCCCTGAGCGTCGCGCTGATCGCCGCGTTCGTCGCGATCGAGCTGCGCACGAAGCACCCGATCATGCCGCTGACGATCTTCCGCAACCGCAACGTCGCGAGCGCCGACGCGGTCGCGCTGCTCGTCGGCGCGTCGCTGTTCTCGATGTTCTTCTTCATCTCGCTCTACCTCCAGCAGGTGCTCGGCGACTCGGCGCTCGACGCGGGCCTCTCCTACCTGCCGCTGGCGCTCTCGATCGTCTTCTCGGCCGGCGCCGCGTCGCAGCTCGTGACGCGCGTCGGGCCCAAGCCCGTGCTCGTGAGCGGGCTCGTGCTGACGACGATCGGCCTGCTGCTGTTCACGCAGATCTCGGCCGACGGGTCGTTTGTCGGAGACGTGCTCGTGCCGTCGGTGATCGTGGCCGTGGGGCTCGGGCTGTCGTTCGTCTCGCTCACGATCACGGCCGTCTCCGGCGTGACGCACCACGAGGCGGGGATGGCATCCGGCTTGCTCAACACCGCCCAGCAGGTCGGCGGCGCGCTCGGGCTCGCGGTGCTGTCCTCGATCGCCGCCTCGCGCATCGCCGACGGCGGCGGACACGGGAGAGTCGCGCTGACGGACGGCTTCCAGAGCGCGTTCGCGGTCGGCGCCGGCTTCGCCGCGCTCGGCGTCGTGCTCGCGCTGCTCCTCGTGCCGCACGTGCGGCCGGGCGAGCTGCACGCGGCCGAGGTGCCGGCGGCGGCCTGACCGCCGGCGCGCGGCGCGCTCAGTCGCGGCTGGGCGTGCCGCCGATGAGGTCGAGCAGGCGGTCGCGGCGGCGGGCGAGGATGAAGCGGCCCTTGAACGCGACCAGCACGAGCATCGCCGGCGCTCGCGGCGACGTGAGGTCGATGTCGACGTCGAAGCACAGCCCGGCGAACGGCGGCTCCATGCGCGGGAGCCTACGAGGTGCGGTGCCTCAGGAGCGGCGGCGCCGTCTCGCGTCGGTCCGCGGGTCGCGCGGCCGTGGCGGATTGGCGCTTCTCTCCTCTGGCGTCATCTGGCGGATCGTCAGCGTGCCCTGCTCGAGCTGGCGTCTGATCTCGGCCAGCTTGCGCTCGCGTTCGTCGCGCTGGCGATCCTGTGTGGACTTCATCGTTCCGTTGACGATAGCGTCCAATTCACCGAATCGACGGCGTTTCCTCAGTGGTGGGGCGTCAGGATCCGCTGCGGCAGCGGCTTCAGCTCCGCTGCGCCGGCGTAGCCGAGCGGTTGCAGTGCGAACAGATCCGAGATCGCGCGCAGCAGCGTGAAGTGGCTCGCCGGGACGGCGCTGGTGGCGCCGGCGGCGACTGCCGGCGAGATCAGCAGCGCGCCGACGCGCGCGGCGCCCGCGGCCGCGGCGTCACCGACGTTCGGGTAGGTCGCGGGGACGGCGGCCGGGCCGCTCGCGGCCGCGACGGCGGTGGGCGGGGGCGTCGTCTGGACGGTCGTGGCCGGGTTCGTCGTCGGCGTCGTGACCGTCGGCGTCGTCTGCCCGGGCGGAGGCGTCGGGGTCGTGGGCGGCGGCGCGGGCGGCGGCGGGACGGTCGTAGTGGCGGGCGGAGGCGTCGGTGCCGGGGGCGGCGGCGGGCTGTCGCTCGTGATCGCGATCAGGCCGCCGTCGGCGTATGCGGCCGAGGCGAGGATGCGCCGGACGACGTCCTTCAGGAAGGCGTCCGCGGCGGCGGGGCCGGCGGGCGCGCCGCCGGCGCACGACGCGAGCTGCCCGTCGTGGCATGCGCTCGGGACGAGGTAGAGCAGCGCGGGGGCGCCTCTGCCGCGCGCGAGGTCGGCGTCGAGACGGTCGAAACCGGCGACGTGTCTTGCGCAGGCGCCCGCGTCGAGCAGCGAGTGGAAGTACGCGAACGGGTCGCGCGGGGTCGCCGGGCAGGCGCCGGCGGCGCCCTCGACGTACCCGCGCCAGTCGAGCGCGGCGCCGGTGAGCTGGTCGGCGACGGTGCCGGTCGCGTACGGGTAGACGCAGCCGTCGCCGACCTGCTGGCCGTCGTTGCCGAGCACGTCGGGCGTCACGTCGGCCGGCGCGGCTCCGGCTGCCGTCGGGCAGTCGGCGAGCGTCTTCGCGGTCGGGCCCTGGCCGCTCAGCAGCGCGACGCCGTTCGCGAGCGAGCCGCGCGCGACGGCGGCGTACTGCGTCAGCAGCGTCCCCTTGGGCACGAGCGTTCTGGCGAAGTACGGCGCCGCGCCTGCATCCGCCGCCAGTGCCGTCAGGTCGGTCTGGCTCAGCATCACGACGAAGACGTGGCGGACGATCGGCGCGGCCTGGCCGTTGTGGGTGGTGTCGCCGCTTCTTCTGTCGTGCGTCGTGGTGCCGCCGCTGCTCGTGCCGCTCGAACCGCCGGCGCCGCCGCTGCTGCTGCTGGCGGGCGTCGTCGCGGTCGCGCCGCCATCGAAGGGGAGCGGGTTGCCGGACGGCTGGTCGGTGGCGGCGCCGACCGGGGCGGCCGCGACCTGCTGGGGTGGCAGCACGATCGTCATCGCCGGCGTGAAGGGGCTGCCGCCGGCCCACGTCAGCGGCGTGCGGGCGCCGCTGACGACGACGAGCAGCAGGAACGCCGCGAGCGCGGCCGGAACTGCGGCGCGGCGCCGGCGTGCGTAGCGCGGGTCCTTCACCGCAGCTCCGGCGGAGCGGCGCCGTTTCCGCCGCCGGGCGGCGGCACGGCGGCGGGCGCCGCCGCGACGACCGGCTGCGGCGCCGCGGGCGCGACGGCCACCCCGCCGGCGACCGCGGTCGCCACGAGCTGGAAGGCGCAGTGCGAGCAGAACAGCGCGCCGCGCGCGTAGAGCGTGCCGCACTGCGGGCAGGCGCCGGCGGCGCCGGTCGTGTCGAGCCGCAGCAGGTGCTCGACCTCGCCGAGGCGCGCGTCGAGCTGCTGCAGCCGCGCCGCCTGGCGCGTCAGCACGTCGAGGCGGAAGTGGTCGCGGATCGCCATCTCGTAGGCGAGGCCGCCGAGGTCCCACTGCGCCTCGGCCAGCTCGCGCGCGAGCGCGTCGCGGCGCTCGGCCAGCTCGGCGGGACCCTGCGCCTGGCCGCCGCCGGGCGGCAGCGGCGCGGGCGGCGGGGGCGGCGGCGGGCCCTGCAGGAGACGGCGGGGGCTGATGCGCTCGCGCAGCGTCATCCGATCGTCTCCGCGCCGGTGCCGCCGCCGGACGGCTTGTTGTCTCTTCTCGGCGCGGTGCCGCCGGTCGCCTGGTTCTGCGGCTGTGCTCTGAGTCTGTTGAGGTTCCCGCCGGCGCTGTCGGGCGTCGCCTGCGGGATCCCGGCCGTCGAGCCGCCGGCGGCTCTGCCCTTTGCGGATCTGCCGTTGGCGGTGCTGCCCGAGCTGCCGGCGCCGCTCGTATCGCCCGGTGTCGCGGTGCCGCCGCCCTGCACGTTCACGATCGGCGGGCGCTGGATGATCGTCGCCGGTCCGCTCGTCCCGCTGCCGCCCTGGCCGAGCAGGTAGCCGACGCCGAGCGCGACGAGCACGACTGCGGCCAAGCCCATCGGGCCGCCGATGCGGTCGAGCATCAGCGCCCAGCTGCCGCCGGCGCGGGCGCCGCCGGCAGCGGGCTGCCCCGCGGCGCCGCTCGCCGCCGCAGGCGCGCCGAGCGCTCCGGCCCACTCGACGCGGGGCGCCGCGACGCGCACGCCGCAGCTGAGGCAGTAGCGCTGGTCGGGTGCGAGCGCCGCCGAGCAGTTGCGGCAGCTCGCGGCGGCGGCCGGGTGGGCGGGAGCCGGCATGGGGATCGGCAGGGACTCGGTGGGTGCGTCGCTCATCTCGCTCCTCCGAGCGTCGAGGGCTGGGCGTCGAAGCTGAGCTGGGCGCCGCGCGGGTCGCCGATGAAGAAGACCTGGAAGCGCTCGTGGCCGTTGGGCTTCAGCTGCTGCACGAGCGCGCGGCCGGCGGCCACGATCTTCCCGCCGCGGCGTGCGACGGCGGCGATCACGAGGTCTCTCTGTGCGACCGCAGACTGGTTCACCGCTCTCGCGACGGCCGTCACGCCGCTCGCCGGGTCGCCCTCGAGTCTTGCGTCCTGGACGGCGATCGCGAGTCTCGCGGCGGTCGGCGGAGCGGGGCTGCCGGCGCCGACCTTCGCGTCGAGCGCAGTGGATCTCGCGCCTCCGGTGAGGAGGACCTGGTCGTTGACCCACGCGACGGTCTGTCCCGGCGCGAGCAGCGCCGCGTGCGTGAGGCCCGGCTCGAGGCCCGGCGCGTCGTTGCGCCACAGCACCTTGCCGCCGGCGCCCTTGACCGCGAGCGCGATCGGGACCGCGCCGAGCGCCTGCGTGCCGCGGTTTCGCAGCACGACGACGGCCACCGTCCCGTTCGCGTCGCTGACGACGGCGCGGTCGAGCACCTGCACGTCGCGGTTGGCGGCGCCGACGCGCAGCCCTCTGGCGGAGAACGCTTGGTTTCCCTGCAGCGTGAACTTCTTCGCCTGCGCGCGCGTCGACTCGCAGCCGCCGGTGGCGGCGGCGAGCGGGACGAGGGCGAGCGTGGCGGCCATCGCTGCGAGTCCGCGCGTGCGGCGGATCACGATCACCCGAACGCCCCGCCGACGTAGTCGCGCGTGCGCTGCGCCTGCGGCGCGTGGAAGATCTGCTCGCTCGTGCCCTGCTCGACGAGCTCGCCGAGGTACATGAACGCGACGCGGTCGGCGACGCGCTGCGCCTGCTGGAGGTTGTGCGTGACGATCACGACCGCGATCTGCTCGCGCAGCTCGAGGATCAGCCGCTCGATCGTCGTGGTGGACACCGGGTCGAGCGCCGAGCACGGCTCGTCCATCAGCAGCACCTCCGGCTGCGCTGCGAGCGAGCGCGCGATGCAGAGGCGCTGCTGCTGGCCGCCGGAGAGGCGCAGCGCGGGATGGTCGAGGTTGTCCTTGACCTCGTCCCACAGGCCGGCGCGGCGCAGCGCGCGCTCGACCGGCTCGGCGAGCTGCGGCTTGCGCGGCCGGCGGCTCGCGCCCTCGCGCAGGGCATAGGCGACGTTGTCGAAGACGCTCATCGGGAACGGGTTCGGCTGCTGGAAGACCATCGAGACGCGCTTGCGCAGCGCCGTCACCTCGATCGCGTCGAGGTCCTCGCCGTCGAGCGTGATGCGCCCGCCGCGCGCCGCGCTCGGCGTCAGCTCGGTGAGGCGGTTGAGCGAGCGCAGCAGCGTCGTCTTGCCGCAGCCCGACGGGCCGATCAGCCCGAGCACCTCGCCCTGGCGGATCTCCAGGTCGACCTTGTTGACGGCGATCTTCGCGGCGTAGGCGATCGTCACCGCATCGCAGCGCATGCGCTCGACGGCGTTCGGGGCCGGCGCCGCGCTGCGTGCGGTGCCGTTCCCGCTCGAGGCCCCGGCGTTCTCGGGCGCGTCGGCGTCGGGCGCGACGACCGTCGGCGGGTGCTCAAGCGAGATCCGCCGCACGGGCGGCGGCATCAGCGGATCCATGCGGGGCCTCCGTCGCGACCGCGTGCGAGCCGCGTCGCGAGCGCGTTGAGGGCGATCACGATCACCATCAGCACGAACGCGGCGGCGTACGCCTTCTCCGGCGCGTTGCCCTCGCCGGCCGGCGAGTTGCCGTAGACGTAGCTCGTCAGCGTCGAGCCGGTTCCGCGCAGCAGCCCGAAGCCGGGCAGCCCCTCCTGCGGCTCGGTCAGCAGCGTGTTGCCGAGCAGCAGGATCACGATCGCGGTGTCGCCGACGATGCGGCCCATGCCGAGCGTCGTGCCGGTCGCGATCCCCGGCCGGATCGTCGGCAGCAGCACGCGGCGGATCGTCGCAGCCTTCGTCTTGCCGAGCGCCAGCGACGCCTCGCGCACGTGGTTGGGCACCTGCAGGAGCGCCTCGCGGGTCGCGCCGACGACGAGCGGCAGCGCGATCAGCGACATCACGATCCCGGCGATCAGGAACGAGCGGCCGTAGGCGAGGTCCGCGCCGGTGGGGCGGAACGACATGAACGAGAAGAACGTGTTCGAGAAGACGGTCAGCCCGAACAGCGCGAGCACGACGCTCGGCGCGCCGGCGATGATCTCGACGCTCGACTCGACCGCGCGCGCGAGCGGCGCCGGGCGCCCGTACTCGACGAGCCACAGCGCCGTCGCGACGCCGATCGGCACGGCGAGCGCGATCCCGATCAGCGTCAGCAGCAGCGTCCCCTCGATCGGGTCGAGGAAGCCGCCGGCCTTGCTCTGGTCGACGTCGCCGGTCGGGTGCTGCACGAGCAGGCTCGGGCTGAGCTGCGAGATGCCCTTCCACGCCATGTAGATCACGATCGCGGCGGCGACGAGCGCGAGCGCGAGCCCGGCCGCCCAGCAGCAGGCGAGCCCGACGCGGTCGGCGAGCGGCCACGAGGCGGCGCTGTCGCGAGCGCGCGTGCGGACGCCGGGCGGGGGCGGTGCCGGCGCCGTGGCGGCCGCCATCACCGAACGCCCTGTCTGCGCAGCGGCCGCCGCACGACCCAGCCGGTGATCGACAGCATCATCGAGGAGACGAGCAGCACCGCCGCGAACGCGTAGAGCGTCTGCCCGAAGGGCTTCACCGTCAGCCCCTCGGAGTTGACGACGATCGTCGCGGCGAGCGGCTGCACCGGCTCGAGCAGGAAGTTGAGCCCGTCGAGCGGGTTGGGCGAGAAGATGAACGAGCCCGAGACCATCGCGAGCATGATCGCCTCGCCGAGCGCGCGCGCCGTCGCGAGCACGACGCCGGCCGCGATCGCCGGGCGCGCGGTGCGCACGCCGATCCGCCACATCGTGCGCCAGCGGTTGACGCCGAGCGCCGCGGAGCCTTCGAGCCAGGAGCGCGGCACGTTCTGCAGCGCGTCGGCGTTGATCGCGATCATGATCGGCGCGATCATCACCGTGAGGATCAGCGTGGCGAGCAGCAGCCCGCCGCCGCCGATCGGCACGATCGGCTTGACGTCGAGCTTGAACGACTCGCTCACCAGGTGGGTGTTGATCCACGGCGCGAGCACGAGGATCCCGATCAGCCCGTAGACGACCGACGGCACCGCTGCGAGGAAGCGCACGGTCGGGGTCATCAGCCGCGCGATGCCGGGGGGTGCGAACTCGACCATGAAGAGCGCGCACAGGACGGAGAACGGCAGCGCGATCGCGACCGCCAGGCCGGTGCTGAGCGCCGTGCCGTAGAGGATCGGGAACGCACGCAGCGCGTAGAGGTAGTGCGAGGGATCGGCCGGGCTGTGGTAGATGTCGGCCAGCTGCGTGTTCGCGTTGCCGCCGGACAGGAACCACGACAGGCCGTTGCCGGAGAACGACGGCCACGCCTGACGGAAGACGAACACGACCATGCCCGCGATCAACGCGAGCAGGGCGACGGCGAGCGCGCCGAGCCACAGCTCGGCGCGCTCGGGACGGCTCCAGCGCCGCGCGGGACGCAGGCGGGCGGCGAGGGCGGCCTCCGGCATCAGTTACCCGAGCGGAATCCAGTGGGTGTTGATGATCGCCCTGGCCGCGGCGCTGTGCTGCACCCAGCCGATGAACGCCTTCGCGGCGCCGGTCGCCGCTCCGCGGGTGACGAGCGAGAACGGGCGGATGCCCTGGTACTGGCCGGACTTCGCGTTGCGCAGCGTGCACGCGACGCCCTGATAGGGGATCGCCCTGACGCCTCTGAGGAAGTCGAGCGAGACGAAGCCGATCGCGTTGTTGTCGGTCCGCACCGACTGGTTGACGAGGCCGTTCGAGGACTTCGCCGGCGCGCTCGCCGCGACGCTGAGCGTGTTGCCGAGGAAGATCGCTCTGAACGCGTCGGCCGTACCGGAGGTCGCCGTGCGCGTGAAGATGTCGATCGCGCCGTGCACCCTCGCGCCCGGAACCTGGCTCCAGCTGCGCGTGCGGCCCGTGAAGATCGACTGCACCTGCGCCTGCGAGAGGCCGGGAAGCGGGTTCGCGGTGCTCGTGATGACGCAGATCGCGTCGTAGGCGATGCGGTTGAAGACGAGGCCGCCCGGGTCGCTCGGCTGCGGCTTGCGCGAGGCGTTGCCGATCGTCACGCGCCCGTGGGCGACGTCGTTGATGCCGATGTCCGAGCCCCCCTGCTGGAGCTTGAACCCGACCTTGCCGGGGTGGAGGGCGACGTACTTGATCGCAAGTGCGCGCACGAGCGGTGCGACCGAGGTCGAGCCGCTCATCGTGATCGTGGTCTTGGCGAGCGCGGCCGGCGCGGCGAGCGCAAGCGCTGCGACGGTCGCGAGGGCGGCGAGGGTGGTCGAGCGTCTGAGCACGGGGCCTCCGGGGGATGGCGGACGGTGGACGACTGGGTCAGCCTCGACGGCGCGAGGCGGTGCGCCGCCACAGGGCGCACGGCGGCCCATGGTGTCGGACACCCGGTCGGGCTCAGTTAACAAGTCGTGAACGACCTGTGCTTTCTCAAGTTGTTAACGGGATCGGCGCACGCGCCTCGTACCGTGCGCGATCGTGTCCCGCCGTGCGCGCTCGCTCCTGCTCGCCGTGGCGGCGGTCGCAGCGACGCTGGCCGCCGTCCCTGTCCGCGCGGGCGCGATCGTCGGCGCTGCGACGACGATCGACGGTCCGTCCGCCGACGTCGTCGGGCTCGACGGCGTCGCGATGGCCGCCGACGGCAGCGGCGGGCTCGTCTACTCCAAGCGCGTCGGCGGTCACGTGCACGTGTTCGTCAGCCGCTTCGTCGAGCGCGCCTGGCAGCCGCCGCAGCGCGTCGACGTCGGCCAGCCCTACCAGTCGTCTTGGCCGGCGATCGGCGCCGGCGACGGCGGCCGGCTCGTCGTCACCTGGATCCACCAGTTCGGCGCGGGCGTGCAGAACCGCCTGTACTCGGCCTCGCTCGATCCGGGCGCGACGCAGTTCCAGGCGCCCGTCGCGATCGACCTCGACGTGCGCGAGGGGCTCGACGCCGCGCCGTCGCTGTCGATGGGCCCGGGCGGCACGGCGTACCTCGTCTACCGCGTCGTGTACGCGCGCCAGAGCCCCGACCTGCCGCCCGGCACGGTCGACGCCGACTACCGCATCCAACGCTACTCGGGCTCCTTCTGGAGCATGCTCGGGCAGCCCGTCGACCGCATCCAGGCGCAGCCGCAGGCGGCCCCGACGGCGCTCAACGGCCCGCAGGTCGCGAGCGATCAGACGGGCAACGCGGTCGTCGCCTGGCAGGAGCCCGACGACCAGCTGATCCCGCGCATCTACGCGCGCCGCGTGTTCGGCAAGGTGCTCGGCGTCGTGCTGCAGGCGAGCCCGTCGGACGTCGACGGCAAGCCGCTCAACGCCCCGGCCGACCAGCTCTCGCTCGCGGTGTCGCCGTTCGGCGAGGCGATCGTCGGGATGCGCCAGCAGCCCGACGCGAAGACGTCGTGGACCCGGGCGCGCGCGCTCGTGAACATGCTGCCGTCGAGCTTCTCCGACGGCGCCGGCAGATTCGTCGGCGCGCGCCCGGTCGACGGCGGCGGGGCGAACGGACCGACCGGGACGCTCGGGCCGCTGAGCGTCGCGGTCGACGACGGCGGCGGCTTCGACGCCGGCCTCGGGCTCGACGGGCGCGTGCTCGACACGGGCGGCGACGAGGGCACGGTCGCCGGTCCCGTGCGGCTCGACACGGGCGGCGGGGGCGTGCCCGACCCGCTCGTGTGGCATGGGCAGGCGGGCACGCTCGCGGCCGCGTGGCGCGTCGACCAAGGCGGCGCCGCAGGCGTCGGCCTGTTCGAGCGCGACGCCGACGGCACGCCCTTCCAGCGGACCGTCAGCACGCCGGCCGGCGGCGCGGTGCAGACGCTGCGGCTCGCCGGCTCGCCGCTCGGCAGCGCGCTCGCCGGCTTCCTCCAAGGGCGCGACGCCGGCAAGCAGATCGCCGCCGCCTCGATCCAGGTGCCGCCCGGCCGCTTCACCGTGCTGACGCCGCCCGACTGGACGCGCAGCCGGCGCGTGAGGCTCACGTGGGACGCCGCGCCGAGCACGGACGGGAGGCTCGCGTACGACGTGCAGGTCGACGGCGACGACGTCGTCGGCGGCGTGCACGGACTCGCGCGCACGCTCACCCCTCGCCAGCTCGGGGACGGCAACCACACCGTGACGGTCGTCGCGACCGACGCCGACGGACAGACGACGACGAGCGTCGCCTCGACGCTGCTCGTCGACCGCACCGCGCCGCGCGTGCGCATCGTGCGGATGGCGGGCCGGCGGGTGCGCGTGACCGTCAGCGACGGGCAGCGAGGCCAGGTCTCGGGGTTGCGCGGCGCGCGGATCGCGTGGGGCGACGGGCGCAGCTCGCGCGGGCGCAGGGCGACGCACGTCTACGCCGCCGCCGGCCGGCGCGTGGTGACCGTGGTCGCGCGCGACAACGCGGGCAACGTGCGGCGGGTGCGGAAGGCGGTGATGGTGGGATGAGCGGCGCGCGCGCGAGGAGGGGGGCGCATGCCGTCGCAGCGCTGCGTGCGGCCGGCGGAGCGCAGCGTGCGACGCTCGGGGCGCTGACGGCGCTCGCGTTGCTGGCGCTCGCCTGGAGCGCCGCGCCCGCGCGCGCGAGCTGGGGGCCCGGCGCCGAGCTGATCTCCGTCGACTGGCCGCGGCTCGAGCAGGCCGACAGCGCGAGCAGCGCGGTCGCCGTCTCGGCCGACGGCCGCTACGTCGTCTTCCAGACGAGAGCGACGAACTTCTTCGCCGACGGCGACCCGGATCCGGCCGGGCGGCTGCGGCGCGGCGGGATCTTCCGCTACGACCGCGCGACCGGCGCGCTCGACCTCGTCGCCGACGGCGACCAGGTCGACGAGCACGACACCGCGAGCCTGCTGCTGCGCGGCGCCGCCGATCCGTCGGTGAGCGACGACGGCCGCTACGTCGCCTTCGACACCGCGCAGCGGCTCGTGCCGCAGGACACCAACGACAACGTCGACGTCTACGTGCGCGACATGTCGGTGCCGCTCGCGACGGACCGCGCCGCGAGCGGCGCCTACACGCTCGTGTCCGCGCGCGACGGCGGCGACGACCCCGCCCACTATGCGCCGCGCAACCCGCCGCTGCCGAGCGGCGAGCCGGGCAGTGCGGTGTTCGCCGGTCATGCGATCAGCGGCGACGGCCGCTACGTCGCCTTCCGCACGACCGAGCAGGCGTCCGACCTGCCGAACCGCCCCGGCGTCGACACGCCGCCCGGCAACGTCTTCGTGCGCGACCTGCGCGCCCACCGCACGGTGCTCGTCAGCAGAGCGCTCGACGGGACGACGCCTGCCGGCGGCGCGCTGCGCCCGGTCGCGATCTCGGGGGACGGGAGCACGGTCGCGTGGACGGCCGAGAACGCGGTCGTGCAGACGCGCCTGCTGACGGGCGAGCCGACCGACCCGACCGTGCGGCGCTACCTGTGGAAGCGGTGGGACGACGCGGGGGCCGTGACGCGGCGCATCACGGGCTCGGCCGACCCCGACGACCCGGCGTGTCCGCCGGACGGCGCCGTCACGAACGATCCCACCGCGAGCGGCCCCTGCTACGGCCCGCTCGCCGACCCGGAGCAGGGCCTCGGCGACATCGGCTCGCTCGCCCCGGCGCTCAGCCGCGACGGCTGGACGGTCGCCTTCGTCGCCGGCGCGGCGCCGCGTCCCGCACCGGCGTCCGACCCCGCGATGGACGTCTACCTCACCTCGATGCGGCCGGGCGTGAGCCGCAAGGCCGGCACGACGGTCGTGACCAAGGGCACGCCCGCGTTCAACGCGCGCGCCAACGGCGACGTGCAATCGGTCGCGCTGTCGGGCGACGGGATGCGCCTGCTGCTCGTGACGAGTCGCAGTCAGTTCCTTGCGCCGACGCCGCCGCTGATCGGCGACGAGCGCAGCTCGCCCGGCGGCAACGAGCTGTATCTCGTCGACCTCGCGAAGGGCGAGCTGCGGCGGCTGCTCCACGCCACTGACGGGAGCGACGCCGACGGGACGGTCTCGCCGAACGCCCAGCTGTCGGCCGACGGACGCGTCGCGGCGTTCGTCGCCACGAGCACGAACCTCGTCGCGGGCGACGCCAACGGCGTCGCCGACGCGTTCGCGCTCCAGCAGGTCGACGACCCGCCGACCGGACCGCCGCCGGGCGGCGCCGGCCAGGGCCCCGTCGACATCACCGTCGACGGCGGCGGCGGCGCCGGGAGCGGCCTGCGCGTGCGGGCGAGCTCGCGCGCCGACGGCTCGCTGCTGCTGCGCGTCGCGGTGCCGCAGGCGGGCAAGCTCGACGCCGTCGCGACGGCGAGCGAGACGGCGGGCAAGGCGAAGGCGCGTCGCGGCGGACGCGTGCGGGCGCGGCAGGTCGCGGCTGCGCGCGCCCGCGCCAAGCAGCGCGGGACCGTGCAGGTCGTGCTGAAGCTGAGCGGGCGCGACCGCCGCGCGGTGCTCCACGGCACGCGGCTGCGCGTGCGCGTCGCGGTGACGCTCGTGCCCGGGGACGGCAGCGCGAAGCGCAGTGCGAGCGTCGCCGGCACGTTCCGCGTGCCCGCCAGAGCCGACCGCCGCCGGCGCGCCGCCGCTCGGCAGGTGAAGGGTCGGTGAACGAGTTGAGAACAGCTCGTGACGAAGTGGAGGAGTCTCTGTGAACGCCTCTTGTCCGGAGCAGGTCGCAACGGCGAGCGTCCCGTGCGCCTCGACGTGGATGTTCCCCTCAGAAAGGACAAGCAAGTGATCACCAACTTCGTCGCACCGCGCGTGCGACGGCGGGCCCTGCTCGCCGGCGCAGCCGCGGCGGCGACCGCCCTCGGAGCGGGCGCCATCGGTGCGCCGAGCGCCCACGCGGCGTTCACGCTCAACGCATGCGAGGGCTCGACCTTCGCTGCGCAGGGCTCGTCGTTCCAGAGATCGATGCAGGCGAGCATGAAGACGCTGTTCGAGGCGTCCTTCGGCTGCAACGGCTCGCCTGCCGGTCCCACGTACACCGCCAACGGCTCCGGCGACGGCAACGCCGCGATGGGGGCAGGCGGCGGGAACGCGGCGCTCAACTGCGCTCCGGGCTGCACGAACAATCCTGCACCTGCGGGGCAGCGCGACATGACGACGCGCCTGTCCGGCAGCGACGAGCCGCCGAGCCCGGCGCAGCAGGCGGCGATGAACGCCGGCACGGCGTCCGCGGCCGACGACGGCACGATCCACATCATCCCGGTCGCCGCCGGCGCCAGCGTGCTGATCGTGCACGCGCCGGAGGGCTGCGACCTCAGCACCGTCGGCGCCAGAAACCTCACGAACGGGACCGACAGCACCGTCGGCGGCGTCGACACCGGCGACAGAGCGTCCGACCACACGCAGCGCCTGCGCTTCACCAGCGCGGTCGTCGAGAAGATCTTCGCGGCCGACGCGGGCGCCCAGACGTGGGGCGACATCGCGCCCGGCATCGGCACCGGCAGAAGAGGGACCGGCATCGCGAGCAGCGACCAGACGAACAACGGCGTCGACTGCGCGAGCATCCCGGTGCGCCGCATCGTGCGCTTCGACAACTCGGGCACCACGTACTCGTGGAAGGCGTATCTCGCGCTCATCAACCCGGGCCGCAGCTGGACCTCGACGTACAACCCCAACCCGAACACGGTGTGGCCGGCGCTCGGCGGCAGCGGCACCGCCTCTCCGCAGGCCGGGGTCGGCGCTGCGTGCACCTCGAGCGACCACCTGTGCTCCGCGTCGGCCAACGGCGCCGGTGCGCTGACGACGGCGGTCGCCCAGACCGACGGCTCGATCGGCTACGGCGATCTCGCCACCGCGCGCAGCGGCGGCTTCGACGTGACCCCGGGCGGCACGCAGGACTACACGTTCTGGGCGCCATTGCAGAACAACCCGGGCGGCAGCGCGACGGGCTATGTCGAGCCGACGTTCACGCCGGCCGCGCACACGACCGCGACCACGACGAAGGGCGCGAACTGCCAGAACGTCGCCGTCGCGAACGTGCCGGCGCCGGCGGCCTCGCCGAACGGCGACCCGACGCAGGGCGACTGGAGCAGAGCGTACGCGGCCGGCGGCGCGAGCTACCCGGCATGCGTGCTCACGTACCTCGAGGCGTGGGACGACAACGCGCCGGTCTACGGCAACACCGCTGACGAGCAGGCCAAGGCCCGCTCGGTCAAGGACTACCTCGAGAAGATCATCGTCAGCGGCGTCGGTCAGGGCGCGCTGTTCGGCGCCGACTACTCGGCGCTTCCGCCGACGCTGCTCGGCTACGCGCAGAACGCCGTCAACGCGATCGGCTGGAACAAGGCGGCCGGCAGCGGCGGTGGCGGCGGTGGCGGCACCGGCGGTGGCGGCGGCAGAACCGGTGGCGGCGGCGGTGGCGGGACGGTCGCGCCGCCGAGCAACCAGTTCTCGCTCCCGAGCAGCAGCACGAGCGCGAGACAGCTGCTCTACACCGTCCAGCTGCCGGGTGCCGGCACGTTGAAGGTGGTGGCGACCGCGAAGGTCGGCAGAAGAACGATCAAGGTCGCCTCGGTGACGGCGAGACTGTCTGCCGGCGGCCGCGTCAGAGTCAAGCTGTCGCTGTCCGCGGCGGCGCGCAGAGCGCTCGCCAAGGCGAGAGGGCACAAGCTCAAGATCACGGTGAAGTTCACCTTCACCCCGACCGGCGGCACCGCCCGCACCGTCACGAAGACCGTCACGGTGACGGCGCCGAGAACCCACAAGAGAGGCGGGCGCCACTAGCGCACGCCCGCCACAGGCACACGCCGGATCCGGGGCTCCGCGGCCGTTCAGGCTGCGGGGCCCCGGTCCAGTGCCGCCTTGGCAGCCATCCCCGACATGTCAGGAACCAGTTGAGCGATCACCAGCCCCCAAGCGACGCAGGCCAGCCGGAGCAGCCCTTCGACCACGACCGCCCGTCGGGCACGAAGCGCGTGAGCGCTCGTCCGAACGGAACGGCGAACGGCGGTCCGGGCGGCAGAGCCGGCGCGCCGGGCGGCGCTCGAGTCCGCTCGGGGCTCGCCGAGCGGCGCAATCCGGTCGCCGACGCGCTCTCGAACGCCGTGCGCTTCGCGCTGGGCAGAGTCACGCGCGACCTGTTCGCGACGGGGCTGCTGCTCGCGGCGATCTCGCTGACGATCCTCTTCTTCGTGCTGCTCGGGGCGACGCGCCCGGAGACCAGCGGCACCCCGATCCCGCTCAGCCAGGTCTTCCAGCTCGCGAGACGGCACGACGTCGTCGACGCGACGCTGCTCGACGCCGACAACCGCGTCGTCGTCGCCACGCGCAACGGCGAGCTGCTGTGGGCGGCGTATCCGAGCTCCGGCGCGCAGACGCAGGCGCTCACCGACGCGCTCGAGTCGAGCAGAGCGGTCGTCGCGGTCAAGCAGCAGGCCGGCAAGGCGCAGCTGACGATCGTCGTCCAGTTCCTGATCCCGATCCTGCTGCTCGTCTGCCTGTTCGCGTTCTTCATGCGCGTCGGCCAGGACGGCGGCGCCGGCGGCATCGCCGGCTTCTCGAAGTTCACCGGCAGAGGCCGGAAGAGGGGGAAGGGCACGGCCCACCGCACGACCTTCGCAGACATCGCGGGCGTGCCGGAGGCGCTCGCCGAGCTGGCGGAGATCCGCGACTACCTCGCCGACCCGTCGAAGTACCTCGACCTCGGCGCGGCGGCGCCGAAGGGCGTGCTGCTCGTCGGCCCGCCCGGCACCGGAAAGACGCTGCTCGCGAAGGCCGTCGCCGGCGAGGCCGACGCCGCCTTCTTCAGCCTCTCGGGCTCGGACTTCGTCGAGTCGCTCGTCGGCGTCGGCGCGGCGCGCGTGCGCGACCTGTTCGCGAAGGCGCGCAGAATGTCGCCGGCGATCATCTTCATCGACGAGTTCGACGCCGCCGGGCGCAAGCGCGGCGCCGGCATCGGCCAGGGCAACGACGAGCGCGAGCAGACGCTGAACCAGCTGCTGGTCGAGATGGACGGCTTCGGCGGCGATGGCGGGCTCGTCGTGATGGGCGCGACGAACCGCCCCGACATCCTCGACCCGGCGCTGCTGCGCCCGGGCCGCTTCGACCGCCAGGTGACGGTCGACACGCCCGACGTGCACGGCCGCGGCGAGATCCTGCACCTGCACGGCAAGAACCGCCCGCTCGGCCCCGACGCGGACCTCGACGAGATCGCGCGCCTGACACCCGGCTTCTCCGGCGCCGAGCTGGCGAACGTGATCAACGAGGCAGCACTGTTGACGGTGCGTGGCGGAGAGCGCGAGATCCGTCAGAAGACGTTGGAGGAGGCGATCGACCGCGTCGTCGCCGGCCCCGCGCGCAAGCACATCCTCAGCGAGCACGAGCGCTGGGTGATCGCCATCCACGAGTCGTCACACGCGGTAGTGACGGAGGCCTTGGCCGTGGGCGCCGTCGCCCGCAAGGTCTCGATCGTCGCCCGCGGGCGCACGCTCGGCACCGCCGCGCACATGCTCACCGACCGCGACCAGACGATCATGCAGGAGCCCGAGCTGCGCATGCAGCTGATCGCGATCGTCGCCGGCGCGGCCGGCGAGAAGCTCGAGTTCGGCTGCCTCTCGACCGGCGTCCACGACGACCTGCACGAGGCGACGGCGCTCGCGCGCTCGATGGTCACCTCGTTCGGCATGTCGGACGAGCTGGGGCCGGTGACGATCGGCGAGAAGGCCGGCGAGGTCTTCCTCGGCGCCTCGCTGCAGGACCTCGGCTCGGTCGGCCCCAAGACGCTCGACCTGATCGACACGGCCGTCGAGCGGCTCGTCGGCGAGGCCGAGCGCGCGGCGCGCGCGCTGCTGCGGCGCAACCGCTCCGCCGTCTACGAGACGAGCCACGCGCTGCTCGAGCACGAGACGCTGTCGGGCGTCGCGCTGGAGGCCGTCCTGTCGACGGTCGAGCGCGTCGAGCTCGAGGATCTCGGCCGGCTCGTCGAGCGCGACGAGGTCTGATGCGGCGCAGTGCGCTCGTGGTCGCGCTCGCCGGCGTGCTGTTGAGCACGTTCGTGAACGTGGCGCCGGCGGAGGGCGCGGCGTCGTGGCGCCTCGAGCAGCCGTCGCCGCCGGCCGGCGTGCCGTTCAAGGTGCCGCTCGGCCGCCCCGGCGACCTGCAGTGCTGGTCGGCGACGCGCTGCCTGCTCGCGGTCGAGGGCAACGCGACGATCCCACAGGGCCTGCTCGCCTACGACGGCGTCTCCTGGCACCAGCTGTCGACCGTCTGCGGCGGGCCGGCCGACTCGACGCGGATCGTGTGGGCGGGCCCCGACGAGTTCTGGACGATCACCGCGCCGAGCCCGCCGCGGCTCGGCGGCGGCCTCGGGCTGTGCCACTTCCGCGACGGCGTCGTGATCGCCTCCTACTCGACGGCCGACGAGAGCCCGGATCCGTTCCGGCCGATGGACGCCGGCGCCTGCATGGGCCCCGACGACTGCTGGTTCGCCGGCGTCGGCTCGCAGGACCCGAGCGGCCAGCGCGTCGGCGCCTACCACCTGCACTGGGACGGGCAGGACCTCGTCTCGACGTACGCGCCGCAGGGGCGCGGCGTGAGCGACCTGATCGCGTCCGGCGGCCGCTGGTACGAGACGACGTTCGTCGGCGTCCAGCGCGAGGACCCCTCGACGCCGGTGACGCTCGCGCTGCCCGAGTTCCAGCCGTTCACGATCCACGAGCTCGCGGGCGGCGCGTTCGCCGACGCTCCCTTCCTGCCGCAGCACCGCGCGGGCGTGCCGGACGACGGCACCGAGCTGCTGGCGGCCGACGCGGCGGGGGGCGCGCCGTGGTTCGTGGGCGGCGGCGCCGCCTCCGGACCGAGCGCGCCGGGCGATGACAACGTCGCGCGGCCGCCGATCGCGGTGCGCTTCGCGGACGGCTTCTACCGCGAGCTGGCGCTCGACGAGACGCCCTTCGGCGCGCACGACCGCTTCACCGACGTCGCGGCCGTGCCGGGCGCCGACGACGCGTGGACGACCGTGCAGTCCTACGCCGAGCGCGGCTCGACGACGGCGCGTGCGCGCGTCGCGCACCTGCACCCGGACGGCAGCGTGACGGTCGAGCAGCTGCCGGCCGGCGGCGCAGGACGCGGCGCCGCCGCGCGGATCGAGTTCACGAGCCCGACCGAGGGCTGGATGGTCACGAACGGCGGCTGGCTGTTCCACTACACCGACGGCGCGCCGCGCGCCGCCGACGCCGACCCGGCCTTCCAGCAGCTCATCACGTACCGTCCGAACGAGGCGGTCGCGCAGGCGATCCCGGACGTGCCGCCGGCCGACGACTCGCAGCTGTTCGCGCCGCCGCCGCCGGTCGAGCCGCAGCCGACCGCCCCGCCGAAGACGCACGTCACGCGCATCAAGGCGCTGATGACGCGCATCTCGAAGCCGAGGGTCGACGGTCGCCTGCGCCTCCATCTCGCCTTCACGCTGCGGCGCAAGGCGAAGGTCGCGCTGCTCGCGAGACGTCGTGGGAAGGTCGTCGCGAGCACGCAGTTCGTGCTGCTCGCTCCCGGGCGTCACGCGTTCGTGCTCCAGCTCTCGCGCGACAAGTGGCCGGACGCCCTGCGCTTCAGAACGGCTGACGTGACGCTTCGTGGTCGTGGTGGCGGCTCGCATGGCGGCGATCCCAACGCGACCGTGACTGCTGTCCGATGAAGGTCCGGCGCTTGTGCGGGCGGGTCCTGTCGAATCGGCCCCACCCACCCGCGCGCACGTCCGCCTGCCGGCGGCCGCACGTGCATCCTCACCCACCACCGGCTTCGCCGGCGGTGCCGCCGCCCGATCGTCGTCTGCTGCTGACGCTGATCGTCCTCCTCGTCGCCCTCTTTCCGGCTTTCGCTCGCGCGGACGTGAGCGCGCAGCCCGTGCTGGGGCTCGCCGACCGGCAGACGATGATCATGGGCGCGGCGACCGATGGTGCGCCCGGGGAGACGTGGGCGTACCGGGATCTGCCGCTTGACGTGGGGCTGTTGACGACCGATCCCGGCGGTCTGCTCGGCTTCGGGCTGGTGACGCATCCGGCGACGCCCGCGCCGCAGCTCGTGTTCGAGCGCTACACCGACGTGGACGGCGTCTGGACGGCGGCGCAGACGCCCGTCGACGAGCAGGGCCACGCCTACCGCGGGCCGCGGCCGAACGCGGCCTCCGCGCGCGTGACCGCGCACGGTGGCGGCGTGCTCGTCGGGCGCGACGGGGATCGGCCGGCGGGCTCGCAGTTCGTCGTGCTCGTGCGGGATCCCGGTGACGCCGCGCGCTTCGCGCCGCTGCCGGCTCCGCCCGCCGGCGTCGTCGATCCTGGCGCGAGAGAGGCGCTCGCGCCCGATCAGGGCGCTGGGCAGGTGGCGATCGCGGCGTACGACGCGGGTGGCCGGACCGAGGTCTTCCTGCCGGTCGTCGGCAATCCGGTCGAGGGCGCGGTGGCGCACTGGGACGGCAGCGCCTGGAGCCGCGAGCCGATCGACGTGCCGCCGGCGTCGGCCGCGCACTTCCACGTCGTCGCGCTCGCGGCGACGGCGGCCGGCAACGCGTACCTGCTCGCGGAGACGGACCCGTCGCTCGGCGACGGGCTCGTGCTGTTCGCGCGCGAGGACGGAGCCGGCGGCGCGAGATGGGAGCCGCGGGCGCTCGGGTCGCCGCTGTTCGCCGCCGCCAGCACGCCGGCCGACGGCGTGCAGTCGCTCACGCCGCTCGACGGCGACGGGCAGCAGGCGCTGACGGCGTCCGCGGACGGCGTGTGGATCGACGGCACGATGGCGCTCGACGGCGGCGGCTCGAGCGACCTGAGCGTCTTCTGGTCGAAGGCGCAGAG
>DASRXW010000057.1:0-29916 GCA_035654055.1 Conexibacter sp.
TGGCGTCGATGATCGGGCGCAGCCGCAGCGTCTCGGTGACGACGGCGTCGAGGTAGGCCGATCCGCCGTCGCCGTCGCCGCCGCCGTCCGCCGACAGCTCGTCGCGCAGCCGCGCGAGCACCCCGGGGTTGTGCAGCAGCAGGTCGAACGCGAACGCGAGGCCGGTCGCAGTCGTCTCGTGGCCGGCGAGCAGCATCGTCATCAGCTCGTCGCGCAGCTCAGCGTCCGTCATCTGCCGTCCGTCCTCGTCGCGGGCGCGCAGCAGCAGCGACAGCACGTCGGTGCGCTCGTCGAGGTCGGGCGCGCTGCGGCGCCGCGCGATCTCCTCGTACAGGAGCGCGTCGGCCGCGCGCAGCCGGCGCTGCACGTACCTGCCCGGGCTGAGCGGCCCGCGGTCGCGCTGCAACGCGTCCGGCAGCAGGAACGCGTACTGAACGTCGATCACGGCGAGCAGCGCGCGCCGCAGCCGCTCGATCCGCTCCTGCTGCTCGACGCCGAAGACGGCGCGCGCGATCACCTCGAACGTCAGCGTGCGCATGCGCTCGCGCATCACGATCTGCTCGCCAGGTCGCCAGCTCGCGACCTCGCGTTCGGCGACGTCGCGGATCACCGTGCGGAAGGTGGTGACCGCCGAGCCCTGGAACGGCGGCAGCAGCAGGCGACGCTGCCGCAGGTGCTCGGCGCCGTCGAGCACGAGCACGGAGCGCTTCCCGAGCACCGCCCCGAGCGGCGCGTTCGCCTCGCCCGCGCGCAGGTCGGACTGATCGCCCGTGTGGAGCGCTCTGATCGCCTCGGGATCGGCGACGTAGACGCCGGTGCCGAAGACCGGGTAGCGGACGGTGAAGCAGTCGCCGTAGCGGCGATGCCAGCCGAGCAGCGTCTCGAGCGGCCGCTGCGCGAGCCGCACGAAGTTGAGCGCGGCGGGGGCGCGCGGGCCGGGCGGCAGCGCGCCGCGGGCTCCACCGGGCCGGCGGGCCGGGGGCGCAGGCGGTTCGTGGGCGGCCGCTGCGGCAGGCGCCTGCGCGCTGCCGCTCATGCCGCCACCGCCACGACCGCCTCGGCGCGCACCGGCACGCCGTTGAGGTGCGCCATCCCGGCGAGGCGCTCGAGGTCCTCGGGCTCGGAGGACATCAGCAGGTTGACGTTGACGCCGCCGTCGCCCGCCGCGCCGTTCGCGCGTCTCCAGCCGCCGGTTCCCTTGTGGCCCCAGCCGTGCGGCACCGCGACGGCGCCCTGCGTGAGGTCGTCGGTGAGCGTGACCGGCAGCTCGATCGCGCCGTGGCGCGAGACGATCCGCACCGTCGCGCCGTCCTCCAGCCCGAGCGCGGCCGCGTCGGCGGGGTGCATGCGTGCGCGCTGTCTGCGCCCGCCGCGCAACAGCAGCGGCGCGTTGTGCATCCACGAGTTCTCCGAGCGCAGCTCGCGCATCCCGATCAGGCGCAGCGGGAAGTCCGCGTCCGCGCCGGCCGCGACGCGCGCCCGCAGGTCGGCGACCTCCTCGGCGATCTCGGGGTGGTCGAGCGCGACGCGGCGGTCGCGGTGCAGCACGACGCGCCGCAGCACGCCGGCGCGCAGGTGCGGGCGCAGCACCTTCCCGTGCGGGTGCTGCTCGAGGAGCCGTCTGAGCGTGAGCCCGCCGCGGCGCAGGCCGAGCCGGTCGCCGCCCTCCGCGAGCCGCACGACGAGGTCGATCAGCAGCTGCGGCTCGAATCTCCGGCCGACCAGCCCGAGCCCACGGCGCACGAGCTGCAGCGCGGCGAGGCCCGGCGTGCGGCGTGCCATCCCCCGCATCAGCACGTCGATCGCCTCCCACTCCTCGCGCGCCTCGCCGGCCGGCGGCACGACCGCCTCGGTCGCCTGGCGGAACGGCGTCGTGAGGTAGGCCTGGAACGGCAGCGGGAAGTCGGCGCGCTCGTACATCGTCGTCGCCGGCAGCACGTAGTCGGCATGCGCGTTCGTCTCGTTGACGTAGAGGTCGAGCGAGACGCACAGCTCGAGCTGGCCGATCGCCGCCTCCAGCTCGTCGCCGTTCGGCACCGACAGGACCGGGTTGCCGGCGGACACGAACAGCGCGCGCACCTGCGCGGGCCCGGGCGTCGCGATCTCCTTCGCCATCAGGCTGGCGGGCTCGGAGCCGAGCACCTCGGGGAAGCCGCCGAGGCGGTTGCGGCGATGGTCGTAGCCGACGGGCGCGAGGCGCATCGCCAGCTTCGTCAACCAGCGCTCGCCGGGCACGCCGAGCGTGCCGAGCATCGCGCCGCCCGCGCGGTCGAGGTTGCCGGCGACGACGTTCACCGCGTCGAGCAGGAAGCTCACGAGCGTGCCGTGGCGGCCGAGGCACGTGCCCGTGCGACCGTAGAGCGCTGCGCGCTCGGTCGACGCGAGCGCACGCGCCAGCTCGCGCACCTGCTGTGCCTCGACGCCGCTGTGCGGGGCCGTCGCCTCCGGCGTGAACGGCTTGGCGAGCGTGCGCAGCGCGTCGGCGCCCGACGCCTGGTCCTCGATCGCGCACGCGTCAGCGAGGCCCTCCTCGAACAGCACGTGCAGGAGCGACAGCAGCAGCCATGCGTCGCCGTCGGGCGTGACCGGGAGCCACTCGAACGCGCTCGCCGTCTCCGTGCGGCGCGGGTCGACGACGACCACGCGCCCGCCGCGCGCGACGATCCCGTGCAGCTGCTCCTTGATCCGCGGCGACGTCAGCACGCTGCCGTGCGAGACGAGCGGGTTGGCGCCGAGCACGACGAGCAGCTCGCTGCGCGCGAGGTCGGGGATCGGCACGACGAGCGGCGAGCCGTACAGCAGGTGGCTCGCGACGAAGCGGCTGTTGACGTCCTGCGAGCCGGCGGTGAAGAGGTGCGGCGAGCCGAGCAGCGTCATGAAGGACGCGATCCACAGTGTGTGCGAGGCGCTGAACGCGCCCGGGTTGCCCCAGTACCAGCCGATCGCCTCGGCGCCGTGCGCGTCGTGGATGGCGCGCAGGCGCGTGACGATGTCGCTCATCGCGTGATCCCACGAGACGCGCTCGAAGCTGCCCGGGCTGGCGCCCGGCCGGCGCTTGAGCGGGTGCAGGACGCGGTCGGGGTCGTTGTGGACCTGCTCGAACGCGATCCCCTTCGGGCAGGCGAAGCCCTGCGAGAGCGGATGGTCCGGATCGGGCCGCAGCTGCGTGAGGCGCCCGTCCTCGACGGTCGCGACCATTCCGCACAACGGCTCGCAGATGCGGCAGTAGGTCGGCTTCTCGACGGCCACGCGTCCCTCCGATCGGTGTCGGGTCGGTGGATCGATGCTAGGGAAGGCGGTGCGGTGGGGCGCCGGGCCGCCCCACCGCTGTGCGGTCCCGCGTCACGGCCGCAGCCGGATCACCACCCCAGCGTGGTCGGACGGCCAGAGGCGGCCGATCGGGGTCGCCGGGGTGCGCTCGTTCGGGTCCTTGCCGGTCACCCAGCCGTGCTCGACGGGCATCGGCGAGCCGTCGGCGCGGCGGCCGAAGACCATGTCGATGCGGTGGTCGAAGGCGGCCGCGGCCGTCGCCGGCGCGTCGTTGACGAGCTCGCCGAGGCCGTCCGTGAAACCGGCCGAGGCGGGCGCGAACCTCAGCCACTCGTCGGTGAAGCCGGAGCCGGTGATCAGCAGGTACGGGTCCCGGTTGGCATGCGTGCCGCCCGGGTCGACGGTCGTGCTGAGCGGGTCGGAGTTGCAGTCGCAGGCGACGATCGTCGGAATCCCGTCGGGTGCGGCGGGGCCGGCGAGCAGCTCCTGCGCCTGCGCGTACGCGACGTCGGAGCGCTGCGACTCGAGATGCGTGTTGACGAAGCGCAGGCGCTGGCCGCCGGCCTTCACGTCGACGACGTCGTAGCCGCGGATGAACGCCAGCGACTCGCCGGCGATCGTGAGCGGGATCCGCGCGGCGTAGTTGGCGCCGCTCGCGGCGGTCACGTGCACGCCGTCGTGGGCGCGCTTCAGCACGACGTCGCGCAACGTCAGGCGGATGCTCTGCAGCGAGCCGTCGCGGATCGCCGGCCCGGCGACGTCGGACTCCTGCTGCACGTGGGCGACGCGGTAGTCCTCGCCGAGCGCCGCCAGCTCGCCGGTGAGCGACTTGAGGAAGTCGTAGTCGACCGTCTCGGCGGGGGTGCCGTCGAGCGCGCCGTGGCGCCACAGAGCGACCTCCTGGAGGCCGATCAGGTCGGGCTTGCGCTGCTGGATCTCGCGCGCCAGCTGCTTCGCGCGCAGCGGGAAGCTCGTCTGGTCGACGATCGCGCGCAGCGTCGTGTTCGCGGCGACGAAGGCCTCCGCCTGTCTGTCGGGCGGCGCGGCGAGCGCCGCGAGCGGCCGTGTGATGTCGGCACCGAGGTAGAGGTTGCGCGTCATGACGGTGAGCGGCGTGCCCTCGCGGTGGCGGCCGTCGTCGCCGTGCCCGCGGCCGTGGCGGTCACGCTCGTGCCCGTGCGCAGGCTTGCCGTGCAGCTCGTGGCCAGCCTGCCCGTGCCCGCGTGCACCGGCCGGCACCGCGAACGCCGCCGCGAGCGCGACGGCGGCCAGCAGCGTGACGATCCAACGAGCGGCCCTGCTGCGACGGTTCCCCATCTCTCCTCCTCGATCGGGCGGCGGGCACGGGTCGTGGTACCCATGCGCTCGGCGGGTCCAACCCAGGGCCGTGGCGCGCGGTCAGGCGTGGAACGCGCCGTGGAGGCGTGTTAGACGTGGGCCCAGCAGCCGCGACGCGTCGGCGGCGGCGGCCGGCGGCCCCGAGGAGTACGCGAACCTCGCCGCATTGCTGCCGACGCTGCACGCGCGCTACCCACGGCGGGAGTGCTGAGGCACCCATTGCCGTTTTCGCCCACCGTTCGATCCCGTTTTCGCCCATGCTCAGGCGTCTTTCTTCCTTCCTAAGCCGCTATATCGTAGATTGCAACTTATGGAATAGCTACTTACGGTACAGTTGACTGGCATGCCCGAGCTGATCGACCGCAAATGCGAGCAGCGGCTGCTGCGGAATGCCGTATCGGGCCCCGGCGCCGCGCTGATCGTGATGATCGGACGGCGTCGCGTCGGCAAGAGCTTCCTGCTCGCGCACACGTTCACCAAGCAGCGAACCGTCTCGTTTCAGGGCGACGAGCAGAGCGAGCGCCAGCATCTCGAGCTGCTGGCCGAGGAGGCAGGACGAACGCTGCTCGGGTCGCCGTCGCTGGCGTTCGCCACCTGGGACGACGCACTGACGTTCCTCGGCGAGCAGGCGCAGCGCAAGCCGCTGACGGTGATCCTCGACGAGTTCCAGTGGCTCAAGGCCGCCCAGCCGGCGCTCGACTCGATCGTCCAGCGCCACTGGGACCGCTGGGATCGCGACGACGTGCCGATCACCCTCGTGCTGTCGGGCAGCGCACTCACGCTGATGGAGCGGATGCTCGAACGCGGCGCGCCGCTGTTCGGACGGGCAACGGCGCGACCGCGCATCGATCCGCTCGACTACCGCGATGCGACGGCGTTCGCATCGACCGCCGACCCGGTCGCCCTGCTGCGCCGCTGGGCAGTGCTGGGCGGAACGCCGCAGTATCAGCTGTGGGCCGGCCCCGGCGAGCTGAGACGGCTGATCGCCACGCGGATCCTGACGAAGGACGCACCGCTCTACGACGAGCCGCGGCACCTGCTGCGCGAAGGCGAGGGGATCCGCGATCCCGGCACGTACCTCGCGATCCTGCGGGCGATCGCGGCGGGTGCGACGACGCACAACGCGATCGCACGACGTGCGGGCGTGCAGACCGGCAACCTCGCACGCAAGCTCGAGCGACTCGAGGATCTCGGTTACGTGACCACGCGCCACGCGCTCGGCGTCGGCGGCCCCGAGGGACGTGCGAGCAATCAGATCGCCGACCCCTTCTTCCGCTTCTGGTTCCGCTATCTCGCCGGCAACCGCAGCCGGCTCGAGAGCGGCCGCGTGGACGACGTTCTGGACGAGATCGTCGCCGACCTGGACAACGTCATGGGCTGGGCGTTCGAGCAGTGCTGCCGGCGTTGGGCCGCGACCTACGCCGACGAGGCCGCGCTCGGCCGACCTCGCGAGATCGGCTCGTGGTGGTCGCGCGACGGGAGCCTGGAGGTCGACGTCGTCGGCGTGCGCGACCACCGCTACGTGCTCGTCGGCTCCTGCAAATGGCGGCGCACGGCCGACATCGACGTGCTCGCGGACCTGCGCCGCCAGCAGGACGCGCTGGGTCCCAAGGCTGCGCGTGCCCGGCTCGCGCTGTTCGCCCGCGAGCGCTTCACCGACCGGCTGCGGTTGGCGGCGAAGGAGGACGATGTCCTGCTCGTGACGGCCGCCGACCTGTTCGGGTCGTAGCGCCACGGCGAGTCCGGCGGCGTGAGCCGACGCCGCGCACGGTGTGCAGCAGCCGCGGCGCTCTGCCAGCCTCCGTTGCGACGCGATCGCCGACCTCGTCGCGCGCGGTCAGTATCAGCACGGGCGTGCGGAGGCGCGCGACGGGATCGTGTGGAGCGCGTGCTTCGCGGCAGCATTGGCGTACGCGACGGAGCGGATCCAGTTCGACCGCCCGATCGCCGCGACGCAGATCGGGCACGCGCTCACGGGGATTCAGGCGTTCCGCTGAGTCGCGGGCCTTCGCAGTTTGCAATCTCCCCGCTGGACTGACTGCATCCTCCCCGCTGGCCGACTCGGCGCGGGACGACGCGCGCGCCGCCGGGCCGGCGGCGCGCGATCGTCCTCTCGTCGCGTCAGCGCGCGCCGATGCGCTCGAGCCGCATCGTCGCGGTGAGGCCGTGGCCGAGCATGTGCTCGGCCTCGCAGATCGTCTCGATGGCGGGGGCGACGGCGCGCGTGCCCTCCTCCGTGAGGTGCTGCCAGGTGCACGTCTTGAGGAACTTCCCGACCCACAGGCCGCCGGTGTAGCGCGCGGCGCGCGAGGTCGGCAGGACATGGTTCGTGCCGACGCCCTTGTCGCCGTAGGCGACGGTCGCCTGGTCGCCGAGGAACAGCGAGCCGTAGTTGCGCAACCGCTCGCGGTACATGTCGAGCTTGCGCTCCTCGACCTGGATCTCGAGGTGCTCGTTCGCGTCGTGGTTGGCGAGCGCGATCGCCTCGTCGTCGTCGGCGACGATCGCGATCCAGCCGTGCTCGCTCCACGACTGCCCGGCGATCTCGGCCGTCGGCCAGGTCTGCAGGAGGTCGTCGATCTGCTCGGCGACGGCCTGCGCGACGTCCTCGCCGATCGCGATCACGCCGGCGACCGACGTCGGTCCGTGCTCGGCCTGGCCGAGGATGTCGGCGGCGACGATGCGCGGGTCGGCCGAGCCGTCGGCGACGACGAGCACCTCCGTCGGGCCGGCGAGCAGGTCGATCCCGACGCGGCCGAAGAGCTGGCGCTTGGCCTCCGCGACGTATGCGTTGCCGGCGCCGACGAGCATGTCGACCGGTGCGATGTCCTCGTCCACGAGCCCGAACGCGAGCGCGGCGAGCGCCTGCACGCCGCCGAGCGCGACGACCTTGTCGGCGCCCGAGGTCCACATCGCATAGAGCATCGCGGGGTTGATCCCGCCTTCGCGCTGCGGCGGCGCGGTCGCGACGACCTGCTCGACGCCGGCGGCCTTCGCGACGACGACGGTCATGAAGGAGGAGGCGAGCATCGGGTAGCGGCCGCCCGGCACGTAGGCGCCGACGGAGCCGACCGGGATGTGCGTGTGGCCGAGCACGACGCCGGGGAGCGTCTCGACGCGCAGGTCTCTGAGCGTCGCGCGCTGCGCCTCGGCGAAGCCGCGCACCTGCGCCTGCGCGAAGGCGATCCGCTCCTTCAGGACGTCGTCGAGCTGCGCGGCGGCGCGCTCGAACGCGTCCTCGCCGACGACGAAGGAGTCGGGGTCCCAGCCGTCCAGCTCGCGCGACCAGCGGCGCACGGCGTCCATCCCGCCGGCCGCGATGTCGGCCAGCATGTCCTCCACGCGCCGGCGCACCTCCGCCGATGCCTCGGCGGCCGGTGGGCCGGGCTGCTTCAAGTAGCGAACGTCAGCGATCGTAGTCATGCGAGAGATCGTACATACGTATGCAAGCCGGCCGCCGACCCGGCTACGCTGGGGTCCGCCGATGCCCCGCGCGACCAGCCACGACGTCGCCCGCCTCGCGGGCGTCTCGCAGCCGACCGTCTCGCGCGCGCTGCGCGAGGACCCGCGCGTCGCGGAGGCGACGCGCCGCCGCGTCGCCGCCGCCGCCGCGCAGCTCGGCTACGTCGCGAGCCGCCGCGGGCGCAGCCTCTCGACGCGCACGACCGGCCAGGTCGCGGTCGTCGTCGGCGACCTCGGCAACGCCTTCTACACGGAGGCGATCGAGCACCTGCACGGCGAGCTGGAGCGCGCCGAGCAGCGGATGGTCGTGCTGACCGACGCGCCGGAGGGAGCGCCCGCGACCGAGCGGCTGCTCGACGGCTCGGTCGACGGCGCGATCCTGCTCACGACGCTGCTCGACTCGCCGGCTCCGCGTGAGCTGGCCGACCGCGGCCTGCCCGTCGTGCTGCTCAACCGCTCGGTCGACGACGAGACGGTCGACGCCTGCACGAGCGCGAACGCCGACGGGGCGCAGGCCGCGGCGGCGCAGCTCGCGGCGCTCGGCCACGAGCGCGTCGGCGCGATCCTCGGCCCGGCCGACACGAGCACCGGCCGCGACCGCGAGGCCGGCTTTCGCGCCGGGCTCGCCGCGCACGGCATCGCGCTGCCCGCCGCGCGCGTGCGCCGCGGCCCGTTCTCCCACGACACCGGCCACCGCGCGCTGGGCGAGCTGCTCGCCGCTGCCGAGCGGCCGACCGCCGTCTTCTGCGCCAACGACGTGATCGCGATCGGCGCCTTGAACGCCGCGCGCGGGCTCGGCGTCGACGTCCCGACCGAGCTGACGGTGATCGGCTTCGACGACATCGCGATGGCCGCGTGGGACGCCTTCCGCCTCACGACCGTGCGGCAGGACCTCGCGGCGATGGCGCGCGCCGCCGTCGCGCTGCTGCTCGACCGCATCGGCGATCCGGAGCGCCCCGGCAGCCGCGTCGTCGTGCCGACGCGGCTGGTGCTGCGCGGCTCGCATGCAGCGCGCGGATAGCGCGCCCGTACCCGTATCCGCACCCGCCCGCCCGCCGGCCCGCGCTGGCCGCCGAGCGCGTCGGCTCAGACCGGATCGCCCGCGGCGACGCCCGCGAGCGCAGGCCGCACCTCGGCGCCGATCCAGGCCACGCCCTCGACCGCCTCGTCGACGTACGCTCCCTGCTGGAGGAAGCCGTGCAGCACGCCGAGCCAGCGGCGCACCGTCACCGGCACGCCGGCCGCGACCAGCCGCGACGCGTAGCGCTCGCCCTCGTCGCACAGCACGTCGTACTCGGCCGTCACGACGAGCGCGGGCGGCAGGCCCGCGAGCGACTCGGCGAGCAGCGGCGAGGCGAGCGGGTGCGTCCCGTCGGCGCCGTCGAGGTACGTCTCCCACAGCCACTCGATCGCGGCCAACGTCGCGAACAGGCCCTCGGCGTGCGCGCGGCGCGACTCCAGCTCCAGCGGCGCGCAGCACGTCATCGGGTAGACGAGCAGCTGCAGCGCCAGCTCCGGCCCACCACGGTCACGCGCCATCAGTGCGGTGGCGGCGGCCAGCGAACCTCCTGCGCTGTCGCCGCCGACCGCGACCGGCAGGCCCGCCGCGTCCAGCTCCTGCAGGTGCTCCGCGACCCAGCGCACGGCCGCGTAGCAGTCCTCGACGCCCGCCGGGAACGGGTGCTCGGGCGCGAGCCGGTAGTCGACCGCCACCACGAGGCAGTCGCACGCGCGCGCGAGCGCACGCGCGACTGCGTCGCTCTCGTCGAGCGAGCCGAACGCGAAGCCGCCGCCGTGCAGCCACACGAGCACGCCGCTCGGCCGCTCGTCCTCGGGCCGATAGGCGCGCGCGGCGACGATTCCCGCCGGTCCCGGAAGAGCGAGGTCGCGGACCTCGGCGACGGACGGCGACGGCCCGGCGAACGCCTCCTGGTTGCGCGTGATCTGCGCGCGCAGTTGCTCGATCGGCTGCGTGAGGTCGAGGCCCTTCGCCTTCAGCAGCTCGTTGACCTTCTGCGATTGGGATCCCAGGGGCATGGGCGACCTTCCTTGCTCTCGCTCGTTGTCGGTGTGCGCGCCCGCCGTCAGCTCTCGCCGACCGCAACCACCGGCCGCTCGGCCGCCAGCAGCTCGCGCGTGTAGTCGGCCTCCGGCGCGGCGAACAGGTCGTTCGCCGGGCGCTGCTCGACGACCGCGCCGTCCTTCAGCACGAGCACGTCCTCGGCGAGCACGCGCACGACGCCGAGGTCGTGCGTCACGAGCACGCAGGCGAACTGCAGCTCGGACTGCAGGCGCAGGATCAGGTTGAGGATCTGCGCCTGCACGGAGACGTCGAGCGCCGACGTCGGCTCGTCGCAGATCAGCACCTGCGGATCGGCCGCGAGCGCCCGCGCCATCACGACGCGCTGGAGCTGACCGCCGCTGAACGCGCGCGGTCGCTCCCCCATGCGGCGGGCGTCGATGCCGACGAGCTCGAGCAGCTCGCCGACCCGCGCGCGCCGCTCGCGCCGCGGCCGCCTGCGCAGCGGCTCGCCGACGCTCCAGCCGATCGAGTGCAGCGGGTGGAGGCCGTCGAACGGGTTCTGCACGACCATCTGCAGCGGTGAGACGGTGCCGTAGCGGGTGCGCACGTCGCGCCCGTCGAGCGCGATCTGCCCGCTCGTGGGCCGTTCGAGCCCGACGATCATGCGCGCGAGCGTCGACTTGCCGGCACCGCTCTCGCCCACGATCGCGAGCGTCCTGCCGCGGTCGAGCTCGAAGCTCACGCCCGCGACCGCGGGGCGCGACATGCGCGGGTAGCGCCGCGAGACGTCCGTGACGCTAAGCACGGCGTTCGACCTCCTTCGTGACGAGCTGCGGTCGCGGGGCCGCGGCGCCGGCCTCCTCGACGAGGTGGCAGGCGGCGTCGCGCGGTTGGTGGGACGAGCTCAGCACCGTCGGCTGCGGACGCTCGGCGACGCAGCGCTCCCACGCGTGCGGGCAGCGCGGCGCGAACACGCAGCCGGCCGGCCACTCCTCGGGCGCCGGGGGTGCGCCGGCGATCGACGTCAGCGGCTGACGGGGCACCGCCTCCGTCGTGACGGCGCACCCCAGCAGCGCCTGCGTGTAGGGATGGCGCGGGACCCCCATCACGTCGGTGGTGTCGCCCTGCTCGACGATGCGGCCGGCGTACAGGACGACGAGCCGGTCGCAGAAGCGGCCGACGAGCGACAGGTCGTGGCTGACGAAGACGACCGCCGCGCGCTGCTCGATCGCCAGCTCGCGGATCAGCTCCAGCACGCGCACGCGCACATTCGCGTCGAGCGCGCTCGTCGGCTCGTCGACGATCAGCAGCTCGGGCGAGGGCATCAGCGCGAGCGCGACGCAGACGCGCTGCGCCATCCCGCCGCTGAGCTGGTGCGGGTAGAGCCGCAGCACGCGCTCGACGTCGTTGAAGCCGAGCCGCCCGAGCAGCTCGCGCGCTCGCGCGTCGGCCGCCTCGTGCTTCATCAGCCCGAGCCGCAGGACGCCGTCCACGAGCTGCTTGCGAACGCGCGCGAGGGGGTCGAGCGCGGTGATCGGGTTCTGCTGCACGAGCGCCGCGTCGCGGCCGAGCGCGCTGCGCGCGCCCTTGCGCGCGTCGTACTCGCGCCCGCCGAGCACGATCGTGCCGCTCGCCCGCGTGCCGCCGGGAAGCAGTCCCACGAGCGCGCGCGTGAAGAGCGTCTTGCCCGCACCGGACTCGCCCACGAGGCCGACGACGGTGCCGGGCTCCAGCTCCAGGTCGATCGTGTCGACGACGCGGCGCCACGTCCCGCGCCGCGCCTCGACCGTCACCGACCGTGCCGCCACGACGCTCATCGCTCCGCCACCTCGACGTCCTGTTGGATGAGATCGCGCAGCCCGTCGCCGATCAGGTTCGCCGCCAGCACGAGCAGCGCGAGCGCGGCGCCCGGCAGCACGACGACCCACCACGCCTGCTGGAGCGAGTCGCGTCCCTGGGCGATGATGTACCCGAGGCTGTGGTGCGGCGGGCGCACGCCGAGGCCGAGGAAGCTCAGGCCCGACTCCCACAGCAGCACGTAGCCGACCTGCAGGCTCGCGAGCACGAGCACGACGGTCGAGACGGACGGCAGCAGGTGCCCGACGAGGATCCGCGTGCGCGACGCGCCCGCGAGGCGCGCCGTGATGACGTAGCCGCGCTCGCGCTCGAGCAGCGTCACGCTGCGCACGAGCCGCGCGTAGGGCAGCCACGAGACGGCGCTGATCAGCAGGATCAGCGTGACGATGCTCGTGCGCAGGACGGCCGCGGCGGCGAGGAACAGGATCAGCGGCGGGATCGCGAGCGACAGGTCGACGAGCCGCATCAGCAGCATGTCGGCGACGCCGCCGAAGTAGCCGGCGCAGAGGCCGACGGCGACCCCCACGACGGACGAGATCACCACGACGCCGAGCGCGACCGCGAGCGCGATCCAGATGCCGTCGCTGATCCACGCGAGCACGTCGCGGCCGAGCTGGTCGGTGCCGAGCAGGTGCCCCGGGCTCCCGGGCGCCGCGAAGGCGTTGGCGAGATCCTGCTGGTCGGCGCTCGGCAGCGCGACGCGGCCGAGCACGCCGACCGCCATCATCGCGAGCAGGATCGCCAGCCCGAGCCGCAGCGTCGTCTGCCCCTTGAAGGGCAGGCGGACGCGTGCGCGCCTCGCGGGCAGCGCCTCGCGGACCGCGTGCGCGGTCATCGTGCACCCACCCGGATGCGCGGGTCCATCAGGGCGATGAGCACGTCGCCGGCGAGGTTGAGCAGCACGTAGCCGGTCGCGACGATCACGACCGCGGCCTGGATGACCGCGATGTCGTGGTTGGTGACGGCGTCCTGCAGCAGCGAGCCCATGCCCGGCCAGGCGAAGATCACCTCGACGATGATCGTGCCGCCGAGCAGCCAGCCGACCTGCATCGCGAGCAGCGTCACGAACGGGCCGGCCGCGTGCTTGAGCGCGTAGCGCGTCACGATCGTGCCCTCGCCGAGGCCCTTCGCGCGCAGCGTCGTGATGAAGTCCTGTGAGACGACGTCGAGCAGCGCCGCGCGCAACAGGCGCACGCTCGTGGGGATCAGCGGCAGCCCGATCGCCAGCGCGGGCATGATCAGCGACCGTGGCGAGTCGAAGCCGATGCTCGGCAGCGCGCCGAGGTTGACCGACAGCAGCAGCACGAGCAGCAGCGCGATCCAGAAGTCCGGCAGCGCGGCGACGAGCATCATCGTCGCGCGCGCCGAGCGGTCGACGCGCGTCTCGCGGCGCAGCACGCTGTAGAGCGCGATCGGCACCGCGAGCAGCAGAGCGAGCGTCATCGCGCAGGCGATCAGGATCAGCGTGTTCGGCAGCGCCTTCAGCACGAGCCCGAGGGCGGACTGCCCGGTGCGCCACGAGCTGCCGAAGTCCCCGTGCAGCACGCCCGTGACGTAGTCGCCGAGGCGCACCAGCACCGGACGGTCGTAACCGAGCTGGTGACCGATCTGCGCGCGCTGGGCGGGGGTCAGAAGACCCCCGCCGATCACGTCGGACGGATTGCCCGCGAGATTGGTGATGAGGAAGCTGACGACGACCGCGCCGAGCACCACGAAGATGCCCTGCACGATCCGCCAGCCGAGATACCGGACGAGGTTCATCGGACGACCGCGGCTCCGTCAGCTCGCGAAGTACACGCTGTCGAGGTTCGGGCCGAAGTTGCGGATGTCCGGCACGTAGCCCTGGACGTCCTTCGAGACGCCGTCGACCGCCGGCATCACGAACAGCGGGATGCTCGGGAGCAGGTCCACGTGGATCTGCTGGATCTGGGCGATGATCGCCTCGCGCTTGGCCAGGTCGGGCTCGGCGTTCATCTGGTCCGACAGCTTTCTGTACTGCGCGTACTGCTGCGGGTACGCCTGCTGCATGTTGTGGTCGGACTCCATGAAGCCGTAGATGATCGGACCGCCGGTGAACCAGGTGTAGCTCGACAGCTTCGCGACGTGCGGGGGCTTGAGCTCGGTGCGCTCCTTCTGCTCCTGCGACTCGGGGATCGCGTCGACGCTGGCGTCGATGCCGACGTTCTTGAGCTGCGCGACGATCGCCTGCGCGACGGCCTCGCTGACGAGGAAGTTCGCGAGGATGTCGCCGGCCGGAACGGCCATGTGGATGGCGACCGGGCCGCCGACCGCTCTCAGCAGCTCGCGCGCCTTGGCGGGGTCGTAGGCGTATGCCGGCGACATCTTCGAGTAGCCCTCCGTGCCGGGCGGCATGAGCGAGTCGGCGACGACGCCGACGCCGCCGCCGATCGACTTGAGGATCGCCTCGCGGTCGATCGCGTACGCGACCGCCTGACGGATGCGCACGTCGTGGACCGATGGCGCCGCGAGCTTGAAGTTCATCGTCGTGACGACCCAGGACGCCTTGCTGACGAGCTTCGTGCGCGGGTCGCTCTTCACCTGCGCGGCCTCGCTCGGCGCGAGGTTCGTCGCGAGGTTGACCTGTCCCGAGCGCAGCGCGGCGACGCGCGCGGCGGGGTCGCTGGTGATGACGAACTTGATCTGCTCGACGTGCGGCAGCCCCTTGTTCCAGTAGCCGGGGAAGCGCTCGAGCTGGATCGTGTTGGCGTCGGACGAGACGAACTGCATCGGCCCGCTGCCGATCGGGTGCTTGTCGATCGCTCTGGGACCGGCCGCGATCGCTCTCGGGCTCTGCATCTTCAGCAGCGTCACGTTGCGGGTGAAGTAGGGGTACGGCGACTGGAACACCAAGCGGATCGTGTCCGGCTTGGAGTCGTCGATCTTCTTCAGCGGCAGCGGGATGAACAGGTACGCCGCGTTCTTGAGGAAGTACTCGAAGTTCTTGCGGATCGCCGTCGCGTCGATCGGCGTTCCGTCGTGGAACGTCATGCCCGGACGCAGCTTGCCCGCCCACTCGGTCGCGTCGGGCGAGACGGTCCAGCTCTCGCAGAGCTGCGGCACGACGTCGGTGAAGTCGTGGTTGAACGTGACGAGGCCGTCGTAGATGTCCTCGGTCGCGTAGAAGGCGCCGAGCCCGAGGCGCCGGCCCGGGTCCAGCGACGTCGGCGGCCCGGCGAGCGCGACGGTGAACGTGCCCGTCGGGACCTTGGGCGGCGTGCCGACCGCCGTCGTGCCGGCCGACGTGCCGCTCGTCCCGCCGCAGGCGGACAGCAGCGTGCCGAGCGCGGACGCCGAGACGCCTGCTGCGAGCCCTTGGCCGATGAACTTCCGCCGCGACAGCGCGACCATGCGCATGGCGTCCTCGATGCCGTTGATCTCCACGTCAGCTCTCCTCCTCATTCGATACCGAAACCACCGACTGCGGGTCCGGCCTGCCCGGCCGGTTCTCTTCGACGCTCGCGACGGCTGCGTCGTGCAGTGCCGTGAGCAGTGCCTGCGGACGTGGATCCGCCGCAGGGAAGCTCTGGAGCAGGTTCATCGCGTACGAGAACCCGGTGCGAAGCTCGGGCCAGGCGCCGTGCATCGATCCCCCGGTGCCGCCATGCCCGAAGGCGGCGGTCTCAGGACCGAAGTGCATCGTCTCGACCTGGAGCTGAAAGCCGACCCCGAACGCCATCGGCGCGTCGAGATACGGGTCGCGTCCGCGCGACAGCTCGCTCGCGCCGAGCGCGACCGTCTGCGGCCCCAGCAGGCGCACGCCGTCGAGCTCGCCGCCGCGCGCGAGACAGCCGTAGAGGCGCGCGACCGAGCGAGCGCTCACGATCGCCCCGGTCGCGGGCAGCTCCGCCATCTGCCAAGCGCGGGTGTTGGCGGGCAGCTCGCCGTCGCCGAAGCGCGGCGGGTTGTCCCACACCGACCACGCGACCGGATCGTCCTGCCCCTGCCTCGGGCGGGCGAGGCTCGCGCCGCGCACGAGCCGCGCGACGCGTCCCGCCTGCTGCTCCGGGAGGCCGATCCACGCCTCCAGCCCCAACGGCCTGGCAACCTCCTCGGCGAAGAACGTGCCGACGCTGCGACCGTCGACCCGGCGCACGAGCTCGCCGCACAGCCAGCCGTACGTCATCGCGTGGTAGTAGAAGGTCGTGCCCGGTGGCGCGATCGCAGGCTGCGCGGCGAGCAGCGCAGCCATCCGCACGCCGTCGGTCGCCTGCTCGTTGCTCACGGGCATCCCGACCCCGGGCAGCCCCGAGCAATGCGAGACGACGTGGCGGACGAGGATCCCGTCCTTGCCGTGCGCCGCGAACTCGGGCCAGTACTCCGCCACCGGCCGCTCCAGCTCGAGCTGGCCGCGCTCGATCAGCAGCAGCATGCACACAGCGACGAGGCCCTTCGCGCCCGAGTAGATCCACACGAGCGTGTCCTCCTGCCAGGCGTGCTCGCGCTCGCGGTCCGCGACACCGGCCCACAGATCGACGACGACCCGGCCGTCGACGACCGCGGCGAATGCGGCACCCAGCTCGCCGCGCTCGGCGAAGTTCGCCTCGAACTGCTCGGCGACCGCGGCGAACCCCGGCGCGACGCGACCATGGACGACGACGCGCGTGGACATCAGCCGCCGACCGCCTCGTGGAGCGCCGCGAGCACAGGGTCAACGCGCGGGTCGTCGGCCTCGGGTCTCCAGCGCAGCTCGTTCATCGCATACGAGAAGCCGACGCGCTGCGCGGGCCACGCGCCGTGCACCGAGCCGCCCGCGCCGTCGTGGCCGAAGGCATCGGCCGGCGGCCCGTAGCGCAGGCGCGCGGTCTGGAGCTGGAAGCCGACGCCGAAGGCGAGCGGGTTGCCCGACAGCAGGTCGATCCCGCGCGACAGCTCGGTCCGGCCGAGCGCGACGGTGGCGGGGTCGAGGATCCGCACGCCGTCGATCTCGCCGCCGCGCGCGAGGCAGCCGTACAGGCGCGCCATGCTGCGCGCGGTCGCGATCCCCCCGCCGCCGGCAATCTCGGCCGCGTGGAAGTCGGGTCGGTTCCAGCTCATCGTCTCGGCTGGGAACAGCGGCGGGTTCTGGTTGACCGAGCGGTGGAGCGCGTCGTCCGGATCGACGGTCGCCTCGGCGAGCGCGGACTCGACGACCCAGCGGTCCTCGTAGCGCAGCGTCGAGACGCGCGCCTCGTGCTGCGGCGGAAGCCCGATCCAGATGTCGAGCCCGAGCGGAGCGGCGACCTCCTCGGCGAAGAAGCGGCCGATGCTGCGCCCGCCGACGTCGGCCCGCCGCACCAGCTCGCCGCACAGCCACCCGTACGTGAGCGGGTGGTAGGCGAACGCGGCACGCGGGTCGTCCTCCTGCGGCTGCGCCGCGAGCAGCTCGGCGATCCGCTGCGGCACCAGCAGGTCCGCCTCCGCCAGCCGCGCGCGCACGCCGGGCATCCGCGCCGTGTGGGCGACGAGATCGCGCACGCGCACGTCCGCCTTGCCCGCGGCGGCGAACTCCGGCCACCGGGTCGCGACCGGCTCGTCGAGCGCGAGCGCGCCGCGCTCGATCAGCATCAGCATGCAGACGGCCACGAGGCCCTTCGTGCCGGAGAAGATCACCTGCAGCGTGTCGCACTGCCACGGGCGGCCCGTGGCCGCGTCGGCGACGCCGCCCCACAGGTCGACCGCGAGCCGGCCGTCGTGGACCACGGCGAGCGCCGCGCCGAGGTCGCCGCGCTCGGCGAAGTTGGCTGCGAACGCGCGTACGACCGGCTCGAAGCCGGCGTCGGCATGCCCGTGGACGTGCGTCAGCTGCGCGATGGGTGCGTTGGGGTTCGACACAGGCTCTCTCCTCAAACCATGCGCTCTCACCGTTGGGCGGATGGAGCGCACCTAGATCTAAGCACTTGATGGCACTCGAATGCAACCGCGGGAAGTCGAATCTGACATGTCACAGGCCATGAAGACGACGATTAGCCTGTAAAAGAGGCGATTTCACACGTCGCCGCGCAGTCGTGCCAGCCTGGTCTGCTAGTTCGATGCGCATTGATTCAGGCTCGACCGCTGCTCGAAAGCGATCCGTTTGCCCGAGTGGTGGGTATGTTCGTCGTAGCGATTCACTAGACTTCCAACCGTTTTCAACTCACGACCTCTCGAAAGCGACTGACAGCCGTGGACATCATCGGAGCGCTGGGCAGAACGGACCCCGTCTTCGCGGACGAGCGCAAGCGCCACATCGCGGAGTACGTCGCGGGTCGCGGACGCGCTCGCATCGGCGAGCTGGCCGAGCTGTTCGCCGTCACCGAGCAGACGATCCGCAAGGACCTGCGCGCGCTCGACAGCCTCGGGGTCCTCAAGCGCACGTACGGCGGGGTGCTCGCGCTCCAGCCGATCGACCGCGAGCTGACCGGGCGCGAGCTGACGCCCGCGACTCGCGCGCCGGCCGGCAAGGACGCCGAGCAGCGCATCGGCCGCGCCTGCGTCGCGCTGCTGAGCAGCGGCGACTCCGTCTTCCTCGACAGCGGGACGACGGGGCGCAGGATCGCCCGCGCGCTGTCGAGCCGCCAGCAGCAACCGCCGCCGGAGCGGCTGCGCAGCCTCACGGTGCTGACGAACTCGCCCGACGTCGCGCTCGAGGTGGCCGACCTGCCGGCGATCCAGCACGTGCTCGTCGGCGGCCAGCTGCAGCCGCACAGCGGCGCGCTCATCGGCCCGGTGGCGATCCAGACGCTCCAGCAGTTCACCGTCGACATCGCCTTCGTCGGCGTCAGCGGCTTCTCCGCAGGCGGGCTGAGCGTCGCGACGGTCGGCGACGCCGAGGTCAAGGCCTCGATCATCGAACGCGCGCGCCAGGTCGTCGTGCCGTTCGACGTCACGAAGGCCGGCGCGACCGACTTCGCCGGCGTCTGCGCACTGGACGCGGTCGACACGGTCGTGGTCGACCGCGCCACGCCCGAGGTCGACGTGCTGTGCGCCTCGCACGGGATCCGGGTCGTCGCAGCGACGTAGCGCTCCGCAGTGGCCGAACCAGAGTCGCTAGTGATTGAAATCAACCGAACGTCTGGTTTACGGTTGGCGCATGGGTCCGGCCCGGAGGAAGCGCCGCTGCCGCGCCGGCGCGCGATGAGCGCGGCGACGAAGCCGGCGGCGCTCGTGACAGGCGCCGCCGGAGGCATCGGGCGAGCGGTCTGCGAACGGCTGCTCGCCGACGGCTTCGACGTGCTGGCGGTCGATCGCAGCGCCGAGCCCGTCGGCACCGCCGAGCCGTTCGTCGCCGACCTGACGACGCGCGCAGGCAACCAGGCGGCCGTCGACGCGGCGGTCGAGCGCTTCGGGCGGCTCGACGCGATCGTCGCAAACGCCGGCATGCAGCACGTCGCGCCGATCGCGGAGTTCCCGGAGGACCGCTGGGACGCGTTGCTCGCGCTGCTGCTCACCAGCCCGTTCCTGCTGGCGAAGTACGCCTGGCCCTCGTTGGTCGCGAGTCCGCAGGCGCGCGTGATCGTGGTCGCGTCGGTGCACGGCCTGGTCGCCTCGCCGTTCAAGGCCGCCTACGTGTCGGCCAAGCACGGCGTGCTCGGCCTCGTGAAGTCGCTCGCGCTCGAGGGCGCCGAGCACGAGATCATGGCGACCGCCGTCTGTCCCGGGTTCGTCCGCACGCCGCTCGTGGAGGCGCAGCTCGCCGACCAGGCGAAGGCGCACGGGCTGCCGGAGGCGCGCGTGCTCGAGGAGGTGATCCTCGCCCCGCACGCCGTCAAGCGCCTGATCGAGCCCGACGACGTCGCCGACGTCGTCGCGTTCCTCGCCGGCCGCGGCGGCCGCACGTTCACCGGCACGCCGGTCACGATGGACCTCGGCTGGACGTCGCGCTGATGCGCCAGGCCGCGACGGTCCCCAGCGTGCACGGCCGCGTGGCGCCCGGCTACGAACGCGTCGCCGAGGCGTTCGAGCGCAACTTCGCCGAGCACGGCGAGGTCGGGGCGGCGTTCGCCGCCGTCGTCGGCGGCGAGCCGGTCGCGGACCTGTGGGGCGGGATGGCCGATCGCCGGCACGACGTCCCGTGGGCCGAGGACACGCTCGTGGGCATCTTCTCGGGCACGAAGGGACTGACGGCCACATGCATGCTGCTGCTCGTCGAGCGCGGGCTGCTCGACCTCGAGACGCCCGTCTGCCACTACTGGCCCGAGTTCGCCGCCGAGGGCAAGCAGGGCGTGCTCGTCCGCCACGTCGTCTCGCATCGTGCCGGCCTGCCGGGGCTGGCCACGCCCGTCACGGTCGAGGAGGCGACCGACGACGTGCGGATGGCGGCGCTGCTGGCCGCGCAGGCGCCGATCACCCGCCCGGGAGCGTGGCACTGCTACCACGGCGTGACGTTCGGGTGGCTGTGCGGCGAGCTGGTCCGGCGCGTCGACGGACGCAGCATCGGGCGCTTCTTCCAGGAGGAGATCGCGCAGCCGCTCGGGCTCGAGTGCTGGATCGGGCTGCCCGCGTCGCTGGAGCCGCGCGTCGCGGTGATCGAGCGAGAGACGGGAAGCGCCGACGAGGCGGTCCCACCGCAGGGCTCGATCGGCTGGTCGGTGTGGGCCAACCCGCCGCGGTTCCTCGGGCACGACCTCGCCGCGAACGTGCGCGCATGGCACGCGGCGGAGATCCCGGCGACGAACGCGATCGTCGCCGCCCGTTCGACGGCCCGGCTCTACGCCTGCCTCGCGGCGGGCGGGGAGCTCGACGGCGTGCGTCTGTGCTCGCCCGCGACGATCGAGCTCGGCCGCCGCTGCCTCGGACGCGGCTACGACCCCTACCTCCATGGCCCGACGGCGTTCGCGCTCGGCTTCCAGCTGCAGACCGACCTGATGCTGCTCGGGCCGCACCCGGCGGCATTCGGCCACACCGGCGCCGGCGGCTCCGCCCACGGCGCATGGCCCGAGCTCGACGTCGGCTTCTCGTATGCCATGAACCAGCTCGGAAGCCTCGGCGCGAACGACCCCCGCTGTCACGTGCTGCTCGAGGCGCTGCACCGCGCGGTCGTCGACCGGGCCAGTTAGCCTCCGCCGTCGCGCGCCGAGCCGAGCCGCCAGCGCGACCCGTCGAAGGTCCACGCCTCCAGCGTCGCGGAGCGGATCGGCGCGCGCTCGACGTCGCGCTCCGCCAGCCGTCCCGCTTCGTGCCACACCCACAGCGCCCCGTCCTCCGCGTGCGCGATCTCGACCATCGCGCAGGCGCAGGGCGCCTCGCCCGTCGCTCGCTGGCCGAGCTCGAGCACGGGGCCGGCGGCGCGGCTCTCGCGCGCGTGGAGGTAGCCGCTCACGACGACGGTCGGCGCGCCCGTCGCGAGCGACGCGTTGGCGACGAGCGGACCGTCCGGCGCCGGCGGGCCCGCGACGAGCACCGTCGCCACGGGCGTGTCCGCTGGCCGGCCGAGCGCGAGCGCGAGCGACGTGAAGCCGCCGCGCCGCGGGGAATCGCCGTCGACCGCGACGAGGTCGACGTCGCGCTCGACGAGCCACGCCGTCGCCGCGGCCAGGCGGGCGCGCGCGCCGTGCGCGTCCTGGTCGGAGGCGAGGTCCGCGATCAACCCGATGCGCAGCGACATCAGAACACCACGGTCGTGTTGCCGTGGGCGAGCACGCGGTCCTCGCAGTGCCACTGGACGGCACGCGCGAAGACGGTGCGCTCGATGTCGGCGCCGAGGCGCGCCAGGTCCGCCGCGCTGTCGCGGTGGGTGACGCGGATCACGTCCTGCTCGATGATCGGGCCCGCGTCGAGCTCCTCCGTCACGTAGTGCGCGGTGGCGCCGACGAGCTTCACGCCCCGCTCCTTCGCGCGCTCGTACGGGCCGGCGCCGGCGAACGCGGGCAGGAAGCTGTGGTGGATGTTGATCACCGGCACGCCGACGCGCCGCAGGAAGTCGCCCGACAGGATCTGCATGTAGCGCGCGAGCGCGACCACGTCGACCTCGGCCTCGGCGAGCAGCTCCAGCAGCCGCTCCTCGGCCGCCGCCTTCCCGCCTTTCGGGACCGGCACGTGGTGGTACGGCAACCCGAACGCCTCGACGTCGGCGCGCAGGTCGGCGTGGTTGGACGCGACGAGCACGACGTCCCCGTCGAGCTGGTCGCGGCGCCAGCGCCACAGCAGGTCGAGCAGGCAGTGGTCGTGCCTGGAGACGAGGATCGCCACGCGCTTGCGGCGGCTGGCGTCCCACATGCGCCACGTCATCCCGAACGGGGCCGCCACCTCCGTGGCGAAGCGCGCCTCGATCTGCTGCCGGCTCGTCGCGTCGCACGTGAACTCCATCCGCATGAGGAACGTGCCGCCCTCGGGGTCGGTCGAGTGCTGGTGCGAGCTGACCACGTTCGCCGCCGCTCCGCCGAGCAAGGCGGAGACGGCGGCGATGATCCCGGGGCGGTCCGGGCAGGAGATCAGCAGGCGGGTGACGGCGGACGTCACGCGCCCGCGCCGACCTCGACGGCGCTCCCTTCGCGGCGTTCGACGGTCGCGCTGCCGCCCAGCTCCGGGCCGGCGCCGGCCGGGTCGTCCTCGTAGCCCCAGGAGAGGACGTCGAACAGGCCGATGCCGGCGAACGAGACCTGCGCCCACAGGAAGCAGAACTGGCCGAACATCACCGCGCCGTAGTCGGCCGCGCCGAAGCCGTTCACGAGCGCGGCGTAGATCGCGAGGCTGATCGCGAGCGTGCCGACGGTCGAGAGGATGCCCTTGAGCGGCTGCGCGAGCTTGCCGACCGGCCACATGTTGAACAGCCACGCGAACAGCAGGCCGACGTTCGTCCACGTCGCGACGAGGATGTTGCCCTTCGCCCCCGCGACCTCGGCGGAGAAGAAGTCGATCCCGGCGCGCTTGAGGATCCCCGCGAACAGCACCGTGCCGATGAACGTCACGCCTGCGTAGGCGAGGCCCGCATACGGCTGGCCGAGCTTGTCGAACGGTCTGCCGCCGAAGTACGTCAGCGGGATCAGCGCGACGGGGAACCAGATGTAGGGAATGCCGATCGGGTGAAGCCCCGCGAGCTTCGGCAGGAACAGCAGCACGAGCGGCAGGAAGCCGAGCGCCCACGCGGTGTTCGCGAGGCCGGACAGCGGCTGGCGCACCTCGCCCTGGGGCAGCACGAGGCGGTTGCCGAAGAAGAACAGGTTCAGCACGGCGGCGAACAGCGCGGTCAGGCCCCAGGTCCCGATCGCGGTCTGCGCGAACGGCTTGTCGAACCACCACTCGAAGCATCTGATCGTCAGCCAGACGACGAGCATGATGAGCGTCCAGTTCACTGCACCGCGCACCCAGCGGCTCTCGGTGAAGAGCGATGCGGGCCAGCCGCCGAACGACCAGGCGAGCTGCCAGAACCAGACGATGCAGACGGTGAAGACAAGCGTCGCCGAGCCGTAGTCGAGCGCGAACGGGCCGCGCAGGAGGCCCCACAGCGCCGCGCCGGCGATGGCGGAGAAGAGGGTGAACGCGATGCCCTTCAGCGGCTGCCTGCTGAGCAGCGGCCGGGCTGCGATAGCGTTGCGTGCGGATTCCATGATCGGGGTCCTTGGTCGAAGGTGATCGGCTCGCCGATCGCACTCGGCCCGCGAGGGCGTGCACCGTTGCCGCGGAGCACGTCCTCGTTGCGTCGGGCCGACGCGCGCGGCGCGTGCGGCTAGACCGGCAGCGCCGGCTCCGGGCTCTCGGCGGGCGTCGCCCACAGCTCGCGCGAGGCGATCTGCGCGCCCGCGGCGAGCGAGCGCAGCTTCGCCCACGCGATGTCCGGGTCGACGGGGGTGAAGTTGGCGAACGTCGCGAAGCCGCAGTCGGTGCCCGCGATCACGTTCTCGCGGCCGACGACCTCGGCGTAGCGGACGATCCGCTGGGCGACGACCTCCGGGTGCTCGACGTACGACGTCAGCGTGTCGATCACGCCGGGGACGATCACCTTGCCCTCGGGCAGTCTCACGTCCTCGAAGACGCGCCACTCGTGCTCGTGGCGCGGGTTGGCCGCCTCCACGAGCAGGCCGGCCGGGCGCGCGCCGAGGATCAGGTCGACGATCTCGTGCAGCTCGACGTCGTGGTGGTGGGGCGACTCGTAGTTGCCCCAGCAGATGTGCATGCGGAGCTGCTCGGGCGCGATGTCGCGCAGCGCGTGGTCGAGCACCTCGATGCGCAGCGCGATTCTCTTGCGGAAGTCCGCGACCGACAGCGGCGCCGGCGCGAGGTGGCGCCCGAGCGCGAGGTCCGGGCAGTCGAGCTGCAGGACGAAGCCGGCGGCGGCGATCGCGTCGTACTCCTGCTTCATCGCGTCCGCGAGCGCGTAGAGGTACTCCTCCTCGCTCGCGTAGTGCTGGTTGGCGAGGTAGTCGGCGACGATCCCCGGCGAGGCGGCGTTCATGAACGCCTCGGTCGCCGTCGTGCCGTCGAGCGCCGCCCGGAGGTTCGCGATGTCGGCCTGCACGGCCTCGAGGCCCTGATAGGCGACCGGTCCCGTGCACGCCGGGTTCGTGACCTCGAGCGCGGTGCTCATGCGGAAGCTCGGGAAGTCCGCGAACTCCGACAGCGCCAGCGGCTGGTCCTCGCCGTCGAAGCCGCTGAGGCGCTGCTTCACGTACGTGGCGTAGCCGAACTTGCTCAGCTCGCCGTCGCTGACGACGTCGATGCCCGTCTCGACCTCGCGCGCGACGATCGCGGCGACGCCCTCGCGGACCCGCTGCGGCAGCGCTGCGAGCTCGGCCTCGCCGAGCGTGCCGCGGTCGAGCGCGGTGAGCGTCTCCGCAAGCCCGTCAGGTCGCGGCAGGCTGCCGACGTGCGTCGTCAGGATCCTGTCGATGCTCTGCTTCATGGCCTTCCCCTCGGTTGATCGTTCTCCACTGCAGTCCGTCGAACAGCCACGCCTCGCGCTCCGGTGCGAGCACCGGTTCGCGCAGGCCGTCGGGCTCGCGCAGCCGCACGCACTCGCGGCGGACCGCGAGCCGCCCCGGCGCGGGCACGTCGACGTCGACGACCGCGCACTCGTACGGCGGCTCCACGAGCGCCCCGCCGGTGAGCTGCAGGACCGGGCCGTCGGCGAGCGTGGCGCGCGCGTGGACGTGGCCGCCGACGACGAGCGTCGGCGCGGGCCGCGCCGCGAGCAGGCCGGCGAGGTCGCGGCGGTCGAGCAGGTCGCCCGGGTACGGGAAGCCCTCCTCGGAGACGGCGGTCGCGAGCGACAGCACGGGGTAGTGGCTGATCAGCACGAGCGGCTGCTCGCCCCATGCCGCGGGGTCCGGCAGCGCGCGCAGGCGCGCACCGAACCATCCAGCCGTCTCGCCGACGTGGACGCCGGCCACGCGCACGCCGTCGCGCAGCTCGCCCGCGGCGGTCGCGAGGCTGACCGCGCCCGCGCTCAGGCCGGGCGCCGCGGCGAGCGCGTGTGCGCGCGCGAGCCGGTCGGCGTCGCCGTCGACGTCATGGTTGCCGGCGACGACGAGCACCGGCGCGCTCGCCCGCGTGCAGGCGGCGAGCACCTGCGCGAGCGACCCGACGTCGCCGTGGTGGGCGAGGTCGCCGGCGACGACGACGAGGTCGACGTCGCGCTCGGCGAAGCGGTCGAACGCAAGCGCGAGGCGGTCGAGCGCACCGGGCAGCTCGGCGCCCGTGCCGTGCCAGCCTGCCGTCATCGCGGGCGGCTCGGCCATCCAGTGCACGTCGCTGACGAGTCCGAGGCGCATCACAGGCGGTGCTCCCCGAGCATGTCGCTGAAGGTGGCGAGCGCGGCCTCGGCGCGCTCGGGATCGCGCTCGGCCGTCGCGACGAGCAGCGCATCGAGCAGCGCGAGGTGCGCGAGGCGGCTCGCCATCGCCTCGAGCTGGAAGGAGACCTCGCGCGTGCCGGCGAGGATCGTGTGGTCGGCCAGCTCGGTCAGCGGCGAGCGCGCGAAGCTCGTGATCGCGGCGGTGCTCGCGCCGCTCTCGTGCGCGGCGCGCACGACTTCGAGCGTCTCGCGCGTGGAGCCGGTGTGGCTGACCGCCACGCACAGGTCGCCGCGCTCGAGTCGCCGCGCCTGGAAGTGCTGGACGTGCACGTCGCCGAACGCCTCCGCGCGCAGCCCGATCGCCGAGAAGCGGTAGGCCGCGTCCGTCGCGAGTGGCGCCGAGGTGCCGAAGCCGGCGAACAGCACGCGGCCGGCGCCGGCGAGCGCCGCCGCGACCGCCTCGAACGCCTGCGGGTCGACGAGCGCGAGCGCGTCGCGCAGCGTCTGCGTGCCGGCTGCGACGACCTGCGCGAGCGGCGCGAGGCGCGGGTCCGCCGTCTCCGTCACGCTCGCCCGCGCGGCCGCCGCGAACGTCGCCTGCTCGCGGGCGAGCGCCAGCTTGAGGTCGTGGAAGCCGCGGAAGCCGAGCTTCTGCGCGCAGCGCACGACCGTCGCGGTCGACGTGTCCGCCGCCTCCGCGACTTCGCTGACCGAGCGGTAGACGACCGCGTCGGGCTCGTCGACGATCACCTGCGCGACGCGCGCGTCGCTCGCCTGCAACGACGGCAGCAGTGCGCGCACGCGGGCGACGACCGCGTGGGTCGTCTCGTCTTGTCGATCCTGCGCGCCGGGCGACGCGTCGTTGGGGGATGAAGCTCTCATGCACCAGTCCTTGTTCCGCTGACGGCTAAGGTAATCTCGTTACACACTCATGGAAAGAGCCGTAACTGCATTTTCACATGCCCCGGGGACGCCACCCGCCGTGCGCCGCCCGTGGCCCGTGGCGGCGGTCTTCGACTGCGACGGCCTGCTCGTCGACACCGAGCACTGCTGGCACGCCGCGTATCGCGCGGTGGCTGCGGAGGCCGGCCGCTCGCTCGCCGGCGTGAGCCTCGCGTCGCTCAACGGCGCGTCGGTCGGGCTCGCCGCCGAGCGCCTCGGCCGCGCGCTCGACCTCCCGATCTCCCACGACCTGCTGCGCGAGGAGCTGCAGCAGGCGGTCGAGCTGCTGCCGATCCAGGCGACGGCCGGCGCCGAGCGCCTGCTCGCGACGCTGGGCCGCGAGCTGCCGCTCGCGGTCGCCAGCAACGGCCCCGCCGCCGTCGTCGACACGGTGCTGCGCCGGACGGGCCTGCGGCACCACTTCGCGACGATCGTCAGCGCCGAGCAGGTCGCGGCGCCCAAGCCGTGGCCGCACGTCTACCTCGAGGCCTGCCGTCAGCTCGCCGTCGACGCCTCCGACGTGATCGCGCTCGAGGACTCGCCGCTCGGCGCGACCGCCGCCCGCGCCGCCGGCCTGCTGCTGATCGCCGTCCCGTCCGACCGCGACAGCCGCATCGAGGCGGACCTCACCGTCGCCCGCCTTGACGACCCGCGCGTGCTCAGCCTGTTCGGGCTGCAGCGCGCCGCGCTCGACAGCCCTCGCTGAGCCGGCACCGCAGCACGTCGGCGCTCAGGGGGCGGGGGTCGCGTACCCTCGATCCTCGACCGACCCATGGCCGACCAGCGAGCTAGCGACCTCTGGCGAGTCCGACCAGTCGAGCACGGCGACTGGGACGACTGGCGACGCTTGTTCGGCGGCTACTGCGACTTCTACCGCTGGCCGACGTCGGAGCAGCACCAGCGCCTGATCTGGTCCTGGATCCACGACGCCAAGTCGATCGAGGCGCTCGTTGCCGTGCCGAGCGAGCAGGACGGCCCGGCCGTGGGGCTCGCGCACCTGCGCTCGTGGGTGCGCCCGCTGCGCGGCATCGTCTGCGGGTATCTCGACGACCTGTTCGTCGACCCGCAGACGCGCTCGATGGGCGTCGTCGACGCGCTGTTCGAGGCGATCGACGCGATCGCCGTCGAGCGCGGCTGGGCCGTCGTGCGCTGGACGACGGCCGACGACAACTACCGCGCGCGGACGGCCTACGACCGCGTCGCCACGCGCACCGGCTGGATCACCTACGACATGACGCCGGGTCGGCCGGCACCGCCGATCGGCGACTGAGCCGCGCCCGCCGTCACGCGCCCGAGCGTCGCGTCGGCCCGCCGCCGCAGCCGAGCCTGCCGAGCGCGAGCTGACGCGGGCTCGGGGGGTCCTGGCTGAGGAGCTGGGGAAGCGTGACGAGCCGCAGATGCGAGCCGCGCAGGCGGGGGAGGATGTGGAACTTCAGTGCGCGGATCGTCTGACCGCGGTTCTCGTGCATCAGGATGATCGAGCCGGGGTGCAGGCCCGCGAGGACGTTGCGGGCGATCTGCGCGTAGTTGGCGCCCAGCGAGTCGGCGCTGTCCACGGTCCACAGGACGTCGACGAGCCCGAGGCGGCGCGCCGTAGCGTCGACCGTCGCGTCGCGTACGCCGTAGGGCGGCCGGAAGAGCTGCACGCGCCGTCCGCTGACGCGCTCGATCGCCTGCTTGGTCGAGGCGATCTGCTGCTCGACCGCGCCGGCGCCCAGCATCGCGAGGTCCGGGTGCGTCCAGGTGTGGTCGCCGAGCGCGCCGATCCGCTGCTCCACGCGGCGCGCCGAGTCGAACGGAGCCAGGTTCTGCCCGACGAGGAAGAACGTCGCCGGCACGTGCGCGGCCGACAGGATGCGCACGGCCAGTCTGGTGTAGACGCCCGGCCCGTCGTCGAACGTGAACGCCACCCACGGCCGCGTGCGCCCGCCGCAGTAGACGGGCCGGCCACGGGCGGCGAGCCGCGCGAGCGCAGCCGCGACGCGCGCCTCTGCGGCGCGCCGCGTCGCGCTCGGGGCGGTCGCGGCGGCGGGCTGCGACGTCGAGGCGGCGGGCTGCTGCGTCGTCGCGCCCTGGGAATGCGAGCCCGCGCCGCACCCGGCGCAGCCGATCGCGGCCACGACCGCGACCGCGCAAGCCACCAGCGCACCGCTCACGTCGAGGCCCGCTCGCCGATCTCCACGTCGCCCGTCCGCACGACCCGGTGCCACGCCAGGCGGCTGCCGATCAACGCCGTCACGATCGACTCGATCACGACGAGGTACATGAGCTGACGGTAGACGAGCTGCTGGAGCGGCAGCGCCCACAACGGCCGGCGCGACTCGTGGTCGTAGCCGAACGCGGTCCACGCGAGCACGAGCTGCAGGCCGTTGAAGGCGAGCCAGAAGGCGAGGATCGGGAACGGGTCGAGGAAGACGATGCTGTAGACCGCGAACAGGTCGATCAGCGGCGCAGCGAGCGGAAACAGCACCTGGAAGACCGCGAGGTAGGGGATCGCGCGCCTGCCGGCGCGCCGGCCCCGCGGGTCGAGCAGCGCCAGGCGGTGCTTCCAGACGGACTGGATCGTCCCGTACGCCCAGCGGTAGCGCTGGCGCCACAGCCCGCGCAGCGTCGAGGGCACCTCGGTCCAGGCGCGCGCGTCCTCGGCGTAGACGACGCGCCAGCCGGCGCGGCCGATCGCGAGCGTGACGTCCGTGTCCTCGGCGAGCGTCGCGCCCGAGACGCCGCCCGCGTCGATCAGCGCCGCACGGCGGAACGCGCCGATCGCCCCCGGCACGGTCGGCATGCAGTCGAGCATCTCGTAGACGCGCCGGTCGAGGTTGAAGCCCATCACGTACTCGATGTGCTGCCAGCGGCCGAGCACCCCGCCACGATTGCCGACCTTCGTGTTGCCGGAGATCGCACCCACCCGCGGGTCGCGGAACGGCGCCACGAGGGCGCGCAGCGTCTCCCGCTCGAAGACCGTGTCCCCGTCGACCGTGACGATGAACGCGTGCCGCGCGGTCGCCGCGCCGCGGTTGAGCGCGACCGGCTTGCCCTGGTTGGCCTGGCGCAGCACGCGCACGTTCGGCAGCTCGAGGCGCTCGACGATGTCGGCGGTGCCGTCGGTCGAGCCGTCGTCGACGACGATCACCTCGAAGCGGTCGGCCGGGTAGTCGCTGCCGGCGAGCGAGCGCACCGCCCGCTCGATCCCGACCGCCTCGTCGTGCGCCGGCACGACGATCGAGACCGGGGGCAGGAACGGGCCGGCCTCCCCCGCGCGCCGGCGGCTGCGGCGCACGTGCAGGCGCGCGACGACGAGCACGAACAGCATCCG
>DASRXW010000058.1:0-2634 GCA_035654055.1 Conexibacter sp.
GTGATCCGCCCCGACGAGGGACAGCTTTACGTCGACGGCCGGCCGGTCCGCTACTCGAGCCCGCGCGAGGCGCGCGTCGACGGGATCGTGACGATAACGCAGGAACTTTCGCCGATGCCGAACCTGAGCGTGATTGAAAACGTCTTCTTCGGCATCGAGCCGAGCCGCTCCGGGGTGGTCCAGCGACGCCAGATGCACAGGCAGTACGACGAGCTCGTTTCCCGCTGGGGCTTCGAGCTCAACGGAAACGCCAAGGTCGGCGGGTTGCGCACCGCCGACAAGCAGAAGGTCGAGATCCTGCGGGCGGTCGCGTGCGACGCGCGAGTGATCGTGATGGACGAACCGACCTCGTCGCTGAGCAGCGTCGAGACCAAGACGCTGCACCAGATGATCGCCGCGCTGCGCGAGAACGGCAAGACGATCGTCTACGTGAGTCACTTCCTCGACGAGGTGATCGAACTCGCCGACACGGTGTCGGTGCTGCGCAGCGGGCACCTCGTGCGGACGGCGCCGGTCGCGGAAGAAACCGAGGACAGCCTCGTCGGCGGGATGTTCGGCGCCGCCCAGGAGGCGGAGCACTTCGAGAAGCCGCAGGGCTCGACGGCGCCGGTGGTCCTTGAGGTGTCCGGCCTTAATCGCAAGGGCGTGCTCAGGGACATCTCGCTGCAGATCCGGGCCGGCGAGATCGTCGGCCTGGCCGGCCTCGTGGGCAGCGGCCGCAGCGAGCTCGCCCGCGCGATCTCGGGCGCCGATCCGATCGATGGCGGGACGATCGCCGTGGACGGCACCACGCGGACCATCCGCTCGCCCGCGGACGCGATGGCGGCCGGGATGGCGTTCGTGCCAGAGAGCCGCAAGGATGACGGGTTGTTCCTTGAGCTCTCCGTGGCGGCGAATACGACATTCGCGGACCTCCGCTCGGTCGCCTCGCGATTGGGAATACTGCGCCTCGCCCTCGAGCGGGCGAAGACGGGCTCGCTCCTGAAACTGCTGTCGGTCGAGCCGCCGGTCCCGTCGATGAAGACGGCGAACCTCTCCGGCGGCAACCAGCAGAAGCTCCTGTTCGCCCGCTGGCTGCTCCGCAGCCCGCGGGTGCTGATCCTCGACGAGCCCACGCGCGGGGTCGACGTGGCGGCGCGCGCTGCCATCCACCGCCTGATCAACAACCTAGCGGCCGAGGGCACCGCCGTCCTCATGATCTCGTCGGAGATCGAGGAAGTGCTCGGGCTCGCCCACCGCGTGCTCGTGATGCGCCGCGGCTCGGTCACCCGTGAGTTCGGCGCGGACCCGCCGTTGGACGCCGTGATGGAGGCCGCGTTCGGCCTTGGAGGGAGAACGATCGAATGACCGCGCAGCCGTCTGGGCCGCTGGCCGGGGATCCGGTCCCAGCCGGGGACCCCGCCGGGGCGGACGGGGTCGTCGTTCCGCGCCTGCGCTCGCGCCGGATCAAGGCCGAGCACGTCCGCGACTACGGCATCGTCGTCTTCGCCGTCGCGCTCTTCGCCTATTTTTCCTTCGCGTCGCCCGACTTCCTCACCTGGCAGAACCTCCTCAACCTCGTCTTCCAGAACGCGACCCTCGGCATCGCCGCCTGCGCCGTCACCTACACGATCATCGCCGGCAACTTCGACCTCTCGCTCGGGGCGATCTTCGTCCTGAGCGAGGTGCTTGGCGCGTGGGCCGCCGTCCACTGGGGCGTATGGTGGGCGTTCCCCGTCGCGATAGGTTCCGGCCTGGCGATGGGGCTCATCAACGGGCTGCTGGTGACGAAGCTGCGCGTGAACGCGTTCCTCGCCACGCTCGCGAGCGCCCTGACATTCGGCGGCATCGCCGTCGGAGTGACCGGCGGGGGCCTGCTGATCACCCCGACGAGCAAAGTCTTCACGTTCCTCGGCCAGAATCGGACCGCGGGCATCCAGTACCCGGTCCTCATCTTCGTCCTAGTCGCGATTGTCCTCCAGCTCGTGCTGGCGTATACCGTTTTCGGCCGCCACCTCTACGGCGTCGGCGACAACCGCAACGCGGCCCGGCTGTCGGGTCTCAAAGTGGACCGGATCGTGATCCTTACGTTCGTCATCACCGGTGCCGCCTGCGGCCTCTCGGGCCTGCTCGACTCGTCGATGACCGGGTCAGGGTCGAGCACCACGAGCGGCCTTGGCGGCTCGCTGGCGTTGCTCGCGATCGCCGGCGTCGCACTCGGCGGCACCAGCATCTTCGGCGGAGTCGGCTCGGTCTGGCGCACGGTCCTCGGCGTGATGATCCTGGCCATCATCACGAACGGCTTCGACCTGCTCGCCGTCCCGGACTACTGGCAGGACATCGTCCGCGGGATCCTGATCGTCATCGCGGTCGCGATCAGCTTCGTCGTCGATCGACGTTGAGGCCACCGTGACAGAGCTGAATGACGCCCGCACGGCGAACCTGTCCCTGACCCTGCTTGACGGGGCCGATATGACCACGCTCTTCTCCCCGGTGACGATCGCCGGGCTGAGACTCCGCAACCGCTTCGTCATGTCGCCGATGACCCGGGCGTTCTCACCGGACGGCGTGCCGGGGGAGAACGTCGCCGCCTACTACGCCCGCCGCGCGGAGTCGCTCGGCATCGTCATGACCGAGGGCAGCTACGTCAACGAG
>DASRXW010000059.1:0-16434 GCA_035654055.1 Conexibacter sp.
CCCGCGCACTCTCCAGCATCTCTCCACGGATCGCGCACAACCGTGACAGTCCGGAAACACGCCCGTGAACTAGTACGCCTATAGCGACCACAACTACACGGACGTAAATCCGGAGTGAGAAAACGCCTCCGGAGGAGCGCAAGCCGGACCACCAACTGCGACGAAAGACCGGCGAACGCCGGAAACGCAACCACTCCCTCCCCCTCGATGCCCACAGCGAACACCAACGCACACCGGCCACGCGTGAACGGAGCGCAGTGCAGGCGGCGGGCGCCGCCAGGACGCGGCCAATGGACGACCAGGCGAGGGCGCAGCGCCGGCGGCGAAAGGGGACAGACGGCGCGCGAGGCGGACGGCCTCCCGCGTCGAACGTCAGGCGATCTCGTTCAGCCGCGCGAAGATCGCGCCGGCGTGGCGGGTGTAGTGCGTGTAGTCGAAGATCTGATCGAGGTCGAGGCCGACGGCTTGGACCTCGGGCTCGACGGCGAGCAACGAGCGCAACGGCGTCCGCGTGTCCCACGCCTCCTGGGCCGTGCGCTGGACGATCCGGTACGCGTCGTCGCGGACCATCCCGCCCTGCTCGATCAGCGCGAGCAGCACGCGCTGGGAGAACAGGGCGCCGCAGGTCAGATCGAGGTTCTCCTGCATGCGCGCTCTGTGCACGACCATGCCCTCGACCAGCGCCGTCGCGCGCGCCTGCATGTAGTCGATCAGGATCGTCGAGTCGGGCAGGATCACGCGCTCGACCGACGAGTGCGAGATGTCGCGCTCGTGCCACAGCGCGACGTCCTCGACGGCCGCCTGCGCGTTGCCGCGCAGCACGCGCGCGAGCCCGGAGATCTGCTCGGACTTGATCGGGTTTCTCTTGTGCGGCATCGCGCTCGAGCCCTTCTGCCCGGCGCGGAACGGCTCCTCCGCCTCGCGCACCTCCGTGCGCTGGAGGTGGCGCAGCTCGGTCGCGAAGCGCTCCAGGCCCGCGCCGGCCAACGCGATCGTCTGCAACAGCTCGGCGTGGCGATCGCGCGCGACGACCTGCGTCGAGACCGGCTCGCGCTCCAACCCGAGCGCACCCAAGACGCGCTCCTCGAACGCCGGCGAGGTTGCCGAGTAGGTGCCGACCGCGCCCGAGATCGCGCCGACCGACGCCTGCGCGAACGCGCGCTCCAAGCGCTGCGCGTTGCGGTGCGCCTCGAACGCGAAGCCGGCGAGCTTGATGCCGAACGACGTCGGCTCGGCGTGCACGCCGTGCGTGCGCCCGACGCACAGCGTCTCGCGCTGCTCGCGGGCGCGCGCGGCGAACGCCTCGACGAGCCGGTGCGCGCCCGGCAGGATCAGCTCACCGGCCCGCTTGAGCTGGAGCGCCAGCGCGGTGTCGAGCACGTCGGAGGACGTCAGGCCATAGTGGATCCAGCGCCCGGCCGGTCCGGCCGACGCCGACAGCACGTCGACGAACGCAGCCACGTCGTGGTCAGTCGTCTTCTCACGCTCGTTCACCGCCTCGACGGTGAACGTCGCGGCGCGGATCGCCTCCAGCTCCTCGGCCGTCGGCCCTTCCATCGCCTCGCACGCCGCGACCTCGACGTCGCGCCAGGCGCTCATGCGCGCCTCGTCGCTCCAGAGGGCGGCCAGCTCGGGACGGGAGTAGCGGGCGATCACGGGCGCACACGCACCTTCGCCGTCGCGAAGACGTAGCCGTCCTTCGTCGCTCTCGCCGCGAGCGTCGCGCGGTGGGCGAACGGACCGACGGCCAGCGTCGCGGTCCCGCCTCTGCCGGTGGTCGCGCTCACGCCGGCGAGCGTCACCTTCGCGCCCGCGACGGGCACGCCCGCGTCGGTCGCCTTCAGCGTGACCGCCTGCTTGCCTCTCCCGCCGACCGCCAGTCTCGCCGGCGCGGCGGTGAGCGTGAGCCCCGGCCGCAGCTGCGTGGCCCACGTCTGCACGCCCGGGCCGCCGCCCTCGAACGCCCCGAGCACGTCGAGCACGCCGGCCTGCGCGTTCGCGGCGAGCTTGAAGATCGTGCCGGTGCCCTTGCGTGCCGGCACGGACACGACCGCGCCCCACGACGAGAGCTGCGGGTTCGAGCGGCGCGCGTAGACGTGCGTCCCGCCCGACCACACGACCCACAGCCGGCCCGCCGGGTCGGACGCGAGCGTCACGTTCGAGACGCCCCCGGCGCGTCTGCCGAGCACCGAGGAAGCTCTCGCGCCGAAGCGCCACACGAGCACCTTCGTCGTCGTCGGGTAGCCGCCCGCGTACGCCAGGTAGACGCCGGCTCTGCCGGGTCGCGAGACGACGGGCGTACGTGCGAGCGAGGCGCTGCTGTTGTCCGACCCCGCGTACCTCGTGACGGTCCCCGGCATCCGCTGCGGAGCGCCGACCGGGTTGCCCGTCGCCTGGTCGACGGCCTGCGCGAAGACGCCCTCGTGGTTCGTCGCATTCGAGTACCAGCCGACGACGAGCTGGCCGCCGGCGCCGTCGAGCACGATCCCCGGGTCGTAGCCGCAACAGCCGAAGCCGGCGGCCGTCTGGAAGTTGCCGGTCGCCGGCGTCGCGGCGAACCCCCGGTGGACGAGGAGGCCGAACGTCGTGCCCCAGCCGAAGAACGGCGTCAGCCCGTCGCTGCCGAAGGCGAGCCCCGGTGTGTCGGCGAAGCCGCCGCCCGTCGCCGCGTCGCCCGGCAGCTGCGCCCATGTCGCGCCGCCGTCGGTCGAGCGCCAGGCGCCGAAGTCCGTGATCGCGCCCGGGTCGGGCGAGCTGGTCGCGCCGGCGACGATCAGCAGGCTGCCGTCGCGCGCGCGCGCGACGGCGGGCGAGCCCACGCCGACCCAGTCGGAGGCGATCGCCCTCGGCGCGCCGACCTTGCCGTTCGCATCGATCAGCGTCTGGACGAGGTCGGCGTTCACGTCGTGTCCCGGCGTCTTGCGCTTCCAGACGACGTGCAGCTTCCCGTCCGGCGTGCGCGCGAGGCCGACCTGGTCGATGTTCGCGCCGTCAGCGGAGGTCACGGCGTTCCACGTGCCGGGTCTCATGGCCCCGGCGGCGACCGGGACGACGGCGAGCAGCAGAACGACGAGCAACGCGACTGACAGGCGCCGACGCAAGGGGAACCTCCGTGCCGGGGACGTGAGAGGGAGAGGCGGCGAAGCTTACGCGCCGCGTCTCCTGCGAAGCTGCCGGCGTGCCCGAGCCGCTCCGCAGCGTCGCCGCCACGCGGTACGTGTGCGCGCTGCGCGAGGGCGGGTCGCTGCCCGGGCTCGTGGAGGCGGACGACGACGGGCTCTACGTGACGAAGCTGCGCGGCGCGGGCCAGGGCGAGCGCGCGCTCGTCGCCGAGGTGCTCGCGGGCGAGCTGGCGCGAGCGCTCGGGCTGCCGGTGCCGGAGCTGGTCGTGGTCGAGATCGCGCCGGAGCTGGCGGCGGCCGAGCCGGACCCGGAGATCCAGGAGCTGATCTCCGCGAGCGCCGGGACGAACGCCGGGATGGACTTCCTGCCCGGCGCGCTGCCGTTCCTGCCGGCGGCGGGGGTGCCGCCCGATCCCGCGTTCGCCGCCGACGTGGTGTGGTTCGACGCGCTCGTGACGAACGTCGACCGCACGCACCGGAATCCGAACCTGCTCGTGTGGCACGGACGCACCTGGCTGATCGACCACGGCGCCGCGTTCTTCCGCCAGCACGGCACGCGGCCGCTGCGCGAGACGGCGGGGGAGGCGGTCCCGCAGCTCGCCGACCACGTGCTGCTGCCGTTCGCCGCCCCGCTCGCGGAGGCCGACGAGCGGCTGGCCACGCGCGCCACCGCGGCGGTCGACGGCGCGGCCGCGCTCGTCCCGGACGTATGGCTCGGCGAGGACCCCGCGGCGCGGCGCGACGACCTCGCGACGTTCCTGCACGCGCGGCTGAGCGCGCCGCGAGACTTCGTGGAGGAGGCCGACCGTGCCCGCGGCTGAGTCGCGCCCGTTCGCCTACGCGCTGCTGCGCGTGGTCCCGCACGTCGAGCGCGGCGAGCAGCTCAACGTCGGCGTCGTGCTGTTCTGCCGCCAGCTCGACTTCCTCGCCGTGCGCGCACACGTCGACGAGCCGCGCCTGCGCGCGCTCGCGCCCCAGCTCGACCTTGCCGACCTCGGCGAGCGCGTCGACGTGCTCGCGCGCGTGGCGGCGGGCGACCCGACGGCCGGTGCGCTCGCGCGGCTGGACCGCTCCGAGCGCTTCGGCTGGCTCGTCGCCCCCTCCTCGACCGTGATCCAGCCGTCGCAGGTCCACACCGGCATCACCGCCGACCCGGCGGCGACGCTGGAGCGGCTGTTCGAGACGCTGGTCTAGATGGTTGATTCCACGAGATTCGTGGATGCGAGGGGTGCGATGGGCGGATGCTGGACGACGCGCGGTGTCGAAGGCGATGCCGGTGGCATCGGCAAGACGCCGCGTGGCACCCAGCGCCGCCCAACGTGACCCTCGCGCCGCGAGATCGTGAAATCAACCATCTAAGCCGCGAGGATGCGCGCCGCCAGCACCGCGGCGTTCTTCGCGTTGTCGACGCCGACGCACGCGACCGGCACGCCGGGCGGCATCTGGGCGATCGACAGCAGCGCATCGAGCCCGCCGCCGACCGACATGCGACTCGTGAGCGGGACGCCGATCACGGGCAGGTCGGTGTGCGCGGCGACGACGCCGGGCAGCGCGGCGGACAGGCCGGCGCCCGCGATGATGACCTTGAGGCCACGCGAGCGCGCGTTCTTCGCGTAGGCGGCGACCGTGTCGGGGTCGCGGTGGGCGGACATCACGTTGACCTCGTGCGCGATGCCGCGCGCCGCCAGCTCCTTCGCGGCCTTCTCCATCTCGCCCATGTCGCTCTGCGAGCCCATCACGATGCCGACGAGCACGCCGGCGGCTTCAAGCTCCTGCTCGAGCGCGGCGACGGTCGGGTCAGTCGTCGGTGCGGGCGCTGCCGGCGCTGCGGACAGCTGGTCGTCGGTCATGGGGCCTCCCCGGTCGTCGTCGCCGCAACCGCCCGGAGCGCGATGTCCTGGCGCATCTGTCGTCCGTCGAACTCGATCACGTCGGCGGCAGCATAGGCGGCCGCGCGCGCGGCCGCAGGGTCGGCGGCGAGCGCCGTGACGTTCAGCACGCGGCCGCCTGAGGTCACGATCGTTCCGCCCTCGCCGTGCTTCGTCCCGGCATGCGTGACCTCGATGCCCACCGGCACGCGGTCGAGCCCGCTGATCGCGTCGCCGGTGCGCGGCGCGTCCGGGTAGCCGGCGCTCGCGAGCACGAGCGTGACCGCCGTCTGCGGCGCCCATCGCAGCGAGACGTCCGCGAGCCCGCCGGGCTCGCACGCGCGCGTCAGCAGGTCGAGCAGGTCCGAGCGCAGCCGCGGAAGCACCGCCTGCGTCTCGGGGTCGCCGAAGCGCACGTTGAACTCCAGCACGCGCACGCCGCCGGCCGTCAGCATCAGGCCGGCGTAGAGGATCCCGTGGAAGGGCGTGCCGCGGCGGCGCAGCTCGTCGACGACCGGCTGGTGGACCTGCGCGCACAGCTCCCGCACGCGCGGGGCGTCGAAGCCGGGCACCGGGGAGTAGGAGCCCATGCCGCCGGTGTTCGGCCCCTCGTCGCCGTCGAAGATGCGCTTGTAGTCCTGCGCGGGCGCCATCGGGACCGCGCGCTCGCCGTCGCACAGCGCGAGCAGCGACAGCTCCTCGCCGTCGAGGAACTCCTCCACGACGACCTGCTCGGTCCCGTGCAACCGCTGGACCAGGAACGCCTCCAGCGCCGCGCGCGCCTCCCGCTCGTCGGCGGCGATCACGACGCCCTTGCCGGCGGCGAGCCCGTCGGCCTTCACGACGACCGGGTAGCGCTCGATCGCCGCCATGCCCTGCTCGACGGTCGTGACGACCTCATAGGCGGCGGTCGGCACGCCGGCCGCCTCCATCACCGACTTCGAGAAGGCCTTCGAGCCCTCAAGCTCGGCCACCGCGGCATGCGGGCCGAAGCAGCGCAGGCCGGCCGCCTCGAACGCGTCCACCACGCCCGCCACCAGCGGGACCTCCGGCCCCACGACCGTCAGCGTCACGCCCTCGGCGCGCGCCGCGGCGACCAGGCCCTCGACGTCGTCGACGGCGACGTCGAGGATCCGCGCGTCCGCCGCGATGCCCGCGTTGCCGGGCGCGCACAGCAGCTCCGGCGCCTGCGGCGAGCGGCGCAGCGCCCGCACGATCGCGTGCTCGCGCCCGCCGGCGCCGATGACCAGGACCTTGTCGTCGGTGGGCACGAGCTGCGGTTCTACAGCGAGGAGATGAAGTCGTCGATCGGGATCGCGGTCAGCGTCTCGTACTGGACGGTTCCGCGCGAGCCGAGCTCGAGCGAGACGCGCGCGATCGTCGTCTCGTCGGGCGCCTCGACGACGTTCACGAAGTCGAAGCGGCCGAGCACGGCCCACTGCGCCTTCACGGTCGCGCCGAGCTGCTCGATCTCTCTGTTCACCTCGCGAATGCGCTGCGGGTTCGTCTTGATCGTCTGCGTGCCCTCTGGAGTGAGCTTGGAGAGCATGATGTACGTCGGCATGGTGCTCCCTTCGTCGAGGTCGTGGAATCAGTCATCCAGCACTGGGTTCTATCCCACCGGCGGGGATGGTGCACCCCGGTCGGTGGACATCCGAGCGGCCCGGCGGCGCATCGACCGCGCCGCTCGACTGTTCAGGGAGCGATGATGCCCCGCGTGTGGTCGCGCCATCCGCCCGTCCGTCGAGCCGCGATCGGCGTCGCGCTCACCTGCCTGCTCGCGCTCGCCGCCGCAGCGGGCGCAGCCGCCGCGCGGGCGGCGACGCTCACGACCGACGCGCACTGCTACCTGCAAGGCGCCCCGCTGCGGATGACCGCCGGAGGCTTGGCGCCGAAGGCGCCGCTGACGGTCGCGCTCGACGGGCGGGCGCTCAGATACCGCAACGGCTCGACGCCGACCGCCGACGACGCCGGCACGTTCGGCAGCTCGTTCGCGACGCCGGCGCTCGCGCCGGGCGTCGCGCAGCAGCGCCACGTGCTCGCCGTGGGCGACGGGACGCACCGGCCGCAGGCGCGCTTCACCGTCACGCGCAGAGCGGGCGCAAGCTTCCAGCCGTCGAGCGGCAACCCGAGAACGCTGCGCGCCCGCTTCACGGTGTGGGGCTTCGCGCTCGGCGGCGGCGTCACCACCGCACAGGTGTGGCTGCACTGGGTGGACCCGACCGGGAAGGTGCGCACGAGCGCCGCGATCGGCACGACCGGCGGCGATTGCGGCGCGCTCACGACGGCGCCGCGGCGGGTCTTCCCGTTCGACCCCGAGGCGGGCCGCTGGGTGCTCGTGCTCGACACGCATCGCCGTTACCGCGTGCAAACCAGCGGCCCGCGCGCGAAGATTCCCGTGCACGTCCGCCCGCTCTCGCTCTGACCGCCGATGCGCCGACCGCCCGTCACCACGCTCCTCGCCGCCGCCGCACTCGCAGCCGCGCTCGTCTCCGGCACGGCCGGCGCCGCCGCGACGAGCGCCGCGAGGGCGAAGGTCGTGCTCGACCCCGGCTGCTACCTGAGCGGCGGGACAGGCCTGCTGACCGGCACCGGCTTCCAACCGAACGCCGCCTGGACGGCCAAGCTCGCCGGCACGCAGCAGATCGGCACGGGCAGGATCGACGCGCGAGGCGGCATCCGCGCGCGCTTCACGGCACCGCGCTATCACGGCACCGTCGGCACGCGCACGCTGACGCTGTCGGTCACCGACGGGCCGCACGTCGCCTCGACGACGTTCACGATGACGCCGCTCACCGCCGGCTTCAGCCCGCGCACCGGCGACCCGGCGACGTTGCGCGTGAGCTGGCGCGTGCTCGGGCTCGGACTGCACCACGGCATCTACGTCCACTACCTCCAGCCGAACGGGAAGCTGAAGCGGACGCTGCGGATCGGCACGACGCGCGGCCCTTGCGGCTCGCTGAAGACGGGCCCGATCGCGCTCTTCCCGTTCAGATACGTCTACGGCACGTGGACCTTCCAGGTCGACGCGAGCAGCCACTTCAGCAAGGCGACGCTGCCGCGCCTGCTGATCGGCTTCGACATCAGAAGACCGTCGAGAGCGAGAGGCAGACCGAGAGGCGGGACGACGGGGTAGCGGGCGGTCGTCGTGCGGCCGCCGCTCAGGCCGCCGCCGCCACCCGCGCCGCCTTCGTGAACACCAGCTCGCCCTCGACCGCGTCGACCTCGACGAGATCGCCGGCCTGGAACTTGCCCTCGAGGATCGCGAGCGCGAGCTTGTCGACGAGCCGCTTCTGGATCACGCGCTTGAGCGGGCGCGCGCCGTAGGTCGGGTCGTAGCCGAGGTTGCCGAGCAGCGTGCGCGCGGCGTCCGACAGCTGGACCTCGATCTCGCGCTCCTGCACGCGCTTGATCAGCCGCGCGACCTGCAGGTCGACGATCGCGCCGATCTGCTCACGGGACAACGGCTCGAACTCGACGATGTCGTCCAAGCGGTTGATGAACTCGGGTCGGAAGTGCTGCTCGGCCCCCGCCTTCCCGCCCGGGATGTTCGAGGTCATGATCAGCACGACGTTCTTGAAGTCGACCGTGCGGCCCTGGCCGTCGGTCAGGCGCCCGTCGTCCATCACCTGCAGCAGCACGTTGAAGACGTCGGAGTGGGCCTTCTCGACCTCGTCGAGCAGCACGACGGAGTAGGGCCGGCGGCGGACCGCCTCCGTCAGCTGACCGCCCTCCTCGTAGCCGACGTAGCCGGGAGGCGCGCCGACGAGTCGCGATACGGAGTGTCTCTCCATGTACTCCGACATGTCGATGCGGATCATCGCGTCCTGCGAGTCGAACATGAACTCGGCGAGCGCACGGGCCAGCTCGGTCTTGCCGACGCCGGTCGGGCCGAGGAACAGGAACGTGCCGATCGGCCGGTCGGGATCCTGCAGGCCGGCGCGCGAGCGCCGCAGCGCGTTCGCGACCGCCTCGACCGCCTCGTGCTGGCCGATCACCCGCTGGTGCAGCCGCTCCTCCATGTGGACGAGCTTCTCGACCTCGCCCTCCAACAGGCGCGAGACGGGGATGCCCGTCCACTTGCCCACGACCTCGGCGACGTCCTCGGCGTCGACCTTCTCCTTCAGGAACTGCACCTGCCCGTCCTGCGCGCCGCCCGCCTCCTCCGCCTCGGCGAGCTGCTTCTCCAGCGCCGGGATCTCGCCGTAGCGCAGCTCGGCGGCGCGCTGCAGATCGGCCTCGCGCTCGGCGCGCTCGGCCTCGACCCGCGCCTGCTCCAGCCGCTCGCGCACCACGGTGACCGCGGAGATCGCGTCCTTCTCGCGCTGCCACTGGGCCTTCATCCCGTCCGAGCGCTCCTGCAGCTCGGCGATCTCGCGCTCGATCGCGTCGCGCCGCGCGACCGACGCCTCGTCGGACTCCTTCGCGAGCGCCTCGCGCTCGATCTCGAGCTGCATGATGCGGCGGTCGATCTCGTCGATCTCGGTCGGCTTCGAGTCGATCTCGATGCGCAGCTTCGAGGCCGCCTCGTCGATCAGGTCGATCGCCTTGTCGGGCAGGAAGCGGTCGGCGATGTAGCGGTGCGAGAGCGTCGCCGCGGCGATGATCGCCGAGTCCTGGATGTCGACGCCGTGGTGGACCTCGTAGCGCTCCTTCAGCCCGCGCAGGATCGCGATCGTGTCCTCGACCGACGGCTCGCCGACGAGCACCGGCTGGAAGCGCCGCTCCAAGGCCGCGTCCTTCTCGATGTGCTTGCGGTACTCGTCGAGCGTCGTGGCGCCGACGGCGCGCAGCTCGCCGCGCGCGAGCATCGGCTTGAGCAGGTTGGCGGCGTCGACCGAGCCCTCGCCGGCGCCCGCGCCGACGATCGTGTGCAGCTCGTCGATGAAGAGGATGATCGTGCCGTCGGCGTCGGCGATCTCCTTCAGGACGGCCTTCAGCCGGTCCTCGAACTCGCCGCGGTACTTCGCGCCGGCGATCAGCGCGCCGACGTCGAGCGAGACGACGCGGCGGTCGCGCAGGCCCTCCGGCACGTCGCCGGTGACGACCCGCTGGGCGAGCCCCTCGGCGATCGCGGTCTTGCCGACGCCGGGCTCGCCGATCAGGACCGGGTTGTTCTTCGTGCGGCGCGAGAGGACCTGGATCACGCGGCGGATCTCGTCGTCGCGGCCGATGACCGGGTCGAGCTTGCCGTCGCGCGCGGCCGCGGTCAGGTCGCGGCCGTACTTCTCCAAAGCCTGGAACTTGTCCTCGGGGTTCATGTCGGTGACGCGGTGCGGGCCGCGCACCTCGGAGATCGCCTGCAAGAGCGTCTCGTGCCGCGCGCCCGCGTCGCGCAGGACCTCGCCGGCCTTCGAGTTGTGGCCGGCGAGCGACAGCAGCAGGTGCTCTGTCGAGACGTACTCGTCGCCGAGCTGGCGCATCTCGTGCTCGGCCGCGCGCAGCACCTGGATCAGCTCCTGCGAGGGGCCGCTGCCGCCGCTCGGGCCGGACATCGTCGGCAGCGCGTCGAGCGCGCCGTTGACCGCGGTGCGGATCGCCGCCGGATCGACGCCGACCTTGCGCAGCACCGGGACGACGATGCCGTCCTGCTGCTCCAGCAGGACGGCGAGCAGATGCTCGGGCGTCGCCTGCGGGTTCGAGCGGTCCTCGGCCAGCCGCAGCGCTGCCTGAATCGCCTCCTGGGACTTGATCGTGAAGCGGTCGAGCTGCATCAGACGCCTCCTCCGTCGATCGGATCCCGCCCACCACGCTGTACCGGGATCTTGAAGCGGGGTTGGCTGTGTGGGGTGCGTCTCACCGGCACGATCGCGCCACCGCGCACGTACGGGACGATCTCCGCGCGCAGCGAGCGCCGCAGCTCCTCGAGCCGCTCGACCTCGGCCGCCAGCTCGGTGGCGCGCTTCTCGAGGCGCCGCACCTTCGTCGTCATCGCCGAGAGCTGCTGCTCCAGCTCGAAGACGCGCTCGACGCCGGCAAGGTTCATGCCGAGGTCGGCCGTCATCTGCTGGATGCGCTTGAGCCGCTCGACGTCGGCATGCGAGTAGAGGCGCGTGCCCTTCGGCGAGCGCTGCGGCTCGATCAGGCCGCGCTGCTCGTACATCCGCAGCGTCTGCGGGTGCATCTCGGCCAGCTCGGCGGCGACGGAGATCATGAAGACGCCGCGGTCGTCGCTCAGCGCTATGCGCGTGGTCGCGCGCACGCGCCGGCCGCCGCCCCCGCCGGTCACGCGGTCGCCTCCGTGCGCCCGCCGTTGAAGAGCCGCTCGCGCGGATTGCCGTTCATCACCTGCGCGAGGCGCTCGACGGCCTCGCGCTGCTCGGCCGTGAGCGTTCTCGGCAGCTCGATCGTGAAGCGGTAGTGGATGTCGCCGCGGCCCTTGCCGCCGAGCCGCGGAGCGCCCTCGCCTCTCAGCCGCTGGACGGTGCCGTGCTTCGTGCCGGGGGCGACGCGCAGGCGCTTGGAGCCATGCAGCGTCGGGACCTCGACGGTCGCGCCCTGGAGCGCCTCGACGACGGTGAGCGGCACCTCGACCTCGAGCTGGTCGCCGCTCCGTCTGAAGACGGGCGAGGGCGAGACGCGCGTGATGACGTACAGGTCGCCGGGCGGGCCGCCGTTCGCGCCCGGCTCGCCCTTGCCGGCGATCCGCACGCGGCTGCCCTCCTTGACCCCGGCGGGGATGTTCACGCGCAGGCGCTTGATCGTGCGGCGCGCGCCGGAGCCGTTGCACGTCGGGCACGGCGTCTCGACGACGGTGCCGCTGCCGCCGCAGCGCGAGCACGGCTGCGTGATCGAGAAGAAGCCCTGCCCCTGCGACTCGACGCCGCGCCCCTGGCAGACGGGGCAGACGGTCGGCGAGGTGCCTGGCTTCGCGCCCGTGCCGTGGCACGTCTCGCACGGCGTCGAGGTGGGGATCGCGAGCGACGACTGCGCACCGTCGATCGCCTCCTGGAAGGACAGCGAGACCTCCGTCTCGAGGTCGCGGCCGCGTTGCGCGCGCGGCCGTCCGCCCGCCCCCGCGCCGCCGCGGCCGCCGCGCCCCGCACCGGCGCCGGCGCCGCCACCCGCTCCGCCCCCGAACAGGTTGGAGAGGATGTCGCTGAAGCTGCCGAACGAGTTCGGATCGAAGCCCGCGCCGCCGGCCGCGAACGGGCCGGTGCCCTGGTCGTACGCCTTGCGCTTGTCCGGGTCGGACAGCACGTCGTGCGCCGCCGAGATCTCCTTGAAGCGCTCCTCGGCCTTCGCGTCACCCTGGTTCGTGTCCGGGTGGTACTGGCGCGCGAGCTTGCGGTACGCCTTCTTGATCTCCTCGTCGGAGGCGTTTCTGCCGACGCCGAGGACCTTGTAGAGGTCGGGCTTCGTGGCGGCCATGGCGGTCGGTCGCCCCCTATGCCGCTACGACGACGCGGGCAGGACGCAGGACGCTTCCCTCGTGGCGGAAGCCCTGCTGGTAGACCTCGACGACCGTCCCCGCCTCGGCGCCTTCGACCGGCTGCTGCGAGATCGCCTCGTGCTCGTTCGGGTCGAAGCGCTCGCCCGCGGGCGAGAACGGCTCGATCCCGACGCGGGCGAGCGCGGCAAGCAGCTCGTCGTGGACGAGCTTGATGCCGGACGTGAGGTGGTGCTCCGGCGTGCCGTGCTCACCGCCGGCCTCCGCCGCCGCGAGCGCGCGCCCGAGGTTGTCGAGCGCGGGCAGCAGCTCGCGCGCGAGCCGGCCGACGCCGCGCGCCTCCGCGGCGGCGACGTCGCGCGTCATCCGCTTGCGGAAGTTCTCGAAGTCGGCCTGCGTGCGCTGCGCGAGCGCGAGGTACTCGTCGGCCTTGTCGGCGCGCACGAGCAGCTCGTCGAGGTCGTGCTCGACCTCGGCGGCGCCATCGTCCGGCGCGAGCGCGTCAGCCGTCGCGTGGACGCCGTCGACCTGCTCGACGGGCTCTGGCGCCGCCGCGCCGGTGGCGCCGGCCTCCTCGGCCGGCGCCGCCTGCGAATCGTGCTTCGCGGTCATCGTCATCTGCCCTCGTCCACGACCTCGGCGTCGACGACGTCCTCCTCCGCGGAGGCGCCGCCGGTGCCCGCGCCGTTCGCGCCGGCGCCGGCGCCGTCCGTGCCGCTCTCGGCGGCCTGCTGCTGCTGGGCGCGCTCGTACATCGCCTCGGAGACCTTGTGGAAGGCGGATTGCAGCGCCTCGGCCTTCGCGTTGATCTCGTTCGGGTCCTCGGACGTGAGCGACTCGCGCACGGCCTTGACCGCAGCCTCGATCTCCTCTCTCGAGGAGGCGTCGACGCCGTCGCCCAGCTCCTTGAGCTGACGCTCGGCCTGGTAGGCGGCGTTCTCGGCGTTGTTGCGCGCCTCGGCCAGCTCGCGCGCCTTGCGGTCCTCCTCGGCGTGCGTCTCGGCGTCGCCGACCATCTGCTTGATCTCGTCCTCGGACAGCCCGGAGCCGGCCTTGATCTCGATCTTCTGCTCCTTGCCGGTGCCGAGGTCTCTTGCCGACACCGACAGGATGCCGTTCGCGTCGATGTCGAACGCGACCTCGATCTGCGGGATGCCGCGCGGCGCCGGCGGGATGCCGGTGAGCTGGAACTTGCCGAGCGACTTGTTGTACTGCGCCATCTCGCGCTCGCCCTGCAGCACGTGGATCTCGACGGACGGCTGGTTGTCGTCGGCCGTCGAGAAGACCTCGCCCTTGCGCGTCGGGATCGTCGTGTTGCGCTCGATCAGCTTCGTCATCACGCCGCCCTTCGTCTCGATCCCGAGCGTCAGGGGCGTCACGTCGAGCAGCAGGACGTCCTTCACGTCGCCGGCGAGCACGCCCGCCTGGATCGCCGCGCCGACGGCGACGACCTCGTCCGGGTTGACGCCGCGGTGCGGGTCCTTGCCGGTCAGCTCCTTGACCTTCTCCTGCACGGCCGGCATGCGCGTCATGCCGCCGACCATCACGACGTGGTCGATCGTCTTCGCGCCCTTGTCTCTCGCGTCGTCGAGCGCCTGGCGGACCGGCGCGACGGTGCGCGCGAGCAGGTCCGCGGTCAGCTCGTTGAGCTTCGCCCGCGACAGGCGCGTGTCGAGGTGCTTGGGGCCGGACTGGTCGGCCGTGATGAAGGGCAGGTTGATCTGCGTCTCCTGCGTGGTGGAGAGCTCGATCTTCGCCTTCTCGGCCGCCTCGTAGAGGCGCTGGAGCGCCATCGCGTCGGCGGACAGGTCGATGCCCTGCGACTTCTTGAAGTCGGCCACGAGCCAGTCGACGACCGCCTTGTCGAAGTTGTCGCCGCCGAGGTGGTTGTCGCCGGCGGTCGACTTGACCTCGAACACGCCGTCGCCGATCTCCAGCACCGACACGTCGAACGTGCCGCCGCCGAGGTCGAACACGAGGATCGTCTGGTCGGCCTCCTTGTCGAGCCCGTACGCGAGCGAGGCCGCGGTCGGCTCGTTGATGATGCGCTTGACGTCGAGGCCGGCGACCTTGCCGGCGTCCTTCGTGGCCTGGCGCTGGTCGTCGTTGAAGTACGCGGGGACGGTGATGACGGCGCTGTCGACCGTCTCGCCGAGGTAGGCCTCGGCGTCCGCCTTCAGCTTCGCGAGGATCATCGCGCTGATCTCCGGCGGGCTGTACTGCTTGCCGCCTGCCTCGATGCGCGCGTCGCCGCCCGGGCCGGCGACGACCTTGTAGGGGACGATCGCCTCCTCCTCGCGCACCTCCGCCTCCTTGCGGCCCATGAAGCGCTTGACGGAGAAGACGGTGTTCGTCGGGTTCGTGACGGCCTGCCGCTTGGCGACGGTGCCGACGAGCCGCTCGCCGGACTGCGTGAACGCGACCACCGACGGCGTCGTGCGACCGCCCTCGGCGTTCTCGATCACGGTGGGCTCACCGCCCTCGAGGACGGCCATGCAGCTGTTCGTGGTGCCGAGGTCGATGCCGATCGTCTTGCCCATGGGCGTTGTCTCCTTGCAGCTTCCAGTTCAGGGGGGAAAGAAATCTAAGCGCGAGTGTAGTAGATCTCAGGCACGACGCGAAGGGCACATGCGCCGCAGCGCACAGGCAGGGCAGTCCGGTCTGCGGGCATGGCAGGTGCGGCGGCCGTGGCGCAGCAGGTTCACGTGCAGCTCCAGCTCCTCGCCCGGCGGCGTCAGCGCGAGCATCGCATCGTGCAGCTCCTCGAACGGCGCGCCGGGGCGCAGCAGGTGCAGACGCATGCCGACGCGCGAGACGTGCGTGTCGACCGGCACGTCGTGCAAGCCGTAGGCGAACAGCAGCACGCACGCCGCCGTCTTGCGCCCGACGCCCGGGAGCGAGCAGAGGTACGCCTGACCTTCCGGCACCGGGACGTCGCGCAGCCAGGCGACGTCCATCGGGCCGTGGGCGGTCGGGGCCGGATGGTTGCGCTCGTCCCCGTCGATCGCCGCGAGGATCGCCTGGATCCGCTGCGACTTGACCTTCGAGATGCCGCCCGGGCGGATCGCCTCCTCCACCTCGGCGTTCGGCGCGTGCAGGACGGCCTCCCACGACGCGAAGCGCTCGCGCAGCCGCTCGTAGGCGACGTCGCGGTTGCGATCGTTCGTCGACTGCGAGAGGACGGTGAGGATCAGCTCGTCGAGCGGCTGCTCGTGCGGCGCCATGATCGGCACGCCGTAGACCTCGCGCAGGCGGTCGCGGATCGCGGTGACGCGCCGCCGCGTCGGACGGCGCCACTCGGCCTGCGGGATCGTGGCGCCGGGTGACACGCCGCCGGACGTTATCCTCGCGCCGGCGTGGACGTCGCCGAGCACACCGCGGAGATCGACGGCCAGCCCGTGCGCTGGCGCTCGGCCCCGGGGCGGGCGGGATCCGATTCCGCGCCGGTCCTCTACGTCCACGGCGTGCCGACGAGCAGCGACGACTGGGTCCCGTTCCTGGAGCGCACGGGCGGCTTGGCGCCCGACCTGCTCGGCTTCGGGCGCTCGGGCAAGGGCGGACACCTCGACTACTCGCTGGAGGGGATCGCGACGTTCGTCGAGCGCTTCCTCGACGAGGTCGTGGAGGTCGAGCGGATCCGGCTGGTCGTGCACGACTGGGGCGCGGCGGCGCTCGCGCTCGCCCAGCGCAGACCGGAGCGGATCGAGCGACTCGTGGTCGTGAACGCGGTGCCGCTGCTGCCGAGCTACCGCTGGCACCGCGTCGCGCGCCTGTGGCGCACGCCCGTCGTCGGCGAGCTGGCGATGGGGCTGACGAGCCGCCGGACGCTCGCGCGGGCCGTGCGGCCGGCGTTCGCGGGGCCGGTCCCAGATCGCTTCGTCGAAGCGACGATGCGCCATTTCGACCAGGGCACGCAGCGGGCGATCCTCCGGCTCTACCGCAGCGCACCGGAAAGCACGCTGGCCGCCGCCGGCAGCAACCTCTCACACCTGACCGCTCCGGCCTTGGTAGTTTGGGGCGCGCGCGATCCGTACATCTCGTCGCGCTTCGGGGA
>DASRXW010000060.1:0-7027 GCA_035654055.1 Conexibacter sp.
CTTCACGACCAGCTGGCTGCGCTCGCGGCCGCGCAGGCGGAACAGCGGCGCCGGGCCGAGCGCCATCGCCTGCGGCGCGGAGATGCGGTCGCGCACCGCCTCCGCCGCGGCGATCGCGTCGGCGGCCTCCTCGGCCGAGCAGGTGACGCGGATCAGCGACGCGAACGGCGGGTAGGCGAGCGCGCGGCGGCGCTCCAGCTCACCGGCGAGGAAGCCGTCGGCGTCGTGTGCGGCGGCGGCGACGATCGACGGCGCGTCGGGCGACAGCGTCTGCACGAGCACGCGGCCGTTCCCGACCCACGGCTGCGCCGCGTGTGCCCCCCCGCGCCCCGCGCGTCCCGCGAGCTGCGCGACGAGCGCGAACGTGCGCTCCTCCGCGCGGAAGTCGGGGAAGCGCAGCGTCTGGTCTGCGTCGAGCACGACGCCGAGCGTCACGTCGGGGAAGTCGTGCCCCTTCGCGACCATCTGCGTGCCGACGAGCACGCCGGCGCGGGCTTGGTCGAAGCGCTCCAGCGTGCGCGCCACGGCGCCCTTGCCGCCACGCGCGGTGTCGGCGTCGAGCCGCAGGATCGGGAAGTCCGCGTCGTCGGTCCCGAGCGCCTCCCTCAGCTCCGCCTCGATCCGCTCCGTGCCGGCGCCGTGGCGCGCCACGGAGGAGGAGCCGCACGCGCTGCAGATCGAGGGGATCGGCTCACGATGGCCGCAGTGGTGACAGGTGACCGCGCCCTCGCGCTGGTGCAGCACGAGCGCGACGTCGCACTCCGGGCAGCTCCACACGTGCCCGCACGAGCGGCAGGAGAGGAAGTTCGACCAGCCACGGCGGTTGACGAGCACGATCGCCTTGCGCCCCGCCCGCCGCACGTCGCCGAGCGCCTCGCGCGTCGTCGGGTGCAGCGGGTGGCGTGCGTCGCGCATGTCGAGCACCTCGACCGGCGGCAGCGGACGGCCGTCGACGCGCTGCGTGAGACGGATGCGGCGCAGCGCGTGGACGCTCTCCGGCCGCGGCGTCGCGCTGCCCATGACGAGCACGGCACCGGCCTGCTGCGCCCGCCGCGCGGCGACGCGGCGCGCGTCGTAGCGGGGATCGCCCTCGTGCTTGTAGGCCGGCTCGTGCTCCTCGTCGACGATCACGAGCCCGAGCTGCGCGAGCGGCGCGAACACCGCCGAGCGCGGCCCGACGCAGATCCGTGCCTCGCCGCGCGCGAGCTGGAGCCACTCGTCATAGCGCTCGCCCTGGCCGAGCTGCGAGTGGAGCACCGCGACGGTGTCGCCGAAGCGCGCCTGGAAGCGCGCGACCGTCTGCGGCGCGAGCGCGATCTCCGGTACGAGCACGAGCACCGATCTGCCGGCCGCGAGCGCAGCCTCGGCAGCCTGCAGGTAGACCTCGGTCTTGCCCGAGCCGGTGACGCCGTGGAGCAGGAAGCGGCGGCCGGCGGGATCGGCCGGTTGAGGCTCGGCGAGGGCTTCGAGAATCGGCACGAGCGCCGCGCGCTGCTCCGCCGTCAGCGCCGGCGCATGCAGGCTGCGGGCGCCGACGGCGCGCACGAGCGGGCGGCGGCGCTGCGCGCGCGCCTCCAGGACGATCAGACCGCGGCCGGCAAGGCGTCTGAGCCCGCCGTGATCGGTGCCGGTCGCCGTCGCGGGCAGCGGCCCGTCGGCGACGAGTCGTTCGAGCACCGTGCGCTGGCGCGCGGTGAGCCGCTCTCCACTGCCGTTCCCGATCGCGGCACGCCCGGCGTCGGTCGCCTCCGCCACGAGCAGCTCGCGCACGCGCACGCGCGGCTGCACCGCGCGCCCTGCGCCGGGCGGCAGCACGAGCTGGAGCGCGCGCGAGACGGTCGAGCAGTACTCGGCGGCGATCCAGCGCGCGAGCTCGACCAGCTCGGCGGGGATCGCCGGCTCGACGCGCGCCCGCGGCTCGGCGAGGCGCTCCGGCGAGACCTCCGATTCGCTCGCGCGCTCGACGACGACGCCGAGCAGCTCGCGGCCCGCGAACGGGACCGCCAGCAGCGTCCCGACCGGCACGTCGGCGAGCGCCGGCGGCAGGCGGTAGTCGAACGGCCCGCGCAGGGCGCGGGCGGTCGTGAGCGGCTCGACGCGGGCGATCGCGGGCATCGCGCCCACAGTAGAGCGAGCCGCGGCGCGCCCGTCGTTCGACGCGCTCGCGTGCCGCCGCGCCCGGCGGATAGGCTGTCCCCCATGGCGCTCGAGCTGCACCCGAACGAGCACGTCATCTTCGACGGGCACCCCTCGTGGCGCGGGACGCTCAGCTTCTACGCGCGCGGCATCGTCGGCGCGGCCGTCGGCGGCGGCGTCGCCGCGCTCGTGACGGCGATCGGCAGCGGCTTCTCGTGGAGCACGACGATCGTCGTGTTCCTCGTGCTCGCGGCGCTCGTGATCCTCGCCGGCTTCCTCTACCGGATGACGACGACCTACACGATCACGAACCAGCGGCTGACGATCCGCCGCGGCGTGCTGTCGCGACACCTGCAGCAGACGCGCGTCGAGCGGGTCCAGAACGTCAACGTCGACCAGTCGCTCGTCGACCGCATGGTGCGCGTCGGCCAGGTCGACTTCGACACCGCCGGCGCCGACGACTCCGACTTCACCTTCCGCGGCGTCGCCAACCCTGATCGGGTCGTGCGCGCCGTCGACGAGGCGCACCGCGAGCGCGAGGCTGCGGTGCGCCAGGCCGGCGGCGCCGGCGAGCTGCCGGGCGGCGTCTAGTGTCCTGAGTCGGAAGTTCGTGAGTGGTTTCTCGAGTGGATCGTCGTTCGTGAGGTCGGGCGACGATGCAGCCTGTGCCGGTGGCACAGGCAAGTCGGCGACTGGCCTCACGGGCGGCGAGGCGCCGAGAAACCGCCATCGAACAACGACTCAGGACACTAGACCGACGCCCCGGCGCCGAGGCCGGCGGCGGCGCGCAGCGCGTCCGCCTTGTCGGTCTTCTCCCACGTGAAGTCGTGGTCGTCGCGACCGAAGTGGCCGTACGCCGCGGTCTTCTGGTAGATCGGCCGGTGCAGGTCGAGGTACTCGCGGAAGGCGCCTGGGCGCAGGTCGAAGTGCTCGCGCACGAGCGCCTCGATCTGGCCGCGGCCGATCTTCTCCGTGCCGAACGTCTCGACCATGATCGACACCGGCTGCGCGACGCCGATCGCGTACGCGACCTGGACCTCGGCGCGATCCGCGAGGCCGGCGGCGACGACGTTCTTCGCCACGTAGCGCGCGGCGTAGGCGGCCGAGCGATCGACCTTCGACGGGTCCTTGCCGGAGAACGCGCCGCCGCCGTGGCGGGCCATGCCGCCGTAGGTGTCGACGATGATCTTGCGACCCGTCAGGCCGCAGTCGCCCATCGGCCCGCCGATCACGAACTTGCCGGTCGGGTTCACGAGGAACTCGCGGCGCAGCGCGTTCGCGTCGTAGAGGTCGGCCGGCAGGACGGGCAGCACGACGTGCTCCCACAGATCGTCCTTGATGACCTCCTGCGCACCCTCGCGGTGCTGGCTGGAGATCAGCAGCTTCTCGACCGCGACCGGCTTGCCGTCCTGGTAGCGCACCGACACCTGCGTCTTGCCGTCCGGGCGCAGATAGTCGAGGACATCGGCCTTGCGCACCTCGCTGAGGCGCTTGGCGAGCTTGTGCGCGAGCGAGATCGGCAGCGGCATCAGCTCGTCCGTCTCGCGCGTCGCGTAGCCGAACATCATCCCCTGGTCGCCCGCGCCCGCGATGTCGAGGCGGTCCTCGTCGCCGGGCTGCGTGCGGCTCTCGTACGCCTTGTCGACCCCCTGCGCGATGTCGGGCGACTGCTTGTCGATCGCGTTGATGACCGCGCAGGTGTTGCAGTCGAAGCCGTACGTCGCGTTGTCGTAGCCGATCCTGCGGACCGTCGCGCGCGCGATCTCCGGGATGTCGACGTACGTCTCCGTCGTGATCTCGCCGGAGACGACGATCAGGCCCGTGTTGACGAGCGTCTCGCAGGCGACGCGGCCGCCCGGGTCGGAGGCGAGGACCGCGTCGAGCACGCCGTCGGAGATCTGGTCGGCGATCTTGTCCGGGTGACCCTCGGTCACCGACTCGGACGTGAACAGGAACTCGTTGTCGGAAAGCGTGGTCATGGGCTGGAGTCGGCTCCGCGTGTCGATGGGGTCGGAAGGGCGGTCATCGGATCGGCCAAGAGTACCGGGGTCGCGCAGGCCGGGCCCGGTCTGGTCGGCGCATGGCGGTCAGGCGGCCCGTCGCCGGCGAGATGGGTTGGGCCGATTCCCGGCGCCCTCGCCGCGGCGCTCCTTGCGCTCGACGAAGTCGATGATCAGCGGGATGCCCTCGAGCCGGTAGCGCTCGCGCATGCGGTTCTCGATGAAGTAGGCGTAATCGCGCGTGACGCGCTGGCGCGAGTTGATCTGGATCGAGAAGCGCGGCGGGCGCTCGCCCGTCTGCGTCATGTAGATGAGCTTGAGGCGATGGTTCTGCTTCGCCGGCGGCTGGCGGATCTCCTGGATCTCGGAGAGGAAGCGGTTGAGCTGCGGCGTCGGGATGCGACCGGCCGTGCGGTCGGCGAGCGCCATCGCCTCGACGAGCAGGCGCTGCACGTGGCGGCCGGTCATCGCGCTCGCGGTCAGCACGCGGGGACGCAGGCGCAGCTTCTGCGCGACGCGGGCGCGCTCGTGGTCGAGGTCGACCTCCGGCTGACCCTCCCCGCCGGTGAGGTCCCACTTGTTGAGCACGAGCGCCGTCGCGCAGCCGCTCTGCATCGCGAGCTCGGCGATCCGCAGATCCTGTGAGGTCACGCCATCCACCGCGTCGCAGACGACGAGCGCGACGTCGGCGCGCTCGGCCGCGCGGCGCGAGCGCAGCGCCGTGTAGTACTCGATCGAGTCGCCGACCTTGGCTTGGCGGCGCAGGCCGGCGGTGTCGACCAGCATGAGTCTGCGGCCTTCGTACTCGAACGGCAGGTCGATCGCGTCGCGCGTGGTGCCGGCGACCTCCGAGACGATCACGCGCTCGTCGCCGAGGATGCGGTTGACCATGCTCGACTTGCCGACGTTCGGCCGTCCGATCAGCGCGAGGCGCACGACGTCCTCGTCCTCCTCCGGCTCCTCGCCGTCGGGCAGCGCCGCGACGAGGCGGTCGAGCAGGTCGCCGGTGCCGAGCCCCTGCGCCGCCGACACGGCGATCGGCTCGCCGAAGCCGAGCGCGTGGAACTCGGCCGCGAGCGGCAGGTCGGCGACGCTGTCGCACTTGTTCGCGGCGACGAGCACCGGCAGGTTCCCGCGCCGCAGCAGGTCGGCCATCTCGAGGTCGCCGGGGCGCACGCCGCCGCGCGCGTCGACGACGAACAGGGCGACCTGTGCGTCGGCGAGCGCCGCGCGCGCCTGCTCCTGGATCGAGCGCGCCATCTCGTTGCGGTCGTCGAGGTCGACGCCGCCCGTGTCGATCAGCGTGAGTCTGCGCCCGTTCCACTCGGTGCGCAGCTCCTTGCGGTCGCGCGTGAGGCCCGGCCGCTCGTGCACGATCGCCTCGCGCGACTGCGTGAGGCGGTTGACGAGCGAGGACTTGCCCACGTTCGGGTAGCCGACGACGGCGATCTTCATGGCCGAGCTCGCAGGTCGACGACGGCGAGGTCGTCGCCGTCGAGCGCGAGAATCTCGGGATCGCCGGTGTACACCGGCAGCCGATGCCGCCGTGCCGTCGCGACGCAGAACGCGTCCGCGTAGGAGATGCCGCCGCGGGCCTTGACGCGCGCGGCCTCGGTCGTGAGCTGCCAATCCGGATCCTCGACCCTGACGGCCTCGCGGATCTGCCTGACGATGGCGAGCGCTCGCTCCTCGCCGCGGTCGCGGATCGTCCAGCACAGGACCTCGCCGAGGTTGACGGACGAGATCAGCTGCTCGTCGCGCTCGAGCAGCTCGAGCACGCGCCCGCCTGAGGGTTCGTCGCGCAGCCACGCGAGCACTGCCCACGAGTCGAGCACGCCGGTCAACGCAGGCCCCGTCTGCGCATTTCGCGCTCGTCGTCCTCGACCTCGCGGCGATGCTCGGCCTCCAGCTCGGCGACGAGGTCGAGTCTCGCGTCGCGCAACGCCCCCCGCAACTCGTTCACGATCTCCGACCGCGAGCGCGCCTTGCGCACGACGATCTCATGCTCGCCCTTGTCGAACACCACCTCGTCGCCCGGGCGGATGCCGAGATCGTCGCGCAGCTCCTTCGGCAGGACCACCTGGCCCTTTGCCCCCACCTTGTAAGTCATACCAGCAAGTATAACCATCAGCGAGCTGCTGCTACGAGCTCGACGACGCGGGCGATGACGTCGTCGAGCGTTAGGCCGGTCGTGTCGAGCTGCGTGGCGTCGAGGGCGGCGAGCAGCGGGGAGTGCTCGCGCGTCGCGTCGCGTTCGTCGCGGATCGTCTGCTCCGCGAGCACGCTGGCGACGTCGGCGCCGAGCTGCTCGGCGCGGCGGCGCGCCCGCTCCTCGGGGCTGGCGGTGAGGAAGACCTTGACGGCGGCGCCGGGCGCGACGACGGTGCCGATGTCGCGCCCCTCGGCGACCCAGTCGCCGTGTGCCACGAGCCGTCGCTGCTCGGCGACGACCGCCTTGCGCACGTCCGGGTCGGCAGCGGCCTGCGAGGCCGCCTCGGAGGCCTCCCGCGTGCGGATCGCGTCCGTCACGTCACGGCCGTCGCAGAGGATCCGCTCCCCCAGCTCGATCTGCAGCGTGGGCGCCACCTCGGCGGGCGACTGGCCGCGCTCGCGCGCTGTCAGCCCGACGCAGCGGTACATCGCGCCCGAGTCGAGGTACGTGAAGCCGAGCGCGTCCGCGACGGCGCGCGCGACCGTGGACTTGCCGGCCCCCGCGGGACCGTCGATGGCGACGACCATGGCGGCGGACCCTAGGAGGGTTTGACGGAACGATTGGCGAAACTGTTGCGTCGTCGCATCGCCTGAGTCTACGTTCGAGGGGTCCGTAGAACGTAGTTGGCCCCCGCACCGCGTGAACGGCCGGGGGCCTGACACCAGGAGGTCAGTCCTGA
>DASRXW010000061.1:0-38049 GCA_035654055.1 Conexibacter sp.
TCAGGACTGACCTCCTGGTGTCAGGCCCCCGGCCGTTCACGCGGTGCGGGGGCCAACTACGTTCTACGGACCCCTCGAACGTAGACTCAGGCGATGCGACGACGCAACAGTTTCGCCAATCGTTCCGTCAAACCCTCCTAGCCGCGCCGCGAGGTCGCGGCAAGCGGGACGACGAGCGTGCGCACGCCGGTCCGTTGGCCGGCTGCATACGTGCGCAGCCGGGCGACGAGCAGCGCCGGCCTGCCGTGCAGGCTCGCCGGCAGGGTGAGCCGCACGCGCTGGCCGCGCGCACGCAGGCTCCACAGCACGACATCGGTGCGCGCGCTCGTCATCCGCGCCTGATGGCTTGCGGCTCGCGCGGACGCCGCGGCAAGCGCGTAGACGCGCGCGCGCACGATGACCGTGCAACGCGTCGCGCCCACGCAATGCGCGCGACCGAGGTCGACGCGGCCGTGGGCGAACGGGACCGACGAGCCGGCGAGGGCGTCGAACGCGACGTCGGCCGTGGCCGGCTCGGGCGCCGGGACCGCTCCCGGCTGCTCTGCGACCACCGGCGCCACCGGGGCGGCGCCGCTGCCGCGCAGCGGCACGATCGCCGGCTGGTCGTTGCCGCCGATCAGCAGCAGCGTGGCGGCGTACCCGTCGGGAGCGGGCGGCGTGAAGCGCACCGCGACGTCGCACGTCGCGCCGGTCGAGAGCTGCTGCAGCGAGCAGCCGTCGCGCTCGACGCGGAAGGCGCCGACGTCGCCGCCGCTGGGAATCGCGACGATCGACTGGAACGGCAGGTTGCCGGTGCTCGTGAGCGTGAACGCGCGCACGGCGCTGTCGCCGACCGTGACGGCGCCGAAGTCGAGCGCGGAGGGTGCGAGCGTCACGCGCTGGAGCCCGCCGACGCCGCTCAGCGGGACGTCGAGATCGGTGAAGCCGTCGGCGGGGACGTGCAGCGTCGCCGCGTAGGCGATGCCGTCGCCCGGGTCGAAGCCGACGCCGACGTTGCAACTCTGGCCACTCGCGAGCAGCTGGCCGGCGCAGCCGTCGCCGCTGACGCGGAAGGCGGAGTCGCCCGCGATCGTCGCGGCGCCGACGAGGACGGCGTCCGGGCCCGGGTTCTGGATCGACAGCGAGGAGATCTGCTCCCCCTGGCCGACGCGGACGAGGCCGAAGCTCTGCGCCGTCGGCTGGGCGGACAGCGGCGAGCGACCAGGTGGAGCGGCGGCGGCGGGGCTGGCGGCGAGCGCGAGCAGGGCGAGCACCAGGACGACGGCAGGGGCGAGCGTGCGGCATGACGAGAGCGACATGGCCGGCGTCTCCGATCGGGTTGCGATGGACGCTGCGCCGCGTGCGACCTGGCGCGTGGCACGGTCGTGATCGACGCCCCACGGGGCCCGCTTGACCGTTGCAACGACATCTGGCGCATCGGCGTTCCGCAGCGGACGACTGCGTGTCCCACGCCGATCGGGCGATCGCAGGACAGGCCGGCTCCGCGATCATTCGCAGGCGTGACCCTCCGCCCCGACGGCCGCTTCGCACCCAGCCCGAGCGGGCCGCTGCACCTCGGCAACCTGCGCACCGCGCTGCTCGCGTGGCTGTTCGCGCGCAGCGCCGGCGCCCGCTTCCTGCTCCGCATCGAGGACCTCGACCCGGGACGCTCGCGGCGCGAGCACGAGGCCGGCCAGCTCGCCGACCTCGCCGCGCTCGGGCTCGACTGGGACGGGCCGGTCGTGCGCCAGTCCGCGCGGCGGGATCGCCACCGCGCGGCGCTCGAGACGCTGCGCGCCGCCGGCCGCGTCTACCCCTGCTGGTGCACGCGCGCGGAGATCCGCGAGGCCGCCTCGGCGGCGCACGGCGCGTTTCCGGAGGGCGCGTACCCCGGCACCTGCCGGCGGCTGACGGCGGCGCAGCGGGCGACGCACGAGCGCTCCGGGCGCCCGCCTGCGCTGCGGCTGGACGCGGGCGCCGCGCGCGTCGCGTTCGTCGACCGTCTGCACGGGCCGGTCGATGCGGTCGTCGACGACCTCGTGCTGTGGCGCAACGACGGCACGCCCGCGTACAACCTCGCCGTCGTCGTGGACGACGGCGAGCAGGGGATCGGCGAGGTCGTGCGCGGCGACGACCTGCTCGACACGACGCCGCGCCAGCTGCTGCTCCAACGGCTGCTCGACCTGCCGACGCCCGCCTACGCGCACGTGCCGCTCGTGCTCGGCCCGGACGGCGCGCGACTCGCGAAGCGCCACGGCGCCGTCACGCTCGCCGACCGCGTCGCGCGCGGCGAGACGCCCGCCGACGTGCGCGCGTGGATGGCCGCGAGCCTCGGCCTCGCGGAGCCCGGCGAGGCGGCCGACGTGCAGCTGCTGCTCGCGCGCTTCGACCCCGCCGCGCTGCCGCGCACGGCGACGACGTTCGACGGGTAGCGGGCAGGCGCAAGGGCGCCGTCCGCCCGTCGCACCGCCGCGAGACGGCCTACGGGCTCGCGGTGAAGCTGACGCTGCCGTCGGCGCTCGTGCAGCTGACGCTCGCGCGCTCGCCGGCGAGCGTCGCACTGCAGGCGTAGCCGGCCGCGTTGATCGCGCTGCCCGGCGCGGCGCCGCCGTGGACGGCGTCGAACCACGCGCTCGCGACGGAGCGCGCGACGCCGCAGTCGGTCGCGTGCACGTCGCGGATGAAGCCGCCGACGGCGGACGGGCAGCCGGCCGGCGCACCGCCGGAGGGCTGCGTCGCGGGCGGCGCACCACCGGACGGCTGCGTGGAGGTCGACGTCGTCGCGGGCGTCGTGGTGGTCGTCGTGCTCGGCGCGACGGTCGTCGTCTGCGCGGTCGTGGTGACCGTGGTGGCGGCCGTCGTGGGCGCGGTCCGCGTCGCGGCCAGCGGCGGCTCCGTGACCGTCGTACCGCTTTGCTGTGAATCGCTGGAGCCGCAGGCGCCGATCGCGACGGCGAGCAGGACGCCGAGCGGAAGCGCGAGGAAGCGGACGCAGCGCAGCATCCGCGTCATGCTAGCGAGCGGCGGTGGCGGCACGCCCGCCGACGATGCGGCTTCCAACCGGTGGCACCACCCGTGCGCTTGAGGTACTCTCGCGTTCCCGGAGCGAGCCCAAATGGGTGGGACGCTCCTTCGACTCCGCCCGGTGGTCGAGAGGCGGTCAAGGTGGTGCAAACGACCCGATGTCGGTGAAGTACGCAGTGCTGGGGCTGCTGGCGCAACGGCGCGGCTACGGCTACGACCTGGTGCAGCGCTTCGAGGAGCAGGTCGGCCCGGGGTGGCAGCTGAACGCCGGCGCGATCTACGTCGCGCTCGACAAGCTCGAGCAGGAAGGGCTCGTGCGCCCCGTCGCCCACGGCGACGGCGACGCGCCCGTGACGCGGCGACGCACGACCCGCGGCGCCCCGCGCGTGATCTACGAGGCGACCCCGCAGGGCCTCGAGCGCTTCGAGGACTGGATGGCGACCGGCTCCTCGATGTCGCCGCTGCGCGAGGAGCTCCACCTCAAGCTCGCGCTCTCCCAGCCGCGCAACCTGCCGCGTCTGATCGAGCTGACGTACGAACAGGAGCAGGCCTGCCTCGAGCGGCTCGAGCAGTACCTCGGCGGCACGTCGTTCGACGATCTGCTGGCCTCCGCTCAGCCGTGGTCTGCGGTCGCGAGCGTGATGGTCCGCGACGCCGAGATCGCCCACCTGCAGGCGACCGTCGAATGGCTGCGCCGCATCCGCGAGGCGATGCGCTGGCTGCGGGAGCGGCCGGAGGCGCTGCGATCGCGCACGTGAGATGACGCTCCTCTCGCTCGACGGCGTGACGAAGCGCTACGCCCGCGGCTACCGCGAGGTGGAGGCGCTGGCCAGCATCGATCTCGACGTCGAGGCCGGGGACTTCGTCGCGATCTGGGGCGGCAGCCGCTCCGGCAAGACGACGCTGCTGCGCGCCGCGGCCGGGATCGAGACGCCCGACGGCGGCCGTGTCGCGTTCGACGGCGTCGACCTCGCGGCGCTCTCGCGGCACGCGCGCGCGCGACTGCTGCTGACCGACATCGGCTGCGTGTGGCAGACCGGCCGCATCACGCGCGGCCTGTCCGTGCTCGACCACGTCGCGCTTCCGCGCTTCAAGCAGCGCAGCCACGCCCAGGCGCGCGGCGAGGCGCACGACGTGCTCGAGCGGGTCGGCGCGCCGCAGGTGGCGAGCGCCCGCTGGCACGAGCTGACCGACGGCGAGCGCACGCGCGTCGCGCTCGCGCACGCGTTGATCCGCCAGCCGCGGCTCCTGCTTGCCGACGAGCCGACCGCGAACCTCAACATGATCGAGCGCGAGCAGGTGCTGAGCGTGCTGCGCTCAGTTGCCGACGAGGCGGGGGTAGCGATCGTGATGACGGCGCCCGACGCTCCGAACCTGCTGCAGTCGCATCGCATGATGTCGCTCGACGACGGTCGCCTGATCAAGCCGCGCTCGGAGCAGCGCGGCACGCTGATCGACTTCCCCAGGGTGAGCGAGCGCACCAGCCGCGGCGGTTGACCCGCCGTGCTCGAGCTGCGAGCCGTCCGCAAGCATTTCGCCGGACCGGATGGCGAGACGATTCGCGCGGTCGACGACGTCTCGTTGACGGTTGCGGGCGGCGAGCTGGTCGCCGTGTACGGCCCCAGCGGATCGGGCAAGTCGACGCTGCTGTACCTCGCGGCCGGTCTCACGCGGCCTGACGCCGGCAGCGTCCACTTCGAGGGTCGCGATCTCGCGACCCTCTCGCGGAGGGCGGCCGCGCAGCATCGCCGCAGCGGATTGGGCTTCGTCTTCCAGTCCTCACGACTCGTCCCGGGGCTGCCGGCGATCGACAATGCGGCGCTGAAGCTGATGACCGAGGGAGTCAGCCGCAGCGAGGCCCGGCGGCGCGTCCTCCCGCTGCTCGACCGCCTGGGTCTCGGCGCTCGCGCAGACCACCGCACGGTTCAGCTCTCGCGCGGAGAGCGCCACCGCGTCGCGCTCGCGCGCGCGCTCGCGAACGACCCGCGCCTGGTGATGGCGGACGAGCCGACGGGGAGCCTCGACTCGCGCAGCGGCACGGAGGTCCTCACGCTGCTGGCGGAGGTCTGCCGCGAGCGCGGCATCGGCGTCGTGCTCGTGACGCACGATCCGGCCGGAGCGAGCTTCGCCGACCGCGTGCACCGCCTGCGCGACGGCCGGCTTGTCCCCCTGCCGGACCGTGCAGCAGGCGCAGTCGTCGCGCCGGCGCGATGAGGACCCGCAACCTCCTCTTCCTCTACGTCCAGCGGATCCGCGCGCATCCGCTGCAGGAGCTGCTCGCGCTGGTCGGGATCGCCGTCGGCGTGGCACTCGTGTTCGCGGTCCAGGTGGCGAACACGAGCGTCGCCGGATCCGTCGAGGAGCTCGTGAAGGGCATCACCGGCCGGGCGCAGCTCCAGGTGACGGCGCGCGACACGCGCGGCTTCCCGTCTGCGGTCGCGGCGGAGATCGCCCGTGTTCCGGGCGTGCGCACGACGGCGCCGATCGTCGACGTACGCGTCGGGCTGCGCGGTCGCACCGGCACCGCCACGGCGAGCCTCGTCGGCGGCGATCGCAGCCTCGTCAAGCTCGGAGGCAGACTGCTGGGAGCGTTCGCCTCGCCCCATCTGCGACTGTCGCGCGCGGTCGCGCTGCCACGGCCGCTCGCAAGCTCGATCGGCGCCGAGCTCGGCGGGGACATCGCGCTCTCCGTCGGCGCACGCACGCACCGCGTGCCGGTGGCGACGCTGCTCACCGCCGACGAGATCGGCGGGCTCGTCGGCAGCCCGGTCGTGCTCGCGCCGCTGCACTATGCGCAGCAGATCAGCGCCATGCGCGGACGCGTGACGCGCGTCCTGGTGGTCGCCGAGCCCGGCCGCACCACCGAGGTCCGCGCGGCGCTCGAACGAATCGCGGGCAGCCGGCTCAACGTGTCCGACAGCGACGCGGAGGCACGCCTCCTGCGGCACGCGTCGGCCCCGAACGATCAGTCGACCGCGCTGTTCGCCGCGATCAGTGCACTGGTGGGCATGCTGTTCGCGTTCAACGCGATGCTGCTCACCGTGCCCGAGCGGCGCCGCTTCATCGCCGATCTGCGGTTGGAGGGCCTCGGCGACCTGACGGTCGTGCGGCTCGTCCTGTTCGACGCGCTCGTGCTCGGCGTCGCCGCCTCGGGGCTCGGGCTGCTGCTCGGCGACCTGCTGTCGCGGGATGCGTTCCACGCAGTCCCGGGATACCTCACCTTCGCATTCGCCGTCGGCGACCAGCGCGTCATCGAGCCGCAGAGCGTCGCCCTCGCGGTCGCGGGCGGTCTCGCCGCCACGCTGCTCGCGGCGATGCGGCCGCTGATCGACCTCGTCTCGAGCCGCCCGCTCGACGCCGTCTACGGCGAGGACGAGGAGCGTGAGGAGCCGACGCTCGCCCGGCCGGGCCGGCTCGCGCTCGGCGGGGTGGTGCTCGTCGCCGGCGCGCTGCTCGTGCTGCTGCTCGTCCCGGCGCTCACGGCCAGCGGAATCGTCCTGCTGCTCGCCGGGATGCTGTTGCTGATCCCGGCGATCCTGGCGTTCGCGCTGCGCCTGCTCGACGTGCTCAGCCATCGCAGCCGCAGCTCCGTGCTCGTGGTCGCGGTCGGCGAGCTGGGTGCCACGACCACGCGGTCGCTCGCGCTGGCGGCGATCGGCGCGCTCGCCGTCTTCGGGAGCGTCGCGATGGAGGGAGCACACGCCGACCTGCAACGCGGCCTCGACATGGGCGCTCACGGGCTGAGCGGCAAGGCGGATCTGTGGGTCGTCGCCGGGGGCGACTCGAACGTCCTCTCGACCACGTCGTTCCGGCCGGCGGTCACCGACTCCGAGCTGGCGGCCGTCCGCGGCGTGCGCGCGGTGTCCGCATATCGCGGCGCGTTCCTCGACGTGGGAGACCGCCGCGCGTGGGTCGTCGCGCCGCCGCGCTCCGACCCGACTCCGCTGCTGCCCATCCATTTCATGCAGGGAGATCTGACCGCTGCGAACGTACGGCTGCGGAGCCACGGCTGGGTCGCGCTGTCGCAGAGCGTGGCACGCGACCTCGGCGTGGGCATCGGCGACGTGGTCACGCTGCCGACGCCGCTCCCGAGGCGTCTGCGGTTGGCGGCGATCCTCACGAACATGGGCTGGAGCTCGGGCGCGATCGTGCTCAACGCCGCCGACTTCCGCCGCGCATGGGGCACCGACGCGGTGACCGCGCTCGGAGTGATGCTTGAGCCGGGCGCATCCCCGGCCGCCGTCGCGGGCCGGCTCCGACACGCGCTCGGCCCGTCGGCCGATCTCGCGATCGAGTCGCCCGCTCAGCGCGAGCAGCGCTTTCGCGTCAAGAGCCGCCAAGGCCTGGGCCGCTTGACCCAGATCGCCACGCTCATGCTCGTCGCCGCCGCGCTCGCGCTCGCGCTCGCGATGAGCGGCGTCGTCTGGAGCCGGCGACCCCGACTGATGACGCTCAAGCTCAGCGGATTCACCGACGGCGAGGTCTGGCGGACGATCGTGCTCGAGAGCGCGATCGTGCTCGGCGCGGGCTGCTCGATCGGCGCCCTGTTCGGGCTCCTCGGTCAATTCATGCTGACGAGCTGGCTGAGCGCCTCAACGGGCTTTCCGACGAGCTACGCGCCAGCCGGCTGGCTCGCGCTGACGACGTTCGCCGGTGTGACGGTCGTGGCCGTCGCAGTTGCAGCTCTGCCCGGCTTCGCGGCGGCGCGCGTCTCGCCGACGCCGGTCGCGCCTGAACCGTGACGCGCGTTGATTAATCGCTAATCGCGGCGCCGACCGATCGGGTTCGTACGCTTGAACGGTGTCGCATCCCGCCGCTGCCCGCCGGGGGAGTCGTGCTCGCGAGCTGGCAAGCGTCGCGTGCGTCATGGCTCGCTTCTGGCTCACCGTCTTTCCGCGGGCACGGAGCCTTCTGCACCGGTGGGAGCGTGCGGCACGGGCGATCCCAGATCCGCGGCTGCGCACGCTCGCGCTCGAGACGCTGCGAAGCGAGGGCCTCAGCGCGATGGGGGCGGCGCTCGTCGCCACGACGGTGCGCCAGCGCGACCCCGCGCTCGTGCGGCTGCTGGTCTCGCTCCAGGTCGCGTGGGACTACATCGACACGCTCGCGGAGCAGCCCGCCACCGATCCGCTGGCGAACGGCATGCAGCTCCATCGCGCGCTCGTCGACGCGGTCCGCCCGGAGCCGCCGCGGAACGACTACTACCGCCTGCACCCGGTCGGCGACGACGGCGGCTACCTGCTGGCCCTCGTCGAATGCTGCCGCGCCGCATGCGCGAGCCTGCCGGCCTTCGAGCGGGTCGCGCACGCCGCCGCCCGCGAGCTCGAGCACGCCGAGGTCCAGTACGCGAACCATGCGCCGAGGGGCCGGCGCGAGGCCGTGCTGCGGGAGTGGGCTGCCCGCCAGCACGAGCATTCCGACGCGAGCTGGTTCGAGCTCGCCGCGGCCGCGAGCTCCTCGCTCGGCGTGCTGGCGATCCTTGCCCTCGCAGCCGATCCGACGACGAGCGACACGACCGTCGAACGGCTGCAGTCGGCATACGTGCCGTGGGTCGACGCGTTGACGGCCCTGCTCGACAGCGTCGTCGACCGTCCCGCCGACGCCCACGCCGGGCTCACGAGCTGGGTGGACCACTACCCCTCCGACGACGCGACGACGGCGCGCCTGCAGACCGTCACGGCACGCGCGGTCGAGGGCGTGCGGACGCTGCCGCGCGGCGAGCGTCACGTCGTGATCGTGACGGGGATGATGGCGATGCACCTGTCGCAGCCGAGCGCGCAGCTGCCAGGCGTGCAGCCGACGACGCGCGCCGTGCTGCGCACGGCCGAGACGTTCGCGATGCCCGTGCTGCTCCTGCTGCTGCGCGGGTGGCGGCGAGCGCGAGCACAGCAGGGGGGCGCCGGAGCGCGGATGCTGGGCGCCGGTCGCCCCGGAGACGACCTCGAGCTTCGCGGCGCCAGATGTCAGCCTGCCGTCAGTCCGACGGGGCAGCTCACGCCGGTGCCGCCGAGCCCGCAGTAGCCGGCCGGGTTCTTCGCGAGGTACTGCTGGTGGTAGTCCTCGGCGTAATAGAAGGGGCCGGCCTCCGCGATCTCGGTCGTGATCTCGCCGTAGCCGGACTCGCGCAGGGTCTCCTGATAGGTCGCGCGCGAGGTCAGCGCGGCGTCGCGCTGCTGCTCGCTCGTCCAGTAGATCGCCGAGCGGTACTGCGTGCCGACGTCGTTGCCCTGCCGCATCCCCTGCGTCGGGTCGTGGCCCTCCCAGAACAGCTTCAGCAGTGCGTCGTAGGACGTTCTCGCGGGGTCGTAGACGACGAGCACGGCCTCCGTGTGGCCGGTCTGCGCGGAGCACACCTCCTCGTACGTCGGGTTCGGCGTGAGGCCGCCGGCGTAGCCGACGGCCGTCGTGCAGACGCCGTCCGCCTGCCAGAAGATCCGCTCTGCCCCCCAAAAGCAGCCGAGGCCGAAGATCGCCGTCTCGAAGCCGTCGGGGAACGGCGGCTGGAGCGGGGTGCCGAGCACGTCGTGGCGAGGAGGAACGGCGATCGGCTGCGCGCGGCCCGGCAATGCGCGGGCGGCGTCCACCATGTCGGTCTTGCGGGAGAGGAAGCGCATGGGACTCAATCTAGCCTGCCGCCGTGGCGCTCCCCTTACGAACCTGTGACGTCACGGCGGCAAGCCGCGCGAGCAGGTAGCCGGCGACGAGCAGGCCGGCGATCGAGGCGCCCGCGGCGATGCGCGCGTAGTAGGACAGGTAGAGGCCGCCGATCCCCGCCACGGCGCCGAGCGCGACGGCCAGCGCCATCATCGGCGCGAGCCGGCGCGTGACGAGCCGCGCCGCCGCGGCAGGCGCGACGAGCACGGCGACGACGAGCAGGTTGCCGAGCCCCTGCACCGCGACGAGCACCGCGAGCGCCAGCAGCGTCAGCAGCAATGCGTCGACGGCGAACGGCGAGATGCCGAGCGCCCTGGCGCCGGAGCGGTCGAAGCCGGCCGCGAGCAGGCGCTGGTGCGCGAGCCACATGGCGAGCAGCACGACCGCGACCAGCGCCGCGCCGGCGAGCAGGTCGGCGCTCGTGGTGCCGAGCACGTCGCCGAACAGCAGTCCCTGGATCCCGACCGGCGTCGCGGGCGACAGCGCGAGCAGCGCACCGAGCCCGAACAGCGTCGTGACGGCGACGGCGACGGCGTCGTCGCGGCCGATCCCCCGCACCCGCCCGGCGAGCGCGACCGCGAGCGCGGCGACGAGGATCCCCGCCGCGCCGCCGAGCAGCAGCGGCACGCCCGCGAGCGCCGCCAGCACGAGCCCGGGGAACATCCCGTGCGCGAGCGACTCGGCGCCGTAGGACAGCCCGCCGAGCACGATCCAGCAGCCGAGCGTGCCGCCGACCGCGGCCAGCAGCAGCACCTCGAGCAGCGCGCGCTGCATGAGGCCCTGCGAGAAGGGGTGGGCGAGCGCATCGAGGACGGTCGCGAGCGCGGGCGTCATCGCGGCGGCGCGTGGTCGTGGTGATGGTGGTGCGGCGGCATGATCGCGTGGTGCGGCGCGCCCGGGTCCTCACCGGGAAGGGTCACGATCGCGCCGCCGTACGTCGCCGCGAGCACGTCGTGCGTCAGCGCCGTCGCCGGCTCGCCGAAGGCGATCTGGCGGCCGTTGACGCACAGCACGCGGTCCCAGCGGCGCGCCTGCTCGAGGTCGTGCGTGGCGATCAGCACGCCGCGCCCTTCCCCCGCCAGCTCGGCGAGCAGCGCCTCGAGCCGCGCGGCGCTCGTCGCGTCGAGCCCGCTGAACGGCTCGTCGAGCAGCAGCACGCGCGCCTCCTGCACGAGCGCCCGCGCGATCAGCACGCGCTGGCGCTGGCCGCCCGACAGCTCGCCGTACGTGCGCTCGGCGCGGTCGGCGAGCCCGACGCGCGCGAGCGCCGCGCGCGCGGCGACGCGGTCGGCGCGGCTCGGGCGCCGCCACCAGGGACGGCCTGGGATCGTGCCCATCAGCGCGACGTCGAGCGCGCTGACGGGGAAGTCGAGCCGCGAGCGCTCCGTCTGCGGGACGCTGGCGCAGCGGCCGGCGAGCGCGAGCGTGCCGTGCGCCGGGCGGAGCTCGCCGAGCAGCGCGCGGAAGAGCGTCGTCTTGCCGCCGCCGTTGGGGCCGAGCACGGCGATCCGCTCGCCGGGCTCGAGCGCGAAGGTCACGTCGTTGAGGACGGGCGCGGCTTTCTCGTAGCCGACGGCGAGCTTCTCGGCGGTCAGGAGGGCTTGGCGGGCGGGTCCTGTCGAATCGGACCCGCCCACCCGCGCGCACGTCCGCCTTCCGGCGGCCACACGTGCGTCCTCACCGCCACCCGCCCGATCGGCGGTCATGTCGCCGCCTCGGGCGCGAGCGTGCGGGTGGCCGCCACGAGCGCGAAGACGATGCCGCTGACGACCGCGAGGGTTGCGCCGGGCGGGGCGTTGAGCTTGACCGCGAGCCACAGGCCCGCGATGCCCTCGGCGGCGGCGAGCGCGACGGTCGCGAGCCCCCAGCCGGCGATCCGGCTGCTCAGCAGCCGCGTCGTGGCGGCCGGCACGACGAGCAGCGCGGTCGCCAGCAGCGCGCCGACGGCGCTCAGCACCGCAACGGCGCCGAGCGCGACGAGCACGAGCAGGCAGGCGTCCGGCAGCGGCGAGCGCACGCCGAGCGAGCGCGCGGCGGCGGGATCGAAGCCGCTCGCGAGCCAGCGCGTGCCGAGCAGCCAGCTTGCGGCGAGCGCGATCAGGGCTGCCGCGGCGGCGAGGCGCACGTCGCCCGCGCCGATCGCGAGCAGGCTGCCGAACAGCAGCGACTCGACGGACGCGGCCGAGTGGAAGACGTCGGACGCGAGCACGATCCCGAGCGCGAGCGCCGCGACGAGCACGAGCGCGGTGAGCGTGTCGTTGCCCTCTCTCCCGCGTGTGGCGAGCCGCCCGACGGCGAGCGCGAACAGCAGCGCGGCACCGAACCCGCCGAGCGGCGCCGCGAAGCCGAGCCCGTCGGCGAGCACCAGGCCCGGGAAGGCCGCGGCCGCCGCCCCGTGGACGGGGAATGCGAGGCCCCGCAGCACGATCCAGCAGCCGAGCGTGCCAGCCAGCAAGGCGAGCAGCAGCAGCTCGACGAGCGCGCGCTGCACGAAGGGGAGCTGGAAGGGCTCGAGCATCGTCGCGAGCGAGCATAATGGGAACGAGTCTGATTTGCATCTGGCCACCGGCCGCGCGCGGCACCGCGCCCCCGGCCGCCGCTACGATCGAAGGCGATGTCCGGAACGGCGACGAGACGACCCAGCTGGCGCGAGCACACGATCGCGACGCTGGCCGCCCTGGGCTACCGCCGCGGCGGGGCGCGCAACGCGGTCGTCGAGCTGCTCGACCGCCAGGACTGCGCGCTGACGGCGCAGGAGATCGACGATCGCCTGCGCGCGCAGGGCCGCAGCGTCGGGCGCGCGAGCGTCTACCGCATCCTCGAGATGCTGAATGAGCTGCGGCTCGTGCAGCGGATCGACGTCGGCCAGGGCGTCGCGCGCTACGAGCGCCACCAGCCCGACGGCGACCATCACCATCACCTCGTCTGCGACAGCTGCGGCCAGATCGCGCCCTTCTCCGACCCGACGCTGGAGCAGGCGATCGAGCGCGTCTCCCGCAGCCTCAGCTTCGACGTCGACGACCACGACGTCGTGCTGCACGGCTCGTGCATTGACTGCCGCACCGACGACGAGGCGTAGGCGCAGCAGCTCCCGGCCAGCTCACGACGCGCGTGCGTCGCGCAGCACGAGTCGCAGCGTGAGCGCGACCCAGGTGTAGACGGAGCGGGTGAGCGGCATCGATCGCCCTGCTACGCGTCGGCGTCGATCGCGAGGACGGGGTCGACGGCCGACGGCGCGGGCCGTGGAGCGGCCACGACCCGGTCGACGAGGTAGAGCGGGCGTCCGAGCGCCTGGTCGTGCACGCGCGCGAGATAGCGGCCGAGGATCCCCACGCTGACGAGCTGCGCGCCGCCGAGGAACAGCACCGCGATCAGGATCCACGTCTGGATCGAGGCGATGACGGCCCCGCTCACGGTGAGCACCAGCACGACCGCCGCGAGCAGCGCGCTGAGCAGCGAGAGCGTCACCCCGAGGTAGCTTGCAACGCGCAGCGGCACGTCGGAGAACGACGTGATCGCCTCGAGCGCGAGTCGTATCAGGGCGGGATAGGAGGCGCCCCGCCCCGCATGACGGCTGGCGCGGCGATACTCGATCGGGACCTGCTCGTAGCCGACCCACGCGACCATCCCGCGCAGGAAGCGCCGCCGCTCGGGCATCGTGCGCACGGAGTCGACGACGCGGCGGGACATCAGCCGGAAGTCGCCGGCCTGACCCTGGTACGGCGTGCGCGCGAGCCGCTCCATCAGGCGGTAGAAGGTCGTCGCGAGCGTGCGCTTGACGAAGCTCTCGTCGCGCCCGATGCGCCGCGCGTAGACGACGTCGGCCCCGTTGCGCGCGCGCACGAGCATCTCGGCGATCAGCTCGGGCGGGTCCTGGAGGTCGGCGTGCAGCAGCGCGACGAAGTCGCCGCGCGCGTGGTCCATGCCGGCCGACATCGCGATCTCCATGCCGAAGTTGCGCGACAGGCGCACGAGCACGACGTCGATGCGCTCCCGTGCGAGCGCTTCGAGCAGCGCGGCCGAGTCGTCGATCGAGCCGTCGTCGACGTAGACGACCTCGCAGGCGCCGTCGAGGCCCCCGAGCGCGTCGTCGATGCGCCGCTGGAGCTCCGGCAGCCCCTCCTGCTCGTTGAAGACGGGAACGACGACCGACACGAGCGGCGTCTGACCGCCCGCGTGCACGTGCGCAGACATAATTCACCGTTTCCGGTCGAACGAGCGCCTCGGCAACGACTCCCCCAGCGCCGAGCGCGCCAAGCGACTGAATTCTAGCAGTTCATTGTGGGTCGCGCCGGGAAGCTGGCGCCGGTTGCAGGGCCGCCGCCAGCTCCGCTGCGGCGTCGATGATCATGTCCTCCTGGCCGCCGACGATCCGCCGCCGGCCCAGCTCCATCAGCACCGCGCGCGGCTCGACGCCGAACTTCGCGCCGGCGCGCTCGGCGTGCAGCAGGAACGACGAGTAGACGCCGGCGTAGCCGAGCGAGAGCGCGCTGCGGTCGATCACCTGCGCGCGCGGCATCAGCGGTGCGACGACGTCCTCGGCGACGTCCATCAGCGGGAACAGCTCGGCGTTGGTCGCGTGGCCGGAGCGCTCGAGCGCCGCCGCGAGCACCTCGAGCTGCGCGTTGCCGGCGCCCGCGCCGAGCCCGCGCAGCGAGCCGTCGAGCCACGTCGCGCCCGCCTCGACGGCGGCGAGCGCGTTGCCGACCCCGCAGCCGAGGTTGTCGTGCGCATGAAAGCCGACCGCGACGTCGGCGGGCAGGGCGTCGCGCAGCGCCGCCACGCGCGCGGCCGCGCTCTGCGGGACGAGCGCGCCGGCCGAGTCGACGACGTAGACGACGCGCGCGCCGTAGGCCGCCATCAGCCGCGCCTGCGTGGCCAGCTCCGCCGGCTCGAGCATGTGGCTCATCATCAGGAAGCCGACCGCGAGCATCCCGTGCTCCGCCGCCCAGCTGATGTGCTGCTCGGCGATGTCGGCCTCCGTGCAGTGCGTCGCGACGCGCGCGACCGACGCGCCGAGCGCCTGCGCGCCCTTCAGCCGCTCGAGCGTGCCGATCCCCGGCAGCAGCAGCGCCGCGATGCGCGCCCGCTCGACGACCCCCGCCGCCGCCTCGATCAGCGCCTCGTCGGGATGCGCCGAGCGGCCGTACTGGATCGAGGAGCCGCCGACGCCGTCGCCGTGCGAGACCTCGATCACGTCGATCCCCGCGCGGTCGAGGCCGGCGGCGACGGCCGCGACCTGCTGCGGCGTGAAGGCGTGGCCGACGGAGTGCATGCCGTCGCGCAACGACGAGTCCACCAACGTCACGAACGTCATCGCCGGGCCTCCTCCTGCAGCGGATCCGGCCGCGTGGCCGCGGCGACCATAAGCGCTGCGATCCCCTCCCCCACGCGCGCCGCAGCCGCCGTCATCACGTCGAGGTTGCCGGCGTAGGGCGCGAGGAAGTCGCCGGCGCCCTCGACCTCCAGCAGCACGGTCACGAGGTCGCCGTCGACGTCGCACAGCCGCAGCCGGTAGCCGGGCACGTAGGCGCGCACGGCCTCCGCCATCGCGACGACGGAGCGCTCGATCGCCGCCGCGTCGGGCTCGCGCACCTGCGCGAAGACGGTGTCGCGCATCAGGATCGGGGGGTCGGCCGGGTTGAGGATGATGATCGCCTTCGCCGCGTCGGCGCCGCCGACCGTCTCCAGCCCGCGCGCGGTCGTGACGGTGAACTCGTCGATGTTCTGGCGCGTGCCGGGGCCGGCGCTGGCGGACGCGATCGTCGCGACGATCTCGCCGTACGCGACGTCGGCGACGCGGTCGATCGCGTGCATCATCGGGATCGTCGCCTGCCCGCCGCAGGTGACGAGATTGACGTTCGGCGCATCCAGGTGCTGGTCGAGGTTGACCTCCGGCACGACGTACGGGCCGACCGCCGCCGGGGTCAGGTCCACCACGGCCTTGCCGGCCGCGCGCAGCCGCGGGGCGTTCGCGCGGTGGGCCTGCGCGCCCGTCGCCTCGAACACGAGCGGGACGTCGTCGCGCTCCAGCACCGCCTCGACGCCGCGCGCGCTCGTCTCGACGCCCAGCTCGCGGGCACGCGCAAGGCCGGGCGAGTCGTCGTAGATCCCCACCATCAGCGCCGTCTCGATCGACGCGCTGCGCTGGAGCTTCATCAGCAGGTCGGTGCCGATGTTGCCGGGGCCGATCACGGCCGCCTTCACCTTCATGAACCCGTCCCCCCTGGGATCGCTCAGGCGAGCCTAGTGGATCGGCGCGCAGGCAGGTGACGGCCGGGACGACGGGGTATGAGGGAGATACGGTCTGCACGGCGCAGCGATTGCGCCGTGGGATAATCTAGTTGTACAAGCAACTACTTCTGGAGGCGGCGGTGCAGCTCGACGGTATCCACCACATCACGTGCATCACCGGCGACGCGCCGCGCAACGTCGACTTCTACGTGCGCGTGCTCGGCCTGCGGCTGGCGAAGAAGACGGTCAACCAGGACGACCCGACCGTCTACCACCTCTTCTACGCCGACGACGCGGGCAGCCCCGGCGCCGACCTCACGTTCTTCGAGTATCCGGGCGCGCGCCCCGGCCGCGCCGGCGCCGGCATGGTCCACACGATCGCGGTGCGCGTCGCGGACGCCGCGGCGCTCGACTTCTGGGCCGCGCGACTCGCGGGCGAGGGCGTCGCGGCCGAGCGCGCGGACGACCGCCTGCGCTTCGCCGATCCCGAGGGGCTCGGCTTCGAGCTGGTGGCCGACGACTCCGGCGACGCGCCGCTGACCGCTGCGGCGCCCGACATCCCGGCCGCGCACGCGCTGCGCGGCTTCGCCGGCGTGCGCGCCTACAGCGCGGACCCGGCGCGCAGCGCGCCGCTGCTGCGCGACGTGCTCGGCTTCGCGTCCGACGACGAGCTGCACTGGGTCCTGCGCGGGCCGCGCCGCGGCGGCTTCTACGCCTACGACCAGGCGCCCGAGGAGCGTGGCGTCGGCGGCGCCGGGACCGTGCACCACATCGCCTGGACGGCCGAGGACGACGACATCGTGGCGTGGGACGAGCGCTACGGCGAGGCCGGGCGCCGGACGTCCGGGCTCGTCGACCGCTTCTACTTCAGATCGGTCTACTCGCGCGAGCCGAGCGGCGTGCTGTTCGAGATCGCCACGCGCGGCCCCGGCTTCGCGACCGACGAGTCGGCCGCGGAGATCGGCCGCAGCCTCGCGCTGCCGCCGAAGCTCGAGCACCTGCGCGAGCAGATCGAGGCGAGCCTGACGCCGCTGCCCGACCCGCGCGCAAGCCAGGTCGGCTGAGCCTCTGGAGTCCGCCGGCCCGTCGCGGGTGCATCACGCGCCCGAGCGCTAGCCTCGCAGCGTCTTCTGCAACTGGCGCTCGATCGCGCTCGTCATCGTCTGCTGGAAGGCGGCGCGGACGGCCTCGCCGGCGAGCGGGCGCAGGCGGGCGAGCGCGTCGCTGAGCTGCGCCCACTCCTGCGGCGTGCGCTTCGCCGGGTCGAGCTCGCCGCCGGCGACGTCCTCGACGAACAGGCGCACGAACGAGTCGGCGATCGCGCGCGTGTGGCGCTGGACCTGCTCGGCGACCGCGAGCGCGTGCATCGGCGGGACGCCCATCGTCGCCAGCTCCTCGCCGGCGCGCAGCAGCGTCGGGCTCGGCACCTCGTAGCGCCCGTCGCCGAGCGGGCGGATCAGCTCGAGCCGCTCGGCCTTCTTGATCGCGCGCTGGTCCGCGCTGCCGAGGCGCGTCGCCAGCTCCTCGGCGGTCGTCAGCTCGGGCTCCTCCTCGGCGAAGGCCGTCAGGACCGCGCGGCCGAACTCGAGCACCTCCTCGCTCGCGCCGTTCGAGGCGGTGATGAGCCGCTCGATCGCCTTGAGGTTGAAGCCCTCCGCCTGCAGCTCCTGGATCAGCCGCAGGCGCGCCGAGTGCTCGGGCCCGTAGTAGCCCGTGCGAGCGCGCACCTCCGGCGGCGGGAGCAGCCCGCGCGACTGATGCGCGCGGATGTTGCGCACGGTCATGCCCGTCTCGCGCGCAAGCTCGTCGATCGTCAGCTCGCCCGCGCGCCGCTCGCTCATGCGCCACATCCTACGGCGCGTCCCCCAGGTCGCCGGGGGATCACGCGCTGACATGACAGGGTTGAATGTGTCATCAGTTGATGTAGCATATGACTATGCACTCTTTCCTGACGCTCGCCGCCGCGGCACCGCCCGCCGGCGGCGCCGCGCTCGACCAGGTCGCCGGCGTGACGGCGGCCGTCACCCTCTTCACCGGCCTGCTGCTGTGGCTCGGGCTCGGCCACCGCTCCGGCCGGATCAAGCTGCTCGACCGCGCGAGCGGCACGCTCGCGCGCTTCTCCGGCCTGCCGGGCTGGGCCGCGCTGCCGCTCGCCGTCTCCGGCGTCGCGCTGCTGCTCGCGGCGATCGGGCTCTACTGGGACGTCGCGCTGCACATCGACCAGGGCCGCGACCCGGGCCCGCTCGCGAACCCCGCCCACTACTTCATCCTCGTCGGGCTGTACGGGATCTTCGCCGCCGGCTGGCTGGCGATCGTGCTCCCCCGCTCCGACGATCCCGCCCGCTCCCCAACCGCCGTGAGAATTGCGCCGGGCTGGGATGCACCGGTGGGCGGCCTGCTGATGGCCGCCTGCGCATCGTTCGCACTGATCGGCTTCCCGCTCGACGACGTCTCGCACCGCCTGTTCGGGCAGGACGTGACGCTGTGGGGCCCGACGCACCTGATGATGCTTGGCGGCGCGGCGCTGACGCTCGTCGCCGTGCTCGTGCTGTTCGCCGAGGCGCGGCTCGCGCAGCGGACGCAGCGCGGGGCGGGCGCGTCGGTGCGCGCCGAGTCGCCGACCGCCGCCCGCCTGCGCGGCGCCCGCATGATCGGCGCCTGCGGCGGGATGCTCGCCGGCCTGTCGATCTTCCAGGGCGAGTTCGACTACGGCGTGCCGCAGTTCAACCAGCTCTTCCACCCGCTGCTGATCGCCTTCGCCGCCTCGCTTGCGCTCGTGCTGGCGCGCACGCTGATCGGGCGCGGGGGTGCGCTCGCGGCGGTCGCGTTCTTCCTCGTGCTGCGCGGGGCGCTCGCGCTGCTCGTGGGCGTCGGCTTCGGCGAGACGACGCCGCACTTCCCGCTCTACGTCGCCGAGGGCGTGCTCGTGGAGGCGCTGGCGCTGTGGGTCGGGGTGGGCGGGATCCGGTCGTTCCGCTTCGGCGCGCTCGCGGGCGTGCTGATCGCGACGATCGGCGTGCTCGCCGAGTTCGCCTGGAGCCATGTCTGGATGCCGCTGCCGTGGCCGGGCCACCTGCTGCCGGCCGCGATCGCGCTGGCGCTGCCGGTGTCGATCGCCGGGGGCGTGCTCGGCACGTTCACGGCCGGCGGCCTGCGACTCGACGGCGCGCTCGTCGGGCGCCCGCGCGCGTGGGCGGCGGCGGGCGCGAGCCTGCTGACCGTCGCGGCCGTCGTGGCGCTGCTCCTGCCGACGACCGCGCCGACCGGCGCGCACGCCCAGATCGCGCTGCGCACCGTCCACGCCGGTCCGAACCGCACGGTCGCGGCGACGATCCGCTTCGACCCGCCGAGCGCGGTGACGCACGCGAACTGGCTGACGATGACCGCCTGGCAGGGCCGCGGCAGACTCGTCGTCGACCACCTGCGCTCGCTCGGCGACGGCGTCTACGCGACGACGCAGCCGATCCCCGTCTCCGGCAGCTGGAAGGCGATGATCCGCTTCCAGCGCGGCCGCGACCTCGCTGCGATCCCGGTGGCGATGCCGGCTGACGCGGCGATCCCGGTCGGCGCGGTGCCGGCGCTCGCCTCGACGACGCGCGCCTTCCAGCCCGACCGCCACGTGCTCCAGCGCGAGCGCCGGCAGGACGTGCCGGGCTGGCTGTGGGGCGTCGCCGGGCTCGTCGTGCTGGCGATCACGTCCGCGCTGCTGCTCGTGCTCGGATGGGGGCTCGTGCGGCTCGCGCGGCGGGGCTCGGGGACGCCCCCGCCCACGGCGCCCGCGGCCGCCGAGCGCGTGAAGGCCGGCGCACCCGCGCTGGCGCTGCACCCCTGACGAATGTCATGCGCAAGTGAGGACGGCCGCCACTTCCGGCGGCCGTCCCGCTCGCCTACCTTCGTCGCATGACAGCGATCGAGGTGCGCGACCTGCGCAAGCGATACGGCGACGTCGCGGCCCTGCGCGGCGTCGGCTTCACGGTCGAACCGGGCGAGGTCTTCTGCCTGCTCGGCCCAAACGGCGCCGGCAAGACGACGGCGACCGAGATCGTCGAGGGGCACCGCCTCGCCGACTCCGGCGAGGTGCGCGTGCTCGGCCACGATCCCGGCCGCGGCGAGCGCGCGCTGCGCGAGCGGATCGGCGTCGTGCTGCAGAGCTGCGGCGTGCAGGACGAGCTGACGGTCGCCGAGCTGATCGAGATGTACGGCCGCTGGTACGAGCGCCCCCGCCCCGCCGACGAGCTGATCGAGCTCGTCCGGCTCGACGCCAAGCGCGACACGCGCGCGAAGGAGCTCTCGGGCGGCCAGCGGCGCCGGCTCGACCTCGCGCTCGGGCTCGTCGGCGACCCCGACGTGCTGTTCCTCGACGAGCCGACGACGGGCTTCGACCCGCAGGCTCGCCGGCAGGCCTGGTCGACGATCCGCGATCTCTGCGCGTTCGGCAAGACGGTCTTCCTCACGACGCACTTCATGGACGAGGCGCAGGCGCTCGCGGACCGCGTCGCGGTGATGGTCGCGGGCGAGATCGTCGCCGCCGGCACGCCCGCCGAGCTGGGCGGGCGCGACGCCCTGCCGACCGAGATCCGCTTCACGCTGCCCGGCGAGATCGGGCTCGCGGACCTGCCGCCGCTGCCGGCCGCAAGCGTCCACGAGCGCGACGGCGACGTGCTCGTCACGACCGGCGAGGGGCTCGCGGCGACGCACGCGCTGACCGGCTGGGCGCTCGAGCGCGGCTGGCCGCTGCGCGGCCTCGCCGTCGCGCAACCCTCGCTGGAGGACGTCTACCTGGCGCTCACGCGCGACGCCGGCGCCGATGCGGCCGCCGACGACCCGCCCGCACACCAACCGCAGCCCGTGGAGGAGCTGACGCGATGACCGCCCGAGACCTCGCCCTGATCCCGTGGCAGGTGCGCTACACGCAGCGCAGCCACTGGCGCAACCGCCGCACCGCGACGATGTCGCTCGTCTTCCCGCTGATGTTCCTGGCGATCTTCGGCTCGCTGAACAGCGGCGCCACGATCGACACGCGCGCGGGCCTCTCGTACATCGACTTCTACGTGCCGGGCATCATCGCCTACGCGATCACGCTCGTCTGCTTCAACTCGACCGCACTCGGGTTCGCCGCCCTGCGCGAGCGCGGGATCCTCAAGCGGGTGCGCACGACGCCGCTGCCGTGGGGGGTCTACGTGGCCGGCGCGGTCGGCTCGACGCTGCTCGTGATGGCGACCTCGACGCTGCTGCTGCTCGCCGCCGGCATCCTGCTGTTCGGCGCGCACGTGCAGGTGCACACGCTGCCGGGCCTCGTCGCGACGATCGCGCTCGGCAGCACGTGCCTGACGCTGCTCGGCATCGGCGCCGCGAAGCTCGTGCCGAACCCCGAGGGCGGCATGGGCGTGCTGATGGTGATCACGCTGCCCGTGATGTTCATCTCGAACGTCTTCTATCCGCTCGACGGCGCGCCGAGCTGGCTGCAGGACGTCGCGAGGGCGTTCCCGCTGCGGCCGCTCGCCGACGGCCTGCAGGCCTGCTTCGACCCGCGCACGACGGGAGCCGGATTCGTCGGCCACGATCTGCTGACACTGGCCCTCTGGACGGTCGCCGGCGCCGCGATCATGCTGCGGTACATGCGCTCGCTCAACCGCCGCACGTGACTCGATGATCGCCCGCGACGCCATCGCCACGCTCGGCCGCGCGCCGGCCGGCGACGCCCGCAGCCAGCGCTGGCGGATCGCCGGCATCGCGCTGTCGATGATCTGGCTCACGATCCCGCTGAGCGACTTGTTCTCGTCGCACCCGCCGCTGTGGCGCGCGGCGCTCGTGCTCGCCGGGTTCGCCGCGTTCCTGGTGCTCTACGTCGGCCTCGCGCTGCGCGAGCAGCTGACGCCGCGAGCGCGCGCGGCGGCGCTCGCCGGACTCGTCGCGCTCACCGCGACGCTCACGCTCGCCGACCGCTCGAGCTGGGCGCTGCTGTTCGTCTTCGCCGCCGCGGCCTGCGGCGTGCGGCTGCCGACGCACCAGGCGGCGGCCACGGTTCTCGGCCTCACCACGCTCACGGCCGGCCTCAGCGCGCTCGCGCACGCACCCGAGAGCCAGCTCACCTCGCTGACCGCCACGACGATCGCGATCGGCTTCATGATGATGTCGTTCGGGCGCCTGATCCGCACCAACGCCGAGCTTGTCGCGGCGCGCGCCGCGGTGGCGCGCCTGGCCGTCGCGGAGGAGCGCGAGCGCTTCGCGCGCGACCTGCACGACCTGCTCGGCCACAGCCTCTCCGTGATCGCGCTGAAGGCCGAGCTGGCCGGCCGCCTGCTGCCGCATCAACCGCGGCAGGCCGCCGACCACGTCGCCGAGCTCGAGAACGTCGCCCGCGAAGCGCTCGCGGAGGTGCGCGAGGCGGTCAGCGGCTACCGCCGGCCGACGCTCGCCGGCGAGCTGGCGGGGGCGCGCATGGCGCTCGAGGCGGCGGGGATCGAGACGCGCGTGCGCACGCCGTCCGCGGAGCTGCCGCCCGAGGTCGAGGCGGTGCTCGCGTGGGCGGTGCGCGAGGGCACGACGAACGTCATCCGCCACAGCGGGGCGCAGCGCTGCACGATCGCGCTCGCGGGCGGCCGGGACGGATCCGGCGCGAGCTTGGAGATCTCCGACGACGGGCGCGGGGCGGACGGCGACGGCGACGGCGGCGGCCACGGCCTCGCAGGGCTGCGGGAGCGCGCTGCGCTGCTCGCCGGGCATGTCGAGACCGGCAGGCGGCGCGACGGCGGCTTCCGCCTGCGCGTGACCGTGCCGCTTGCGACGCGCGACGCGACGTGGGCATGATCCGGGTCCTGCTGGCCGAGGACCAGGCGATGGTGCGCGGCGCGCTCGCGAGCCTGCTGTCGCTGGAGCCGGACGTCGAGGTCGTCGCCCAGGTCGGCCGCGGCGACGAGGTGCTGGCGGCCGCCCAGGCCGCCCGTCCGGACGTCGCGCTGCTCGACATCGAGATGCCGGGGTTGAGCGGCCTCGACGCGTCCGCCGCGCTCCACGCCGCGCTGCCGGCCTGCCGGATCCTGATCCTGACGACGTTCGGCCGGCCCGGCTACCTGCGCCGAGCGATGGAGGAGGGCGCGTCGGGCTTCATGCTGAAGGACGCGCCCGCCGGCGAGCTGGCATCGGCGATCCGCCGCGCGGTCGCGGGCGAGCGCGTCGTCGACCCGGGGCTCGCCGCCGCCGCCCTCAGCGCGGGCGACAGCCCGCTCACCGCGCGCGAGCGCGAGGTGCTCGCGCAGGCCCGCAGCGGGGGCACCGTCGGCGAGCTGGCGGCGGCGCTTTACCTGTCCCACGGGACGGCGCGCAACCACCTCTCGGCGATCATGCGCAAGCTCGGTGCGCGCAGCCGCATCGAGGCGATCCGGATCGCCGAGGAGCGCGGCTGGATCTGACGCTCGGCGGCGCGCGCCTCAGGCGCCGGCCGGCACCGCCTCGAGGCCGGCGGCGAGCGTCTGCACGAGCCGCGCGAACGACATGTCGACGTCCACGTCGAGGTCGAAGCCGCCGTCCGCCTCGATCGCGACGAAGCCATGCAGCGCGCTGCGGATCGCGCGCACCGCGTGGATCGCCGGCTCGTCCTCAAGCCCCCAGCCGCCGACGATCGCCGTCAGGACCGCGACGACGTCGACGCCCGCCGCCTGCAGGTCAGGGTCGCGGATCGCGCGCCCGGCGACGGCCGCCGCGAAGCAGCCCGGGTGGGCCTTGGCGTAGGCGCGGTAGGCGTCGGCCGCGCCCGCGAGCGCCTCGCCGCGCGCACGACCGACGGCGGCGCGGCGCAGCGCGTCGCCCAGGTCGTGCAGGCCGCGCAGCGCGACCGCGCGCAGCAGCGCCTCGCGGCCGTCGACGTGGTTGTAGAGCGACGGCGCGCGCACGCCGAGGGCGGCGGCGACGCGCGCGAGCGTGACGGCGCCGAGCCCGTCGGCGTCGGCGATGCGGACCGCCTCGGCGACGACGCGCGTGGCGTCGAGCCGCTCGCGCCGCACCTCAGGCGGCCTTCGCGATCGCGCGGTCGATCGCCGCGGCGGGCGCCTCGACGACCTTGCCGTGGCCGGGTGCGATGCGCGCCGAGTCGAGCGCGCGCAGCGTGCGGGCGCTCGCCAGCTCGGTCGCGCGGTCCCACGTCGCCATCGCGGGCAGCGGGAAGCGCGGGTGGGGCTTCGCGGTCGTCGCGACGCCGCCGAGCGTCGAGAAGACGTCACCGCAGTAGAGCGTGCCGTCACGCGGGTCGAGGAGCGCGACGTGGCCGGGCGTGTGGCCGGGCGAGGCGACGACCTCGAGCGAGCCGACGCGGTCGCCGTGCGCGAGCGTGCGCGTCGGCTTCGTCGCGGCGCCCGGGTAGCCGCCGCGCAGCTTCTCCCGCGGCTCGCCGGGGTCGAGCGTCATGTCCTTCGCCAGCAGGCGCGCGTCGCGCGCGGAGATCAGCACCTCGACGCCGGGCAGCGCGCGGGCGAGCTCGTCGAGCGAGCCGACGTGGTCGCCGTGGGCGTGCGTGAGCGCGATCCGCACGATCGGCGCGCCGAGCTGCGCGGCCGCGCGCAGGATCGCCTTGCCGCCGCGCGGCAGCGTGGTGTCGACGAGCGTCAGGCCGTCGTCCTCGCGCACGAGGTACGCGTTGACGAAGCCGAGACGGGTGACGCGGGTGCCGGTGAACGCCGTGGCCGTGGGTGCCATCGCATGCTCCGTTTCGTCAGTGGACTACCCTGACTAGCGAGAATACTACTGGCATTAGTTTCGTCAAGTCGATCAGCCGGCGTCCCGGCGCGTCGGAACGGCTACATTGGACCATGTCACGTTTCCAGATCTCCCTGCTCTGAAGAGGAATCCGCTGCCATGGCATCCACGATCGAACTGCCGGAGGCCGGCGAGACGACGTTCTCGCTCGAGCTGACCCAGGACCAGAAGGACGTGCGCGACTGGGTGCACGGCTTCGCGAGAGATGTCGTGCGCCCTGCGGCGTCCGAGTGGGACGAGCGCGAGGAGACGCCCTGGCCGATCATCCAGGAGGCCGCGAAGATCGGCCTCTACGGCTTCGAGGGGCTCGCGCAGTTCTTCGCCGACCCGAGCGGCCTCTCGCTGCCGATCGTCAACGAGGAGCTGTTCTGGGGCGACGCCGGCATCGGCATGGCGATCATGGGCTCCGGCCTCGCCGCCGCCGGCATCTTCGCCAACGGCACGGGCGAGCAGATCGGCGAGTGGATCCCGCGCTGCTTCGGCACCGCCGACGACCCGAAGGTCGCGGCCTTCTGCGTCTCCGAGCCGGACGCCGGAAGCGACGTGTCGGCGCTGCGCACGCGCGCGAGGTACGACGCGGCGACGGACGAGTGGGTCCTCAACGGCCAGAAGGCGTGGGCGACGAACGGCGGCATCGCCGAGGTCCACGTCGTCGTCGCCGCGGTCGAGCCGGAGCTCGGCTCGCGCGGCCAGGCGTCGTTCGTGATCGGGCCGAGAACGCCCGGCCTGGAGATGGGCACGAAGGTCAAGAAGCACGGCCTGCGCGCCTCGCACACGGCCGACGTGTTCCTCGACGACTGCCGCATCCCCGGGGCGAACATCCTCGGCGGCAAGGAGAAGTTCGACGAGAAGGTCGCGCGCGCCCGCGAGGGCGTGAAGTCACGCTCGCAGGCGGCGATGGCGACGTTCGAGGCCTCGCGCCCGACCGTCGGCGCGCAGGCGCTCGGGATCGCGCGGGCCGCCTACGAGTACGCGCTCGACTACGCGAAGGAGCGCAGGCAGTTCGGCCGCGCGATCATCGAGAACCAGGCGATCGCGTTCGCGCTGGCGGACATGAAGATGGAGATCGACGCCGCGCGCCTGCTCGTGTGGCGCGCCTCGTGGATGGGCCGCAACCAGCATCCGTTCAGAAACGCCGAGGGCTCGATGTCGAAGCTGAAGGCCGGCGAGGTCGCCGTGTGGGCGACCGAGCGGGCGATCCAGATCCTCGGCGGCAACGGCTACACGCGCGAGTTCCCCGTCGAGCGGATGCACCGCGACGCGAAGATCTACACGATCTTCGAGGGCACCTCCGAGATCCAGCGGCTCGTCATCTCGCGCGCGATCTCGGGCATGCAGATCAGATAGGCGCGACCGGGGCGGCGCTGCAGCGCCGCCCCGGCGCACGATGGGCCGGGGGGCTATAGTCCTCTTTTCGTTGTTTCGGGGGAGCGCGCGCTGCACGCGCTGGAGGGGGAGTGGACGCGTCTCAGGGCGTCAGACATGGGCTGCGGGACGGTTCGCGCGAGCGTCGCGGCCAGCGTAGGCTCACGCTCGCGATCGGGTTGGCAGTGCTCGCCGTGAGCCTCGTCGCGACGCTCTCGCACGCCACCGAGCGCCGCACGGGAACGAATGGCCTGCCTGCGAGAGTCCTCTTCGGCATCGCCCCGGGACGCGCCACGATCTGCCAGCAAGGCGAGCGCATACCGTCCGGCACGGCAGCGATTCGCATCTCGCTGCTCGTTAGTTCGCAGACGACTCCGCGGCTGGCGGTCGAGCTGTCGCGCGGCGATGTCGTGCGCGCCACAGGAGCTGCGGGCGCGCGCTGGGACCGTGCGAGCGCCACCTGGTACAGCGGGTCTGCCGTCCGCATCCCGCTCGCGCCGACGCTGCGGGGCGATGTCGTCGGCGACATCTGCATACGACTGCTCGCCGGCAGGTCAGAGCAGTACGGACTGCTTGGCATACCGACCGCCCTCGGCGAAGGCGCAACCGAGGACGGCCGGAGCCTGGCTGGTCGGTTGCACGTCGAGTACCTGGCAGCAGGCGACCACTCGTGGTGGTCGTTCGCACCCACGCTGGTGGGCCGGATCGGCCGCGGCCACGCATGGTCGGGCCCGTCCGTAGGGCTACTCGTCGCACTCTTGATGCTCACGCCGATCGCCCTGGGCGCATGGCAGCTCAGTCGCAACGACAGCTGAACCGGCCGCTTGCCGGTGCGGCGAAGCCGCAGAGCGCAGGCGCGCTCGCGCAGCTGCGCGGTCTGCTGGCGCGCGTCCCGCGGGCCGCCTGGGTCTGCGCGCTCGTCGGCGTGCTCAACGCGACCGCGTGGGCGATCGTCGTGCCGGCCTTCCAGGTGCCGGACGAGCAGTCGCACTACGCCTACACCGAGTACCTCGTCCAGCACGGCCGGCCGCCCGCTGCGGGAGCGGTTGACGTCCTCTCCAGCTCCGAGAACGCCGCGCTCGCCGGCCTCAAGTTCAGGGAAATGCAGTTCTCACCCGAGAACGGAGCGATCTGGTCGGCCTCCGAACAGACGCACATGACCGACCTGCTGAAGCAGGCGGCGGACCGCTCCGACGGCAACGGCGCCGCAAGAGAAGTCGGCGGCGAGCCGCCGCTCTTCTACGCGCTGCAGGCGATTCCCTACAACCTCGCGGAAGGCGGCAGCGCGCTCGACCGGCTGCAGCTGATGCGCCTGCTGTCCGCGCTGCTGGCGGGCGTGACGGTGCTGTTCGTCTACCTGTTCGTACGCGAGGCGCTGCCCGCGATCCCTGAAACGTGGGCAGTCGGCGCGCTCGGCGTCGCGTTCCTGCCGTCGTTCGACTTCATCAGCGGCGGGGTCAACTCCGACGCGCTGCTGTTCGCGGCGTCCGCCGCGCTCTTCTATCTGCTCGCTCGCGGCTTCCAGCGCGGCCTGACCGACCGGCTCGCGGTCGCGATCGGCACGGCGGCGGCGGTCGGGCTGATGACGAAGTTCAACGCCATCGGCCTCATGCCCGGCGTCGCGATTGCGCTGTTGACGATGAGCGTCGGCCGCGAACGCGGGTTGCGACCACGGACGCTCGCGCTCCCCGCCCTCGCGCTCGCTGTGGCCGTCGCGCCGATCCTGCTCGAAGTGGCGCTCAACATCACGGTCTGGGACCGTCCGGCCTTCGGCGCGACCGCGAGCAACTACCGCGCCTCGGCCCTGCATCCGCCGCTCGGCGAGACACTGAGCTACCTGTGGCAGTTCTATCTCGTGCCGCTGCCCGGCACGACGCACTACCTCACGCCACTGCCGTTTCACGACCTGTGGGTGAGAGGGTTCGTCGGCTGGTTCGGCTGGCTGGACGGGGCGTTCCGCCCGCGCGTGTATGTCCTGGCGGTCGTGCCGCTGGCGGCGCTCGCGCTGCTGGCCGGCCGCACGCTCGTCGCGCAGCGGCGCCGCCTGCGGGCCCGCATCGGCGAGCTGCTCTCCTACGCGGCGCTCGTCGTCGGGCTCATGGCCTTCATAGCGCTCGCGTCTTACATCTCCTACCTGCGCTATGGCGGCAGCATCGCGCAGGTCCGCTACCTGTTCCCGCTGCTGCCCCTCTACGGAGCGCTGCTGGCGCTGGCCGCTCGCGGCGCCGGCCGGCGATGGGCGCCCGTGCTCGGCGCGTCGATCGTGGTGCTGGCGATCGCGCACGGCCTGTTCAGCCAGCTGCTCGTGCTCGCGCGCTACTACGCGTGACGCAGCAGATCTGCTGTGAGCGCGTCGTGCGCCCCATCGACCACATGTGCGACGTCGCCCCCTTCCATCCCCACCCACAGCGGCAGGCGGACGAGCCGGCGGCTGAGCGACTCCGCGACGACCGCCGGCTCAGGCTCGCGCCCGAAGCGGCGACCGCCCGGCGAGCTGCCGAGCGGCACGTAGTGGAAGACCGCGTGCACGCCGGTGCGCGCAAGTGCGGCGATCAGCGCGTCGCGCCCACGCTCGTCGCCGAGCAGCAGGTAGTAGAGATGTCCACTGTGGTCGCAGCCGTGCGGCACGCCGGGCCGCCGCACGAGGCCCACCTGCTCCAGGTCCTCGAATGCGTCGTGGTAGAGCGACCAGATGCGACGACGCTCAGCGGTCGTCGCATCAGCCTGCTCGATCTGCGCCCACAGGAATGCCGCGGAGATCTCGCTCAGGAGGTACGAGGAGCCAAGATCGAGCCATGTGTATCTGTCAGCCTCGCCGCGGAAGAAGGAGGAGCGGTTCGTGCCCTTCTCCTGAACGATCTCTGCTCGTCTCACGAGCGACGCGTCGTTGACGAGCAGCGCGCCGCCCTCGCCGCACTGGATGTTCTTCGTCTCGTGGAAGCTGAACGTGGCGAGGTGACCGATCGACCCGAGCGGACGGCCATCTCGAGCGGCAGGCAGCGCGTGTGCTGCGTCCTCGATCACGAGCAGACGGTGGCGCGCCGCGAGCGTCATGACGGCGTCCATGTCGCACGCGACGCCGCCGTAGTGCATCACGACGATCGCGCGCGTGCGGCTGGTGATCGCTCGCTCGACAGCGGCGACTTCGAGGTTGAGGGTGCGCTCGTCGAGGTCCACGAAGACGGGTGTCGCGCCGCGTGAGGCGAACGCGTTGGCGGTCGAGACGAACGTGAACGTGGGGACGATCACCTCGTCGCCCGGCCCGATGTCGGCGAGGATCGCCGCCATCTCGAGCGCCGCCGTGCAGGACGGCGTCAGGAAGGCGGCGAGCGACCCGACCCGCGAGCACAGCCACGCCGTGCAGCGTCGGGCGAACATGCCGTTCCCAGAGATCTTGCCCGTCGCGATCGCCTCATCGACGTAGCGATGCTCCGTGCCGATCAACCGGGGACGGTTGAACGGAACTTCCCCCATTGGCGCATTTTACAAGTTTCTAGTTTGTACCTGCCCTATCCGTGTGCCAGGTGCGTCCGGTGTGGGAAGATCGGCGGGTGTCGGGGGAGACGCACCCGAGGCTCAGCCTCGTGATCCCGCTGTACCGCGACGAGGCTGCCCTCGAGCAGATCTTCGCGCGCTGCGAGCCGGTGCTGGAAGGCGTCGAGGGCGGCGGCGAGCTCGTGCTCGTCGACGACGGCGGCTTCGACCGCACGACCGCGCGCGCGCTCGAGCTCGCGCGCACAGCTCGCCATCCGACCACGGTGATCCGGCTCGCACGCAACTTCGGCCAGCACGCCGCGGTGTTCGCCGGCCTCGCGCACGCACGCGGCGCGGCCGTCGCGACGCTCGACAGCGACCTCCAGTACCCGCCCGAGGAGCTCCCCGCGATGCTGCGTGAGCTGTCGCCCGAGTACCCGGTCGTCTCCGGCTACCGCGCGAACCGCCGGGACCCCTTCCTGCGGCGCACGATCACCCGTGTCCTGACGCGCTGGCTCAACCGCAAGACCGGCGTCACGCTGCGCGACTTCGGCTCGATGTTCCGGATCTACGACCGGCCCACTGTCGATCTCATGCTGACCTTCACCGAGCGCCACCGCTACGTGCCGGCGATCGTCGCGTGGCTCGGCGTGCCGATCAAGGAGGTGCCGATCGCGCATCAGTCGCGCGCCGAGCGCGGCTCGCACTACCGCATCGGTGCGCTCGTCGAGATGACGCTCGACCTCGTGACCGGGTACGCCGTCTTCCCCCTGCGCGCGCTGACGACGCTCGGGCTGCTGGCCTCGATCGTGGGATTCATCGGGACGGTCTCGTTCGCGCTCTACCGCGTGCTCGTCGGCGGCGGCGGCGCCGGCACGGTCTCGGCGTTCGCGCTGATCTTCGCGCTGCTAACGGTGCAGCTGCTGATCGTCGCGTTGATCGGCGAGTACGTCGGGCGCGTTTACAGCGAGGCGAAGGGGCGGCCGTACTACGTCGTCGCCGCGGCGAGTCGCGTGTGCGACGGACGGCTCGTCGTCGAGCCGGCACGATGAGCCCGCCGATCACACGGCTCGACTGGGACAGCGCGTTCTTCGGGATCGCGATCGCGCGCGTGAACGCGCGGCGGCTCGACGGGCCGATGCTCGCGGCGGCGCTCCGCGCGTGTCGGGCGGAGCGCATCCGTTGCGCCTACCTGCTGCTCGACGCGGACGACGCGCAGGGTGCCGAGCTCGCGCAGGCGGCCGGCTTCGTGCTGCGCGACGTCCGCGTGACATTGGAGCGGCCGCTGGAGGCGACCGACGCAGCAACGCCCGAACGCTCGCACATGGGGATCGACCGCGCGCGACCGGAGCAGCATGCGACGCTGGAGGCGGTCGCGCGCGACGCGTTCGAGCACACGCGCTTCCTCGACGACGGCGGCTTCCCGCACGAGCGCTGCCGCGACCTGTATGCGTCCTTCCTCCGGCGTGGTCTCGACGGAGGCCCACAGCGGATGACGCTCGCGACACCCGACGCGGGCGGCTTCATCGTCTGCCATGCCGATCTCGACGACGGGGTCGGGACGATCGAGCTGATCGCCGTCATCGCCGGCAGTCGCGGCCACGGCCTCGGGGGCGCTCTCGTCGATGCGGCCGTGGCTGCGTTCGCGGACGCCGGACTGCGTCGCGCGAGCGTGGCAACGCAGGCGGCGAACGTCGCCTCGCAGCGCGTCTACCAGCGCAGCGGCTTCCGCACGCGCAGCGTCGGGTTGTGGTTTCACCGCTGGTTCGGCTGACGGAGCGGCGGGGGCCGCGGGGCGCGCCCACAATGTCGGCCTACGTGCCCGCGGTTGCGCCGACGCGGCGCCGCTAGGCCGCGACGGCGGCGTCGCCCACGCGCGCCGCCGCGAGCGCCCGCGCGTAGCCGTCGGCGAGCTGGCCGAGCGCGCGCTCCCACGAGCGGTCGCGGACGGCCTCGAGGCCGCCGGCGGCGAGCTGCGCGCGCAGCGACGAGCGGCCCGCGAGGCCGGCGAGCGCGTCGCCGAGCGCCTCCGCGCTGGCCGGCGCGAGACAGCCGCTGCGACCGTGCGCGATCAGCTCGCGCGGGCCCCCGGCGTCGACCGCGAGCACCGGCAGGCCGCTCGCCTGCGCCTCCAGGATCACCTGGCCGAACGTGTCCGTCTCGCTCGCGAACAGGAACACGTCGGCGTTCGCGTACGCGTGCGCGAGCGCGTCGCCGTCGAGCCAGCCGAGGAACTCCGCGGCCTCGCCCAGCCGCGCGCGCAGCAGCTCCTCCTCCGGCCCGCCGCCGGCGAGCCGCAGGCGCAGCCGCGGCTGGCGCTCGCGCGCGCGCAGGAACGCGTCGGCGAGCAGGTCGATCCCCTTCTCGCGCGTCAGGCGGCCGGCGTAGAGGACGACGAGCTCGCCGTCGCCCTCCTCGCGCGTGCGCAGCTCGGGCGAGAAGCGCGACAGGTCGACGCCGCGGTCCCAGCGGCCGATCCGCTCCGCCGGCACGCCCAGCTCCTGCAGCGACGCGTCGGCCGCTGCGCTCGGCGACAGCACGCTGCCGCACTGGCAGTAGAAGGCCGCCATCACAGTCCGCACGGCCGTCTCGATCCGCGGGTCGGCGGAGCGCAGGCGCGCGTAGGCGGTGAGCTCGGTGTGGTAGGAGCCGACGACGGGCACGCCGAGCAGCCGCGCGATCAGCGCGGCGGCGATCCCGGCGGGACCGGGCGAGACGAGATGGACGAGGTCGTAGCGGCCCTCGGTGAGCGTCTCGGCGACCGCCGACAGGCTCGGCACGCCGACCTGCAGCCCGGAGTAGAAGGGGATGTCGACCTCGGCGACGACGGCGAGGCGGCGGTCGACCGCGCGATCGCTGCCGACGATCTCGACCTCGTACCCCGGCAGCCCGCGCTCGCGGATCTGCTGGAGCGTGTGCGTCACGCCGTGCATCCCGCCGACGCCGTCGGCGACGAGCGCGACGCGGATCGGCTCGGCCTCGCGCGGAGCGAGCTTCGCCTGCTCGCGCGCGAGGAACGCCTGCGCCGGCACGTACGGGACGACCGGCGTGCAGGCCGCGAACAGCTCGAGCGCCGCCGAGCCGACGTCGCCGCCCTCGGCCGCCGCGCGCACGGCGTGCTCGACGGCGGTCGCGAGCCGGCGCTCGTGCGCGCGGCGCGCGCGCCGCGCGAGGTCGCTGTGCGAGAAGTCGTCCGCCTGGAGCCGCGCGATCAGCGACGCCGCGTCGAGCTCCAGCCCGACAGCGCCGAGCCACGCGCGCACGAGCCGCCGGCAGTCCTCGGGCGAGAGGCCGGAGGCGGACTCGCCGCTGCGCGCGTCGCCCTCGCGCAGCAGCCGTTCGCACATCCGCATGACCGTGAGCGGATCCGGTGGCATGGAGCCATCGCTGCCGAGCGCGCGCACGGCGAGCGCGATCGCGCTGTGCGCCCACTTGGCGGCGCTGCCCTGCTTGCCGCAGGCCTCGACGCGGCCGGCGCGCAGGTGGGCGAGGAGCTCCTGCGGCGTGGCGGCCGCCGGCGCCTCGGTGTACGTGCGGCCGACGTCGACGCCGGCGTGGTCGTCGGAGCCGGCGACGCCGACGCCGCCGTGCGTGTCGATGTAGACGGCGGCCGGCGCGTTCAGCTCCGGAGCGCGGGAGCCGTTGCGCACCTCCCACACCGGGAACAGCTCGGCGAGCCGGCGGCGGTGGCGCGGCGTCAGCGGCGCCTCGACGGCGTAGAAGGGGTGCGCCAGCGCGCAGGCGAGCTCGTGCTCGTGGAGGTAGGCGGCGACGAGCTCGACGTCGCGCGCGTGCGCCTGCAGCCACGCGTGGTCGTCGGGCGTGATGCCGAAGCAGAGCACGTGGACCGCCTGCGGCTCGCCGCGGAACCAGCTCGTCAGCTCCTCGGAGACGAAGGCGTCGGGGCGATCGGCGAGCTCGAGGCACCCGTCGATCGTGTCGTGGTCGGTGATCGTGACGAAGTCCATCCCCCGCCGCTTTGCGAGCTCGTAGACCTCCTGCGGCGGCGTGGCGCACTCCGGCAGGCCGACGTCACGCTGGACGCCGAGCTTCGAGAGCTGGCTGGCGGTCGAGTGGCAGTGCAGGTCGACGCGGCTCGTCGACGTGGGCGCATGCGCGGCCCTGGGCGCTCCGTTCGTGGTCATGCCACGAAAAATGCCTGCAAAGAGCGGTGCGGGGCGTGACCAACGGGGGAACATCCGGTGACCGATGCGTAACGAGCGACGCGCCGAGGCGTGCCGGCGAGCGGGGGCTGCCGAGCGGCAGCCCCCAGCGTGACCTGAGCTAGCCGGCCGCCTTCTTCGACTGGCCCGCGAGCTTGTCGTAGGCGCAGCGGAACGTCTGCGGCTGGCTGACCGGCTGCGAGCCGGCGAAGCCGCCCTTGTCGTGGTTGTCGTAGACGGTCACGTACTGGAGCGTCTCCGGGTATGGGTTGGCGGGCATCGGGACCGGGTCCGGCTCGCCCTGCTTCGGGTCGCCGCGCGAGCCCGCGGTGACGCCCTCCGAGCCGGCCGAGGAGGCGCCCCCGGCGGTCGTCACGAGCGTGCCGCTCATCTCGCGCCTGTCCTTCAGGCCGCGGGTCGGGTCGGTGTCGATGATCGCCGTCAGCTGCGAGTCGTCGATCGTCGAGGACAGCTTCACGCGCGGGGCCGCGCCGATCAGCTGCGCCGCCGACGGCAGGTAGCCGCCGTTGTCGACGCAGTGCTGGGTCGCGAACGCGTAGTCGTTCTTGCCGATGTCGGCGTTGTTGAGCGGGTACGGCGAGGCGTCGAGGCACCACGTGCCGAGGTCGACCTGCTCCGGCGCGCACGAGCCGATCAGGTCGTCGGCCGTGAAGCGGCCGAGGCGCGCAGCCGTCTTCGCGCTCGGGACGACCGGCAGCAACCTCGCGGAGATCTTGCCGTTCCGCCCGAGCCGCACGATGGCGCCGGCCTTGCGGCTCTTCTGCTTCGCGGCGCTCGCCGGCGTCCCGCCCGCGCCCGCGGACGAGGTCATCGCGAAGACGAGCGCCAGCAGCGACACGAGCAGTGCCGCGATGCCCGCGCAGCGGTTGACTCGTTCGATCATCGGAAGCCTCCTCGGCGGTGGGAATCGAAGCTGGTGCGGCGGCTGCGCCGCTCGCGCGCCGCGCGCTCGCCGCGCGCGGTCGCGAACGCGGCGGAGCGATCGCGGTCACGGTTGCGCAGGCCGAGCGTGAGCGTCGCGCCGGCGAGCGCGGCGATCAGCGCGAGGCCGAGCAGCCCGGCGCCGAGCGGCAGATGGTCGTCGGCGCGGTAGGCGGCGAAGGCCGACTGCGATTCCGGCGCGGCCTCCTCCTCGCGCTTCTCCTCGTACACGCGCACGACCGCGCCGCCGGGCGGGATCGGGCGTGCGAACGAGCTGACCGGCGGCGGCGGCGTGATGCGCGGCGGGGGCGCCGGGACCGGCACGGCCGCGGGCAGCGAAAGCGGCACCACCGGCGGCAGCTGAACGTGCGGCGCGGGCGCGGGCACGGGCGGGGCCGGCGCCGGCGGGGGCGGCGGGGGCGGCGGCGGCGCCGGGCTCGGCGCCACCGTGGCGGGCACGACGGCCGGCGGCGGCGCGGTCGCGGGCGCCGCGGCCGTGACGCGTCTGAAGCGGTCCGGCCGCAGCGGGCGCGTGCCGCACGGCTGCTGGACGCTGCCGGCCTGGACGGTCACCTGCTGCGAGTAGGCGATCCCGCCGGCGCTGACGGTCAGCGTCGTCGTGCCGGGGTTGAACGCGCACAGCAGCCCCGACGTCGCGCTCGTGACGACCTTGCCGGCGGCGCCTTGCAGCGGCTTGCGGAGGTTCGTCGTGTTCGGGTCGACCGCGACGAAGTCGGCGATGTCGGGGTCGGCGCTCGTGAAGGTGTACTCGGGCGCGATCCGCGTGCCGCAGTTGGCCTGCTTGCAGAGCGCCGGCGGGAAGCTCGTGTAGGGGTCCGCGCCGGCCGGGTTCGGGCTGCCGTCGGAGGCTGAGAGCGGCCCCCAGCGGTCGCCGCCGCGCGGGCGGCGGCCGAGCCCGTCGAACAGCGCGGGCGCGCTGCGGCGCAGCAGCGTGCCGTCGAGCGCGTCGAGCGAGAGGCTCTCCATCAGCGGGATCAGCCGCGCCGACGCCGGCGCGCGGTTCGTCGCCGGGTCGCGTCTGGCGACGTCGAGGCTCACGAGCAGGTAGCCGCTGTCGCCGAACAGCGCGTCGGCCTGCCCGGCGCCTTGCGCGTTCGAGATCGGCGAGCGGTAGCCGAGCGTGCCGGTGCCGTACTCGGGGATCGTCGACGCAGCGCCGGCGGGCACCTGCGTCAGGCGCTGCTCCTCCGGGCGCTCGTAGAGGTACGCGCTCGCGCCCTCGTCGACGAGCAGTCTCGCGATCGCGTCGCCGTCGCTCGCGACGTTGCTGCGCGGGACGAAGCGCGTGTTGAGGTCGCGGCTGCCGACGACGATCGCCGGGATGCCGTGCGCCTTCGCGTCCTGCAGCGTCGCGCGCAGCCACGGCTCCTGCGGCTCGGCCGGGACCTGGTAGGCGTCGGAGGCGGCGAGCGAGCCGGCGGAGTTGTCGATCACGATCACGCGCACGGTGCCGCCCTGACCGCTCGAGTCGAACGCGTAGTGGGTGCGGGCGCTTCCGGTCGGCCCGCTTCCGCCCACCGGCGCGATGCCGGCCGGCGTGGAGCCCTCGCCGAACGGCGCCGGCTTCGCGTCGAAGGCGGTACGGAAGGCGCTCGCCGTGCCGTCCTTCGAGTCCGCCGCGGAAACGGCGGCGAACGTCGGCAGCGGCTGGTGGCCGAGCAGCGTCGCGAGCCGCTGCTCGTCGGCGAGCGGCGTCGCGAGCGGCGAGTCGACCGGCAGGCGCCCGCCGGTGTACAGCAGCGCGCGCGGGCCGCCGGCGCGGCCGACGTACTGCCCGAGCGCGTCGCCGAGCGCGGTCAGCGCGCGGTCGGGACCGAGCCCGAGGTTCGCGAACAGCGAGCACGGCGCGTCGCAGGCGGCGTGCCCGGCCACCGCGAACGTCGCGAGCGAGGCGTTGACGGGCACCGGGTCCGCGCGCTCGCCGGGCGGCGCGTCGGGCGCGCCGCCGACCGCGTAGCGCTGGATCGCCGCGGTCTGCACGCGCGCGCGCACGGCGGCGCCCGGCCCGGACGCGCCGGTGCCGCGGCCGGCGTCGTCGGGCTGACCGGACCAGCCGCCGACCGCCCAGCCGACGCCGCTCGCCGGGTCGAGCGCGAGCGCCGCGACCGGGTCGGCCTTGTCCGGCTTGTCGTTCGCGACGCCGGCGTAGTCGTCGCGCTGCTCGTCGGTCCAGCCGCGGTCGGTCTCGCGCAGCAGGTAGCCGTCGCCGGCGAGCGCGAACGGCGGCAGGATCGCCGGCGGCAGGGCGGGGTCCTCCGGCGGCAGCGGCGTCGGCAGCGGCCAGTCGACCGCGGGCGCGACCGCGACGACCGCGCGCACGCGGCCGCTCGCGCCGTCGCGCAGCGGCGCGGCGGCGATCACCGCACTGCCCGGCAACGGCGCGACGGCGGGGCGCCACGGCTGGCTCGCACCGTCGCGCTCGAACACGACGCCGCGCCCGGCGGCGATCGCGCCGCCGTCCGGCAGCGCCGCGACGGTGACGATCCGCGGTGCGCTCGGCGCCTGCGCGAGCAGCGCATGCAGGCCGGCATCGACGTGCCAGCCGGCTCCGTCCCCGTCGTTCACGAGCAGGTCCGAGCCGGCGGCGACGAGCGCCCGGGGACCGGCGAACGCGATCGAGGTCAGATCGGCGTGCTCGAAGCCGGCCGGCAGCGCCTCCTGGCTCCACGTCTTGCCGTAGGCAAGCAGCACGCCGTCGCGCCCGACCGCGTAGCCGCGCGACCCGCCGCTCGCGGCATCGAACGCGACGCCCATCAGGTTGCCGTCGAACGCGATCGGGGCCGCTTCGTCCTTCTCCCACAGCCCCGTCTCGGCGCGCCACAGCCACATCGCGCCGAGGTCGCCGACGGCGTATGCACGGCCGGGCTCCGGCCACGCGACTCCCCGCAGGAGGGCGGAGCTGACGGCGCCGGTGGAGCTGAGCAGGAACTCGCGCTTCCAGCCGCTGCCCGGCACGTAGCGCACGACCGCGCCGCCGGCGCCGACGGCGAGCGCGCCGGCCGACAGCGCGCCCTGCGCCGCGCCGGGCGCGGTCGCGATCGACAGCAGCGGCGCGCGCGAGGCGACCGGCCAGCTCACGAGATGCGCGGGCGCGGGCGCGGCGGTCACCTGCACGGGACCTTCGAGCCAGCCGCCGTCGGGCGTCGAGAAGCCGCCGCTCGGATGGAAGCCGCCCGCCGCGCCGGGCTCGCGCGTGAAAGCGCTGCCGTCGAACGACTCCCACGTGCCCATGTTCGTCGTGTCGTCGCCGCCCGGCGCGAGCGGATTCGTGACGACGCGGCGGCCGAAGGACGCGAGCCCGCCGGCCCACGCGAACGAGCGGTAGCCGGAGCGGCGGCCGAAGCGGAAGCCGAGCGGGTGGTCGCACAGCGGGGTGACCCCGCCCCCGCCCCCGCTCGGCGCGCTCGCGTCGCACCAGCTCCCGGTGACTCTGCTCTGCGCC